>CAVTTD010000001.1:0-60523 GCA_963737525.1 uncultured Actinomycetota bacterium
CGCGGAGAAGTCCATGGTCTCGGACCCCTCGAACATGTACGGACCTGAGGCCACGAGGAACCGGCCGTAGTTGCGGTCGTGCCCCTCGGCGGTGCCCATCCGCTCGCCGTCCGCGTCGGGCGGGATGGGCGCGGTAGTGCCCATCGCGAACCGATAGCTGATGTCGCCGACCGGTGTGGTCGTCTTGATCGTGAGCGTGTGGTCGTCCGGAGCGGCCATCCCGGAGATGGTGTTGGCATCGCCGGCGGCGAAGTCGTCGAACCCTTCGATCACCGAGTAATAGAAGGAGTATCCACCGACGTTCGCCTTCGGGTTCGCCGTCCGCTCGATCGCGCGGATGAAGTCACCCGCGGTGATCTCGGTCTGGTCCATCGGCGGGGCGTACATCAGTCCCGGCTTGATGCTGAACGTCCAGGTCAAGCCGTCGTCGGACTGCGTGGCCTCCGAAGCCAGGTCCGGATGGATCTCGGCGCCGCCCTCGTCCGTCGGCGTGCCCTCGTAGGACATCAGCGTCCGGAGCAGACAGCAGCGGTAGTACTCCCACGTGACGGAGTAGTACTCCTTCTGTGGGTCGAACGCAGCGGTGACGTCGGCCAGCATCGCCATGTGCAGCGTGCCGCCCTCGAGGTTCTCCGCCGAACCCGACGGAGAACTCGTGTTGCCGCTCGGCTCGTTGTTGCCGCAAGCCGCGGCGACCATCCCGAGTACCGCCACCACGGCGATCACTCTGAGTACTCGATTCAAAGCTACCCCCCTTCTCATGGTTCCCATTCACACTTCACAAACGCTTGCCGTCGAGGCTGGGTCGTCCTCCTTTCGTACCGGTTCCCCCTGTCGATACGCTCAGACGCCCTTCCGAGGATCGAGGGCGTCACGAAGACCGTCCCCCACGAGATTGAACGCGAGGGTCGTCATGAACAGGGCGAGACCCGGGAAGATCATGAGCCACGGGGCGAACGTGAAGGCCGTGCCGGCATCGGCCAGCATCCCCCCCACGACGGGGTGGTGTCCGGCACGCCGACGCCGAGGAACGACAGGCCGGCCTCGAAGAGGATGTTGCTCGGGATGATCAGCGTCGTGTAGACGATGATCGGGGCGGCCACGTTGGGGAGGAGCTCACGGAGGATGATCCGCCGGTTGGATGCTCCCAGGGATCGGGACGCCTCGACGAACTCCTTCTCGCGGAGCGAGAGCACCTGACCGCGCACGATGCGAGCCATGTAGGGCCACCCGAAGAGCCCGATGATCAAGATGACCGGCCCGAGACCCGGTTTGACCAGGCCCCAGAAGCACCCCTCCTGGTTGGCGCCGCAGGCTGAGGCGATCCCGAGCGCGAGCAGCAGGACCGGGAGCGCGAGGACGACGTCGGTCGCTCGCGAGATGACCGTGTCGGTCTTCCCCCGGTAGAAGCCGGCGGTCAGGCCCAGGAGCACACCGATCACGACGCTGATCCCGGTGGCGATGAACGCCACCTGCAGCGAGGTCCGAGCTCCGTACGCGATCCGAACGAATTGATCGCGCCCGGTATCGTCGACGCCCAGTAGGTAGCCGGGGGGCGATTCCGTGATCTTCTCCCCCGTGGTCGGGTCGTACTTGTCGGGCCACCACCGGGGCGCCGACGGCAGCCCGTAGGAATCGAGCGACTCCAGGTTCACCTGGTTCGGCTGGTGATTGGTGATGTCCGCGAGCACCGGCGCGAAGATCGCCATCATCAGGATCAGGAAGATGATGACCAGTCCCGCGAGGGCGAATCGGTCCTGTCGGAAATGACCCCAGAAGATCTCCCAGGGGCTTCGGCCGATGATCGACGCGGGGGTCTCCGCGGATGGCGCGGCATCCTCGAGGTCGGGGCGCCCGCCAACCGCGCGCTGCTCGGCCTGGGATACGTCGGTGTCCGTGTCGGAACGACTCATGCCCGGAACGGGATACTACGGAGGTTCCGGGGGACCCGCAAACCGTCAACCCCGGGACCGGCACCACCGCAGCCCCTTTGGGGGGCAAGGAAGCGAAAGCGGGTCACCGGTACCTCACGATGAGAGCGAACCCCTCGGGATCGAGGCTCGCCCCGCCCACGAGGGCCCCGTCGATCTCCGGATGCGCCATGAACTCCCTGATGTTGCCGGGCTTGACGCTTCCCCCGTACTGGACGCGGACCGCCTCTCCGACCTCGGCGGAGAGGCGGTCCGCGAGCGTCGCGCGGATCACCTCCACGACCTGTCCCGCGTCGGTCGGCTCCGCGGTGCGGCCCGTGCCGATCGCCCAGATCGGCTCGTAGGCGACCACGGCGCGAGCGGCCGCCACCGCGTCGACCCCGTCGAACGCCCCCCGGATCTGCTGCGCGACCTTCGTCTCGGTCCCGCCCGCCTCTCGCTCCTCGAGCGTCTCCCCGACGCAGACGATCGGCACCATCCCGTTGCGGAAGACGGCCTTCACCTTCTGGTTCACCGTCTCGTCGCTCTCGCCGAACAGCTGGCGGCGCTCGGAGTGACCCACGATCACGTACCCGACGTCGAGCGCCGCCAGCATCGGGCCGGACACCTCTCCCGTGAACGCGCCCTCGTCGTTCGCGTCGACGTCCTGCGCGCCGAGCCCATACGGGAGCCGGTCGGAGTCGATCAGCGTCTGGACGGAGCGGAGCGCGGTGAACGGCGGGCAGATCACGACCTCCACGCGGTCCGAGTCCTTCCGGTCGAGCAGGTAGGAGAGCTTCTGCACCGCCTGGATCGCCTCCAGGTGCGTCTTGTGCATCTTCCAGTTCGCCGCGATGATCGGCATCCGGTCGGCCACGTCAGTCCTCCAGCACCTGGATGCCCGGCAGCGGTTCGCCCTCGAGGAACTCGAGCGAGGCGCCGCCGCCGGTGGACAGATGATCGAAGGAGTCCTCGAGGCCGGCGCGTTTGACCGCGAGGAGCGAGTCCCCGCCCCCGACGACCGAGAACGCGGAGGCGCCGGCGATCGCGGTGGCCACCCCGCGCGTGCCCGCCGAGAACGGCTCGAGCTCGAAGACACCCATCGGGCCGTTCCAGAGGATCGTCTTGGCGTCCGCGAGGATCCGCGCGAACTCCTCGACGGTGCGCGGGCCGATGTCCAACCCTTTGAGCCCGCGGGGGATCTCGCGCGCCGGCACCGTCCGGGGGCGGACGTCCGCGCGCGCTTCCGCCGCGGCCACGACGTCCTGGGGAAGCTCGAGCAGCGTCCCCTTCGCCTTGGCGCGCGCCATCACCGCGCGAACCTCCTCGACCCGGTCTCGCTCGACCAGGCTGTCCCCCACCTCTCCCCCGTCCGCCGCGATCAGGGTGAACGCCATCGCGCCCCCGATCAGCAACGCGTCGACCCGCTCGATGAGCGCGGCCAACGACGCCGAGCTTGTCGGAGACCTTCGCTCCACCGAGGACGGCGACGTACGGTCGGTCGGGATCGGCCAGCAGGCGGCCGAGCACCTCGACCTCTCGCTGGAGCAGGCGTCCGGCGACCGCCTGGCGACCGGAGGCCCGCATGAGGTCGGGCAGGGCGGCGACGCTCGCGTGCGCCCGATGGGCCGCGCCGAACGCGTCGTTCACGTAGGCGTCGGCGAGCTCGGCGAGCTGCCCGGCGAACCCGACGTCGTTGGCCTCCTCCCCCGGATCGAACCGGAGGTTCTCCAGGAGCACGACGTCGCCCCCTTCGATGTGGCCGCAGACCGCCTCGGGCCCGTCGCCGACGACCTCGTCCAGGGCCATCACGTCGACGCCGAGCAGCTCGGTCAGGCGGTCGGCGACGGGCCCGAGGCGGAGCTCGTCCTGCGGCTCGCCTTCCGGCCTCCCGAGGTGCGACGCGACCACGAGCGCGGCGCCCCGGTCGATGAGCTCGCGGAGCGTGGGGACGGTCGCGCGGATCCGCATGTCGTCGGCGACCCGGCCGCCCTCGAGCGGCACGTTGAAGTCGGCGCGGACGAAGACCCGGGTGCCGGCGACGTCGCCGAGATCGTCGAGGGTGCGGAGCGCCACTAGAGCTTCGACGCGACCAGGTTCACGAGGTCGACCAGGCGGTTCGAGTAGCCCCACTCGTTGTCGTACCAGCCGAGCACCTTGACGAAGTTCCCGAGCGCCATCGTCGAGAGGGAGTCGAACGTGCACGACGCGGGCGACCCCACGATGTCGCTCGAGACGATCGGGTCCTCCGTGTAGACGAGCTTGTCCTTCAAGGGGCCGCTCTCCGAGGCTGCCCGGTACGCGTCGTTGACCTCCTCGACGGTGACGTCACGGTTGAGGATCGCCACGAGGTCGGTGATCGACCCGTCCGGCACGGGCACGCGCATCGCGACGCCGTCGATCTTCCCCTTGAGCTGCGGGAGCGCGAGCGACGTCGCTTTCGCGGCACCGGTGGACGCGGGGACGATGTTGATCGCGGCGGCGCGCGCCCGTCGCAGGTCCTTGTGCGGCAGGTCGAGGAGGTTCTGGTCGTTCGTGTAGGCGTGGACCGTGGTCATGAGAGCGCGGTCGATCCCGAAGGAGTCCTCGAGCACCTTCGCGAGCGGCACCACGCAGTTCGTCGTGCACGATGCGTTCGAGATCACGTGGTGCGTCGTCGGGTCGTAGGCGTCGTCGTTCACGCCCATGACGATCGTGATGTCCTCGCCCTTGGCCGGGGCGCTGATGATGACCTTCTGGGCGCCCGCCTCGATGTGCGCCGCGGCCTTCTCGCGGTCCGTGAACAGGCCGGTCGACTCGATCACGATCTCCGCGCCCAGCTCCTTCCACGGGAGCTGCGCCGGGTCGCGCTCCGCGAGCACGCGGAGCTCGTCGCCGTCGACGGCGATGCCGTTCTCCGAGACCGTGACGTCGGCGTCGAGGCGCCCGAGCACCGAGTCGTACTTCAACAGGTGGGCGAGCGTCTTCGCGTCCGTGATGTCGTTCACGCCGACGAAGTCGACGTCGGCGCCGCTCTGCCTGACGGCCCGGAGGAAGTTGCGACCGATCCGTCCGAATCCGTTGATGCCGACCTTGACAGCCATCGGTCCTCCTTGGAGTTGCTGTTCGCGGCTTCCGAAGGTCATCTATCGGCGCTCCGGCCACGGACCGTGTAAGGTCGGCTCGGCGGGAGCGGACGAGCGGGATCGCGCAACAGGTCCTCGCTCGACGCGACCTGGGCCGCACCCCCGAGGACGACCGTCCACCTCCGCCGGGACGGCGCGGCCGCGGATCGGATCGCGAGCGCGGCGCTCGACGGCTGCGAGCGCCGCTCGCTCGACGGTCGAGGAGTGTCCCGCCGCCCGCGGGCTGCGGAGGAGCTGATCGCACGGCTGGACGCCTGATCGGAGATACGTCGGAGCTCGTGGCGGAGGGCGGAGCGGCTCGTCGATCGCTCGCTCCACCGTGGCGAGCACCTTGGAACGATCGATCGGGCGTCCCTTCGGTCTGAGCGTGCGGGATGAAACGTCGCCGGTCAGTCTCGGTCGATGTCGCGATGGTCCACCGAGACCCGGTGGCCGCGTTCCCGGAAGTAGTCGGCGAGGTCGTCGCCGACCACGACCGAGCGGTGGCGCCCACCCGTGCACCCGATCGCCACGGTGAGGTAGGACTTCCCCTCGTCGACGTATCCGGGCACGACGACGTCCAGCAGCGACTCGAGCCGTTTCATGAAGGCGCCGTACTCCTCCTGCCCCTCGACGTACTCGCGGACCTTCTGGTTGGTGCCCGGAAGGGGGCGGAGCTCGTCGATCCAATGGGGGTTGGGGAGGAAACGCACATCCAGCACGAGGTCGGCGTCGCGGGGGCTGCCGTACTTGAAGCCGAAGGAGACGACCGTCACGAGGAGGCCGGCTTCCGGCGGCGCATCGGCGAACATCTCGCGGATCCGATCGCGCAGATCGTGGGGCGTGAGCCCGCTCGTGTCGATCACGAGGTCCGCGTCGGCCCGCAGGCTCTCCATCATCAGCCGCTCCTTGCGGATGCCCTCGCCGACCCGATCGGCGGGCGCGAGCGGGTGGCGTCTGCGGGTCGCCTCGTAGCGGTTCACGAGATCGTCGTCCGACGCGTCCAGGAAGACGATCCGCGACGGCACACGCTGCTCCCGCAGCTCCTCGAGTGCCCGGGAGAGCTCCCCGAAGAACACGCCTCCGCGAGCATCCACGACGATCGCGACGCGGCCCGGCCCGCCGGGGCTCGCGGCCAACTCCGCCATCTTCGGCAGCAGCGCGGGTGGCAGGTTGTCCACGACGAAGTACCCGAGGTCCTCCAGGCTGCGAGCCGTTTCGGACCGGCCCGCGCCCGAGAGGCCGGTGATCAAGAGCATCCCTTGCGGGGTCGCGGCCTCGGCGTCCGTCCGTCGCCTCCGTGCCATCAGGCGCTCTCCCGCCGCTCGGAGGCCCCGACCGCATGGAGATGGCGGTGGATCTCGTCCGCGAGCCTCGGGCCGACGCCCGGCGTCGCCGCGAGGTCGGCCGGCTCCGCTTGCCGGATCTTGGTCAGGGAACCGAAACGCTTCATCAGCGACCGTTTCCGGGACGGCCCGACGCCGGGGATCTCATCGAGCGGAGAGGACAGGGCCCGGCGATCGCGCCGCTGGCGGTGGTACGTGATCGCGAACCGATGCGCCTCGTCGCGGATGTGCTGGAGGACGAAGAGCGCCTCCGATCCCCGCGGGATCGACAGCGGATCCGGCCGGTCGGGGAAATAGACCTCCTCGAGTCGCTTCGCAAGACCGATGTGCGGGATGTGCAGCCCGAGATCCTCGAGGACCTTCGTGGCGACGCTCAGCTGCCCCCGCCCACCATCCACGACCACGAGCGCGGGTGGGTAGGAGAATCGCCTTCGGCCGCCGGGCGCCTCGTCCTTCTCCTTGAGGAGCCGCGAGAACCGGCGGGTGAGCATCTCTTCCATGCTTGCGAAATCGTCCTGTCCGGGGACGCTCTTGATCTCGAACCGTCGATAGTCGGCTCGCTTCGGCAGACCGTCCTCGAAGACCACCATCGACCCGACCGTGTCGGTCGGTCCGAGGTTGGAGATGTCGTAGCACTCGATCCGCAGCGGGGCTTGCTCCAGCCCGAGCTGGTCGGCGAGCTCGGACAGCGCGCGCGACCGCGCCCCGAAGTCGGAGGCGCGACGGAGCTTGTGGCGGTGGAAGGCGTCGGCGGCGTTGCTGCCGACGACCTCCATCAGCTTGCGCTTCGCGCCTCGCGCCGGGACCGCGATCGTGACCGCCGAGCCGCGTCGTCCCGACAACCAGGTCTCCAACACGTCGCGGCCCGCGGGCTCGATCGGGACCAGGACCCGTGGGGGCACGTCCTCGCGCTCCATATAGAGCTGCCGGAGGAACGACGCGACGAGCTCGGGCCGGTCGAGGTCTTCGACGCGGTCGACGATCCAGCCCTTACGCCCCAGGACCCGTCCTCCTCGAACCGTGAACACCTGGAACGCGGCCTCGAGGTCGTCCTCGGCGAGGGCCACCACGTCGAGCGCCTCGGGGCGGACCAGGACCATCTCCTGGCTCTCCAGCGCCCGGCGGGCCGCCTGCAGCTGGTCGCGGAACCGTGCGGCCTGCTCGTACTCCTCGCGATCCGAGGCCTCGCTCATCTGGCGGTCGAGCCGCTGCAGGACGGGCTTCGAGTTGCCCGCGAGGAAGTCCCCGAGGGCCTCCACGTCTCGTCGATAGGCCTCCTCGGTGATCCCGGTCTGCGCCGGCACGCACGGCCCGGAGCAGCGGCCGATGTCGTAGTAGAGGCAGGGCCGGCCCGCCCGCGCACGCTGATCGAAGAAGTGGTTGGTGCAGGTTCGGATCGGGAAGACCCGCGTCATCGCATCCAACGTGTCCCGGATCGCCCAGGCGTGACCGTACGGGCCGAAGTACCGGACCTTCTTCCGCTTGGTGCCCCGGAGGACCTGCGCGCGCGGCCACGTCTCCCCCACCGTGAGCGCCAGGTAGGGATAGGACTTGTCGTCGCGGTACCGGATGTTGAATCGGGGCAGGTACTGCTGGATCAGATTGAACTCGAGCATCAGCGCGTCGACCTCGCCGGACGCGACGATCCACTCGACGCTCGCGGCCGCGTCGACCATCGCCTGGGTCCGGGGATGGAGGGGTCGTGACCAGTAGTTCGCGAGGCGCTTCCGCAATGAGCTGGCCTTGCCGACGTACACGACCCGCCCGTCCTCGTCCCGGAAGAGGTAGGCGCCGGGAGCGTCCGGGATGCTGGACGACACCGGTTTCGTGAAGCTCACGCACCCATCGTAGCGCCGGGTCGCGACCCGGCCGGGAACACGAGGTGACTAGCCGCTGATGACGGCGAGCGTGCCGGTCATCGACGGGTGGACCTCGCAGTGGAAGAAATAGCTGCCCGCCTCGTCGATCGCCGGGACCTTGTACTCCACGGTGTCAGGGCCGGAGACGAGATCGCCCCGGAAGATCGGGTTCGTGCTCGTCGACGCCTCGTCCTTGGCGATGACGATGTTGTGGGGACCGACGGTTCCCACCGGATCCTTGTTGTCGAACTCGATGGTGAACGGATCCCCGGCCGGTGCGACCAAGCAGGTCGGGTCGAACGCGGTCCCCTGGGCGACGATCGAGAGGGCGGGCTTCTTGTCCTTCCCGCAGCTCGCGCCGCCGGGAGCGGTCACGACCTTCGGCGCCGGGCTCGGGACCCCGATCTTCAGGTCGGTGAGCTCCGCATACGTGCCGAGCCGGAGATCGCCCTCCTCCGGGTCGTACCAGGCGAGGTAGACGGACGCGCCGTCCTCGGTCACCGCCACGGTCGGGCTCACGCCGCCCCCCGTGTCGGGCGTCTCGATCTGTTCGATCTTCCCCTTGGCCGCGGACGCGAGATGTACGCCCTCGCCGTCCTGCCAGGCCACCCAGATCGTCCCCTGCCCGTCCACCGCGACGCCGGTGCCCGGTGGGGTCGGGATCGTGCCGGGGCTCGGTTGCTCCCCACCCGTCTTCGCGACCGGAGCGACCTCCTCGATCGACCAGGAGCCCGGTCCGCCGGTGGCGACCGACACGCCGGACCCCGAGTAGAAGGAGATCGCCGCGGTGTCGCCGGCTGTGGCGAGGGACGCGCCGCCGGTGACGTCGGACGCCACGACCTCGGTGGCCCAGGTGCCGCCCCGGCGGTGCGCCGCGATCAACTCACCGGACGAAGGATCGGTCACCACGACGAGGGGCTCGTCCCCGAGGAGCGCGAGGTACGTCGGGGGTGGGCATCCTGACCCGCACGCCGAGAGGGTCGCCACGGGCGTGATCCGCCAGCGATCCCCCGATCGCTCGGCCACCCGCACCTCGGGACGGGTCCCGGCGACCGTGTACGCGACGATCGGTGCGCCTGCACCGTCCACGACGATCGAGGGGGCTCCCGCCTCGGGCGTTTCCTCCACGGGCCCGACCTCGAACGAGGGACCCGCGCCGTACCACACCCCCGTGTTCGCGGTCCAGACCGCATGGATGTCCGTGCCGTTGATGGCGATGTCGGTCCCCTTCGCCCTGGCGGGCGTCAGGGTCGCGAGCGAGGGGTCGGCGGCCGGCTCGAACGGGACGGGGACCCCCGGAGGAGATTCCCTCGGCTGTGCCACCGCGCCGCGGGTCCAGATCTGCTCGGGCGACAGGCTCGTCAGCAGCACGGCCCCCGCGTTCGTCCCGTCCTCGGTCTGCAGGAACGGCGAGCCGACCGGTCGAGAGACGGGGATGTCGCCCTCCGCCAACTTCGCCGGGAACCCGAAGTAGGAGATGCTCGGCAGGCCCTGGGCGTCGACGGCGATCGAGGGTGCGATCCCCACGTTGTCGATGGAGTCCGGCACCATCGGGACGAACTGACGGCCCTCGGGGCCCTACGACCTCGGGCGTCGGCGGGGTCCCACCGCACGCGGCGGTCAGCAACACGAGAGACACGAGTCCCGCCGTGAGTCGCCCGCGGGTCGCGGGGTTCCCGGGGGCCGCCCGGGAAACAGGAGATGGGCTCGACACGACGGGGCGAATCCTAGCAAGCATCGGGCCACGACCCCGTGCAGGATCAGGCCGAGGCACCGACGCCCACGGGGAGCACCCCGAGGACCTCCTCGAGGAACCGCCCGGTGTGGGAGTCGGGGTTGGCGGCGATGGCCTCCGGTGGACCTTCGGCGACGATCCGCCCGCCCTGGTCTCCCCCCTCTGGCCCGAGGTCGATCAGCCAATCCGCCGTCTTCACGACGTCGAGGTTGTGCTCGATCACGATCACGGTGTTGCCGGTGGACACGAGCCGCTGAAGGACCTGCAGGAGCTTCCTGATGTCCTCGAAGTGCAAGCCCGTCGTCGGCTCGTCGAGGATGTAGACGGTGTTCCCGGTCGCCCGCTTGTGGAGCTCGCTCGAGAGCTTGATCCGCTGCGCCTCACCGCCGGACAGCGTGGGCGCCGGCTGTCCGAGCTTGATGTAGCCGAGCCCCACGTCCGAGAGCGTCTGCATGTGCCGCTTGATCGGTGGGATGTTCTGGAAGAACTCGAGTGCCTCGTCGACGCTCATCTCGAGGACGTCGGAGATCGTGCGGCCCTTGTACTTCACCTCGAGCGTCTCCCGGTTGTAGCGGCGGCCCTTACAGACCTCGCAGGTCACGTAGACGTCGGGGAGGAAGTGCATCTCGATCTTGATCTGACCGTCGCCCGCGCAGTTCTCGCACCGCCCGCCGCGGACGTTGAAGGAGAACCGTCCGGGCTGGTACCCGCGGAGCCGAGCCTCCGGCACCTGCGCGAACAGCTTGCGGACGTGATCGAACACGCCCGTGTACGTGGCCGGGTTGGATCGCGGCGTCCGTCCGATCGGCGACTGGTCGATGTCGATGACCTTGTCCACCTGTTCCCAGCCGACCAGTCGGCGATGCTTCCCCGGCATGAGGCGCGAGCGATACACCTTCTGCATGAGGGCTCGAAGCAACACGTCTTGGACCAGCGTGGACTTGCCGCTGCCGCTCACGCCCGTGATGCAGACGAATGCGCCAAGCGGGATCCGAGCGGTGATGTCCTTCAGGTTGTGCTGGCGCACGCCCTCGATGCGGAGCCATCGATCGGGCTTGCGCCGCGAGGCGGGCGCCGGGATCGATCGCCTCCCCGAGAGATACGCGCCGGTGAGCGATCCGTCCGCGCCGAGCAACCCCTTGAGATCGCCCGAATAGACGATCCGACCGCCGTGCTCCCCGGCTCCCGGCCCGATGTCCACGATGTGGTCGGCCTCCATGATCGTCGCCTCGTCGTGCTCGACGACGATCAGCGTGTTCCCGAGATCCCGAAGGCGGATGAGCGTGTCGAGCAGCCGCCGGTTGTCCCGTTGATGCAGGCCGATCGACGGCTCGTCGAGGATGTACAGGACACCCACCAGCCCCGAGCCGATCTGGGTCGCCAGCCGGATCCGCTGCGCCTCCCCGCCCGCGAGGGTTCCCGCCGGTCGTGAGAGCGTCAGGTAGTCGAGGCCGACGTCCACGAGGAATCCGAGCCTCGCGCGGATCTCCTTCAGGAGCCGCTCGGCGATCATCTCCTCGCGCTCGGAGAGCTCGATCGCCTCGAGGAAGGCGAGCGTCTTGCGGATCGAGAGGTCGGTCAGCTGGGCGATGTTCAGGCCGCCCACCGTGACCGCCAGCGTCTCGGGCCGAAGCCGGGCGCCCTTGCACGCCCGGCACGGGATCTCGCGCATGAACTGCTCGAGCTTCTCCCGCGAGGCGTCGGAGTCCGTCTCCTTGTAGCGCCGCTCGAGGTTGGGGAGGACGCCCTCGTAGGTGGTGTAGTACGAGCGCTGGCGTCCGTACCGGTTCCGGTACCGGACGTAGATCTCCTCGTCCGAGCCGTAGAGCACGACGTCACGCGCCCGCTTCGGCAGCCTCTTCCAGGGCGTGTCCAGGGAGAAGCCGTGGACCTCCCCCACGGCTTCGAGCACCCGGTACCAGTACTCGAGCGTGTTGCTGGCCCACGGTGCCAGCGCGCCCTCGTTGATCGAGAGCGTCCCGTCGGGCACCACCAGCTCGGCATCCACCTCGAGCCGGGTGCCGAGCCCGTCGCAGGTGGGGCACGCCCCATACGGCGAGTTGAACGAGAAGTTCCTGGGCGCCAGCTCGTCGAACGACAGACCGCAGTAGCGTGCACGCGAGCTTCTCCGAGAAGGTCTGGAGCTCCTCGTGCCCCTCGTGCGTCATCACCGCGATCGAGGCGATCCCCTCCGCGAGCTCGAGGGCGGTCTCGATGCTGTCGGCGACGCGGCGGCGGATGCCCTGCTTGGCGACGAGACGGTCCACGACCACCTCGATCGTGTGCTTGTAGGTCTTCGGGAGCTTGATGGGCTCGGAGAGCTCGCGGACCTCGCCGTCGATCCGGGCGCGGGGGAACCCCTTGCGGGCGAGCTCCTGCAGGAGCTTCTCGTATTCCCCCTTCCGCCCGCGGACGACCGGCGCGAGCACCTGGAACCGGGTGCCTTCCGTCAGCTGCAGCACCTGGTCCACGATCTGGTCGGGCGTCTGCCGGCCGATCGGTCGGCCGCAGTTGTAGCAGTGGGGGTGTCCGATCCGAGCGAACAGCACCCGGAGGTAGTCGTAGACCTCCGTGATGGTCCCGACCGTGGATCTGGGGTTGCGCGACGTCGACTTCTGATCGATCGAGATGGCCGGCGAGAGACCTTCGATGAAGTCGACGTCCGGCTTCTCCATCTGACCGAGGAACTGGCGGGCGTACGACGACAACGACTCCACGTACCGGCGCTGGCCCTCGGCGTAGATCGTGTCGAAGGCGAGCGACGATTTCCCGGAGCCGGACAGTCCCGTGAACACGATCAGCTGGTCACGAGGCAGGTCCAGCGTGACGTTCTTGAGGTTGTGCTCACGGGCGCCGTGGATGACGAGTCTCTCGGAGCCCACGGAGCCGAGTGTACCGGCGAGCCGCGACACGCCTGGGGTCGGCGCTCGGCCACACGGAACCCTGGAGCATGAGCGCATCCTGCGCCTATCCTTTGCCCCATGGACAGGGACCTGCGCGAGTCCCCGCTCTACGGGGAGGTCGCGGAGCACTTCCGGAAGATCTACGAGCCGGGGTTCGGAAGGGTCACGGAGCCGTCGGACCCCCGCCCCTCCCCGGACGGGCGTTGGGTGGCGTTCACCGGGTCCCTGTGGGAGAAGCTCGAGGGCGGGCCGAAGACCCGGATCTGCCTCGCGCCGACCGAGGGTGCGTCGACGGGCGCCAAGGAGGTCTCCTCCGGCCCCGAACACGACGCGGGGCCGAGATGGTCACCGGATGGGCGTCGGCTCAGCTTCGTCTCCGACCGCCGCGAGAAGGGACGGATGCAGCTCTTCGCGTTGGCCGTCGAGGGCCTGGGAGAGGCGGAGCCGCTCCCCGAGATCGAGGGCACGATCGAGGAGCATGCCTGGTCGCCCGACGGTTCGCGGATCCTCGTGCTCGCCGCGGGCCTGCATGCCGACAGCGCCGGCGCGGAAGGGTCCGGGGCGCTCGAGTCGGAGAAGGATCTTCCGGACTGGGCTCCCAAGGTGGATTCGTGGGAGGACCGCCAGGTCCGGCGCCGTCTGTGGCTGATCGACGTCGGGTCGGGCGCGGTTCGGGCGCTCTCTCGCGACGATCTGAACGTGTGGGAGGCGGATTGGTGCGGGGACGGAGCCGTGGTCGCGGTGGCCTCGGAGGATCCGGGCGAGTCCTCCTGGTACGCCGCCTCACTCGTGCAGATCGACGCCGAGACCGGCGAGGACCACGTCGTCGCGAAGAGCGACGTGCAGTTCGGGTTCGTGGCCGGATCGCCGGACGGCTCGCGCGTGGCGGCGGTCGAGGCGCCGTGCAGCGACCGCCAGCTCGTCTCCGGGCGGGCGATCGTGATCGAGGTCGCGACCGGAGCCAGCCGCGTCGTGGAGATGGAGGACGCGGACATCACCTGGCTCGGATGGCGGTCGGACGGTCGACTCGCCTACGCGGCGCTCCGCCGCGGAGACACGGTCCTCGGACACATCGACCCGCTGACGGGCGAGCGAACCGAGGCCTGGTCGACGACCGACGGGGTCGGGGCATGGGCCCCCTACGCGGCGGTGTTCGGGTCGGACGGGTTCGCCTTCGTCCGTCAGGGCTTCGATCGGCCGCTGGAGGTCGCGCTCGTCGAGGACGGTGTCGACCGGACCCTGGCCTCGTTCCGGCACGAGGGGCACGATCACGCCCGCGGCGTGATCGGGCGGGCGGAACGTCTCACCTGGACGGCTCCCGACGGGCTGGAGATCGACGGGTTCCTGCTCGCTCCGGCGGGCGCCGGGCCGCACCCCTTGATCCTGCAGATCCACGGCGGTCCGGTCTGGTCGTATCAGGAGTGGTTCCCGAGGGCCTCGCTCTCGTGGCTCGTCTCCCGTGGCTACGCGATCCTGATGCCGAACCCGCGCGGCTCGACGGGCCGCGGACGCGCGTTCCTGGAGGCCGTGATCGGCGACATGGGCGGCGACGACGCACGCGACGATCTCGCGGGCGTCGACGCGCTGGTGGAGCGCGGTGACGCCGATCCGGAACGGATCGGCGTCACCGGCGGCAGCTACGGCGGGTACATGTCCTGCTGGCTCCCGGTCGTGGATCAGCGCTTCAAGGCGGCGGTCGCGATCTCGCCGGTGACCGACTATTACAGCCAGCACTGGAACAGCAACATCGGGGCGTGGGATTCGTGGTTCCTCGGCGGCCGGCCGGAAGACGGGGCCGAGCAGTACCGCGAGCGCAGCCCGGTGTTCTTCGCCGACCGGGTCAACACGCCGACGCTCCTCACCGCCGGGACGGAGGACCGCTGCACACCTCCCGGCCAGGCGATGGAGTTCTACCGCGCGTTGCAGGCCCGGGGGGTGCCGGTCGAAGTCGCGATCTACCCGGGAGAAGGACACGGGGTCAGGAGAGTTCCCCGCGTATCTCGACCTGACCACTCGCACGACGGCCTGGTTCGAGCGGTTCATGCCGGCGACCACCTAGTCCAGACGCAGGAGCCCATGACCCCATGGATCTGACCGCATGGCGGGATGAGTTCCCCGTCTTGGCGCACAAGACCTATCTGATCAGCGCTTCCCTCGGTCCCGTGTCCCGCCGATCGAAGACGTCTCTGGCGGAGTACCTGGACGCGTGGGGCACCAAGGGTGCTCCCGACCACGTCTGGTTCGAGGACATCTTCCCTCGGATGGGGGCGCTGAAACGGTCGTTCGCGGCGCTCGCCGGGTGCGACCCAGACGAGGTCGCCCTCACCACGAACATCTCGATCGCGCTGTCGACGATCGCGTCGAGCCTGGACCTTTCCGGCGACCGGCGGACCGTGATCCTGTCCGAGCTGGACTTCCCCACCGACGGCCACGTGTGGATCGCCTGGGCGCGGCGGACGGGTGCGGAGATCACGTGGTTGCGCAGCCCCGACGGCCTGACGATCCCGCTCGAAGAGTACGACCGCGCGATCGACGATCGGACGGCCCTCGTGATGGTGAATCGTGTCCTCTACCGATCGAGCGCGATCGTCGACGCGAAGGCCGTCTGCGCGATCGCGCGAGACCGGGGCGCGCTCTCCTTCGTCGACGACTACCACGGTCTCGGGATCGTGCCGCTGGACCTCCACGACCTCGGGTGCGACCTCTACACGGCCGGCGTCCTGAAATGGATGCTCGGTGGTCCCGGCTTGGCGTTCCTCTACGCCAGGCGAGAACTGCTCTCCTCGCTGGAGCCGGCGGTGACCGGATGGTTCGCAACGCGGGAGCCGATGTCCTTCGACACCGAGCACCTCGACTATCACCCCACCGCGCGCCGGCTGGAGCACGGTACGCCGCCCGCCCCGGTCTTCTTCATCGCGCAGGGTGGGATCGACATCATCTCCGAGGTGGGTCCTGCGACGATCCGAGCGCGGCAGGGCGAGCTGACCGATCACGTGATCGCGCGGGCGGACGAGTCCGGTCTCGAGGTCCGCACGCCGCGGGATCGGGACCTCCGCGGCGGCGTCGTCAACGTCAAGGTCGGGCCGGAGGCCGAGAAGATCTGCCACCAGCTGCTCGCGCGAGACGTCTGTACCGACCACCGGGGCGACGGCTTGCGGATCAGCCCGCACTTCTTCAACACCGAAGAGGACGTCGATCGGTGCTTCGAGGAGCTCCTTCCGATCCTGTAGAGGTGGCGTCCTCAGCGAACGAGGACGGAGACCCGATGCGGCGTGTTGTTCATGAACCCGCCGTAGTTCCACGGCGGATCGTCGGGCTGGACGTTGCCCGCGTCGTCCGTGGCCCGGACGAGCAGTTCGTGCTCGCCGCGACCCGCGTCCCACGGGAAGGACCACGCTCTCCACGACGACGGTGACGGCGGTGCCGGCCCGAGGTCGGCATCCGCCCAGGTTGCTCCGCCGTTCACGCTGACCTCCACGCGGGCGATGTGTCCCCAGCCCGACCAGGCTCGGCCGGTGAGCTCGCACGGACCCGCATCGAGGAAACGCTGCCGCGCCGGGAAGTCGGTGATGCCGGGCGGCTGCATCAGCGCCCGCACGGCCTTCCGCGTCACCCGGACACCGGGAACCCCTTCCTCCTCGCGCAGCTGGTACGACCACAGCTGGTACGCGTCGGAGGGCTGGCCGATCGCGGTGATCCGTTGGAGCCACTTCACGCTGCACATCCCGTACCAGTCCGGGACCACGAGCCGGATCGGGAATCCGTGCTGCGGCGGGAGCGGCTGTCCGTTCACCTCGTAGGCCAACAGGACGTCGTCGCGAAGGATGTCGTCGAGCGCGAAGCTCCACTGATAGTCCTGTTCGACGTCCCCCTGGATCCCGTGATCCGCTCCGGTGAAGAGCAGCTCGACGACCTCGGGCCGCAGGCCGGCCTCGTCGAGGATCGGACGCAGCGGCGTGCCGGTCCACTCGGCGTTCCCGACGGCCTCCAGGAGCCAGGGCTGGCTCACCGCGCGCGGCGACATCAGGGCGCGACCGTTCCCGGCGCACTCCATCGTGACGGGCCGCGTCACCGCCGGACGGGCGCGGAGATCCGCCATCGAGAGCGAGAGAGAGCGATCCACCAACCCATCGACCTCGACCGACCAGGACGCCTCATCGGCGGCCGGGATGTCGAAGTGGATCACGAGGTAGTGCATCCCCAGCGGCGTCACGTCGTAGCGGAGTCCTTCCAAGGGCATGCCGTGATTGCGTGCCGCCTGCCCGAGCTCCTCCGGGTTGACGCCCCGGAACTCGGTGTCCGTCTGTGGCTCCGCCGTCATCCGCTCCACGACGCCATCCTGTCACGGACGACCCGAACGGTCAGCGGTCGGCGACGACTCGCCCCGCGCGGACCACCATCTGCACGTCGTCGAGTGCCCGAAGGTCTTCGAGGGGACTTGCTCGGAGCGAGATCAGGTCGGCGGGCGCATCGGGCTCCAGCGGGGCTCGGATCATCGCCTCCAAGACCTCTTCGGGCTCCAGTCCCGCCTCGACCATCAGCAGCGCCTCCCGCGTGTGGATGCCCGGGGGGATCGCGCCGTTCCCGAGGTCCGTCCCGTAGGTGACCCTTCCCCCCGCGACGTGGAAGCGGCGGAGGTTGTCGAGGGCCGTTCGGATCTCGGGCGTGTCCCGGCCGAAGCTGAGGATGTCGAGCGTGGAGACGATCCGCATCCGTGTGGCCGCCGCCTGGATCACCTCGTCGGAGAGTCGGGTCCACGGCGTGTGGGCGAGCTCGTCGACGCCCGCACCCAACGCTCGCTCGACCTGCCCTTTGCCCTGCGCGTGCGCGGTGACCGGCAGGTCGGCCGCGAGGGCCGCATCGCAGATCGCCGCGAGCTCCGCATCCGACGGGGTCGGCCCGGCGTCCGCGTTCAGTGACACCTTGATCGCCGCCGCGCCGAGCCGTGCGAGCTCCTCCACGGCCGCCGTCGCATCCTCGACCGACGTGAGCTCCCGACCGGTCCCGGGTGGCGCCCACCCGTCTCTCGTCGGATAGCCGCCCGGCGCGGTGAGCATCGGCCCCGCCGCGCGGATCAGCGGTCCGTCGAAGGACGGCATCTCGGAGGCGTCCGCCAGCGGGAAGATCCGCTCCACCGGCCACGCGAGATCCCGCACGGCGGTGACGCCGCCGGCGAGGACGGCGGCAGGGTCGGAGAGCTCGATGTGGACGTGTCGGTCGGCCACCGCCGGCATCAGGAAGCCATCGACCAGCGCCTCCCGGTCGGCCGCCTCGATCCCGGTGGCCGCCCCGGCGTAGGTCACGAGGCCTCCCTCGCAAACGATCTGAGCGTCCTCGACCAACCGTCCCGGACCCAGCCAGGCGGCTGTGGCCCGGATGGCGAGTCGCTTCACGCGCCGACCCCGGCCGCGCGGAGCGCCTTGAGCTCCTTCCGGAGGTCGACCACCTCGTCGCGTAGCCGGGCGGCGTATTCGAAGCGGAGGTCCTTGGCCGCCTGGTGCATCTCCTCTTCGAGCTCCAGCAGGAGTCGCTCCAGCTCCTCCTGCGGCATCTCGGGTCGGGCGGGGGTGCGACGTCGCCGCTCCTTCCGAGGCGACGTCGCGCGCTTGGCCGGATCCTCCTCGATCGCGAGGAGGATGTCGGACACGCGTCTCCGGATCGTCTGCGGGTCGATCCCGTGCTCGGTGTTGTACGCCTCTTGGATCATGCGGCGGCGCTGGGTCTCGCTGATCGCCGTCTTCATCGAGTCGGTCACGGCGTCCGCGTACATCAGGACCTTCCCGTCGACGTTGCGCGCCGCGCGGCCGATCGTCTGGATCAACGACGTGTCGGAACGGAGGAACCCCTCCTTGTCGGCGTCGAGGATCGCCACGAGCGAGACCTCGGGCAGGTCGAGTCCCTCGCGCAGGAGGTTGATCCCGACCAAGACGTCGAACTCTCCGAGGCGCAGGTCGCGGATGATCTCGATCCGCTGGATCGTGTCGACCTCGGAGTGCAGGTACCGCACGCGGATCCCCATCTCGATCAGGTAGTCCGTGAGGTCCTCCGCCATCTTCTTGGTCAGCGTCGTCACGAGCACCCGCTGCTCGGCCTCGGTGCGCCGACGGATCTCCTCGATCAGGTCGTCCACCTGGCCCTTGGTCGGCCGGATCTCGACCTCCGGATCGATCAGGCCGGTGGGCCGCACGATCTGCTCCACGATGCGCTCCGAGACCTTGAGCTCCCACGGGCCCGGGGTCGCGGACATGTACACGACCTGCTGCACCCGCTCCTGGAACTCCTCGAAGCGGAGCGGTCGGTTGTCGATCGCGCTCGGCAGCCGGAAGCCGAAGTCGACCAGCGTCGACTTCCGCGAGATGTCCCCTTCATACATCCCGTGGAGCTGCGGCACGGTCACGTGGGACTCGTCGATCACGACGAGGTAGTCGTCCGGGAAGTAGTCGAGCAGTGTGTACGGCGCGCTCCCCGGCGCACGCCCGTCGATGTGTCGCGAGTAGTTCTCGATCCCCGAGCAGAAGCCGACCTCTCGGAGCATCTCGAGGTCATAGGTCGTCCGCATCCGGAGGCGTTCGGCTTCGAGCAGCTTGCTCTGGGACTCGAGCTCCGCGAGGCGCTCATGCAGCTCCTCCTCGATCGTCACGAGGGCTTGCTTCATCCGCTCGTCGCCGGCGACGTAGTGCGAGGCAGGGAACGTCGTGAGGTCCGCGATCGAATCGGTCAGCAGCTCCCCCGTCAGCGGATCGAACCGGCTGATCCGCTCGATCGTGTCGCCCCACCATTCGATCCGGTAGCCGGTCTGCTCGTAGCTCGGGAACACCTCGAGGGTGTCGCCCTGGACGCGGAACGTGCCCCGCGCGCGGCTCATGTTGTTCCGCTGGTACTGGATATCGACGAGCCGTTGCATCGCGAACTCGAGGGGAAGGTCGGTGCCACGGACGGTCCGCAGGAGCTGCCCCTCGTACTGCTCCGGCGACCCGAGGCCGTAGATGCACGAGACGCTCGCCACGATCAGGACGTCCCGCCGGGACAGCAGGGCGGCCGTCGCCGAATGCCGCAGCCGCTCGATCTCGTCGTTGACCGACGAGTCCTTCTCGATGTACGTGTCGGTCTGCGGGACGTAGGCCTCGGGCTGGTAGTAGTCGTAGTAGCTCACGAAGTACTCGACGGCGTTGTCGGGGAAGACCTCGCGGAACTCGTTGGCGAGCTGCGCGCCGAGGGACTTGTTGGGGGCGATCACGAGGGTCGGCCGCTGGACCGCCTCGACGAGATGGGCGACCGTGAACGTCTTGCCGGTCCCGGTCGCTCCCAGCAGCGTGACCTGTCGCTCCCCCGCCTGGACGCCCTCGACCAGCTGATCGATCGCGGCCGGCTGGTCGCCGGATGGCCGGAAATCGGAGGAGATCTTGAACGGCGGCATGAGCACGCCAGTCTAGGTCTGTCCGGCGACAACCCTCCGTTCCGCCCCCGGCTACATCCGGCCGGCCGCGATGATCCGGTCGAGGAAGGTCCTGGTCGCCGCCTCCCGCGGCTCCGTGAACATCTGCTCGGGTGCGCCCTGCTCCAGGATCCTCCCGTCCTCGAGGAAGGCGACCCGGTGCGCGACGTCGCGGGCGAAACCCATCTCGTGGGTCGCGATCACCATCGTCATGCCCGCTCCGGCCAGCTCGCGGATCGCGTCGAGCACCTCGGCGACCAGGACCGGGTCGAGGGCGCTCGTGACCTCGTCCAGGAGCATCACGTCGGGATCCATCGCGAGCGCTCGCGCGATCGCCACGCGTTGCTGCTGTCCGCCGGAGAGCCGATCGGGGTAGTCGCGCGCCTTGTCGGCCAGGCCGAACCGTTGCAAGAGCTCGATCGCCTTGGCCCGGGCCTCGGCCGACGAGCGCCCGAGCGCCTTCTCCTGGGCGAGCGTCACGTTCCGCATCACCGTCATGTGCGGGAACAGGTTGAACGCTTGGAAGACGATCCCGATCCGACGTCGCACCGCGTTCGGGTCGACGCCGGGCGCCGTGACTTCGACCCCCTCGATCCAGATGCGGCCGGCGTCGACCGGTTCGAGGAGGTCGATGCAGCGGAGGAGTGTGGACTTGCCCGACCCGCTCGCCCCGATCAGGCAGACGACGTCGTGGTCGTCAACCGAGAGGTCGATCCCACGGAGGACCTCGAGGTCCCCGAAGGACTTGTGGAGGCCTTCGATGCGAACGGCGTCCGTCATGTCACCGCCCCCGCCTGCCTGCGTCGCCGATCCCGTTCGATCAACCAGTCGGTCAGGCGTGCCAGCGGGATCGTCATCAGGATGAACAGGAACGCGGCAACCACGAAGCTCGAATAGTTGAACCGGTACGCCGAGTAGATCTGCGCTGCCCGCGCCGCCTCGACGATCCCGAGGACGGCCAACAGCGCCGTGTCCTTCTGGAGGCTCACGAAATCGTTCAAGAGCGGTGGGATGACCCTCCGGATCGCCTGCGGCAGCACGACGAAGCGGAGTGACTGCAGGCGAGACAGCCCCAGCGATCTCGCTGCGGCGACCTGACTCGGGTGCACCGACTCGATCCCGGCTCGGTACACCTCCGCGACGTACGCCGAATACGACAGGACCAGCGCCGCGGTCGCGTAGACGACCTCCGACTGGGTCGAGACGCCGCGGATCCCGAGCGCCGGCAAGCCGAACCCGAAGAGATAGATGACGAGCAACAGCGGGGTGCCGCGGAACAGGTCGGTGTAGACGATCGCGACCAAGCGGAACGGGAAGAACACCGGCCCGCGGAGCCCGCGGACGACGGCGACGACGAGCGCGAGGATCAGGATCAGGACCTCCGCCACCAGGAAGACCTCGATGTTGAGCAGGAGCGCCTGCCCGATGCCGGGAAGCCCCTCCTCGGGGACACCGAAGAACGACTCCTTCATCGCCTCGAGGTTGAAGAAGCTCTCTCTCACCGACCGGAAGCCGGGAGCCGAGACGACGATGATCACGAGCACACCGAAGAACACGATCGTGCTGGCCGTGGAGATGAGGACACCACGGTTCCCGAGGAGGCGCGCCCTTCGATCGTGCCCCGGGAGAGCCTCCATCGGCTCCGTCATGGAGAGCCCCGCCGGTCGCCTACTGGATCACGGGGACGGCCAGGTAGTCGGCCAACCACTTGTCCTGGAGCTGCTGCAAGGTGCCGTCCGCGGTCATCTCGGCGAGCGCGAGGTTCGCGCAGTCCACCAGTGGACTGCCCTTCTCGAAGAGCAGACCGAGGTACTCCCCCGCGCTCGGGAACTGCCCGACGAGCGCACCGTTCGGCGTGTTGACGTACGCCTCGAAGTACGCCGTGGGAAGGTCCAATACCAGGCCGTCGACCTTCCCGTTCCGCAGGGCCGCCTTCGCATCGCTCGTCGAGTCGAACACCTTGGGATCCGTCGTCGGTTGGATCACCGTGTTGATGAACGTCAGGCTGGTGGTGCCGATCTGGGCTCCGAAGATCGCGTCCTTGATCTCGGCCATCGTCGTGGCGTGCTCGATCGGGGAGCCCTTCAAGACCATGAGCGCCTGCGTGAGGTCGTAGTAGCTGTCGCTGAAGTCGACGGCTTGCTCCCGCTGCTCCGTGACCGAGATGTTGTTGATGTCGAAGTCGAAGTCCTTGGGGCCCGGCGCGTACGACCTGTTGAACGGCACGCTGACCCAGTTGACCGCGGACTCGGAGAAGCCCATCCGTGACGCCACTTCGTACGCGATCGCGCTCTCGAATCCCTTGCCGCTCGTCGGGTCCCGCTTCAGGATCCACGGCGGGAACATGAAGTCCATGTCGGTGCCCACGGTCAGCGCTCCGCTCTCGAAGAAGGTGGCATCGTTCGCCGCTGCGCAGTTGGCGGCGGTCTGCTCCTCTGAAGGGGATGTGCTCGGTGTCTCGCCGTCGGTCGGCGTGGTCTCCGCCGCGCACGCCGCCGCCAGCAACGTCATCGCCGCGAGCGTCAGGATCCACTTCCGCATGAAGGCCACCCCCTTCGATCCCGTGGAAGCGCGGAGCCTAGCACAGGCCCCTAGCGGCGCGGTTCCCAGCTGAAGAAGCGCACGGCGAGGATCAGCCCGACGAGTCCCCACGCCGCCACGATCGCGACGTCGACCCAGTCGAAGACGAAGACGCGCCGTCCGGCCAGCTCGATGTTGCCGAGGAACCCGGCTCGCATCGCGTCTGCGAAGTGCTTGACGGGGAAGATCTCGGCGACCGTCGTGATCCACTGTGGCGCCTGGTCGTCCAATGGGATGAAGATGCCGGAGAGGAAGAGGAGCGGGAGGATCGCGGCGTTCACGATCGGCGGCGCGGCGTCGGCGTTCGGGATCACACAGGTGAGGGCGAGCGCCATCGCCGCGAACGACAACGATCCGACGAGGAACGTCGCCGTGAACTCGAGGAGCGGACCGCCGGTCGGGATCGGCGAGTCGTAGGCGATCTTCCCGAATACGAGCGTGATCGCCACCAGGATCGCGCCGACGACCATCGCATGGAACACGCGGGCCGCCATGTACGCCCCCGCCGGCAGTGGCGTGCCCCGGAGCCGCTTCAGGATCCCCGCGTCGCGATTGAACGTCGTCTGGATCGCGATGTTCGTGAAACACGCGGACACGACGCCGAACGCCGCCATCGCGCCCACGTAGTACGTGGTCGTGTCGAGCTCGAACCGCTGGAGCTCCACCTGCCCCTGCCCGAGCAGCGCCGTGAAGATCACGAGGAACATCAGCGGGAACGCGAACGTGAAGAACGCCGAGGCGGGGTTCCGCCAGAACGCCTTGTTCGTGAACCGGAACTGACGCCCGACCTGCGTGACCGCGCTCACTCCTGCCCCTCCTCGCCGCCGGTCAGCTCGAGGTACACGTCCTCGAGGCTGGGCTGGGTGACCTCCAGCGGGTCGAAGACATAGACGTGCTCGAGCGCCCAGGCCGTCAGATCGTGGACGATCTTCGTGGGGTTCTCGGTCCGGATCTCGATCGTGCCGTCGGCGAGGACCGTCGCGTCCGAGAGTCCAGGCGGGGCCGATCGACCCTCGGGGATGTGGAGCCGGATCCGCGTCCGCATGTGATCGCGCCCCGCCAGGGTGGCCGGCGTGCCCTCCGCGACGATCGCACCCTTCGCGATCACCGCGACCCGGTCCGCGAGGTACTGGGCCTCGTCCATGAAGTGGGTGGTGAGGAAGATCGTCTTGCCGATCGAGGTGAGGTTCTTCACGATCTCCCAGGCGTTCCGTCTGGCGTTGGGGTCGAACCCCGTGGTGGGCTCATCGAGGAACAGGAGTTCCGGATCGCCGGCGAGGGCGATCGCGACGTCGAGGCGCCGCTGCTGGCCGCCGGACAGCTTGTTCACCCGGGTGTTCCGCTTCTCGGCCAACCCGACGAGGTCGATGACCTCGTCCACGTTCCTGGGCGACGGGTAGTACCCGGCGTAGAGGTCGACCGTCTCGCGGACCGTGAGGTAGGGGTCCACGCCGGTGGACTGGAGGACGATGCCGATCCGGCGCTTGACCTCGACGCCGCCCCTCGCCGGGATCGTGACCGAGGACCGAGACCTCGCCCGCGGTCCGTTCCCGATACCCCTCGAGGATCTCGACCGTGGTCGTTTTCCCCGCGCCGTTGGGACCGAGGAGGGCGAAGACCTCCCCCCGATCGACGTGGAGGTCGATGCCGCGGACCGCCTCCACGTCGCCGTAGGACTTGTGGAGCCCTCGGACGTCGATCACGCGCTCGGCCATGGAGAGCTGCAGCCTACCCCTCGGCACTCAGAGCGGCTGTCGGCCCGCGAACCCCGTCTGCTCGTCGTGATACCAGCCCACTCGGTCCTCGCCGAGCCGCCAGCACAGGAACACCCGCTTCCCATCCCGCTCCGCCGGGAAGTCGATCAACCCGGTCTCCGGGTCCCGGATCAGGATCCCTCGATCGGCGAGCCACAGGAGCTCCGCCTTCAGCGACTCGTGCGCCCGGAACCAGTCACTCCCCTCGACCCCGCCTCCGTCGAGCGTCCACGGCCGACGTGATCCGCTCGCTCGTGTCGATCATGCGTTGCCTGGCCTCCCGAAGGCGCGGGAGCCTCGCGCTGAGCTCCTCCAGCTCGGCGTTCGCCTCCTCGGGGGTGAACAGCCGTTCCTCCGTCACGCGGCCTCCAGGATCGCGGCCAACTCGCGGAGGTCCCGGACGCGGGCACCCGCATGGTCGGGGAACCGGTCGCGCCGGTCGACGAGGACGGGGAACATCCCGAGCGCAGCCGGCGGGTCGACGTCGAACTCCGGGTTGTCGCCGACGTATGCGGCATCCGTCGCATCCACATTCGCCCGCTCCAGCGCGAGCCGGTAGATGCGCTCGTCCGGCTTCTCGATCCCCTCGATCCCCGAGATCACGCGCACGGGGAAGGTGTCGGCGAGCTCGTGTAGCCCGAACCAGTCCTCGAGCCAGGCCTCGAAGTTCGACACGATGCCGAGGAGCAGCCCGGCTGCCCGCAACGCCGAGATCGTCGGTCGCACGTCGTCGAACAAGACGTAGTTCTCCATCCGAGTGAACTCTCGGTGCAGGGTGCCCGCGAGCCCGTCGTCGTCGGGGATACCGAGGTCCCCCAGCATCCGGTCGTAGACGGAGGTCCAGAACTCTCGAGAGCGCTCGGGCGAGGTCGTCCACATGGATCCGTCGCGGGCCGCCTCGGAGAACCTCGAGTAGACGTGCGTCGTCGCCCTCCGGACGTCGTCCTCGGAGCGTTCATGGCCCGCGCCGGCGAGCACCGTCACGAACAGCTCGGAGAAGGACGGCTCGACGTGGACGAGCGTCTCCCCGACGTCGAAGAACACCGCCCGGAACCGCACACGGTGAGGATAGGCGTTCCGCTCCCCTGGCCGATCCTCCGGCCTCATCCGCCGGCGCGGGCCATGAGATCGCTCCAGAGCCGGTCCGCCTGCGGCTGGAGCTCGGCGAGGGAGCCGTCGTTGTCGATGAGGACGTCGGCGACCTCCGCGCGTTGTTCGTCCGTCGCTTGCGTGGCCATCCGGCGGCGCACCTCGTCGGGCGGCAGCCCTCGATCGGACGCCACGCGGGAGACGCGCAGATGCGGAGCTCGCCGTGACGACGATCACGGCGTCGAAGGCCGGAGCGAGACCGAGCTCCACCAGGAGCGGCGTGACGTAGACCACGACCCGATCCGTGGCGCGATACGCGGCGACCTGATCGCTGAACCGTCGTGCGACCTCGGGATGCACGATCGCTTCCAGGGTGGATCGCTGCCGAGGATCGGAGAAGATCCGCTCCGCCAGCGCGGACCGGTCGAGGTCACCGTCGGGCGTGACGATGTCGGGACCGAAGGCCTCGACCACGAGGTCGAACCCCGGCGTCCCCTTGGCGACGGCCTCGCGCGCGAGCTGATCGGCATCGATCACGACGGCGCCGCGGCGCTCGAGCAGCCGAGCGACCGTCGACTTCCCGGAGCCGATCCCGCCGGTGAGCCCGATCAGGAGCACGAGGGCCCTACTCGGATCTGCCCTCGCGGCGCTTGAGGTCCTCGAGGATCGCCTCCAAGGACACCTCCTCATCGGTTCCCGGTGCCTCCGGGACCGCGTCCGCGGCCGCCGCCGGCTCCTCGAGCGGGGGCGCCTCGGGCGCCTCGGTGGCCTCGGGTGCGGCTTCCTCGGCGACCGGCTCCGGCGACGCCACCCGGGCTGTCTCCACCGGCACCTCGACCGGCGCCGCGTCCGCCTCCGCGACGGCGTCGAGCACCGCTTGCGGCACCTGGACGGTCGAGACCAGGGGCTCGGCCGACTCGCGATCGGGCTCGGGCTCCACCTCGATCTCGGTCGTCTTGGCCGGAGGAGGCGTCACCTGCCGCATCGAGAGGCTCACGCGCCTCCGGGATACGTCCACGTCGACGACCTTGACCTGGACCTCGTCGCCGACGGACAGGACGGACTCCGGCGTGTCGATGTGCTCGTGGGAGAGCTCAGAGATGTGCACCAGCCCCTCGATGCCCTGCGCGACGCGCACGAATGCCCCGAACGGCACGAGCTTGGTCACCTGACCCGGGATCACCTCGCCGGCCTTGTACTTGCGCTCGAACTCCTTCCACGGGTCTTCCTGGGTCGCCTTCAGCGACAGCGAGACGCGCTCGCGCTCCAGGTCGACGTCGAGCACCTCGACCTCGACCTCCTGCCCGACGGCCACGACCTCGCTGGGGTGATCGACGTGCTTCCACGACAGCTCGGACACGTGGACCAGTCCGTCCACGCCACCGAGATCGACGAACGCGCCGAAGTTCACGATCGAGGAGACCGTGCCCTTGCGGCGCTCACCCTTCTGGAGGTTCTCGAGGAACTTCTTGCGGCCCTCGGACTGCGACTCCTCGAGGAACGCGCGACGGGACAGCACGACGTTGTTGCGGTTGCGGTCGAGCTCGATGATCTTGGCCTCGAGTTCGGTGCCGATGTACGGCTGGAGGTCGCGAACACGGCGAAGGTCGACGAGCGAGGCGGGCAGGAAGCCGCGCAATCCGATGTCGAGGATCAGGCCTCCCTTGACGACCTCGATCACCGGGCCCTTGATCGTCTGGCCGGACGCCATCGTCTCCTCGATCCGGCCCCACGCGCGCTCGTACTGCGCGCGCTTCTTCGACAGGATCAGGCGGCCTTCCTTGTCCTCCTTCTGCAGGACGAGTGCCTCGATGCGGTCGCCGACCTTCACGACTTCGTTCGGGTCCACGTCGTGGCGGATCGACAGCTCCTTGGACGGGATCACGCCCTCGGACTTGTAGCCGATGTCGAGGAGGATCTCGTCGCGGTCGATCTTCACGACCACGCCCTCCATGATGTCGCCGTCCTTGAAGTCCCGGAGCGATGCCTCCATCGCCTGGATCAGCTCCTCGGGGGTGTAATCGTCCCCGGCCGGCTCCGGCGTGGCGACGACGGGGATCACCTCGGCCGGCGCCGACGCTGCCTCCTCGGGCGGCGCAGCCGCCTCCGACCCCTCGGTCCCAGGATCGTCCGTTGCCTCGACGGTCGGCGACCGCCGTTCCGGCGTCCGTCGCCGGGACCGTCTCCTTCGACCGTCGGTGTCTCCTCGACGGGTTCCTCGGTCGTGGTCTCGATCTCACTCATGTGGTGGGTCTCCTTCCGGCACGCGGGGCTCACCGCATCGCGGGTTGGGATTTGCGACGCGGCGCGCGAGCGACCGCGCGTCGGGTGAAAGGGTAGGTGAGCAGCGCAAACGCCGTCAATCGGCCGAAGCTGTCGTGAGCGCGATCTCGCGAGGATCGGGAGCGCGGGAAACGGCGGGCGGCGCACGCAGGAACACGATCACGAGGAGGAGGAACGTCGCCGTCCTCCCCCAGACCGACCAGGCCACGAGGACGTCCCGCGCGTGGATGCTCCAGGTGGAGACCGCGAAGATCGCCAGATAGAGGAACACGTTGCCCGTGACGAAGAGGGCGTACCAGCCGAAGCGGATCCGCACGAGGACGAACAACGGGACCAGCCAGAGCGCGTACTGCGGTGAGTGCACCTTGGCGACCAGGAGGAATCCGGCGAGGAGCGCCGCGCACGCCGGCAGGAACGGATACGTGCCCTCCCGGCGTGCGCGGCGCTCCGTCTCCCACGCGACGACGGCCAGGGCGACGATCACGGCGAGGGTGGACAGGGTGGTGATCGTCCCCTGGTCCAACTCGAAGGACGTGCCGAGGACCCCCCAGAGACTGTCGTAGTTCGGCTTCCGGAGCGCCTGGAAGCGGTAGGCGACCCCCCACCCGGACGGGCTGAGCAGGACGAAGGGGAGGTTGATCAGGGCGAAGACCCCGGCGCCGGCCGCTCCCGCGCGGAGCGCTCCTCGTCGATCCCCGTCATGGATGCGCTCCAGGACCGATGGCAGCAGGAAGAGCAGCGGGTACAGCTTCAACGCTCCGCCGACGCCGAAGCAGACGGCGGCCGCCATCGGTCTCCCCCGCCACCAGCACCAGAACCCGGCCACCGACGCGGCCACCACCGCGAGATCCCAGTTGTGGAAGGCGTACAGCAGGAGGATCGGCGACGCGGACCACCACAGCGCCCGCCGGCCGGTCATCCGACCCAGCAACCAGGCCGTCGCGAGCCCGAAGGGCGCGAGCAACACCGCGGACGCGAGCAGGTAGGTATCGGGGCTGTCGGAGATCAGCGACGGCAGCCACATCAGGATCCCCGTGAGGACCGGATACTCGTTGGCGCCGTCGACGGGGCGGAGTCCCACGCGCACGGGCGGTCCGGGTTGCGTCGAGACGACCAGGTTCCCGTGCACGTACGGGAAGAGACGACGATCCATGCCTCGCAGGTGGTACAGGGCTCGGACATCGCTGTGGCACAGGAACGAGGGACGGCCATGCCAGAAACCCCGGCAGGCCTTGCCCGCATAGCCCAGCGCCAGCACGATCGCGCAGACCCCGACCACGATCGCGACGTCTCGATGCGGCCGGCTCGACATGCCCGGATCAGTGACCCTCGGGAGCCGCCTCCGACCAGTTCGCGCCGAGTCCCACGTCGGCCCGGAGGTCGACGTCGAGCTCGACCGCACGCTCCATCCGCTCCCGGATCAGATCGACGGCCTCCTCGGTTCGATCCTTCGCGACCTCGAACACCAGCTCGTCGTGGACCGTGAGCAGCATGTGGCAGTCGAGTTCGGGCCGTTCGCGGAGGGCCCTGTCCACGGAGATCATGCCGACCTTGAAGACGTCCGAGGCGCTCCCCTGGATCGGCGCGTTCAGGGCCTGCCGACGACCGAGATCGCGGATCCGCGGATTGGCCGCCTGGAGCTCCGGGATGTATCGGCGACGCCCCAGGAGGGTCTCCGTGAAGCCTTCGACCGTCGCTCGGTCCACCTGATGGCGGAGGTATTCCTTGATCGCCGGGAACCCCTCGAAGTAGGCGTCGATGAACTCCTGTGCTTCGTCGGCCGTGATCCCCAGGCGGGTGGCGAGACCCCAGGCGTTCATCCCGTACGCGAGTCCGTAGTTCACGGCCTTGGCACGTCGGCGCATCTCCGCGTCGACGTGCTCCGGCGGCAGGTCGAACACGGTCGCGGCGGTGGCAGCGTGGATGTCGAGACCGGAGTCGAACGCCTCCCGGAGGCCGGTATCGCCCGACAGATGCGCGAGGATCCGGAGCTCGATCTGCGAGTAGTCGGCGACCAGCAGGACCTGGTCGTCGGCCCCCGGGATGAACGCGCGCCGGATCTGGCGTCCGAGCTCCGAGCGGACCGGGATGTTCTGGAGGTTCGGGTTCGAGGAGGAGAGCCTCCCCGTCGCGGCGACCGTCTGATTGAAGGACGTGTGCAGGCGGCCGTCCTTCGGGTCGACCAGTTTCGGGAGCGCCTCCAGGTAGGTCGAGTTCAGCTTGTCCAGCTCGCGCCACGACAGCAACGCGTCGACGATCGGGTGGGCGTCACGGAGCTTCTCGAGGACGCTCGCGTCGGTGGACAGCTCGCCCTTCGGCGTTCGCTTCCCGGGTTGGAGCCCCAGCTGGTCGTACAGGATCTCCCGGAGCTGCGGCGGCGAGTTCAGGTTGAACTCCTGCTCCGCGTGCCGGAAGACCTCCGCCTTCAAGGTCGCCATCCGATCGCGGACCGATCCCCCCATCTCCTCGAGGTAGGGCACGTCGAGCCGCACGCCGCGGGCCTCCATCCGGGCGAGGACGGAAGCGAGCGGTAGCTCCACCTCCTCGAGGAGGTGGCGTAGCCCTTGGCGATCGATCTGCTCCTCGAGGACGGGCGCGAGGAGCGCGACGGCGGCCGCCTCGGAGGCCACACGTCGCCACGGATCCTCCGTGAACAGCTGTCCCTCGGCGTCTCCCTCCTCCTCGCCGAACAGGTCGGTGCCGAGGTAGCGCTCCGAGAGAGAGGCCAACGGATAGTCCGCGGTGCCCGGCTCCAGCAGGTAGCCGGCGAGCATCGTGTCGAAGGCCACGCCCTCGAGCAGGGCGCCGGCTCGGAGGGTGACCCGCTCGAGGGCCTTGGCGTCGTGGGTCCATTTGCGGGTCGCCGGATCGGCGAGGCGTTCGCCCACCAGGCCCGGACCGTCGAGAGGGGCGTACGCGGCCTGCGCGCCTCCGGCCGAGACCGCCATCCCCACCAGCGCGTCGGCCTCCTCCTGGATCGCGACGCCGACGGGGCCGTCGGCGAGGAGGGTGGCGAGCTCCTCCGGCCTTACCTGCCGAAGGTCGAGCTCGGTCACGTCGACCTTGGGCTTCACGTCTTTCGCCAGCTCCATGAGCCGGTCGAACAGGCTCCGGAACTCGAGGGACGTGAACAGCCGCCGGACCTCCTCGACGTCCCACTCCCCCATCACCGCGTCCTCGGGCTCGACGTCGAGGGGCAGGTCGGTCACGATCCGAGCGAGGTCCTTGTTGAGCGTGAGTCGCTCGCCGGCCGCCTCGATGTTCTCCTTCAGCTTCCCCTTCAGCTCACCCGTGCGCGCGAGCAGCTCCTCGACCGACCCGAACTCCTGGACGAGCTTGGCCGCGGTCTTGTCCCCGACCCCCGGCACGCCGGGGATGTTGTCGGAGGTGTCGCCCTTGAGGGCGACGAACTCGAGGTACTTCGAAGGAGGGAGGCCGAACCGCTCCTGGACCGCGGCCTCGTCGAACAGCACGATGTCGGAGATACCTCGGCGGTTGAACAGGACCCGCACGCCGGGCCGGACCAGCTGGAAGAAGTCCCGGTCGGCCGTGACGATCGTCGCCTCGATCCCCTGTTCGGCCGCCCGCAGGGCGAGCGTCCCGATCGCGTCGTCGGCCTCGTGGTCCGTGACCAGGAGCATGGGGATCCGGAGCGACCCCACGACCTCCTGGATCAGGCCCAGCTGGGGTTTGAAGTCCTCGGGTGTCTCCCTGCGCCCGGCCTTGTAGTCGGCGTCCATCGCGAGTCTCGCCACCGGTCTGCCCACGTCGAAGGCCACCGCGATCAGGTCGGGCCGCTCCTCCGCGAGGAGCTTGATCAGCATCGAGGTGAATCCGTAGACCGCGTTGGTGACCTGGCCCGTGGTCGTGGCGAGCGTGCTGGGCAGGGCGAAGAACGCCCGATAGGCGAGGGAATGCCCGTCCAGGATGAAGAGCCGGCGGGCTGGATCGGACCCTGCGTCGGACCCTGGGGGCGCCACGGCGCCTATCGTAGCCGCGCGCTGGGACGTGCCTCCCGCCGGGCTCGGCGAGGCCGTGGCGCCACCAGATGGTTCGGTCCCGCCAGATGGTTCGTTACCGAACGATTGACGTGAATCCGACCCCGTCACTAGGATTCCCGCCGGCGGGTCATCCGCACCGACGCCGACGCGCGAACGGGAGGGACATGGGAGCGACATTCGTGATCGCCCTTCGGGAGGGCATCGAAGCGGCGCTGATCGTGTCGATCGTTCTCGCGTATCTGAAACAAGTCGGTGCGACCGACCAGGGCCGTCTCGTGTGGTGGGGCACCATCGTTGCCGCCCTCGTGAGCGTCGGAGTCGGCACGGCCGTCTTCGTCGCCGGCGCCGAGTTCGAAGGGACGGCGGAGCAGATCTTCGAAGGTCTGGTGACGCTCGCAGCCGTCGGCGTGTTGACATGGATGATCTTCTGGATGCGCCGCCAGGGGGCGCGCATCAAGTCGGATCTGCAAGAGAAGGTCGACACCGCACTCATCACCGGGGGCTTCGCACTCGCGGGTCTCGCGTTCTTCGCGGTCCTCCGGGAAGGCGTCGAGACCGCGCTCTTCCTCTACGCGGCGGCGAAGGGAACCGCCGTCGAGGGTACGGGAGTGGCGCCGGCGGCACAGGTGATCGGCGCGGTCATCGGTCTCGCGCTCGCGGCGATCCTCGGTGTGCTGCTCTACCGCGGCGGCATCCGCATGAACCTCCGATCGTTCTTCCGCGTCACCGGCTTGCTGCTGATCGTCGTCGCCGCCGGCCTGTTCGCGTTCGGGCTCCATGAGCTCCAGGAAGCCGGATGGCTTCCGTTCCTGGAGGGGCATGCGTTCGACATCTCCTCGAGCCTTCCCGATGACGCCGGCGTCGGTGCCATCCTGCGCGGACTCCTCGGGTTCCAGGCGGACCCGACATGGCTCGAGGTGGTGGGGTGGGCCGGATACCTCCTCGTGGTGGGTGGCCTCTTCCTCCGATCGCCGAAGACGCCGGGAGCGAAGTCTCGACCCGAACACGAGACTTCGGCGTCGGCCTCCACTCACGTGGAGACCGACGCCGCGCGCTGAACGATCCGTCGTTCCGTCTTCTCGTTCGTGTCACTCTTCTTCCGTGGCTGCGACCTGCATGGATAGACGGCCGCTCCTGCGTCACAGACGCTCTCGTGCGCTCGCTCGCGGGTTGACATCCCTCAACCTCGCGTTTACAGTCCGCGACGGTCCTCGACGGGACGCGAGCCTCGAACGATCTCGATCGATTCGGGGTGGCGGTTCGAAGAGACCGAGCGTGACGGGCCGCGTCACCGGGATGGGATGCTCGCGTATGGGGAAGGCGCGAGCGACTCGGATCGGAGATCGCGGCCCGTCGCCTTTTCGCCTACAGGACGGCTTTCAGGAATCGTTCGGTCTCCGGGAAGCGCGTTTCGTTGAACACCTGGTCGGGCGTCCCCTCCTCGAGGATGCGTCCCTCGTGGAAGAAGGCCATCCGGTTGGCCACCTCACGAGCGAAGCCCATCTCGTGGGTGACGACCATCATCGTCATGTGCATCTCCACGGCGAGCGCTTTCATCACGGCGAGCACCTCACCGATCAGCTCCGGGTCCAGCGCCGACGTCGGCTCGTCGAGCAGCATCACGTCCGGCTCCATCGCGAGCGCCCTCGCGATCGCGACACGTTGCTGCTGGCCGCCGGAGAGTCGGATCGGGTACTCGTCCGCCTTGTCCGAGAGCCCGACCCTCGCAAGTACTTCCATCGCGACCGATGTCGCTCGCTCTCGGTCGATGCCCTTCACCGTCACCGGGCCCTCCATCACATTGCCGAGGGCCGTCATGTGTGGGAAGAGGTTGAATTGCTGGAAGACCATGCCGCAGCGGGCCCGGAGTTGATGGATCTGGTCGCGCTTCGAACGGATCCGGTGACCGCCCTCGATGCGCAGCCCGGACACTTCTATCGTCCCCTCGGTTGGCTCTTCGAGGAAGTTGATGCAGCGGAGGAGGGTGGACTTGCCGGACCCGGACCTGCCGAAGATGACGACCACTTCGCCCTGGTCGACCTCCATGTCGATGCCCTTCAAGACCTCCAGATCCCCGAAGTACTTGTGGAGGTTCTCCACCCGGACCACGGCCTCGCGTGCGAGCGTCATGACGGATCCTCCGGTGGCGGCTCGGGGGCGGTCGGGAGGGCTGCTCCGTGCGCATGGCCTCCCACATCGAGGGCTTCGTCCGGGGCGTCGAGCACGTAGGCGGAAGCCCCGCCATGGACCCCGCCGCCCGCCGTGCCCGTCACGATCACCTTCCCCCGTTCACGGGCCTTCGGGGCCCCGGCCACGGTCCGGACGTAGCCCTTGCCGACCCGCCTCTCCAAACGCGCCTGGAAGAACGTGAAGACCGCCGTCAGCGCCCAATAGAGCGCGGCGGCCGTGACCAGCGCCTCCGTGGGCCTCACGTCCGCGTTCCCGAGGAGCTGGGCCCGGCGGAAGAGCTCCATCTTCTCGATCCCCTGCCCCAGGATGGAGATCAGGGCCGTGTCCTTCATCATCGCGATGAACTCGTTCCCGGTCGGCGGGATGATCACCCGGAAGGCCTGCGGGAGCACCACGCGGCGCATCTTCTGCCGATACGTCATGCCGAGCGCGTCCGCGGCCTCGGCCTGGCCGTGGCTGACCGACTGGATCCCGGCCCGGAAGATCTCCGTCATGTAGGCGCCGTAGTTCAACCCGAGCACCACGATCCCGACCTGGAACGAGCTCCACGTGAAGAAGCTGTCGAAGCTCGTCGGGAGGAAATTGGGGAACTTGTCCAAGAGGTTCTGCGCCGTCTGCGGCATCGCCAGGTAGAAGAGGAAGAGCTGCACGATCAGCGGCGTGCCGCGGAAGAACGACGTGTAGAAGCCGCTCACGCCGTAGGCGACCGGGTTGCGGGAGAGCCGCCCGAGGGCGCCGACCAGGGCCAGCACGATCGCCAGGACGATGCCGCCGGCGGCCATGATCAACGTCCACATCAGGCCGCGGGCGATGAAGCCGATGTGCTCCCGGATCCACTGCGTTGTCGAACGAGGCGGACCAGAAGAGGAACCCCAGCACCGCGAAGATCGCCACCCACACGAGCGCGACCTTCAACCGGAACGACACGCCGGCGCTGGCGAGGGCGAGGCGATCCCTCCTGCTGCGGGGGCGGAGCGGGCGAGGACCGGGTCGCCCCGGTCCCCGCGTCGTCCGTCGTCACGACAGCAGCACCCCGCGCGCTAGGCGACCTTCGTGACGTCGATGCCGTCGTACCACTTCTTCGACAGCTCGGTCAGGGTCCCGTCGCTGTGCATGTCCGCCACGATCTTGTCCACCGCGTCCAGGAGGCTCGTGCCGTCGAGGTCCGAGGACTTGTCGAACGCGATCGCCAGCGGCTCTCCGAAGATGGGGTCGCCGACGATCTTCACGGGGTTCTCCTTGGCGAAGGCCTCCGCGGTGGTGATCGACGTCAACACCGCGTCGAGCCGGGTGCCGTCGCCGAGCGCCAGGTCCTGCAGCGCGGTGGTGTCCGTGTCGTAGCCCTGCACCTTCGCGTCGTCGATGACGAAGTTGAACTCGAACCCGGGATCTCGAGGGTCTTCTCGAAGAAGAACTGGTACGTGCAGTCCGAGCACACGCCGATCTTCTTGCCGTCGAGGTCCGTGGCCACATCCGTCACCGTCGAGTCGTCGTGCACGACCACGACCGCCGGCACGAACGAGTACGGCTCCGTGAAGTTCAGCACCTTCTGACGCTCGGCGACCGGCGTCATCGACCCGACGCTCATGTCCCAGCGGTCGTTCCAGCTCCCCGCGGTGAGGACCTCCCAGTCCGGGGTCTCCCAGGCGGGCGCCGCCACCCCGAGGCGCTTCGCGATCTCGTTCGCGACGTCGATGTCGAAGCCCTCGTACTCGCCGGTCTCGGCGTTCAGCTCCGACTGGGGCGGATACGCGGGGTCGGTCGACACGCGGATCTCGTTGTTCGCGCAGATCTGGGCGAGCAGATCGCCCGCGTTCTTGTCGTAGGTGGCGCAGACCCCCGTCGCGGCCGCGGAGCCGTCGCCGTCCGCAGGCGGGTTGTCCTCGCCGCAACCGGCCGCCACGAGGGCCAGGACCCCCATCAGAACCGTCACCCGTCGGAAACCGAGTCTCATCTCTGCCCCCCTATCGATGGACGAGCGGCGCCGCACCAGCGCCTGCTCTCGGCCGGACTATAGGCAGGACCGCTCCGCGGGGCAACGCAATCACCCCGGGAGGACGACCGAGGTCGGTTCGGGGAGCCACCGCGAGCCGGCGGCTTGCCACACGCCCGTCCGGAGCGACTCCGGCGATCGCGATCCGTCGGGCTCGAACGCGTAGCTGTCCACGAGCCCCCGGAAGCGGACGAGGTCGTCCAGGCCTTCCGCGACACGTCCGCGCGTCGCGGCGTCTCCCCCGAGACCGATCAAGAGCCGCCCGGCGTCGTAGGCCTCGACGGCGAACGGTCCCGGCGGGGACCCGCTCTCCGCCTGGAGGTCGTGTACGAAGCGCTGTGCCACCGGGTCGATCGACAAGGAGACGTCCGCACACGCGCAGACCGTGAAGACCGCGGCTCCGGAGGAGGTGAGCTCGAGCCCGGTATCCGTCTTCATCCTCGACGTGCCGACGACGGACGGTGGATGCGCGACCGACGCCAGCACGGATGCCGCGACATCCGCGCTGCCGACCCAGTCGAGGAGGGTGCAGCCGGAGCCGGTGATGCGGGCGGCGACCGCCTCGGCGGTCGCCGGCCGGCCCGGTCCGGACGATCCCGATCGTCCGGATCTCGGGGTTGCCGGCGCCTCGACCGAGTTGCTCGGCCGTCACGAGCAGGGCCCGGCTCGTGACGTCGTCGTCGCCGGCCAGGCAGACCGTCGGACCGGGTCGGGCGTTCAGCAGGATGATCGCCTCCCGGGCCCGTCCGGCTGCGAAGGAGACCCAGAAGCCCTTCCCCTCGCGCGGAGGCCCCCAGGCCCACGACAGTGACACGACGGGGATCCCCTCGGCGGCGAGCAGGTCGATCGCGCCGTCCGGCGGCGCGGTCCAAGGGGCGACGACCGCGGCGATGACGCCGCGGTCCTCTCCCAGGTCTCGAAGCGATGCCGTCACCTCCTCGAGGTCGATGCCCACGTTCACCGGCTCGACCTCGACGCCGCCGGCCTCGTGCGCCGCGAGCTCCAGGCCGGCGAGGGCCGGCGACGTCACCAGCTCGGCGTCGGAGGCGGACCCGTCGAAGAGGAACGCGATGGCGGTGCCCGTCGCGTCCGATCGCCGAGGCGTCCTCGGTGCACGCGAGGGCGACCACCATGAGGAGTCCGGCGACGCCGGTTCGCGACGCCGCGGGCCGCTACGCTAGAGCCGGCCGGCCGGGATGGCGGAATCGGTAGACGCGCGGGTCTCAAAAACCCGTGGGCTTCGGCCCGTGAGGGTTCGATCCCCTCTCCCGGCACCGCACCGACGACGCGACGATGCCGTCGGGCGCCCGTCACGATCCCGCGTCCACGACCGCGCGCGCGACGACCAGATCCTCGAACGCCATCCCCACGCTCTTGAAGAGGGTCACCTCGTCCGGCGAGCGCCGCACCTCCGCACCCCGAACCGTCTCGGCCAGGTCGGCCACGATGTGCTCGGCCTCGATCAGGCCCTCCCGGATCGGGATCAGCAGCTCGCCTGCCTCCGCGAGCGCGACCTCCCTCGTCTCGACGACCACCCGCGCTCGACGGATCGCCTCCGTGTCCAGCTCTCGAGTCTCCGGTCGATAGGACCCCACGGCGTTCACGTGGACCCCCTCGGGCAGCCACGAGCCGTCGAACAGCGGTTCCTCCGCCGTGGTGCACGTGCACACCAGGTCGGCCTCCGGACCGCCTCGGGTTCCCCGAGGCGGGCCGGGAGGCCACGTTCGCGGCCCTCCTCGGCGAGAGTTTCGGCCGCACCGGGCGACCGGGAGACGACCACGAGGTCGGTCACCGGTCGCACGGCGCACATCGCCTCGAGATGCGACCTCGCCTGCACGCCGGCCCCGAAGATCACGAGGCGCCGGGCGTCCTCCCTGCTCAGGAACCGGGTGGCGAGCCCCGAGACGGCGGCCGTCCGGAGCGCGGTGAGCGCCGATCCGTCGAGGACCGCCTCCGGCGCCTGCGTCTCGGCGTCGAACAGGACGTAGCTCGCGTGGATGAAGGGGAGGTCTCGTTCCGGGTTGGCCGGCGTGATCGAGACGAGCTTGACGCCGACGCCGGACCGGCCGAAGGCGGGCATGAGCAACAGCGAACCGTGCGGGGTCTCGACGTGCGTCCGAAGCGGACCGCCCGAGGGATCGAGGGTCCGGAACGCGTCCTCGAGCGCGTCGATCGCGGCGGCCATCGGCAGCCGCGCGCGGAGCTCCTCCGCGCCGATGACGCGGAGCTCAGAGCTCACCCAGATACGCCTCACGCATCAACGGGTTCCGCAGGAGATTCTCCGCCGTATCCGACAGCACGACCTGCCCGGTCTGGATCACGTACCCCCGGTCCGCGATCGAGAGCGCCATGTTGGCGTTCTGCTCCACCACGAACACCGTCTTGCCCAGCTCGCGGATCTTCTTGATGATCTCGAAGACCTGTTCGACGAGGATCGGCGCAAGGCCCATCGAGGGTTCGTCCATGAGCAGGATCTTCGGATCGGCCATCAAGGCCCGGCCCATCGCGACCATCTGCTGCTCCCCGCCCGAGAGGGTCCCCGCCTTCTGCTTGAGTCGCTCGCGGATCCGCGGGAAGGTCTCGAATACCGTCGCTTTGATCTGCTCGACCGCCGTCCGATCCTTGCGGAGATACGCTCCCAGCTGGAGGTTCTCCTCGACGGTCATGTCGGGGAACAGTCGTCGGTTCTCCGGGACCATCGAGACACCACGCTTCACGACCTCCGTCGTGGACAGGCCGGAGACCACCTCCCCGTCCAGCACCACCTCGCCCTCCGACGGCGAGACGTAGCCCAAGATCGTCTTCAGGGTCGTCGTCTTGCCGCTCGCGTTGCCACCGAGGAGGCAGACCATCTCGCCCGCGAAGATCTCCATGTCGACGTCCCGGAGCACCGCCACGAGCCCGTAGTGCGTGCTGACGTTCCGAAGCTCCAGGACCGGCAGCCGACCGTCCTCAGTCATCCGTGGCCTTCGTCCCCAGGTAGGCCTCGACCACGCGTTCGTCGTGCGCGACCTCGTCATACGTGCCCTCGGCGATCTTCTGGCCGTAGTCGCACGCGACCACCCGGTCCGAGACGCCCTTCACGACGCGCATGTCGTGCTCGATCACGATCACCGTGAGCCCGAGCTCGTCTCGCATCCGGACGATGTGATCGCGGAGCTCCAGGGTCTCCCGCGGATTCATCCCGGCCGTCGGCTCGTCGAGCAGCAGGAGCTGCGGGTCCGTCGCGAGCGCGCGCGCCATCTCCAGGCGACGCCGGTTGGCATAGGAGAGCGAGAACGCGGGCTGCTCGAGTCGATAGCCGGCCAGTCGCTTCCCGAAGAAGCTCAGTGCCTCCTTCGCGCGCTCGCGGATCCGTTCTTCCTCGGCGCGTGTCCCGGGCGTGCGAAGGACCGATCCGAACACGCCACCCTTGCTCCGGCAATGCTGGCCGACCATCGCGTTCTCGAGGATCGTCATGTTCGCGAACAGGCGGACGTTCTGGAACGTTCGGGCGATCCCGAGCTTCACGACCTGGTGCGGCCGCAGGCCGACGATGCTGGAGCCCTGATACACGATGTCGCCGGCGTCCGGTTCGTAGATCCCCGTGATCACGTTGAAGAGCGTGCTCTTCCCGGCGCCGTTGGGTCCGATCACCGACACGATCTCGCCTCGTCGGACGTCCATGTCGAGACCCGAGAGGGCGTACAGACCCCCGAAGTGCTTCCGGAGGCCACGGACCTCGAGCGCGACGCTCGGGTCCGACGCCGCAGCCGTCTGGCTCACGTCGCCGCTCCCGTGACGGTCCCGACCTCGCCGGCAGGCTCCCCTTCTTCGACGGCCTTCGCCCATTCGTCCTGGGCGCGTTCCTCATCCTGGAGCTCGCGGCTGCGGCGGACGTTCGGGATCAGCCCCTGCGGACGCAGGATCATCACCGTGACGACGGCCGCCCCGTAGGCGAGGAGGCGGTACTCCTCGAACTCCCGCAGCAGCCCGGGCAGGCCCACCAGGACGAGCGCGCCCACGAGCGACTCCGGGGATGCTGCCCATGCCGCCGAGGATCACGAGACCCAGCACCTGGATCGACACGATCACCTGGAAGCTCGCGGGCGTGAGCGAGCCGATCTTCACCGCGAACAACGCACCGCCGAGGGAGCCGATCGCGCCGCCGATCGCGAACGCGAGCAGCTTGAAACGCGTCGTGCTGATCCCCATCGCGTCCGCGGTCTGCTCGTCCTCGCGCATCGCCGTCCAGGCCCGTCCGATCCGCGAGGATGCGAGGCGCCACGACACGAACGCGGCGAGACCGACGAAGGCGAGGGCGAGGTAGTAGAAGTTCTGCGGATCGCGGAACGCCAGCCCTCCGATCGCCGCATCGGTGATCCCGCGCATCCCGCTCGGACCGCCGACGAGCGGCACGAGCCATGGGCTCGCGATCAGGACCGTGACCATCTCACCGAGACCGAGCGTCACGAGCGCGAGGTAGTCGCCGCGGAGCCGGAGGACGGGACCGCCGACGAGCACGCCCGCCGCCGCCGCGATCAGCATCACGATCGGGATCGCGACGTAGAAGTTCAGGTCGCCCGAGATCGCGGGCTCGGGCGGGATGCCGTACGCGTTCAGGGTCGCCCCGGTGAGCAGCGCGAGGGAGTAGGCGCCGAGCGCGAAGAAGAAGACGTAGCCGAGGTCGAGCAGGCCCGCGTACCCGACGACGATGTTGAGACCGATCCCGAGGAGCGCGAACACCATCACGGTGCCGAGCACCTCGGAGATCACGGACCCGAGCAGGAGGGGAGCGGCGACGAGGACGCCGACGACGGCCGCGGCCAGGACCAGGCGGAGCGGGCTCATCGCCGGCCCGTCGCCTCGCCCGGCGGCCCCGAGAGACTCGCGCGGACCCGTCCCCCGTATCGCGTGTTCAGGATGCTCACGCCGGCGCTCACCGCGGCGACCACCGCGGCGCCGATCCAGGTCAAACCGTCGTAGAGCGGGCTGTAGAGCCAGTCCCGCGCCAGATCGAGCTGGTCGAGGGCGATCGGGATCACGCGCTGGAGGAATGCCGAACAGGGCGGTCACGATCAGCGCCGTGCTGACCGGTTTCCGGATCGTCGGCGGTGCCACGCGCAGGAGACCGCCCGCCACCCCCGCGACCGTCGAGAGCACGACGATGATCACGGCCCCGCCCAGGGTCGAGCGTCCGAAGGAGAGGAACTCCATGAGTTGGGGCGACACCTTGATGAAGACCGCTCGGATGCGCTCGACGCCGATCAGGTCCGTGAGGAGCACGGCGAGTGCGAAGACGATCCCGGCGGCACCCGCGGCGACGGCCGCGGCGGTGGCGGCCTCCCCGAGCCGCATCTCGCGGCGCTCCCCGGCCTCGATCCGCGGTGCGGCCGCCAGGGCCCCGGCGGCGAACGCCGGGAGGATCAACATCAGCCCGGCGAACGTGACCTCGTTCCCGATCAGGTACACATCGGTGAAGTCGCCGATCAGGCCGACGAGCGCGAGGAAGATCGTGACGATCCCCGCGAGCGACCCCCGTGCGGATCGCACGGTCGCGCCGCCATCAGACCTTCTCCGCTTCGCCGGTGCCGAGCAGTCCGCCGGGTCGGAACACCAGGACGAGGACCAACACGAGGAACACGAACGCGTCCTTCAGCGAGAAGACGCTGGGGATCCCGAACCCCGTGAGGATCAGCGGCGGCCCGACGGCCTGGAGCAGGCCGATCACGAACCCGCCGAGGGCCGCGCCGCCGATGCTGCCGATGCCGCCGAGGACGGCGGCGGTGAACGCCGCGATCCCCGGCTTGAACCCCATCGTGAACTGCACCTGCTCGAAGGAAAGGGCGAACAGGACGCCGGCGATCCCCGCGAGCACCCCGCCGATCGCGAACGTGGTCACGATCACCCGGTCCACGTTGATGCCCATCAGGCTGGCGATCTCCCGATCCTGGGCGACCGCCCGCATCGAGCGGCCCGTCCTCGTCGTCGAGACGAACCACTGGAGCACGATCATCGAGATCATCGCCACGATCAGGACGAGCAACTGGGTGCGCTGGAGGGTCACCCCCAGGACGGTGACGTTCCCGGCCAGCACGTCCGGCTTCGGGTACCCGTACGGCTGCGGGCCGAAGAACCCGCGGAACGCGTTCTGGAGGAACAGCGAGGCGCCGATCGCCGTGATCAGCGGGCACGAGTCTCGGCGCGTTGCGGAGGGGGCGGTAGGCGAGCCGCTCGAGGAGGACCGCCGTTCCGACCGATACCCCGACCGCCACGAGGGTCACGATCGCGAGCGCCAGGATGGGGTTGCTGTTCAGGAAGCCGCTCTTCGCGTAGGCGTCGGCGAAGAAGAAGGAGCCGAAGGCGCCCGCCATGAACACCTCGCCGTGCGCGAAGTTGATCATGCGAAGGATGCCGTACACGAGGCTGTAGCCGAGCGCGATCATCGCGATGATCGCGCCCTGCGCGGCGCCCTGGACGATGAAGTCTTCCCAGGCGTCGGCGGAGTACCCGCCTTCGGACGCACTCAGGGAGAGCGTGCGGGCCGCCCCGACGACGACGACGGCGATCACGACGATCCCGAGGATGATGAGGATGATGCGTCGCCAGGGAAGCTGCTCGAAGCGACTCAGCCGTACGGCTTCCACGCGCGGCGCCTCGGTCCCCGCCACGGCCCCCTCCCTCTAGGGAAGGGGCCGCGGGCGAGCCTCGTGGCTCGCCCGCGGCCCCTCCGCCGTTCGTGCCCGATCTCGCTAGAGCACGTCGTCCAGCGACTTGGTGTCCGTGTACTTGGCGGTGGTGTCACCCTTGCCGCCTTCGACGGGCCACCCCGGCCCGAGGAACATGCCGATCGTGACGTCGGTCGCGCAGTCACCGGTCGGGAGGCACGTGATCGTGCCCGTCACGCCCTGGTACCCGCTCGTCGCGAAGACCGCGTCGCGAAGCGCCTGGCGCGGGATCGAGAGCGAGCCGTCGCCGTTGTCGATCGCGACCTTCTTGATCGCCTCGAACACGACGTTCGCGGCGTCGTAGGCGTGCGCGTGGAACACCGAAAGCGGGTCGCTCCCGAACGCCGCCTGGTACGCGGGGATGAACTCACCGGAGTAGAACTCGTTGGTCTGGAACGCCGACAGGTCGGGCGAGGATGCCCAGACGCCGTCCGCGGCCTTCCCTGCGTTCTTCAGCGTGTCGCTCGACAGACACCCGTCCGACACGATCAGGGTGGTGTCGGGCATGATGTCGGCCGCCTGCTTGATGATCAGCGTGCAGGCCGCGACGAAGATCGGGAAGTACAGGACGTCCGGCTTCTGCTCCGCCAGCGACCGAAGGACCGGCTTGAAGTCGGTGTCCTCGGAGTCCACCTGCTCCGAGCCCGTCAGCGTTCCGCCGCCGGCTTCGAAGTTCGCCTCGAAGGCACCCACGAGGCCCTGGGTGTAGGGACTCTCGTCGGCGATCGTGGCTGCCGTCTTCGCCCCGACGATCCGCGCCGAGCGAGAACTCGGCGACGATCGCGCCCTGGATGCGGTCGTTGTGCGCGGTCCGGGCGTAGAACGGGTTGTGCAGCGCCGGGTCCGTGAGGGCCGGGCTGGTGTTCGATCCCGACATCAACAGGATGCCCTTGTCCCCGAGGAGCTTGTCCGCCACCCCGAGCGCCGCGCTCGAGCAGCTCGTCCCGATGACCGCCACGATCGAAGCGTCGGCCGCGAGGGCCGTTCCGGCCGTCTGCCCGCCTTCCGCGGAGCACAGCTCGTCCTCGGTCGTGAGCTTCACCGGGTGATCGAGCAGCGTGCCGTCCTTCTGGTCGAACTTCCCGTCCAGGTGGTCCAGCGCGAGCTCGAGCGCGTTCACCTGGTCCTGACCCAGCGTCGCGTCGGCGCCGCTGATCACCTGGGCTGCCCCGAGGTTGATCGCCTCGTCCGCGCCGACCTCGACGCAGCCGAACTCGACGGTCGCGCAATCGACGCCGCCGCCGTTCCCCGTGTTGTCGCCCCCGCTGTCGCTGGCACATGCCGCGGCCACGACAGACAGGACGGCGACCAACGCGAACGCCTTGAACCATCTACGGTGCTCCATGAAGCCCCCCTTCTTCTCGGTCTCCCGAGGATCGAGTGTGACTATCACATCCCGGCCCCGGTTGGCCAATCCGCGGGACCGTTCCGCCTGGTCATACGTCCCCAGCCGGCGCCGGGGATGCCTCAGGTCGGGATCGCGTCGCGGAAGGCCTTCGCGAGGGCGATCGCTCCATCGAGGTCGCCGGCGACGACGCGCGCCATGAGGGCGCTCCCCACCACGACCCCGTCGGCGAACGTGGAGACCTCCGTCGCGTGCGCCGGCGTCCCGATCCCCACCCCCACGAGCAGCGGGAGGTCGGTCTCCGTGCGGAGCGCAGCGACGAGCCCCCGGGCCGTGTCATCCAGGCTCTCCCGGGCGCCGGTCACGCCGTACGTCGCCACGCAGTACACGAATCCGCGTGACCGGCGCCCGATCTCGCCGAGTCGCTCGGCCGTGGTCCCGGGCGCGGCGAGGAGCACGGCGTCCACGCCGCGCTCCCTCGCCGCGCCCTCGAGCTCGGTGGACTCGTCGACCGGCAGGTCGGGGACGATCACCCCGGCCACGCCCGCCGCGGCTGCGTCGTCGAGGAACGGACCGATGCCGTGCCGATAGACCGGGTTCACGTACGTCATCACGGCCACCGGGACGTCGGTCGCGGCTTCCCGGATCGTCGCGAGCACGTCCGCGAGCCGGGCGCCGCCGCGGAGCGCCTCGGCCGAGGCCTCCTGGATCACGCCGCCGTCCATCACGGGGTCGGAGAACGGGATCCCGACCTCGATCGCATCCGCTCCGGCGGCCTCGAGCCGCCGGAGCAGATCCGGATCCACGCCCGGATAGCCGCCCGTCACGTACGGCACGAACGCGCGGCCGCCCGCGTCGCGCCGAGCGCGCAGGGCCGCCTCGAGCCGTCCCATCTGACCCACTGGCATGATCCCGAGGCTGGCCCGCACCGTGTCGAGGTCCTTGTCGCCTCGTCCGGACAGGCAGATCAGCACCGAGGAACCCTCCGGCAACGGCCTTCGGAGGAGCCACCCGATCACGTGCGCCGGTTCGAGTGCCGGGATGATGCCCTCGGTCTGCGCGAGCGCTTGGAAGCCCGCGAGCGCGTCCTCGTCTGAGGCGCTCACGTACTCGGCGAGCCCAGCGTCTCGCAGGTAGGCGTGCTCCGGGCCCACCCCCGGGTAGTCGAGGCCGGCGGAGATCGAGTGGGTGTCCGCGATCTGTCCGTCATCGTCTTGCAGGAGGTAGCTGAGCGCGCCATGGAGGATGCCCGGCTCGCCCTGGGTGAGCGACGCGCAATGCTCCCCGAGGGTCATCCCGCGCCCCCCTGCTTCGACGCCGATCAGCCGCACCCCCGGCTCGCCCACGAACGCCGTGAACATCCCGATCGCGTTGCTGCCCCCGCCCACACAGGCCGCGACGACGTCGGGCTCGGCGCCGCCGTTCGCCTCCAGGAACCGGGGTCGCGCCTCGTCGCCGATCACGCGCTGGAGGTCTCGCACCAACACGGGGAACGGGTGGGGCCCCACGACGGATCCGATGATGTAGTGGGTCGTGCGGACCGAGGCCGCCCAGTCCCGAAGGGCCTCGTTCACGGCTTCCTTCAGGGTCTTGGAGCCCGCGACGACGGGCACCACCTCGGCCCCGAGGAGCTTCATCCGCGAGACGTTGGGCGCCTGCCGCCGCATGTCCTCTTCGCCCATGTACACGACGCAGGGCAGGCCGAGGAGTGCACAGGCGGTCGCCGTCGCGACCCCGTGCATCCCGGCGCCGGTCTCCGCGATGATCCGCTCCTTCCCGAGACGCTTCGCGAGCGAGCGCCTGGCCGAGCGCGTTGTTGATCTTGTGGGCGCCGGTGTGCGCCAGGTCCTCCCGTTTCAGCCAGATCCGGTACCCGAGCTCCTCGGACAGCCGCGCGGCTCGGGTGAGCGGCGTGGGACGACCCACGAAGTCCCTCGCCAGCCCGGAGAGCTCCGATCGGAAGCCCGGGTCGTCCCGGAGCTCCGACCAGGCGTTCGCGAGTTCGTCCAGCGCGGGGATCAGCACCTCCGGGACGTACCTGCCTCCGTACGTGCCGAACCGGCCGCGGGCATCGGGGAGGGCGGTGGCGACCGTCACGTGCGGAGTTCCCTCCAGAGGAGCTTCCTCACGGCGCGGGCGGGATCGTCCGCGCGCATCAGCGCCTCGCCCACCAGGATGGCAGACGCCCCGGCCTCGAGCGCGGCGTCGACGTTCGCTCGTGGTCGAGATCCCGCTCTCCAGGACCGAGATCCTGTCGTCGGGCACCCGCCCGACCCGCGAGAGCGCGCCCTCCACGTCCACGTCCAAGCGTCTCGAGGTCCCGGGCGTTCACCCCGATGATCCTCGCGCCGCTCTCGATGGCACGCCGGAGGTCCTCGTCCGAATGCGTCTCCACGAGCGTGGCGAGCCCGACGTCGCGAGCCGCCTCGAGGAGCGCCCGGAGCTGCGGGTCGTTGAGGGCGGCCACGATCAGCAGGACCGCGTCCGCCCCCGACGCCCTCGCCTCGATCACCTGCGACGGGTGGATCAGGAAGTCCTTGCGGAGCACCGGGATCGACACGGACGATCGCACCGCCTGGAGGTCGGCCAGCGACCCCTGGAAATGCCGCGGCTCGGTGAGGACCGAGACCGCCGCAGCACCGCCCGCCTGGTATCCCCGCGCGAGGACGCTCGGGTTCACCTCGTGCGCGATCACCCCCGCCGACGGCGAGGCGCGCTTCACCTCCGCGATCAACGCGGGCGGCTCCGCGGCCGTGAGGGCGGCCGCGAGGTCCTTCGCCGGCGGCATCGCGGAGACCCGAGCCATGAGCGCGACGTCGTCGAGCGGGTGCTCCTCGAGATCCCGCCGGAGCCGTTCCACGATGTCGGTGAGGAAGCCCATGGGGCGGCGAGTCTAGACGGGCGCTCGAGCGACCTCAGAGGAACTCGGCGATGGCGGCCGAGAGGTCGAGCGATCGATCGAGCGCCGCGCGCCCCACCACCGCGCCCGCCGCACCGGCCGCCCGGAGGTCGCGAAGGTCGAGGAGGGACGAGACGCCGCCGGCCGCGAGCACCGGGCGGCCGGCGCGCACCACTCGGCGGACGAGCTCGATATCCGGGCCGGTGCGCTCTCCCACCCGCGCCACCGACGTCACGAGCAGGGCCGAGGCGCCCGCGGGGATCACCCATCCGAGGGTCTCCATCAGCGGCAGGTCGACCGGATCCCGCCCGCGCGAGCGGATCCGTCCCTCGTCCACCTCGATCCCGGCCACGAGCCGTGGTCCCTCCGCCGACAGGAGTGCGGTCGCGCGATGCTCGTCCGCCAGGGCCGCCGACCCGAGGACGACACGGGTGGCTCCCGCCTCGAAGAGGGCTCGAACCTCCTCCGCCGTCCGCACACCTCCGGCCGCCTGGACGGCGACGGGGAGCGAGGCGATCGAGGCCGACGATCTCGACGTTCCGGGCCTCGCCTCGGAACGCGAGATCCATGTCCACGACGTGGATCCACCTGGCCCCGGCCGCCACGGCCGCCTCGGCGGCCGCGAGCGGGTTGCCCCCGAACGCCTCGACGGGCGCGGGACCCGCCGACGTGAACGTCGCGAGGGCGCCGCCGCTCACGTCGATCGCGGGGATGACCTCGAACACGGCGAGCACGATAAGGCCCGCGAGGGGTCCTGGGCTCTCAGCCGCCGCCGGACGAAGGGTTCAGCCGACGCGCTCGACGCGGGCGGCGCCTGTCCCCAGCAGCCCGATCAGCTCGCCCATCAGCGCCGCCGAGGAGTCGACGCGGAACTCCCCCATGTCGAGCGGCCGCACGCCCTCGGCCGAGTGGAACCGCACCTTCACGGGCGCGGGCCCGGGCCGAGATCGCAGGAGCTCGGCCATCTTCGCCAGCACCGCGTCGGTGCACGCGGCCGCCGTGAGGTCGATCACGACGGACTCCGCCGTCGCCGGGGCCGCGACGCCCGCGAGGATCGGCTCGCGCACGTCGTTCGCCCGGATCTGGAGCTCGCGTCCGCGGCGATCGATGCGTCCGACCACCAGCACGATCCGGTCCGCCGAGATGAGGTCGGGGTCGGACTCGTAGACCGAGGGGAAGGCCACCACCTCCACGCCCGCCGCGAGACCCTCCAGGCGGAACTGCGCGTACGGCTCCCCGCGCTTCGTGTACTTCCGGGAGACGCCGCCGATGATCCCGCCGACCGTCACGAGCTCGCCGTCATCGGCCCCGTCGAGGTCTCCGATCTCGTGCGTCGTCTGCGAGCGGAGCGCGTCCGCCACCTCGAGGAGCGGATGATCCGACACGAACGACCCGAGCATCTCCTTCTCGTACCGGAGGAGCTCCGGCTTCTCGAACTCGTCCCCGGCGAGGACGGATTCATCGATCTGGCCCACCTCCGAGTCCCCGCCGAACAACGAGAACTGCCCGGCGGCTTCGGCCTTGCGCTCCGCGACGATCGGGCCGGAGACCTTGTCCTGTCCGATCAGCAAGGCGCGCCGCCGGTAGTCCGAGCGAGTCGAACGCGCCCGCGAGGATCGACGATTCCAGCACCCGTTTCGTCAGCACCGACGGGTCGACCTTGCGGCAGAAGTCGGAGAAGGACTCGAACCGACCCTTCGCCGCGCGAGCGTCGAGGATCTGCTGGACCGCGGCCTCACCGACGTTGCGGACCGCGGACAACCCGTACCGGATCGCCTGGCCGCCGCCGGTCGCCGGCGCGAAGTCCTGGGTGGAGTCGTTGACGTCGGGCGGCAGCACCTCGATCCCCATCGCCCGGCAGGCGTAGAGGTAGTAGGGCTTGCGATCCTTGTCGTCCTTCACCGACGTGAGGATCGCGGCCATGTACGAGACGGGATGATGCGCCATCAGGTAGGCCGTCTGATACGCGACGAGGCCGTACGCGCAGGCATGCGAGGCGTTGAATCCGTAATCGGCGAACGGGACGAACATCTCGAACATGTCCGCGGCCGCCCGCTCCCGATAGCCCCGCTCCACCGCTCCCTTGACGAAGCGCTCCTTGAAGGGCATCAGGTACTCGATCTTCTTCTTGCCCATCGCCTTGCGGAGCGTGTCCGCCTCGCCCATCGAGAAGCCGGCCATCGTCACGGCGATCTGCATCACCTGCTCCTGATAGACCATCACGCCGTAGGTCCCTCGCAGGATCGGTTCGAGGTCGGGATGGGGGTAGGACACGGGCTTGCGTCCGTGCTTGCGCTCGGCGTACTCGGTGTGCAGCCCGTTGTTGAGCGGCCCCGGTCGGTACAGGGCCACGAGCGCCATCAGGTCCTCGAACCGATCCGGCTCCAGGAGCTTGATCGAGACTGCGCATCCCGCCCGACTCCATCTGGAACACGCCGGTCGTCTCACCGCGGCAGAGCATCGCGTAGGTGTCGGCGTCGTCGAGCGCGAGGTGGTCGATGTCGAGCTCCACCCCGTCGGCCCGGAGATGCCGCAGGGTGTCCTCGATCACGGAAAGGTTCCGAAGGCCGAGGAAGTCCATCTTCAGCAGGCCGAGCTTCTCGACGCCGTGCATGTCGAACTGGGTGACGATGCGCTTCGAATCGTCGCGCGAGTCCTTCGACAGCTTCAGCGGGAGGTAGCGCACGAGCGGCGCATCGCCGATCACCACGCCCGCGGCGTGCACCGAATCCTCGCGACGCAGTCCCTCGAGCGCGCGGGCCGTGTCGACGATCTCCTTGGCCTCCGGCTCACGCTCGTACGCGGTCGCGAGCTCCGGCGACAGCCGCAACGCCTCCTCGATCGGATGGTCGCGGCCCATCACGGGCGAGGGATACATCTTGCAGAGACGATCCCCGACCGACGGCGGGAAGCCGAGGACGCGAGCGGCGTCGCGGATCCCCTGCTTGCCCTTGATCGTCTGGAACGTGACGATCTGGGCGACGTGGTCGGCGCCGTACGTGGCGCTCGCGTACCGGATCACCTCGTCACGACGGCGCTCGTCGAAGTCCATGTCGATGTCGGGCATCTGGATCCGCTCGGGGTTCAGGAAGCGCTCGAAGATCAGCCCGTAGCGGAGCGGATCGACGTCGGTGATGCGGAGGCAGTACGACACGACGGAGCCGGCGGCCGATCCGCGCCCCGGCCCGACGCGGATCCCCTGTTCCCGCGCGAACCGGATCAGGTCCCAGACGATCAGGAAGTAGCCGGCGAGGCCCATCTGCAGGATCACGCTCATCTCGAAGTCGAGCCGATCCCCGATCTCCGGAGGGAGGGGATCGCCGTATCGCTCGGCGGCTCCCGCGAGGGTCAGCTCCCGCAGGTATCCCTCGAGCGACCGCTCACCCGGGACCTCGAAGCGTGGGAGGTGGTATCGCTCCTCGAGCGGCGCGGCGTCCCCGTAGATCAGCTCGAGGTCCACCATCTCCGCGATGGTGAGCGTGTTGTCGCACGCCTCGGGGAGTTCTGCGAAGAGCGCCCGCATCTGCTCCGGCGACTTGAGATAGAACTCCTCGGAGTCGAACCGCAGCCGCTTCGGATCCGTCTGCAGCTTCTGCTGCTGGATGCAGAGCAGCACGTCGTGCGGCTTGGCGTCGGCGGCCGTCGTGTAGTGGAGATCGTTCGTCGCGACGAGGCCGATGCCGAGCTCCCGCGAGATCTCCACCTGCCGGGGCGTCACCCGCCGCTGCTCGGCCAGTCCGTGGTCCTGGAGCTCGATCCAATAGTTGCCGGCGCCGAAGATGTCCCGATACTCGGCCGCCACCTCCCGAGCTCGGGCCTCCTGTCCGGCGAGGAGCAGCTTCGAGAGCTCCGACGACAAGCAGCCCGACAGGCAGGTCAGCCCCTCGGCGTGCTCGGCCAGCAGTTGCTTGTCCATGCGGGGGCGGTGATAGAAGCCCTCGAGGTGCGCCGCCGATACGAGCTGCAGCAGGTTGCGGTATCCCGTCTCGTCGCGGGCGAGGAGCGTGAGGTGGTGGTATTTCTCCTCGTTCTCGCCGGGCTCGCGGTCGAACCGTGAGCCCGGCGCGACGTAAGCCTCGACGCCGAGGATCGGCTTGATGCCGTGCGCATGCGCCGCCTCGTAGAAGCCGAGCGCACCGAACATCACGCCGTGATCGGTCACGGCGATCGCCTCCATCGCCATGCGCTGGGCTTCCGAGAAGATCGTCGGGGCCGCCCGGTTGGCCGCGGGAGGTTCGATCCGGGCTGCCCCGTCCAGCAGTGAGTACTCGGAATGAACGTGCAGATGAACGAAACCGTCTCGCGCTGCCGTGGCGACCTCCGGAGAGGGGGTTTTCCACATCCGTCCCGGTCGGTTGTGGAAACTTACATGACTGTGATTCGTCGAGGCCTCAACCTACGTCGCCCCTCCAGCGCCGTCAAGCGACGCCGGTCATCGGCTGCGAGCCAGGGCGGATGCGAGGTCCCCGGAGAGGTCTTCCTCGAGCTCGACCCGTTCTCCCCCAAGCGGATGCACGAAGGACAGGCGCCAGGCATGCAGGAACGGGCGATCCAAGCCGATCCGCCGCGCATCGTCGCCTCCCCCCCCGTACCGACGGTCCCCGAGGATCGGATGGCCGATCGCCGCCAGGTGCACACGGATCTGGTGCGTGCGGCCCGTCCGGGGGACGCCCTCCAGCAGCGTCGCGCGTTCCAAGCGCTCTCGGACCTCGAAGCGCGTCTCCGCCCGACGGCCTTCCGTCGCGTCAACCACGATCTTGGCCGCCCGCCTGCCGAGGGGAGCATCGACCGCGAAGGAATCGTTGGCAACGGTGCCCCTGACGAGCGCCAGGTAGGCGCGCTGCACGGCATGGGCGCGGAACATGCTTTGCAAGGCCGTGTACGCGTCGTCCGTCTTGGCCACGACCATCAGGCCCGAGGTCCCCGCGTCCAATCGGTGGACGATGCCCGGCCGCAGGGAGCCGCCGGCCGGCGCGAGCGAGACGCCCATCCCGAGCAACCGGTTCACGAGCGTCCCGCTGCGCCGGCCGGCCGTGGGATGCGTGAGCACCCCCGGGGGTTTCACGATCACGAGGAGTGACTCGTCCTCGTACCGGATCGGGACGGCCGGTCCTTCAGGGGCGAGCGGCGCATCGCCCTCGATCTCGATGGTCACGCGCTCGCCCCCGCGCAGGCGGAAAGACTTGGACCGTGGTTCGCCGTCGACCTGTACCTTCTCGGCGGCGATCGCGCGCTGCACGTCGGCGCGCGCCTCACCGGTCATCCTGGCGACCACCACATCGAGGCGACCCTCTTCGGCGTCGAGGGTTCGCCTCACGTCGGCGCCGCCGTCGGCTCCGGCTGCTCCTTTCCCTCCCCTGGCCCTTCTCCCGGCCCGTTCTCCCGGCCGTTCTCGGAGTCCCGCCAGCGCGAGCAAGATCGCCCCGATCACGATCGCGCTGTCGGCCAGGTTGAAGACCGGCCACACGTGGAAGTCGAGGAAGTCCACGACGCGGCCCCGCAGACCCGGACCTCGGAGCACTCGATCCGTCAGGTTGCCGAGCGCGCCGCCGAGGATGAGCCCCAACGCGGCGCCCACGATCCGGCTGGTGTGGCGGAACGAGGTCGCGAGGATGATCACGACCACCACCGCGGTCACCCCGACGAAGAACCAGGGGGCTCGTTGCCCGACGCTGAACGCGCCTCCCGAGTTGGTCGTGAACCGCAGCGTGAACACGCCCGGCACGACGTCGATCGGCCCGCCCGGGAGTGTCGACTCGGCCCAGATCTTCGTGATCCGGTCCACCCCGTAGACGACGAGGGCCGTCACGAACAGCGTGAGCGCCGCTCGGCTCCGCCGCGCGTCCACGGGATCAGCGACGCGACTGCGCTGCCTGGGCGTCCTTGATGCAGAGCTCCGCGTATGGCAGCGCCTTGATCCGAGCCTTCTCGATCGGCTTCCCGCACCGCTCGCACAGCCCGTACGTCCCGGCCTCCATCCGCTTCAATGCGCCTTCGATCTTCCGCAGGAGATCGCGGACGTTGTTCTCGATCGAGAGATCCTTCTCTCGCTCGAACGTCGCCGTGCCGGCGTCGGCGGACTCGTCGTCCAGGCCGACGTCACCGGACATGTCCGATTGCGTTGCCGCGAAAGATTCCTCGACGATCGTGGCGAGCTGCGTCTCGAGCTGCGCGTGCTCCTCCGAGAGGTGAGCGCGGAGGTCCTCGAGCTCCTTGGCGGTGAGCTTGGCCTGCGGCATGGGGGCGAAGGGTAGCACGTTGACGCATCAGGTCATCCCAAGGGCCTCGAACGTGAGCCGTCGGTCGCGGAGTAGTTGCAACGCTTATGCTTCTGTGATCTCAGGGGGCTCCGAGACCTTCTCCCGGGAGGGCGACCGTCTCGGGGTGCCCGGGGTCACCCATACGATGCTCCATCGGTTGGGCACCCCACGATCGATGCCCGTTCGCGAACCCTCGGTCGAACGTGCCACCCATGCGCGCCGTGAGTGCCCGCGTGTAGCATGCTCGCGACAGGCGACGACGGGAACGCGTCGCGGGGACGGCGGAGCCAGAGCGAGCCGGGGACGGTGGGAGCCCGGCGCCGAGCACCTCGCGCACATCCTCCCCGAGCCCCTGCCCGAACCGAGCCGATACCCGGCTCGCGGGAGACGCAGGCGGGTCCGCCCGTGACAGCGGCAGGCCGTGATCGCGGCCGTGAGCGGCGGGACGCCGTGAGGCGTCCCGCAAGCGAGGTGGTACCGCGGGGCCTCACGCCTCGTCCTCGCGAAACGAGGACGAGGCGTTTCGCGTGTCGGGAGGCGAGCGGATGACGAAGGACGAACGCACCGGGTTCCGGCCGGTGGATCCCAAGGTTCGTTTCCCCGAGCTCGAGCGCTCGATCCTCGCGTTCTGGGACGAAGCGCACGTCTTCCCACGGTCGCTCGCCCAACGTGAGGGCTCCCCCGAGTGGGTCTTCTACGACGGCCCGCCGACGGCCAACGCGAAGCCGCACATCGGTCACGCCGTCACGCGCACCTTCAAGGACGTCTACCCCCGCTATCGCACGATGACCGGCCACCTCGTGCACCGCAAGGCCGGATGGGACTGCCACGGCCTCCCGGTCGAGATCGAGGTGGAGAAGGAGATCGGGACGACCGGCAAGCGCGACATCGAGGCGTTCGGCGTCGCCGAGTTCAACGAGCGCTGTCGCGTCTCCGTCCGGCGCTACGTCCGGGATTGGGAGGATCTGACACGACGGATCGGCTTCTGGATCGACATGGACGACGCCTATTGGACGATGGACCCCTCCTACATCGAGTCCGTCTGGTGGTCACTGAAGCGTCTGCACCAACGCGGCATGTTGGTCGAAGCCGACAAGGTGACCGCGTATTGTCCGCGGTGCGGCACGGCGCTCTCGGACGCGGAAGTGGCCCTGGGCTACGAGTCCGTCGAGGATCCCAGCGTCTACGTCCGATTCCCGATCGTCGAGGCGGCGGCTCCCGAGCTCGTCGGCACCTCACTCCTCGTCTGGACGACGACGCCGTGGACGCTCCCGTCGAACGCCGGCGTCGCCGTGGATCCGTCGGCCGAGTACGTCGTGGCGGAGAAGGACGGCGAGCGGTTGCTCGTCGCGAAGCCGCTCGCGGCCGTGGCGCTGGGCGGCGAGTGGTCCGTCCGAGAGAGCGTGCGCGGCGAGGCGCTCACCGGGGCGCGGTACGAACCCCCGTATCCCAACGTCGAGGGCGCGCACACCGTCGTCGCCGGGGCGTTCGTCCAGATGGAGGACGGCACCGGCATCGTTCACATGGCCCCGGCGTTCGGCGCCGAGGACCTCGAGGTCGGGCGCGTCGAGGGGTGGCCGGTCTTCAAGCCGGTCGGCGACGACGGTCGGTTCACCGATCTCGCGCCCGCGTTCATCCGCGGGCTGTTCGTGAAGGACGCCGATCCCGTCATCATCGAGGATCTCGCAGCCCGCGGACGTCTCTTGCGCGCCGGCACGATCGAGCACACCTATCCGTTCTGCTGGCGGTGCGGGACGCCGTTGCTCTACTACGCGCGCACCTCCTGGTACGTGCGAACGACGGCCGTCAAGGAGCGTCTCCTGGAGGTGAACGACGGGGTCGACTGGCACCCCGACCACATCAAGCACGGGCGCTACGGCAACTGGCTCGAGAACAACGTCGACTGGGCGGTCTCCCGCGAGCGGTACTGGGGCACACCGCTCCCGATCTGGCGATGCGGCGCGATGCACGCGACCGCGATCGGATCGCTCGCCGAGCTCGGCACGCTCGTCGGAAGGGATCTCTCGGACCTCGATCCCCATCGCCCACAGATCGACGAGATCACGTTCGCGTGCCCGGAGTGCGGCGAGGAGGCCCGACGGGTCCCGGAGGTGATCGACACCTGGTACGACTCCGGCGCGATGCCGTTCGCCCAGTGGGCCTACCACCCCGAGCTCGGTCGCGGTGAGGAGCCCTTCCAACGGCGGTTCCCGGCGGACTTCATCTCCGAGGCGATCGACCAGACGCGTGGGTGGTTCTACACACTGATGGCGGAAGGGGTCCTGCACTTCGACTCGCCGGCGTATCGCGCCGTCGTCTGCTTCGGGTTCATCGTCGACGAACAAGGCCGGAAGATGTCGAAGTCGCTCGGCAACGTCGTCGACCCGATGGCCGTGATGGAGCGGCACGGCGCCGACGCGCTCCGGTGGGTCCTGCTGACGAGCGGCTCCCCGTGGTCGTCACGGCGACTCGGCGACACGGTGCTCGAGGAGGCCGTGCGCCAGTTCCTGCTGACCCTTTGGCACGTCTACTCCTTCTTCGTGCTCTACGCGAACGCCGACGGGTTCGATCCCGATGCGGAACCGCCCCCGCCTCTGTCCGCGCGGCCGCTCCTCGACCGGTGGATCCTCTCCCGGCTCGCCGGAACGGTTCGCGACGTCCGCACGGGGATGGACGCCTACGACGCGACGGGGGCGGGCCGACGGATCCAGTCGTTCGTCGACGACCTCTCGAACTGGTACGTGCGGCGGTCGCGCCGCCGGTTCTGGAACCCGGGCGGTCACGGGCGGGGCGGAGAGCGTCTCGGCGTTCCAGACGCTGCACGAGTGCCTGGTCACGGTGGCGACGCTCCTCGCCCCTTTCACGCCGTTCGTGTCGGAGGAGATCTGGTCGAACCTCGCGGCCGATCGCGCAGGCCGACCGGATTCGGTGCACCTCGCCGACTATCCGCCGTCCACGAGGACGCGGTCGACCCGGGTCTGGACGAGGGCATGGCGCTGGCGCGACTGGTCGTCGAGCTCGGTCGCCGGATCCGAACGGAGACGAAGACCAGGACCCGGCAGCCGCTCCCCGCCGCGGTGGTGCATCTTCCGTCGGCGCCCGGGTCGTTCGACCGGCTCCGGGACACGGTCGCCGAGGAGTTGAACGTGAAGGCGGTCGAGATCGCCGGGTCGGCCGAGGTGTTCGGGCGCTGGCGGGCCAAACCGGACTTCAAGGTCCTCGGTCCGCGTCTCGGTCTGCGCGTGCGAGCCGTGGCGGCTGCCCTCGCGGCGGACGACGGGACGATCGCGGGACGGTTGATCGAGGGCGATTCGATCGAGATCGCCGTGGACGATGAACCCATCACGATCGGACCCGACGACGTGCAGCTCGTCCACGACGTCCGCTCCGGGTTGGGCGTGGCGTCCGAGGGAGGCGTCACGGTCGCCCTCGAGCTCGAGGTCACGCCGGAGCTCCGTCGCGAGGGCGTGGCTCGCGAACTCGTGCGGATGATCCAGGATGCGCGGAAGTCGGCCGGCCTCGAGGTGACCGATCGGATCGAGCTCGCCGTCGAGACATCGGGCGAACCCGCCGACGCGTTGGACGCGCATGGGGACGAGATCGCCGCCGAGACCCTGGCCACGATGGCGACGGAACGCATCGACGGATTCCGACTGGAAGGGATGCTGGACGGAACGCCGGTGATCGTGAACCTCAGGAAAGCGGGATGAGGACCCCGGTCACTCCTCGCCCCAGAACAGCTCCCTGAGGGAACCCTCTTCCTCCTCGTCGGAGCGGCCGGATCGAGCGGGTTCCGGGTCGTCGAGGCGGATCGGCTCCTCGGTGATCACCCCGGTCGTCGCGGTCGACGGCCCTGCGGATGCATCCGGGTCTTCACTGGGCGATTCGTCCTCGGGGATCTCCGCCACCTGCTCGGTCGATCCGGGGTCGGCGGAGAGCTCCTCGGGCCCGTCGGCGGCCTCGACGGCATCGGCTTCCGGCTCGGGCTCGACCGGCGCCGGCTCGACGGAGGACCCCTTCACCGGCGAACCCGCGGCGGCCCGCCCCGCGACGTCGCGCCGAACATCTCGCACCATCGATCGAAGCTCTTCGGCGTGCGTCTGGACGAGCCCGCCCAGGTCCTGCAGGAATCCCCGCTCGCGCCGGAGGAACGCCTCGACGGCGGCTCTGCCGGCATCATCGGCCGAAGACGGGACAGATGCCGGGGCAGACGGCGGGTTCGAGAGCGGGTTCGACGCTCACCCTCGCTCGCCGATCCTCGGAGCAACCGCTCGTTCTCCGCCACGAGGGCGGACATCGCGTCGGTCACCTGATCGAGGAACTCGTCCACTTCTCGCATGCGGTATCCGGCACCGAAACGGGCGACGCGGAACTCCTTCTGCTGGACCTCCTGCGGCGTGATCTTGCCCCCCGGCGTCGGGACTCCACTCAGATGCGCTCTGCGACGTCGTGTCCTTCTTCTTCATCTCGTCCTCTTCATCCTTCGGGGTCACGCAACCCGGCCGCCGTGGCGATCGCCGAGGGCCGTCGTGATGTCAGCAGAACACTGTACGCAACACGATGAGGACCACGAACGCAACCAGCACCGACAGGTCGAGTACGCCTGCCGGCGGCACGATCTTGCGGAGCAAGCGGAGCGGCGGCTCCGTCAGGTCGATGACGACGTCGTAGCCCGCGCGGAGAGGACCGGAGTACGGCGGTCGCCATCCCGCGAACTGGAGCCACGACAGGATGACGCGGATGAACAGAACGACCGTGAAGACCAGGAGCACGAAGCAGATGAGCTCGCTCACGAACCCGTTCCCGGTGGCCGCCGTCATCGCGCGCGCAGGCTAGCAGCGGCGGGACCACGGCCGGCCGGGTGTCGGGTCAGAACTGGTTGTAGAAGCCGCCGCCGGCGAGGCGCTCGCGCTCCTCGGCCGAGACCTCGACGTCGGCCGGGGTGAGGAGGTACACGCGATTCGCGACGAGCTCGATCTTGCCGTCCAACCCGTATACGAGGCCGGAGGCGAAGTCCACGAGCCTCCGCGCCGTGGAGTCCTCGGTCGCCTGCAGGTTCATGATGACGGCCGTGCCCTCCTTGAAGCGATCCGCTACCTCACGGGCCTCGTTGAACCGCTTCGGCTCGGACTTGTGGATCGCCGACGATGCGCCGACGTGGCGCGGCGCGGCGATCGTGCGCACCACGCCTTCCTGCTCAGACGACACCTCGCGGACGGGCTGCGGCCGCATGCGGCGCACGGGCGTCGGTTCGACGTCCGGCAGCTCCTCGACGAACTCCTCGTCGTCCTCGACCAGACCGAGATAGTTCAGCGTCTTCTTCCACACCGCGCTCATGCTGGTTCCTCCCTGTTCCCTGGCCTGGTGGCTCGGGGACCGAACACGGCCGTCCCGATCCGGACCATGGTAGCGCCTTCTTCCACCGCGACCTCGTAATCCAACGACATCCCCATCGACAATGCCAGCACGTCGGGGTGCTGTTCTCGGAGCTCGTCTCGCAGCCGTCGAAGGCGGGAGAAGGAGGCGCGCGCGTCTTCGGCGTTCTGCCCGATGGCCGGCATCGTCATGAGGCCCATCAGGCGCAGACCTTCGAGCGATGCGACCAGGTCGGCGAACGCGGGGAGGTCGGACGGCCGGACGCCGGTCCGGCCGTCCGTGAGATCGACCTCGATCAACGCGTCGAGGACGCGGGCGGACCGGGCGGCGCGGGCGGCGAGTCGCCGCGCCGCCCGCTCCCCCGCGACCGTCTCGACGACATCGGCGTGATCGGCGACGAGGTGCGCCGTGCCGGACTGCAGGGTGCCGATGAAGTGCCATGTCGCTCCGTCGATCTCCTCGCGCTTCCGGCGGAGCTCCTGCACGTAGTTCTCGCCGAGCGCGGTGATACCCGACTCGGTGGCCCAGCGGATCTGCTCGGTGCCGACGGTCTTCGTGACCGCGACGAGGGAGACATCCTCGGGGTTCCGTCCCGCTCGCACCGCGGCGGCGGCGATGCGAGATCGCACCTCCGCGATGTTCCGATGGACGGCGTCGCGATCGGCCGGCACCGTGCCTCCTCTTCCTCATACCGGCTCACACGGGTGACCCGGCCGTGATCGTCTCGCCCGTCGGGTCGCGGACGAAGCCACGAGACCCTCTCGGAACGGAAAGGGCGGGGAGGTCCTTCCGGGAGGAGGCGGGGGAAGGGCGCCTCCTCGCTCGGACCTCCCCGCCCGGATGCAAGGGCCGCGCGGGGGCGGTGTTCAGCTCTTGAGGAAGTCCGGGATGTCCAGGTCCTCCTCGGCGTCGAAGGTGAGCGGTGGTGCCTGCTCGCCGTTCGTGAAGACCCGGTCCTCGTCGTCCTCGGCCAGGATCGACGGGAGCGGTTCCCCGCGCTCGGTTCCTTCGTCGGTCGGTTCCTCGAGGAGCCGGGAAAGCCGGCTCTCGAAGCGGCTGTCCGACACGGCCGTCACCTTGTCGAAGCCCGCGGCCACGACCGTGACCCGAACCTCCTCGCCCAAGGCATCGTCGACGACCGCGCCGAAGATGATGTTCGCGTCGGGATGCGCGACACGCGTGATCGCATCCGCCGCGGCGTTCACCTCGTGCAGGGTCAGGTCGGTCGGGCCGGCGATCGACAGCAGCACGCCCTTCGCGCCGTCGATCGACGACTCGAGCAGCGGCGAGCTGATGGCTGCCTTCGCGGCCTCCGTGGCGCGATCCGGACCCGACCCGAGTCCGATGCCCATCAGGGCGGACCCCGCGCCAGCCATGATCGACTTGACGTCCGCGAAGTCGAGATTGATCAGTCCCGGAGTGGTGATCAGCGACATGATCCCGTCTACTCCTTGGTACAGGACCTGATCGGCCATCCGGAACGCGTCGATCATCGGCATCGTCTCCTCTGACCGTGAGCGGTTCGCCCGCATCGCGATCGTGGTCGACGTGCGTGCCGGCAACCCGACCATGGCGCTGGCCGCGATGCGCGCGCTCGCGGGTCGTGGCATCCGGCCCCGGGTCGTCTTCCTCGAGGCTAGCGACGACGTGCTCATCCGGCGCTACAGCGAGACGCGGCATCGCCACCCACTCGGCGACGCCGCCGTTGCCCCGCTCATCGCCCGAGGGACCACCCCTCAACGCCATCCGCAGCG
>CAVTTD010000002.1:0-94235 GCA_963737525.1 uncultured Actinomycetota bacterium
GACCCTCGACCGATGCGGGGAGTGCGGACGCGACGTCGACCGGCTCGCTCGACTCGAGTCCGAACGCCTTCGGGCTCCGGAGGTCGACCCAGATCTCGTCGCCCTCCTGCACCGTGCCGAGCTCCTCGTTCGGGACGTGCGCGACGAGCGTCTCGCCGCCGGGGAGCCGGATCGAGAGTCGCGCGAGCCAGCCGAGGGTCGCCATCCGCTCGATCGTGCCGCGGACACCGGTCTCCTCGGTGGAGACGCGGACGTCGTGGGGGCGGACGTAGGCGGCCGCCTCGGCGCCGTCCTCGAGGTGACCGGCTCCCGGCACGCGGAACGTGCCGAGGTGCACGTGGCCGTCGATCACGCGGCCGTGGAGCACGTTCGCCGCACCGACGAAGCCGGCGACGAACGCCGTGGCCGGGTCCTCGTAGACCTCGGCCGGCGAGCCCGCCTGCTCCACGCGGCCCTCGTGCATCACGACGACCTGGTTCGCGAGCTCGAGCGCCTCCTCCTGGTCGTGGGTGACGAGCAGGCTCGTGACGCCGAGCTCGCGGTGGAGCTCGTCGAGCCAGCGCCGGAGGTCCTGGCGGACCTTGGCGTCGAGGGCGCCGAACGGCTCGTCGAGCAGGAGCACCTCGGGCCTCGGCGCCAACGCGCGCGCCAACGCGACCCGCTGCCGCTGCCCGCCCGAGAGCTGCTCGGGGTAGCGGTCGGCGAACCGCGACATCTGGACGAGGTCGAGGAGCTCCTTCACGCGCGCGTCACGCCCGTCCTGCGGCTCCTTCCGCACCTTGAGCCCGAACGCGACGTTCTCGGTCACGGTCATGTGGCGGAACAGCGCGTAGTGCTGGAACACGAAGCCGACCTCGCGCTCCTGCACGCTCTTGGCCGTGACCTCCTCCTCGCCCACGAGGATCCGCCCGGCGGTCGGCCGCTCCAGTCCCGCGATCACCCGGAGCACGGTGCTCTTGCCGGACCCGGACGGCCCGAGCAGCGCCGTGATCGAGCCGGCCCGCGCCGTGAACGACACGTCGGTCACCGCCTCGAAGTCCCCGAAGCGCTTCGTCAGGTTCTCCACCACGATCGGCGTGCTCATACGTCGGTGCCTCCTGCCGTTACCCGGCCTCGTTCGGTGCGCCTGCGGAACCCTTCGATCACGACGAGCAGGACCACGGAGATCGCCGCGAGCGCGAGCGCGACGACGTAGGCCTGCGCGTCCTGCCGTTCCTCGAGGGCGTTGAAGATGTAGATCGTCGCCGTCTCGGTCTTGCCCTGGATCAGCCCGCTCACGATCAGCACGGCGCCGATCTCCCCGATCGCGCGCGCCACGGTGAGCGCGATGCCGTAGCCGAGCGCCCACCGGATGTTCGGGAACGTCACGCGGCGGAACGTCTGCCAGATCGAGGCGCCGAGCGTGCGCGCCGCGTCCTCCTCCTCGAGCCCGATCTCCTCGAGCACCGGCACGAGCTCGCGGATCGTGAACGGGATGCAGATGAAGATCGTGACGAGGACCATCGAGGGCAGCGCGAAGATCACCTGGATCCCGCGCGCCGCGAAGAAGTCGGCGAACCATCCGCCGGTGCCGAACAGGAGCACGCACGCGAGACCGACCGTGACCGGCGAGAGCGCGAACGGCAGGTCGACGAGCGCGTTCATCAGGGCGCGGCCGCGGAACCGCTGGCGGACCAGCACCCACGCGACGCACAGGCCGAAGAACGTCGTGACCGCCACCGTGATCACGGTGATCACGAACGTGAGCCAGAACGCGTGCAGCACCTCGGGGCGCGAGAACGTGTCGGTCACGATCGAGAAGCCCGGATCGAGGGCCGTGATCACGATCCCGATCAGCGGCAGGAGCAGGAGCACGGTCACGTAGGCGATGCAGGCGATGGCGAGGCCGGCGCGGAGGAGCGAGCGACGGCTCCGCCGCTCGCGGTCGACGGCGGGGAGCGGGGCGACGGGAGCCTCGACGCTCATGCCGCCTCCCTCCGCTTGAGCAGCCGCGCCGTGATCAGGACGAGCACGAACGAGATGCCGAACATCAGGGTGGCCACCGCGGCGGCCTCCTCCGGCCGGAACTGACCGGTGAGCTGGAAGATGAAGACGGGCGCGGTCAGGGTCTCGCCCGGGCGGTTCCCCGAGACGAGGACGACGCTGCCGAACTCGCCGATGCACCGGGCGAACGTCAGCAGCGTCCCGCCGACCACGGCGGGCCGGATCGCGGGGAAGACGACGCGCCGGAACGTGGTCCATCCGCCCGCGCCGAGCGTCGCCGCCGCCTCCTCCTCCGCGGGATCGAGCTCCTGGAGGACCGGCTGGACGTTGCGGACGACGAGCGGGAGCGTGACGACGCACAGGACCAGCAGGATCCCCACCGGCGTGAAGATCACTTGCAGCCCGATCGAGTCGAGCGCCTTGCCGATCGCGCCGTTCGGGCCGTAGAGCGTGGCGATCATCAACCCCGTGACGAGGGTGGGGATCGCGAGCGGGAGGTCGACGAGCGAGGACAGCGTGTGGCGGCCGGGGAAGCGGAAGCGGACGAGCACCCAGGCGAGCGCCACGCCCATCACCGCGTTCAGGATCGAGGCGAGCCCCGAGGTGATCAGCGTGAGCCAGATCGCGTGCCAGGCGTGCGGGATCGCGAGGGCTGCCTGCAACGAGGCCAAGCCGCCGCTGAACCCGCGGGTCACGACGGCGGCCACGGGGATCACGACGAACGCGCCCAGGTAGACGAACGCGGCGCCGCGCAGGCCCAGGTGCCGCAGCGCGGCGACGGTGCGGTCGCGGGACCGCACCGTCGCGCTGCGAGTGCCGAACGAGCCTGCGCGGCGCCGCTCATCAGTAGCCGCCCGCCTGCGCCTGGGTGACGATGCCGGCGTCGCCGAAGAGCTTCTCGGTCAGGGCGTCCCAGCCCCCGATGTCCTCGACCGTGAAGAGGTCCTCGATCTTCGGGAACCCGTCGCCGCCCGCCTGGGCCTCGGCGGCGTCCGTCGACCGGAGGAACCCGACGTCGGTGTACATCTCCTTCGCCTCGGGCGTGTGGAGGAAGTCGACGAACGCCTCGGCGACCTCGCGGACGCAGTGCGCGTCCACGTTCTGGTCCACGATCGCGACCGGGTTCTCGATCAGCACGCTCGACGGCGGGTAGACGGCCTCGTCCTCGAGACCGGCGTCCTGGGCCGTGAGCACCTCGTTCTCGTACGTGATCGCGACGTCGCCGTTGCCGGACTCGAAGTTCTTGATCGAGTCGCGGGCGCTCTTGTCGAAGGCGACCACGTTCCCGATCAGGCCTTGCAGCAGCGCGGTGGCGCCGGCCTCATCGTCCTCGGTCACGCCCGCGTGGCCGCGGAGGGCGGATCCCCAGGCGGACACGAGGTTCCACCGCGCGCCGCCGCTCGAAGCGGGGTCGGGGGTGAGTACCTCGACGCCGGGCGTCGGCGAGGTCGTCCCAGTCCGCGATCCCCGTCGGGTTGCCGGGACGGACGTCGAAGACGACGACCGAGGTCGAGACCATGCCGCCGTCGGGCGCGTCGGTCCAGTCGTGCGTGATCAGTCCGGCGTCGGCGATCTGATCGACGTCCGGACCGAGCGAGAGCGCGACGATGTCGGCCTGGTAGCCGGCGATCACGTTCGCGGCCTGCGACGTGGACGCGCCGTAGGACTCCTGGAAGATCACGTCCTGGCCGTCGTGGTCTTCCTTCCACTGCTCGCGGAAGGCCGGGATGATCTTGCCGTAGACCTCGCGCGGCGTGCTGTACGCCGCGAAGCTGATGACGGGGGTGTCCGGCAGGCCGGTGCAGTCGGCCGCGGCGCCGGCAGGGCTCGAGCCGCACGCGGACAGCGCGAGGACCGGAACGAGACCGAGCACGGCCAGTCGGAGGGGCTTGGAACGGAGGAACATCGTGGCTCCTTTCGATCGGACCGGGACGTGAGACGCCCACCGGCTTCCTGTGGGTCGGTCTCCGGTGGTCCGGTCAACCGAAAGGACATCGCCCGCGTCGCGGGCGGTACGTGCCCTGCATGGATACCGCCCCGACAGGGGTGGTGTCAAACACCCGGCCGTCGATGAGCACGACCGTCACGTTTCCGTCACAACCCGTGCGAGCGGCGAGACGTTTGACCGGTGCCGAGAGGCGTCGGCTAGTCTCGGCCCGAGCAGCTGACCGGACGACCGGAGGCCGTGGCGCGAAACGCGCTGCGGCCTCGACGCTTCTAGGATGCGAGCCGTGACCGACGACGAGACGACACCAGCCTCGACCCACGACGAGCCGATCGACGGCGAGGAGCTGACGGACGAGGAGCGGCGGGTCCTCGCGAACGTGGCCGGGATCCTGCGCAAGATCAAGTACGGGACGGTCGTCCTCGTCGTGCAGGACGGCAAGGTCGTGCAGATCGAGATGGCGGAGAAGTTCCGACTCCGATGAGCCGAGCCGCGACGCAGACCCGGGACCACCCCGCCGGATCCCCGGCCTCCGACGATCATCTCGGTCCGCGACCTCGGGATGACGCGGACGCGCCCGTCCGGCGAGCAGATGCCCGCGTTCGAGCACCTCACGTTCGACGTCGAGCGCGGCGAGTTCGTCTGCCTGATCGGGCCGAGCGGTTGCGGGAAGACCTCGACGCTCGCGGTGATCGCGGGGCTGGAACGCCCGACCCACGGGGAGGTGCTCGTCGACGGCCGCCCGGTGACCGGTCCGGGCCCCGACCGCGCCGTGCTCTTCCAGGAGCCGGCGCTGTTCCCGTGGCTCTCGGTGCGGGGGAACATGGATCTCGCGCTCCGGCTGGCGGACGTCCCCGCCGGACGAGCGTGAGGAGCGAGCGGCGACGTGGCTGGCCCGGGTGGAGGTCGATCGGTCGGCCGACCGGCAGCCGCACGAGCTGTCGGCCGGGATGCGGCAGCGGGCGGCCCTGGCGCGCGCGCTCGCGTGCGACCCGCCGATCCTGCTGGGGGACGAACCGTTCGGCGCGCTCGACGCGCTCGCCCGCGAGCGGCTTCAGGACATCGTGCAGCGCGAGCGCGTCGAGCGCGCCGGCCGCACGACGTTCCTGTTCGCCACCCACAACGTCCGCGAGGCGGTGCTCCTGGCCGACCGCGTGCTCGTGATGTCGGCGGCGCCCGGACGGCTCCTCGAGGAGTTCCGGATCGACGCGCACCGTCCCCGGAAGCTCGACGACGTGCTGGTCGCGCGCGTGGTGTCCGAGATCCACGACCTCCTGATCGGCCAGCTCGAGGACGGGCTCGTCGTGAAGCGGTGGGCGAGCGAGCTGGGGCCGCCGCTCCTCGGCGTCGCGGTGCTCCTGGTCGTCTGGGCGGTCGTCGCGGCGGCCACGGACACGTCGGCGATCCCGTCGCCGGCGGACACCTGGGCGGCCCTGCGTGACGGGATCGCGGACGGCTCGATCCCCGAGGCCACGGTCGAAGAGCCTGATCCGCCTCGCGTTCTCGTTCGCCGCGGCGCTCGTGATCGGGACGGGCCTGGGCTTGCTGCTGGCGGCGTTCGAGCTCGCGCGCAGGAGCGTCCGTCCCCTCGTCGTCGCGCTCCAGATCATCCCGTTCGTCGCGTGGGTCCCCCTCGCCGTGATCTGGTTCGGGGTCACCGAGCGCGCCGTCGTCTTCGTCGCGATCGCGGGTTCGTTCCCCTCGGTCACGCTCGCGACGCTGCAGGGGATCCGACAGGTGCCGCCGTTGTACGTGCGCGCCGGGCGGACCCTCGGCGCGAGCGGTTGGTCTCTCCAGCGGGAGATCGTGTTCCCGGCGGCGCTTCCCGCGTACATGACGGGGATCCAGCAGGCGTGGGGTTTCGCGTGGAAGGCGCTGATGGCGGGCGAGCTGATCGTTCCCGCGGTCGGCGCGAGCGGGCTGGGCCATCTCTTGGACAGCTCGCAGGACGTGGCCGCGATCCTCGCCGTGGTCGCCGTGATCGCCGTGATCGGCGTGGCCGTCGAGTACCTGATCGTCGGCCCGATCGACCGCCGTGTCCGTGCGAAGCGCGGGCTGCTCGGCGCCGCCTGAGCCTCAGACGCCGCCGACGGTCTCCAGACCGAACCGCTCGATCTCGGCGTCGATGTCGAGCGCGCCGCATCCGCGCGCGACCGTCCTCGATCTCCGGCGTCTGCAGCTCCTTCGGGACGATCCAGCACACCTCGAACTCCAGGCCGTCGGGATCTCGGCCGTAGAGCGCCTTGGTCGTGCTGTGGTCGGTGGCGCCGGTGAGCGCGCCGGCTTCCTGCAGCTTCGCCGCGATCTCCCGGAGGTCGCCGAGCGTCTGGACCTCCCAGGCGATGTGGTAGAGCCCGACGGTCGCGCGCCCGGCCTGCGACGGCCCGGCGCCGTCGCCGATCGAGAAGAGGCCGAGGTCGTGGTCGTTGTCGGAGTCGGGCGCCTGGAGGAACTTCGCCCCCGGCATCTCCATCACGACCCGGAACCCGAACACGTCGCGGTAGAACTCGTAGGTCTTCTCCGCGTCCCGCACGTACAGGACGGCGTGGTTCATCCGCTTGATCGCCATCAGTCGATCGGTCCCCGGCCGAGCTTCTCGCGGCCCATCTTCACCCGGTAGCTCTCGTTGAACGCGAACAGGTAGCGGTCCTGGCGCGGGTACACGCCGGTCGTGAACGCGCGCGAGCCCACGCCGATCTGCGCGCGCTCGCACACCTCCCAGTCCTGCTTCGAGATCAGGTCCCAGAGCTCCACGACGGGCTCCGGCTTGAACACCGCGGGGTCGGCGATCGTCTCCGGCCGGAACAGGTACTCCGACACGACCGTGGTGTGCCCCGGCCCCGTCGGATAGCCGACGTAGTACATGACGCAGTCCGGGTGGATGTTCAGCAGCAGGTTCGGGAACTGGTACGCGCCGTAGTAGCGGGTCATGTCCTCGTCGAGCATGCCGGGGAGGGCGGGCAGCTCGGAGCGGCCGGTCATCGTGAATGACCGGGCGCCGTCGACCATCTCGTTGCCGCCGTCGCGGGTCTCGCCGTCCCACACCTCGCCGAACCGGAACAGCGGGATCACCTGCACGAGCTCGGGATGGACGACCGGGCAGTGGAGGCACTCGTTGTAGTTCTCCACCACGATCTTCCAGTTGGCCTTCACCTCGTAGACGATCCGCACGCCGACCCGGAGGTCTTCCATCCCGAACCGGTCGAACGCGGTGACGCTCTCGACGCCGTCGTTCAGCGACTCGAGGAGCGGCCGCGGCTCGCGGGCGAGGTTCACGAACAGGAACCCGGCGTACGTGTCGACCGGGAACCCGTGGAGCGGGAACTGCCCGCGGTCGAAGTGCTCGTCCTCCCTGACGTTCGGCGTGCCGATCAGGCACCCGTTCAGGTCGTAGGTCCAGGAGTGGTAGGGGCAGACGAACGCCTTGCGGACGTTGCCGCGGCGGGCTCGTCGTCGAGGAACTTCGTCCCGCGATGCGAGCAGACGTTGTAGAAGCCGTGGAGCTCGCCCTCCGCGTTCCGCGTGACGAAGATCGACTCGCCCGCGAGCTCTCGGACGAGGTAGTCACCGGGGTTGGCGACCTCCTCGGCCCGACCCAGGCAGACCCAGTCGCCGAACCAGATCCGTTCGCGCTCTTCCTCCCAGACCGCGGGATCCGTGTAGTCGCTGCCGCTCAACGTGGGGCGGGGCTTCCATCGCCCTTCGCGTTCCCTGATCGTCTCCTGCTCGAGCATCGGTGCGTCCTCCGTAGCCGGGAGCGCAAGGATAGGCGACGGAGGACCCGGGGCGGCAGACGGTAGGCTCCGCCGATGTCCGAGCCCGTCGTGCAGGCATCAGCCGACCGCGTTCCCGATCTCGCCGCGCTCCTCGGGCGCGCGTTCACCGACGATCCGATGCTCGTCTGGCCGTTCGGCGAGGACCGCACCGACCTGATCACGGAGTTCTTCCGCGCGTTCGACGAGCAGATCGCGGGCCTCGGCTGGCTCTGGGAGGTCGGTCCGGGATCGGCGTCGCGGCATGGATCCCGCCCGGGAGCGACCAGGTGATGATGGACATCGACCGGTCGATGCGCTCGACGCTCGCCGCGGCCGAGGCGCGCCACGAGGAGATGTGGGAGTGGATCGCCGACAACTTCCCGCGCGAGCCGTTCTGGTACCTCGATCACCTCGCCGTGGATATCGGAGCATCGAGGGACCGGCCTCGGAGCCGCGCTGATCCGCCACGGACTGGACTTCGCCGATCGCGACGGCGTGCCGGCGTTCCTCGAGACGGCCGGCCCGGGAACGTGGCGTACTACGAGCGGCGCGGCTTCCGGACGATCGCGGACGGCGACGCGCCCGGCGGCGGCCCGCACCTCTGGTTCATGCGCTACGACCCCTGATCGATCAGGGCTCGCAACGAAGAGCCGGTCGCGGCCGGGACCGCCGTCGCAGCTATCGTTCCAGCGGACGCCACTCAGGAGTACCGCCGCCTGCTCTCCGCCGGGCGCTCTTCTAGCCAGCCTCGTCCAGCCGATAGAGGAGCTCGACGACCCCGTCGGCCTCGACCGTCGGCTCGCCGATCCGGTGGAAGCCGCACTTCTCGAGCACGCGGATCGAGGCCACGTTCGTGTCGACGACGTGCGCGAACAGCGGTCGGTCGGTGAGCTCCGCGACGAGGGCCGTGAGGGCGGCCGTCGCCAGACCCCGACCCCAGTGCTCACGTCCGATCCAGTAGCCGACGTAGCGCTCGCCCTCCTGCTGCCAGCTACCGATATTGCCCACGACGACGCCGTTCGCCTCGACCGCGCGGACGATGTTCCGTTCGTCGCGCATGATCTTCGCCCAGTGCTCGTCGAACGAAGCTCGGTCGCGTGACGGGAACGAGGCCATCATCGCTGCCTCCGGATCGGCCTCGTACTCGAAGAAGATCGGGAGGTCGTCGGGCACTACCTGTCTGATCCGGACCTCGTCGCTCATCGGCCGACCGTACCGCGTGTCGACCGAGGGTTACTTCTCCGGAACGCCCAGGCTGTCGGCGAAGCGGCTGACCTCCTCCGTGTGCTCCTGGTAGTGGTCGAACGTCTCTTCCTTGAACCACGACGCCGCCTCGTCGGTGACCTCGGGGAGCGCGGTCAACGCCTCCCGCGCGGCCTCCCGATCGGCGAGGGCGCGGGACATCGCCTCCTGGTACAGCATCGACTTCGACTCCGCGGCCCAGAGCGCGTTCTTGCCCTGCCAGACCTCGTCGGGATCCTCCTCGCCGGCGCTCCCGAAGTCGCGGATCCGCAACAGCTTCTCCGCGGCGACACCCGCCCACTTCCCGTTGTGGAACACGAGGTCGTTCACGGACCAGCCGGGGACCACGCCGTCGTCGCCGCGTCGATGCTCGGGCACCCTGCCGACCTCGGCCACGAACTCGGCCCAGGCCGCCTCCTCGCGCTTCAGCAGCTCCTGAACATCCGCCACCTGAACCTCCATACTCGTTCGTCGGATCGTCCATCACGGTACCGAACGATCGATGGGCCGTTCACCTTGGGGTGCTAGCCATGTAGGACGCGGCCACTGCAGAGCCTACGATCCGCCGATGCAAGGAGCCCGTCGGTATCGCCTCGCCGTCCTGTTCGCCGTCGTGATCGCCGGCGCGTGCAGCCCGACCACCGGAGATCCCGGTGGATCACCGACCCAGGGCAGCCCGGCTGGTCGACCGATCCGGCGACGCCGACCCTCGCACCGTTGACCCCAACGGCGATCGGCCCCGGCGTCGAGAGTGCCGGATGCGGCGAACGCGCGTCTCCCGGATCGCGGACCGTGTCGTTCCGATACGACGGGATCAAGCGCACGTACGACATCGTCGTTCCGGAGACGGAACGAGGCGTGGCGATGCCGGTCGTCTTGAGCTTCCACGGCTTCACCGATTCGAGCGCGGCCCATGCGAGCCGCTCCGGCCTGGCGGCCCGTGCCGCCGCCGACGGCTTCATCGGCGTCTTTCCACGCGGATCCAACGTCGACGGGACGACTCCCCCCTACTTCAACATCGAGACGGTCGACGATCCATCGCTCGCCGACGACGTCGGATTCACGGCGAAGATCCTGGATCGTGTCGAGGCCGAGCTGTGCGTCGACCGCAGCAGGATCTTCGCATCGGGATGGTCCAACGGAGGCATGTTCGCGGCCACGCTCGGGTGTGCGCTGAGCGATCGGGTCGCCGCCGTCGCTTCCGTGTCCGGCGTCCACCTGTTGCCAGACTGCCGTGGGCGCCCGATGCCGATCATCGTCATCCACGGAACCTTCGACGACACGGTTCCATTCTCCGAGGAAGATGTCGCATCGGCTGCGGACATCCGTGAGATGGTCCGCGGCTTCGGTGGGAACCGGGCGCAGGCTCGGATGTTCGCTCCCGTCAACGGGACGTCGGTCAGGTCCTGGGTCGAGTCGTGGGCGAAACGGAACGGATGCCGGCTCATCGACCCGGCCGTGGAATCGGGATCCGTGGTGCAGACGACGGCGTACCGGAACTGCCGTGCGGGAGGCGACGTCGTGCTCCAGGAGGTCGAGGGAGGTGAACACGATTGGCCCCCGGGCCCCGGGTCGGATACGACGGCTGAGACGCTGTCGTTCTTCGCGAGCCACCCGTTCCCCGTCGATGAGCTCAGCTGATCGGCGGTTCTTCGCGGTCAGCGAGTCCTCGGGAACCCGAGGTCGACGGCGGAAGTAGCCGGGTCGGGCCACCGCGCCGTGACGACCTTGCCGCGCGTGTAGAACTGGATCCCCTCGGGCCCGTACATGTGGTTGTCGCCGAACAACGAGTTCTTCCACCCGCCGAAGGAGTAGTACGCGACCGGCACCGGGATCGGGACGTTCACGCCGACCATCCCGACGTTCACGTCGAACTGGAACTGGCGGACCGCGCCGCCGTCGCGCGTGAAGATCGCGACGCCGTTCCCGTACGGGTTGTCGTTGACCATCTTCAGCGCCTCGTCGTAGGTATCCACGCGGACGACCGAGAGGACGGGACCGAAGATCTCGTCCTTGTAGGCGTCCATCTCCTCGGTGACGTGGTCGATCAGGGACACGCCGAGGAAGAAGCCGTCGCCGCCGTAGACCGCGTCCTCACGCCCGTCGCGGACGACCGTGGCGCCTTGCTCGGCGCTCGAGTCGAGGTAGCCCGCCACCTTGTCGCGGTGCTCGCGGGTGACGAGCGGGCCCATCTCGGCTTCGGGATCGGTGCCCGGCCCGACCTTCACCTTCGGCAGGCGGTCGGCGATCTTCGCGACGAGGTCGTCGGCGATCCCGCCGACGGCGACGATCGCGGAGATCGCCATGCAGCGCTCGCCGGCGCTGCCGTAGCCGGCGGAGACGGCGGCGTCGGCGGCCATGTCGAGGTCGGCGTCGGGCAGCACGATCATGTGGTTCTTCGCGCCGCCGAGCGCCTGGACGCGCTTGCCGGCCTTCGTCCCGTGCTCGTAGATGTACTTCGCGATCGGGGTCGAGCCGACGAACGACACGGCCTGGATGTCGGGATGGTCCAGGACGGCGTCGACGGCGACCTTGTCGCCGTGGACGACGTTGAAGACGCCGTCGGGCACGCCGGCGTCCCGCAGGAGCTCGGCGAGCACGAGCGACGCGCCCGGATCCTTCTCCGAGGGCTTCAGCACGAACGTGTTGCCGCACGCGATCGCGTTCGTGAGCATCCACAGCGGCACCATCGCCGGGAAGTTGAACGGGGTGATGCCCGCCACGACGCCGAGCGGCTGGCGGATCGAGTAGACGTCGACCCCGGTGGACGCCTGCTCGGTGAACCCGCCCTTCATCAGGCTCGGGATCCCGCAGGCGAACTCCACGTTCTCGAGGCCGCGCTGCACCTCGCCCATCGCGTCGGAGAGCACCTTGCCGTGCTGCGCCGTGATCGCCGCGGCGACCGTGGCCTTCCGGTCCTCGAGCAGCTCGCGGATCTGGAACATCACGTCGGACCGCTTCGACAGGGACGTCGCGCGCCATGCGGGGAACGCCTCGGCCGCGGCGGCGACCGCCTGGCCGACCTCCTCCGTGGTCGCGAAGTCGACCTCGTGCGTCTGCTCTCCGGTCGCCGGGTCGTAGACGGGGCCGGTGCGACCGGACTCCCCGGGGACGACCTTCCCGCCGATCCAGTGGCTGATGCGTTCCATCGTCAGCTCCTCTCGACCTCCCGCGGCCCCTCGGCCGTGACCAGGGGGCACCTGGGGTCCGGCGCCAGCGAGCCCAGGAGCTCGCCGAGCCGCTCGTGTGCCGGGTCGAGACAGACCCGCCATGCACGCTCGGCCGGGCCGGCCATCACGTTCAGGTAGTACATCGTATGTCCTGGCGCCGCGACGCACGGTCCGTGGTAGCCGCGCGGGATCAGGAACACGTCGCCGTCGCGGACCGTGACCGTCTCGTCGATCTCGCCGTCCGTGGTGTACGTGCGGTGCAGGCCGAATCCGTGCTCGCCCCGGATCCGGAAGTAGTAGATCTCCTCGAGCGGGATCTCGTCGTCGGTGTGCTCGTCGTGCTTGTGCGGCGGGAAGGACGACCAGTTCCCGTCCGGCGTGAGGACCTCGACGGCGATCAACCGTTCGGCCTCGAACGCGTCGGCGGCGAGGAAGTTGTTGATCTGCCGCGTCGCGGGCCCGCCGCCGCGGACCTCGACGGCGACGGCGCTCGCGGGCACGTACGCGGGTTCGAGCGCTCGCGTGGCGGGCGCGTTCGGGAGGGCGAGCTCGCAGCCCGCCGTGCTGGCGATCGCGACCTCGGCGCCCGCGGGCAGGTACGCGAAGTCGGACACGCGCGAGAACACGTCGGGCCGGCCCTCGAGCTCGAAGGTCGTGCCGCCCACCTCGACGGTGCACGAACCCGAGAGCGGGAGCGCGCACGCCTCGATGCCGTCGAGCCGCACCACCCGGCGCTCTCCCGGCGCGAGCGACAGGACGCGGAGGCCGCTGAAGGACCAGCCCGCGTCGGCGGGCGTGAGGTGCACCGGCTCGCCGTCCGCCGCGGCGCTCCCCGCCGGACGGAAGAGGTCAGTACCCATCGACGCCTCCGCGAGTAGCGTTCGGGTCGTGCGCAGGGCTGGAGTCGTGGGCGCGATCGTGATCGGCGCCGTCGCGGTGGTCGTGGCCGTCGCCGCCGCGACCTCCGGATCGGGTCTCCGGTTCACGGACGGCACGCCGGACGACCTCCGGGCCGTGGCGTCGAAGGCGTGGCAGCGGTTCGCCGACGCGGTCCCCGCGTGCGCGGGCCGGTTGGACGGCCTCACGGTCGGCGTCGCGTGGGAGCTGCCGGACCGGGCCCGCTACGAACCCGACCGCGACCTGGTGCTCGTCCGGGCGCCGGGGACCGCCCCGAACCTCGAGGCGACGCTCCTCCACGAGTTCGCGCACCACGCCGAGCGCCGATGCGCGCCGAGCCCCGCGTTCCAGCGCCGATTCACGGCGGCGGCGGGCCTCCCGCACGGGACCCCGTGGCGGGACGGCGCGCCATGGGACGCGGATCCCGTCGGAGCGGTTCGCCGAGGCCGTGATGACGTACGTGCTCGGCCACCCGCCGTCGCACGTCCTCGTCCACCTGCACCCGGGAGAGCTCCGCGCGGTCGCGGCCTGGGCACGCGGAGGCTGAGCCGGGCTCACGCATCGACGAGCAACGCCTCCACCTGCGCCTCGTCGGGCATCGCGTCCGCGCAGGCGAGCTGGGTCGTCACGTACGCACCGGCGGCGTTCGCGAACCGGATCGTCCTGGGCACGTCCCACCCTTCCAGCAGGCCGTGGCAGACGCCGGCCCCGAACGCGTCGCCGGCGCCGAGACCGTTCACGACGCGGACCGGCACCGGCGGGAACCGCTCGGCACCGTCCCCCCACGCCGCCAGGACGCCGTCTCCCCCGAGCTTCACGATCGCGAGGTCGAGACCGAGGTCGAGCAGCCGCTGCGCGAGGTCCTCGGGCGACCCGTCCCCCACCGCGACGGCGCACTCCTCGACGTTGCCGACGGCGACCGTCGCGAGCGCCAGGGCGCGGAGCTGCTGCGCGCGCGCTTCGTCCGGGCGTCGACCAGAACATCGGCCGGTAGTCGAGGTCGTGCACGGTGATCGCTTCCCGGTCGCGCGCCTCGAGCGCGGCCAGGGTGGCCGTCCGGCTCGGCTCCGCCGACAGCCCGGTCCCCGTCGTCCAGAAGATCCGTGCGTCCCGGATCGCGCCGAGGTCGAGCTCGCCGGCCGAGACCTGCATGTCCGGGGCGCTCGGCTGCCGGTAGAACAGGATCGTCGGGGACTCCGGCGGCAGGAGCTCGCAGAACACGATCGGCGTCCGCAGCTCCGGATCCGTGCCGACGAACCGGTCGTCGACGCCGAAGCCGCGGAGCGCCGCGTGGACGTAGTCGCCGAAGCCGTCGGCGCCGACCTTCGTGATCACGGCCACCCGGTGTCCGTAGCGGGCGGCGCCGACGGCGACGTTCGTCGGGACTCCCGCCGAGCGACTTCGCGAACGTGCGCACCTCCGCGAGCGGGACACCGCTCTGCTCGGGGTACAGATCGACCCCCACGCGGCCCATCGTGACGAGGTCGAAGGGGCCGCTCGCGTCCACGTCAGTCCTCGGCGCCCGCCTCCCCATCGGTCGTCGCCTGCCCCGTGGGCTCGGCGGCGACCGGCTCGGGCGCCACCGCCTTCACCTCCTGCTCGAGCACCGCGACGGCCTTCTGGAGCTCGGCGTCGTCGCCCGCCACCTGTTGGAGCTCGTGCGCCAGGGTCTCGAGCTCGGCTCCTCCGGCCATCATCTGGACGAGGTGTTCCAGCGTGAGCTCGGCCTTCGGGAAGCTCCCGAAGACCTTCCCGCGCCGGAGGATCACGAAGTGGTCGCCGACGGGGTACGCGTGGTGCGGGTTGTGGGTGATGAAGACGACGGCCACACCGCGTTGCTTCGCCGTCACGATGTAGCGGAGGACGACGCCCGCCTGCTTCACGCCGAGGGCGGCGGTGGGCTCGTCCAGGATCAGGACCCGCGCGCCGAAGTACACGGCGCGGGCGATCGCGAGCGACTGCCGCTCGCCACCGGACAGGGTCCCGACCGCCTGCTCGGGATCGCGGATGTCGATCCCCATCTTCGAGAGCTCCTCCCGCGTGATCTCCTTCGCCTTCTTCACGTCGAAGCGGCGGAAGGGACCCCAGCCCTTCGTCGGCTCGGAGCCGAGGAAGAAGTTCCGCCAGATCGAGAGCAACGGGATCATCGCGAGGTCCTGGTAGACCGTGGCGATCCCGCGCGCGAGCGCGTCGCGCGGGGACTTGAGGTGCATCTCCTCCCCGTCGCAGAGGTACTCGCCCTCGCTCGGCTCGTACACGCCCGAGAGCGTCTTGATCAGCGTCGACTTGCCCGCGCCGTTGTCCCCGAGCAGGCAGGTGACCCTCCCCGGGTGCACGAGCATCGAGATGTCCTTGATCGCGATCACGCTCCCGAAGTACTTCGAGAGCTTCCTGGTCTCGATCAGCGCGTCGCCGTTCGTGCTCATCGGCTGGCCGCCTTCCTCCGGACGAAGTTGTTGAAGATCACCGCCGCGAGCAGCACGGCGCCGATGAAGACCTGGTACCAGTCGCCGTCGATCCCGGTGATCACGATCCCCTGCTGCACCATCGCGAAGATCAGCGCGCCGAGGGCCGCGCCGACGGCGGAGCCGTAGCCGCCGGTGAGCAGGCACCCGCCGACCACCGCCGCGATGATCGCTTCGAACTCCCGGCCGGTCCCGCGGAGGGTGTCCGCGCCGGTGAACTGCACCACCTGCGTCAGGGCGACGAAGAACGCCGCGAACGCCGTCGTGAGGAAGAGCGCGATCTTCACGCGACGGACCGGGACGCCGACGGCGCGGGCCGCGTCGGGCGCGCCGCCCGTCCCGAAGATCCAGTTGCCGGACCGCGTCCGCACGAGGATCCACGTCGCGATCGCCGTGAGGAGGATCCACCACAGGATCGAGATGCTGAAGCGGGCGCCGATGATCTCGAACTCCTTGCCGAACCACTTCTCGAACAGGGCGAACCCGGGCACCTCGTCGAGGTTGCCGAGCTGCGTCCGGTTCGTCCGCAGCCCGCGTGATCGCGGTCGTCAGCCCGCGGAAGATGAACAGCGTGCCGAGCGTGATGATGAACGACGGCAGCTTCGTGAGGACGACGAGCCACCCGTTGATGAAGCCGGTCGTCAACGCCAGCACGAGCGCGAGGATCGCCGCGGGCAGCAACGACCAGCCCAGGCCGCCCGCATCCACCGGTGTCACGGCGATCATGATCGCCATCCCCGAGAAGCCGAGGATCGAGCCGATCGACAGGTCGAACTCGCCCGCGATCATCAGCAGGGCGACGGCCACGGCGAGGATCCCGAGGGGCGCCGCCCGGTTGAGGATCGAGGCGGTCGTCGCCATCCCGACGAAGTTGTTGTCCGCGGCGATGATCGCGAAGAAGACCCAGACGACGATCAGCCCGGCGATCGCGCCGAGCTCGGGCCGGCCGAGGAGCCTGGAGAGCGCCCCGACGCGGCGGACGCGTTCGTCCGTGTCGGCGGTGGGCTCGGTTGCCGTGGTTGCCATCCCTGGTCCCCCTCGCGCTCGGCCTCGTTGCGGACCTGCGGTAGAGCGGCCTCGGTGACGCGGATGCGTGCGGGTCGGCGACCCACCGCGTGAGCGCCGACCCCGTGCCCGTCTAGCGGAGCCCCTCCTCCGAGTACGCGACGACGTCCTGCGCGGTGTCCGCCGTGACGATCTGCGGTCCCGTCAGCACGACCCGGTTGACGCTCCCGAGCGGGAGCGCGCCGGTCTCCAGGTACTTCGTGAGGAACACGATCGGCAGGTAGCCCTGCAGGTACTGCGCCTGGTCGATCGCGAACAGCATGTCGCCGTCCGTGATCGCCTGCAGCACCTCGGGCGACAGGTCGAACGTGGCGAACTTGACGTCGCCGAGCATGCCCGCCTCGTCGAGCGCCTCCAGCGTCGGCGTGGCGCCGGTCGGACCGAGCGTCAGGATCCCGTCGACGTCCGGGTTCTGTTGCAGGACGCCGGCGACGGTCTCCGTCGTGCCGGCCGGGTCGTCCAGGTCGACGGGGATGACCTCGCCCTCGATCCCGAGTCCCTCGAAGAAGCCGTCGCACCGGTCGTCGAGCGCCGAGTTGCCGACCTCCTGGTTGATGCAGATCGGGGTCTGGACGCCTTCCTCCTTGAACTTCTGGCCCGCGATCAGCCCGGCCTCGAACTCCGTCTGACCCACGTGGACGAGCACGCCGAGGTCCGCGAAGTCGTCGCTGCCCGAGTTCATCGAGATCACCGGGATGCCGGCGTCCACGGCCGCCTGGATCGACGGTCCGAGCGCGTCGGCGTCCGGGATGCTGACCACCAGCCCGTCGGGCTGCGAAGCCACCGCCGCGTCGATCAGGTCGCTCATCGCCACCATGTCGAACGTCTCGGGCGCCTGGTACTCGACCGTGACGCCCATGTCCTCGGCCGCCGCCTCGACCCCGTTGGCCGCCACCGACCAGAACGGGTCCGACGCCTGCCCGTGCGTGACGACCACGAACCGGAAGTCACGCTGCGTGACGCCACCGTCGCCGTTCCCGTCGCCGTTCGCCGTCGCCGTTGTCGTCGCCGGTGCACGCCGTCGCCGCGAGGGCGAACACGAACACCAGCATGGCCAATCTCTTCACCATCGAACCAACCCCCTTCTCGCCGGGCACTCGCCCGGTCATCCTGGGACTACCTCCCCGTCGAAGAGCCCACCTCCTCCCACGCCCGCTCCAGGAACGCGAGGCTTCGCCTCGCGTCCAGGAGCGGGCCAGACCCCGGCTCGGGCTCGTGATCGAGCACCTCGTCGTGTTCGAGTACGTACCAAACCACATCTCGCGGACTCCTCGACGGTGCGGAGCACCGCGCGGACGTCCACGTCGCCGTCGCCCAGCGGCCGGTAGAGGCCGGCGCGCACGCCGCGCGTGGTAGCCGAGATCACCCGCCGCCACCCGCTCCGCGATCGCCGCGTCCACGTCCTTCAGATGCACGTGGATCGATCGCGCGAGCCCGGCGCTGCGGGCGAGGGCGACGGGATCGCCGCCGCCCACCATCACGTGACCGGTGTCGAGGCACAGCCCGACGTCGGAGACGTCGAGCAGGCGCTCGACGTCCTCCGGTCGCTCCACGACCGTGCCGTGGTGCGGGTGCACGGCCACGCGAAGCCCTCGTTCGCCCGCCGAGGCCATCGCCCGGTCGATCGCCTCGCCCGAGCGCGGCCCATCCGGCCGCGTCCAGCCGCCCGGCCTCCTCGTAGCCCTCCAGGCCGGTCGACGCCGCGAGCACGAGCACGCTGCCGCCGAGCGCGGAGATCGTGTCGCGCGGCGGCGTCGACCTTCGCGAGCTCACGCTCCAGCGACGACGGATCGTGGAGGACCACCGGGACGAATCCCGCCACGAGCGAGAGGCCGTTCGCGTCGAGGAGCGCTCGCTCGGACCCGCCGGGAAGGAACCCCTCCGGACCGAGCTCCGTCGCGCGCAGACCGAGTGATCGCATCTCGGAGAGCACGCGCTCGGGCGGCATCTGGTAGCCCCACCCGGGCACCTCACAGATCCCCCAGGTGATGGGTGCGCCGGCCACGCGCTCGGCCAGGTCCGTCACGCGACCTCCTCGAGACGGACCGGACGGTGCTCCGCGCGCGAGCGGTCGCACGCAACGGCCACCCGCATCGCCTCCAAGGCGTCCTCGGCGGTGCACGGGCTCGACCGCCGGCCGGCCGCCACATCGACGAAGGCATGCATCTCGGCACGATAGGCCTCGGCGAAGCGCTGCCGGAAGTTCGCGTACGCATCGGCCGGCGCGGGGCGGGCACCTGGCTCGACCGACCGGAGCGGCAGCCGGTCGTCCCATCCGACCACGACGCTGTCCCCCGACCCGAGGAGCTCCATCCGGATGTCGTAGCCGAGGGGATCGTGCCGCGTGACCGAGAGGATCCCGAAGCTCCCTCCGGACAGGCGCAGGGCGACCACGCCGGTGTCGACGTCGCCGTAGCGTGCGAACTGCGGGAAGTTCAGGACCGCCCCGTCGGCGTACACCTCCACCGTCTCCTGCCCGGTCACGAACCGGAGCGCGTCGAAATCGTGGACGCTGAAGTCGCGGAAGATCCCGCCCGACGCAGGGATGTAGTCCTCGTGGGGCGGAGCGGGGTCGTGGCCCGCCATCCGGACGACGTAGAGCGTGCCGAGTGACCCGTCGGCGACGAGATCGCGCGCGCTGGTGAAGCCGGCGTCGAACCGACGCTGGAACCCCATCTGGAGCTGGATCCCGGCTGCGCGCACGTGCTCGACGACCGCGGCGGTGGTCGCGAGGTCGATCGTGATCGGCTTCTCACAGAACGTGGGGAGACCGGCCTCCGCACAGGCATGGATCAGGTCGGCGTGCGCGGACGACGCGGCCGCGATCACGACAGCATCGACCGAGGCGAGCAGGTCCTCGGCCGTCGCCACGGTGTCCGCTCCGGCGTCGGCGGCGACCTGCTTGGCTCGATCCACGTCCACGTCGGTGAGCACGACCGACTCCACGTCGGCGATCGACCCCAGCGTGACCGCATGGGTCTGCCCCATGCGGCCAACGCCGATCACCCCGACGCGCATCAGAAGCACGACCGCTCGTGGACCAGCGTACGAACCTCCCCCTCGGTCTGGAACGTTCCAACCCTGAGCGCCGTGATTCGAGTGGAACGTTCCAAGAAACAGGGCGTACGATAGGCGCCGCCTCGACGGCCTGTCAAACCCGCCGTCGCGACAGGAGGAGCAGCATGGACACGATCCGCCTCACCACCGCGGGCGCCATCGTCCGATACCTGATCGCGCAGCGGACCGACCTCGACGGGAGCGAGGCGCCCCTGTTCCCGGGGGTGTTCGCGATCTTCGGCCACGGCAACGTCACGTGCCTGGGCGAGGCGCTCGAGGCCGTCCAGGATCGGCTCCCGACCTGGCGCGGTCAGAACGAGCAGTCGATGGCGATGGCGGCCGTCGCGTTCGCGAAGGCGAAGCGGCGGCGCCAGATCATGGTCGCCACGAGCTCGATCGGGCCGGGGGCGCTCAACATGGTGACGGCGGCAGGGATCGCGCACGCGAACCGGCTGCCGGTGTTGCTGCTCTCCGGAGACACGTTCGTGAACCGCGTTCCGGACCCGGTGCTCCAGCAGGTGGAGCCGTTCGGAGACCCGACCGTCACGGTGAACGACGCCTTCCGGCCGCTGACCCGCTACTGGGACCGGATCGTGCATCCGGCACAGCTGTTGCAATCCCTCCCACAGGCCGTCGCCACGATGCTCGACCCCGCCGAATGCGGACCGGCCTTCCTCGGACTCCCGCAGGACGTCCAGGCGGAGGCGTTCGACTTCCCGGCTTCGTTCTTCGAGCCTCGGATGCACCGGATCCGGCGTCCCGGACCCGACCCGTCGGAGCTGGCGGAGGCGGTGCAGGCGCTCCGAGCGGCGGAGCGACCCCTCCTCATCTCGGGGGGAGGCGTGCACTACTCCCTCGCCACGGCAGAGCTCGCCGCGTTCGCCGAGCGCCATGGCGTGCCCGTCGTCGAGACGGTTGCGGGCAAGTCCTCGCTCCCCTGGGATCACCCGATGTTCGCCGGCCCGATCGGGGTCACCGGGAGCTCCTCCGCGAACGCCTTGGCCGGCGAGGCCGACGTGGTCCTCGCGGTGGGGACCCGTCTGCAGGATTTCACGACGGGCTCCTGGAGCGTCTTCGGCGACGAGCGGCTGCGGTTGATCGCGCTGAACGCCGCGCGTCACGACGTCGCGAAGCATCTGGCGGTGCCGCTCGTCGCCGACGCGCGCCGCGGCCTGGAGGAGCTCGACACCGCGCTCGCGGAGTGGCGCGCGCCGGCCGGATGGTCGGCGCGCGCCACCCGCGAGTACGAGGCCTGGAACGCAACCCTCGACGAGGCAGTCGCGGCGCCCACGTCGAGCGGGCTCCCCTCCTATGCCGCGGTCATCCGCCGGGTCAACGAGCTCTCCGGCCCCGAGGACTACGCGCTGGCCGCGGCGGGCGGTCTCCCGGGCGAGTTGAACAAGCACTGGCGATCCCTCGGCGTCGGGACCTTCGATTGCGAGTACGGCTTCAGCTGCATGGGCTACGAGATCGGCGGTGCCTGGGGCGCGGCCATGGCGATGCCGGAGCGGACCGTCCTGTCCTTCTGCGGGGACGGCTCCTACCTGATGTCGAGCGCCGACGTGTACGGGTCGGTGCTCTCCGGCCACAAGTTCATCCTGATCCTGTGCGACAACGAGGGATACGCGGTGATCGACCGTCTCCAGGTGTTCATGGGAGGCGCCTCGTTCAACAACATGCTCGAGGACGTCCGCGGCGATCGATCCGTCCGCGTCGACCTCGCGAAGCACGCGGAGGCGATGGGGGCATGGACCGAGACGGTGGACGACCTCGACGGCCTGGATGATGCGCTGGCGGCGGCGCGGCGCGCCGATCGCACCGCCGTGATCGTGATCCGAACCGACCCGCACGCCTGGACGGGCGGCGACGCCTGGTGGGACGTCGGGGTCCCGGAGGTGTCGGATCGCGATGAGGTCCGCGTGGCCAGGGCCGCCCACGAAGCCGGTCGGAAGCATCAGAGGCCGGGGGTGTGAGCCCGCGAGCGGCCGCGGGAGACGGCCGAGGCACGAGACCCCGACATCCCACGATCGTCGACGTTGCGAACCGAGCCGGGGTCTCGAAGTCCCTCGTCTCGCTCGTGCTCCGCGACGAGCCGAACGTGAGCGACGAGAAGCGCGCGGCCGTCACGCGAGCCGCCGAAGAGATCGGGTACCGGCCGAACGCGGTCGCGAGGAGTCTCGTCCGCCGCCGCAGCTATCTGATCGGCGTGATGGTCTCCGACCTGCACAATCCGTACTTCACCGAGGTGATCGACGGGATCCAGACGGCGGCGCGCGGGTCCGGGTACCACGCCCTGTTCAACACGGGAGGCCGGGCCGCGGCCGAAGAGGACGAGGCGCTGGACGCGCTCCTCCAGCTGCGCACCGACGGCATCGTGATGGCCGGTCCCGTCCTCGCCGCTCGCCGGATCGCCGCGGTGGCCGCTTCCGTGCCGGTCGTCGTGGTCGCGAAGCACTCACGATCCGCGGCGCACGACTCGATCACGAACGACGATCGGATGGGCGCGCGGATCGCCGTCGACCACCTCGTCTCGCTCGGGCATCGCCGGATCGCCCACGTCGACGGCGGAACGGGCGCCGGATCCACGCAACGCCGCTCCGGCTTCCTCGACGCGATGTCCCGACACGGATTGCGATCGTCCGCTCAGGTGGTGACCGGGTCGTTCACCGAGGAGGGCGGACGCGACGGCGTGGACGGCCTCCTTCGTGACCGGCGCGGCGTCACCGCGGTCTTCGTCGGCAACGACCTCGCCGCGGTCGGCGCCCTCGACGCGCTGGTTCACCATGGACTCCGCGTGCCCGAGGACATGTCGCTCGTGGGGTACGACAACATCGCGCTCGCAGCGCTCGGACACATCGACCTCACGACGATCGACCAGCCTCGACACGAGATGGGCGTGACGGCGGTGCGACTGCTGCTCGAGCGGCGTGACGAGGACCGCCACGAGGCCCGACATCTGGTCGTGCCGCCGGCACTCGTCGTCCGTGGCTCGACCGGGCCCCCGCCTCGAGGGCGACGAGCATCCGGCCACGGAGACACCTCTGTGAACTCAAGGAGGCGGTCAACCCGAGACGATGTGTAGGGAGGTTCTCCCGAGGGAAAGTGGTGCTGGATGTCCCCCACCGAGCAGATCGAGACCGTCGGCGGCCGCTACCGTCTGGGAGAACGGCTCGGTCACGGCGGCATGGGAGAGGTCTTCGCCGCCCACGATCTCCGCCTCGATCGGGAGGTCGCCCTCAAGTTGCTCCGGGCGGATCTCGCCGAGCAGGACGGCATGCGCGAGCGGGTCGTTGCGGAGGCGCGACTCGCCGCCCGCCTGAGCCACCCGCATGTCGTGGGGGTCCTCGACACGGGCGAGCAGGACGGCCGGCCGTTCGTCGTCATGGAGCGGCTCTCGGGTCGCACGCTGCGTGACGAGCTCTCCGACGGACCGCTGCCGGCCGAGCGCGTGCGGGACGTCGGACTCCAGGTGTTGCGCGCGCTGGCGGCGGCGCACGCGCTCGGGATCATCCACCGGGACGTGAAGCCCGGCAACGTGCTCGACGCCGGCGTGGGGACGTGGAAGGTGGCCGACTTCGGCATCGCCAAGTGGGTCCACGCCGACGAGACCCTGACCGGAACCGGGGAGCTCCTCGGGAGCCCGTCCTACCTGGCCCCCGAACGCATCGAGGGAGAGCAGGCGGGACCGGCGAGCGACCTGTACGCGGTGGGCGTGCTCCTCTACGAAGCGCTCTGCGGACGGAAGCCGTTCGAAGGCGATGACCCGTTCGCGCTCGCGACCGCGATCCGCGACGGGGCGTTCGAACCGCCCGGATCGATCCTTCCCGACGCCGATCCGGAGATCGTCGCCGTGATCGAGCGCGCGATGCGCCTCGATCCGGCGGACCGCTACGAGAGCGCGGAGGCGATGGCCGCCGCGCTGCTCGGGGAAGAGACCACGCGAACGGACGACACCACGGCCATGGTCACCGCGCCGGCGACCACCCCGCTCCCGCGAACGGATCGCGAGCCGAAGCCGGCCTCGGAGCCCGAGCCGGACGGAACCGCGACCGTGCCCGTCCCTCGTCTGGAGCAGACGGCCCGCCTGCCGGTCCAGGCGCCGGCGCCGCGGCCGGCACGGCCGCGGCGCCCGTCCAAGGCGACGTTGATCGTCGCGGCGGCGATCCTCGCCGTCGCGCTGATCACCGTCCTCGCGCTCGCCGCGTTCACCGGGCCCGCGACTCCCGGGACGAGCGGCCCCGGGGGCTCGTCGCTCCCGGCCCCGCTCGACGACGCCCTCACCCGGCTCGAGGAGTCGGTCCGGCCGTGAGACGGGTGACGGTCGTGCTCGGTCTCCTCGCGGTCCTGACGGGCTCGTGCGGGGGCAACGACCTGCCGACGGGCGTCGCGGCGACCCTGCAGGACCAGGTGGCCGTGATCCGCCACGACGCGGAGACCGGAAGGCCCGGCCGCGCGCGCAACCATCTCAACGAGCTGGTGGCGATGGTCACTTCCCGACTCGACCGGGGTCTGATCGACAAGCAACGTGCCACGGAGATCCTCGCGGCGGCCGACGCCGTGGCCGCACAGCTGTCCCTCCTCCCCCGGCCCTCTCCGGCGGAGTCCCCGAGCCCGCCCCCGGTCGAGGAGAACGGCAAGGGCAATGGGAAGGACAAGGACCACGACAAGGGTCACGGGAACGACTGACCCCGCGTTACCGACCGGCGGTCCTTCGCGCGCCTCGGGAGCACGACGAGCGACAGCGCGAAGGCCACGACGAAGCTCGGCACGCTCGCGCCGAGCCGCGAACCCAACAGCGGGAACGGCAGCCCCGCGCTCGTGAACAGCCCTCGGACGGCCTCCACCCATCCCTCGGGCCCGGTGGGGACGCTCCAGTGGTACAGGACGAACCCCGCGATCCACGGCACGAGGGCGGGCCACCGGAAGCCCTCCGAACCCGCGCCGAACACGAGCTCGGGACCGTAGCGACCGCGCGCCCGCACGAAGTAGTCCGCCAGGAAGACTGCTCCGAGGGGGACGAACACGGAACCGATCAGGAACAGGAACACCTCGTACCGGTCGATCGTGAACAGGAGAGCGAGCACGAACGCGAACGCGCCGACGACGACGGAGAGCACGGCGGCGGACGCCCGTGGGACGACGTTCAGCGTGGAGACGGCGGTCGAGTAGATGTTGGCGAACGCGTTCGGCGCCTCACCGACGATCAGCCCGAGGATCAGCAACGCCGCCAACGCCCGCGCCGAAGCCGACGATCGCGACCCCGATGCCCTGCGCGCTCGGGTCCGCGCTCGCGTTCAGAACCAGGAGCGCCCCGAGCGCATAGAACCACGCGTTGCCGACGGCGTACCCCGCGAACGTGGCCGCGAACACACCTCGTTCACTCCGCGCGAATCGGGTCGAATCCGCCACCAACGGGAGCCACGAGACCGGCATCACGATCACGAGATCGACGGCGAGCCAGAACGGAAGACCGCCCTCCCCCGCGCGCGACCACGCTCGAGCCCCCGACCCCGAGAGGAGCAGCGCGACCGTGAGGAGGAGCCCGCTTCCGAGAACGACCCACGTGCCGAACCGCTCCAGGAAGCGCTTCACGACGAGCACGGGGCCGCCGATCGCGAGCGCCGTGCAGGCGACGGCCGTCAGCGCGAGCCACAGCCAGAAGGCATCGAGGCCGAACAGCTCGATCGACAGCGTGTTCGCGAGGCGTCCCATCGCCCAGAACTCGACCGAGGTCCAGCCGAGGAGCTGCGCCACGTTCAGGACGGAAGGGACGAACGAGCCCGTCCGCCCGAGGACGGGCCGGAACAGCACCATCCCCGGGAGTCCTTCCCGCGCGCCCGCGAGGGCGACCGCGGCCAGCGGCACGCACCCGATCAGGCTCCCGACGACGATCGCGCCGACGGCCGCCGGGAGCCCGAGCGCCGGGACGAGCAGCGCGCCGGTGACGAGCACCAGCAGCCCGAGCGACAGATCGTTCCAGAGGACGCCGACGTCGAGCGCGGAAAGGGTCCGCCCCTCCGCCGGGACGGGCGCGATGCTCGGGGGCACGAGGGCAGGGGCGGAGCCTCGGTCGGGTGCCGGGTCGATCACGGATGGCACGCGCTTGCTCCCTCCGCCGGTACGAGCCGGATCAGGTTCGAAGGGTCGCCGGCCAATCTTCGATGTCCAGCCGGCCTCTCAGCCCGGTCGCGCCGGGCTCCCCCGCTTCCTCCAGCCTACCCCGACGAGCCGAGGAGCTTCTCCACACCGCGCTTGGCCAGCTGGTCGGCGACGATGTTCCGCTGGATCTCGGAGGTTCCCTCCCAGATCCGATCCACGCGGAGCTCGCGGTAGAAGCGCTCCGCGACGTTCTCTCGCATGTAGCCGCGGCCGCCGAAGATCTGCACCGCTCGATCGGCGACCCTCCCGGCGGCCTCGGAGGCGAACAGCTTGGCCATCGAGCACTGCGCGTGCTGGATCTTCACGTCGATCCCGGCATCGATCCCGCGCGCCAGGTCGTAGGTCATCAGCCGAGAGGCCCACAGATCCGTCAGCGAGTCCGCCAGCATGTGACCGATCGCCTGGAACTCGACGATCGGCCTGCCGAACTGCACGCGCTCCTTCGCGAACGCGGTGGCCTCCTCGATCAGGCGTTCCATCGCACCGCAGCAGCGAGCGGCGATCATCAAGCGCTCGTACCGGAACCATTCGTGGGTGAACGACATCCCGTCGCCCTCGGCACCGACGAGATGGGAGGTCGGCACCCGCGCATCTTCGAACGCGACCAACGCGTGGGTGTCGGGGTAGGTGTGTGAGTAGCGCGGCTCCCGGATCAGCCGCACGCCGGGCGTGTCCTTGTCGACGAAGAAGAGCGCGTGCTCGCCCTCGTGATCGCCGCCCGCGAGCTTCGCCTGGAAGAAGATCCAGTCGGCCGTGTTGTACGAGGTCACGTGCATCTTCGTGCCGTTCAGGACGTAGTCGGAGCCGTCCCGTCGGGCGGTCGCCTCGATGGCGTCGACATCGGATCCGGCGCCCTCCTCGGTGATCGCGTAGCACTCGTGGCGCTCGCCCCGCACGGCCGGCGCGATCCACCGCTCGATCTGCTCCGGCGTGCAGACGGACGGCGCCCACGCCGGGGGGGTGTGCACGCACCAGCCGAGCGCGTTGGTGACCCGGCCGATCTGCTCGGACACCAGGACCTGCTGGAAGGTGGTGAACCCGCCGCCGCCGAGGTCTTTCGGCATGTTCATCGCGGACAGGCCGAGCTCCTTCGCCTTCGCGCGATGACCCTCTCGAACGTCCTCGGGGATCTTGCCCTCGTGCTCCTCGGCGTGGACCTCCCAGGGGATCAGCTCCTCGTCGACGAACCGACGGGCTCGCTCCTGGACGTCTCGATCCTCGGCGGATGCGTCGCGGCCTTCCACGGCTCAGGAGCATACGGTCGAGGCGATGGGCTGTGCCCTGGCTTGACAGGGTTCGCCACGCATCGGTATAGCAGCACGGGATGGCGCGAGAGGGGCGCGGAAGGGCAACGGCGGCCGAGATCGTCTTCGACCACGTCTGGCACCACTATCCGGGGCGAGCCGTCGCGGCGATCCAAGACCTCTCTCTCACGATCCCCGCCGGCGAGATCTGCGTGCTGATCGGCCCCTCGGGAGGCGGCAAGACCACGGCGCTCAAGATGGTGAATCGCCTGATCCCCATCAGCAAGGGCGACATCACGATCGACGGGCGCAGCGTGCAGGCGATGGACATCATCGAGCTCCGTCGAGGGATCGGGTACGTGATCCAGCAGGTCGGGCTGTTCCCGCACATGCGCGTCGAAGACAACATCGCGACGACGCCGAGGCTGCTCGGGTGGCCGGACGCGGAGATCCGGGTTCGCGTCCGTGAGCTGCTCGAGCTCGTGGGGCTGGACCCCGACGAGCACGCTCGAACGTACCCGTCGAAGCTGTCGGGGGGGCAACGCCAGCGCGTCGGGTTGGCGCGAGCCATGGCCGCAGATCCCCCGCTGATGCTGATGGACGAGCCCTTCGGCGCGATCGATCCGATCACCCGGGAACGCCTGCAGGACGACTTCCTGCGGCTCCATCAGACGATCCGGAAGACCGTCATCTTCGTCACCCACGACATCGACGAGGCGATCAAGATGGGTGATCGGATCGCGATCCTCCGCCCGGGCGGGCTCCTCGCCCACTACGACACGCCGGAGAACATCCTCGCGAAGCCGGCCGACGACTTCGTGGCGCGATTCGTCGGGGCGGACCGCGGCCTGAAACGGCTGTCCCTCCGGACGCTGCGAGAGATCGAACTGCTGGATGCCCCGTCCGACTCCGAGCGGTCCCCTCTCCCGAGCGCGTCCGATGGCACGAAGGTGCGCGACGCGCTCTCCATCATGCTCACGAGTGGCAACCCGTCGCTCCTCGTGACCGACGACGAGGGGATGGTCCGGGGCATGGTGACGATCGACCTGATCACCGCGCTGCTCTCGACGGCGGAGAGATCGGCGGTTCCGTGATCGGGGCCATCATCGCGCTGGTCGGTGACGGACCCACGATCCCGGATTTCGGGCGTGGGAGCGACTGCGTCCGGGAGAACGGGCAGTTCTGCATGGACTGGGTCGTCGAAAACTTCCACGACCAGCTCCTGCCGCGGCTGATCCAACACATCGAGCTCACCGTGATCGCGGTCGGCATCGGGTCCGCGATCGCGTTCGTGGCGGCGCTGCTCGCGCATCGATACCACTGGGTGAAGACGCCGTTCACGGCCTTCTCGGCGTTCGTCTACACGATCCCCAGCATCGCGCTGTTCCAGCTGCTCGTACCGGTGACGGGGCTGTCGTGGACGAGCGCCGAGATCGCGCTGGTCGGCTACACGCTCCTGATCCTGTTCCGCAACATGCTCACGGGGCTCCAGGAGGTGCCACGTGATGCGATCGATGCCGCGGAGGGGATGGGCTTCACGGAGCGGCAGATCCTCTGGCGTGTCGAGCTCCCGCTCGCGCTCCCCGCGATCATGGCCGGATTGCGGATCGCCACCGTCACGACGATCAGCCTCGCGACGATCGCGGCCTACATCGGAGCCGGAGGGATCGGCCAGCCGATCTTCGACGGGATCCAGCGCGGCTTCCGAACCCAGTTCGTGACGGCCGGGATCCTCGCCGTGACGCTCGCGCTCGTCGCCGACGGCTTGCTCGTGCTGGCGCAACGCGCCCTGGCACCCTGGGTCCGCTACGGGAGGTGAGGTGAGATGGACACGTTCTTCGGCGCCCTCGAGTTCCTCCGAGACAACCCGGCCCTGATCTGGGAGAAGGTCGTCCAACACCTCCAGCTCTCGGCCGCCGCGATCGGCGTGGCCCTCCTGATCGCGATCCCGATCGGCGTCGGTCTCGGCCATCTGCACAAGGGGTCGTTCCTCGCGATCAACGCGGCGAACATCGGCCGGGCGCTCCCGAGCCTGGCGTTGATCTCGATCGGGCTCGGCTTCCTCGGGGTGGGCTTCGTGAACGTGATGGTCGCGATGATCATCCTCGCGGTTCCCCCGTTGATCACGAACTCCTACGTCGCCGTGGACCAGGTCGACCCCGATGCGGTGGAGGCGGCTCGAGGCATGGGCATGCGGCCGATCCAGGTGCTCACCAAGGTCGAGCTTCCGCTCGCCCTGCCGCTGATCTTCGCGGGGATCCGCACCGCGGTGGTCTACGTGATCGCGACCGGGACGCTCGCCGCGATCGCGGGCGGTGGTGGCCTCGGTGACATCATCTTCAACCAGCCCAGCTACAAGCTGGCGGGCGTGATCGCGGGTTCGATGGTGATCACGGCCCTCGCGTTCGCCGCGGAAGGGCTCTTCGCGGTGCTGCAGCGTGCGCTCACCCCGAAGGGGATCCGAGGAAAGGAGACGGCGACCGACGTCCTGCTCGGGCCGCCGGCGATCGAGTCCGCAGTACAGGCAGGAGCATGAGATCCCCGCGGGGAGGCCAGCGGGAGGAAGGAAGGTTGCCATGACGATGTCCGTACGACGCGGGATCGTGATCGCGATGTCGCTCACGATGCTCGCCGCCGCATGCGGTGGAGATGAGACTCCGCCGGCAGGAGGGGGGGACGGCGGCGGTCTCCCGGGAGAAGGGAAGCCGACCGTCACGATCGGAACGAAGGACTTCACCGAGGAGTTCATCCTCGGGGAGCTCTACACCCAGGCGCTCGAAGCCAAGGGATACACCGTCGATCTGAAGTCGAACATCGGGAGCACCGAGATCATCGACAAGGCGCTCGTGAGCGGAGAGATCGACGCGTACCCCGAGTACACCGGAGTCGCCGTGGCCGTGAGTGCGGGGAAGGACATCATCCCGAAGTCGGCCGAGGAGACCCTCAGCCTCGCGAAGGAGTTCTACGAGAGCCGCGGGCAGACCGTGAGCGAGGCGACCCCGTTCTTCGACGTGGACGCGATCGCCACGACGAAGGAGACCGCGGACGCCGAGGGGCTCACCACCGTCGCCGATCTCAAGAAGCTCGGCAGCTTCACGGTGGGAGCGCGCCCGGAGTTCAAGGACCGGTACCAGGGGTTCCGGGGGATGCAGGAGGTCTACGGCCTCACCGACGCGAAGTTCAAGCAGCTGGCGTTCGGACTCCAGTACCAGGCGCTCGACAGCGGGGACATCGAGGCGGCCAACGTCTTCTCGACCGACGCGCAGCTCGCGGGCGGCAAGTACACGGTCCTCGAGGACCCCGAGGGGGTCTTCGGGTTCCAGAACGTCGTCTTCGTGATCGACCAGACGAAGCTGGACGCGCTGGGGGCCGACGACTTCATGGGGATCATCAACGACGTCAACGCGCTCCTCACGAACGATGCGATGCAGGCGATGAACGCGGCCGTCGACATCGACAAGAAGGAGCCCAAGGACGTCGCCAAGGAGTTCCTGCAGGCGAACGGGATGCTCTAAGGGTTCGTGGCCGGCTCTCAGCCTCCGGCTGAGAGCCGGCCCGACCGAACCAGCTCCACGACCGGTTCGAGGTCCTCCGGGAGGTGGTCCCCTTCGCCGACGAAGGGGACCACCTTCCGGACGGCCGCATGGGTCCGGGACGTTCCGCGACCGGATGGGGCTCCCTCCCGCAGCTCGACCGCCTGCGCCGCCACCACGAGCTCGACGGCCGTCACCCGCTGGGCCAGTCCCACCATCTCCGAGGTCCGCCTGGCCGCGAGTGGCGCCATCGTCGCGCGATCCTCGATCCCGCCCGCGAGCGAGGCGGAGCTGATCTCGAGCGTGACGGGCCGGGCGAGCGAACGAGCCTCGGCGGCGATGGCCTGCGCCGCGATCGCCGAGGATCGCGAGACCCGTGTCGCTCTCCTGCGGGGTCAGACCGGTGGGCAATCCCGACCAGGAACGCTCGAGCAGCTTCCCGGACCGTTCGGCGGAGGCGGCGAGCGCCGGTGCGAGCCCCAGCCGCAACGCGTCCATCGCCGACGCCATCGGAAGGACCTCGAAGTTCGCCACGGAGATGACGCGGTCCTCGGAGACGAGCACCAGCGGGTTGCCCTGGGCGGCGTTGAGCTCGATCGAGACCTGACGCCGGGCGAACGCCAACACGTCCATCGCCGCCCCCAGCACGTGGGCGGCGTTCCGGAAGCTGAGCGGATCCTGGAGGTTCCGCGCGTGGCCGGGCTCGAAGAGCGCGCTTCCCTCCAGGTGCTCGCGGAGCGCGCCCAGCACGGCGGTCAGACCTTCGTAGGGACGAGCCTCGGCCACGCCGGGATGGATCGACGAGGGGCTCGCGGCGAAGCCCTCCAGCGCGAGGGACGCCGACGCCTCCATCGCGCCGAGGAGAGCGCCGACCTCGGCCAACGCGAGGGCCGACCAGCCGGCCGAGAACGCGTTGTGGTTCAGAAGGGCCAACCCCTCGCCCGGGACGAGCGGGAGATCGTCGAGGATCCCGGCGGCGAGGTCCGCGTTCGCGGTCAGGTCGGCCTGGCCGATCGATCCGAGGGTCCGCACGTCGGGCTCCTTCCCCTCGAGGAGCGCGAGCAGCGCGTCGACCACGACCGGCCGCACGCCCGCGAACCCACGCGCCAGGCTGTTCGCGAGGCAGACGATCATCGCCCGGACGACCTCGGGAGGTGCGAGCGGACGCTGCCCGACGCGATGTCGTTCGATCAGGGAACGATCGAACGACCGCGTCTCCCCGGGAGCGCCCGAGACGGGGACGCGGTTCAGCGACCCGATCCCCGTCGTCAAGCCGTAGACGTCATCGCCGCGTTCGAGCGCACGATCGACGACCTCGCGGGCGCGGTCCATCGACTCTCGGGCGCCGGGATCGAGCGAAACCGTCTCGATCCCGCGCGCGACGGCGACGACGTCTTCGATCGTCAGGTCCGAGCCGGTCAGCGAGATGGTCACCGGAGCCGCTCAGGCGTCGCCGAGCGCCTCCGACGGCTGCGGCGGTTCGATCTCCTGGATCGCGACCTCTCCGCCACTCGCGGTGATCCGGTACCGCTCGAGCACGTACGAGTCGTACATCGTGGTCGCGGCTCCGATGGCGTCCCGGTGCCTCGGGAGGGCGGCGGCGGCGGCCGCGCGCTCCCGGTCTTCCCAGACGCAGAAGGAGAGGCAGCGTCGCTCCGCGTCGAGCTCTCCTCCGAAATAGTGCACGAGGCCCGTGTGCGAGATCGCCTCCTCGTGGGCACGCGCATCGAGCTCGTAGAGGAGCCGGTCGTCGGCGTTGCGATTCCGGACCGATCGGAAGGCGACCAGGTACCAGTCCGCGCCCTCCACCGACGCGAGGCATTCCGACCAGTTGAAGGACTCGAGGAGCGGCGCGATCGCGTAGTCCTCACGGATCGGACGCAGATCGTCCAGGACCTGTCCCGCTCCCCCGGCTGCGTCGTTCATCTCACGCCCCTCCTGTCCTGTGCCGCGGCCCGGCCAACCTATATCAGTCGGGGATCGGCCCGAGCCGACCGACCGGCGCCGGATTGACGGGGAGCGAACGGTCGCGGAGTCTCTCGGTCCGGATGGGCACGAGCTACTGGCGAGCGGCGGAGCCGAAGCCGAGCTACGAAGTCGTGATCGTGGGCGGCGGCGGCCACGGCCTGGCGACGGCCTACTACCTGGCGAAGAACCACGGGATCACCGACGTCTGCGTGGTCGAGAAGGGGTGGCTCGCCGGCGGCAACATGGCGCGGAACACCACGATCATCCGATCGAACTACCTCTGGGACGAGTCGATCGGGATCTACGAGCACTCGCTGAAGCTCTGGGAGGGACTCGAGGAGGAGCTCGGGTTCGACGTCGAGTTCTCGCAACGCGGCGTGCTCAACCTCGCACACGATCTCGGCGAGGTGCGCTCGTCGATGCGCCGCGTCAACGCGAACCGGCTGAACGGCGTGGACGCGGAGTGGCTCACGCCCGAAGAGGTCGCGGCGTTCTGCCCACTCGTGAACATCTCGTCGTCGCTCCGCTACCCCGTGATGGGAGCGACGCTCCAGCGCCGCGGTGGGATCGCCCGGCACGACAAGGTGGCGTGGGCCTATGCGACCAGAGCGAGCGAGCTCGGCGTCGACATCGTCGAGCATGCGGAGGTCACGGGCTTCCTCCGTGGGTCGGGCGGCCGGGTGGAAGGCGTCGCGACGACGCGCGGCGAGATCCGCGGCGCGAAGGTAGCCCTCGCCGCCGCGGGGCACACCAGCGTGCTGGCCTCGATGGTGGGGCTCCGTCTCCCGCTGCAGTCCCACCCGCTGCAGGCGCTCGTCAGCGCGCTCTACGAACCCGTCCTCGACTGCGTCGTGATGTCCAACAAGGTCCACGTCTACGTCTCGCAGGCCGACAAGGGCGAGCTCGTGATGGGTGCGGGGATCGACTCCTACAACGGATACGCCCAGCGAGGCTCCTTCCACGTGATCGAGCACCAGCTGACGGCGGCCGTCGAGCTCTTCCCGATCTTCGCGCACGCGAAGTTGCTCCGGACCTGGGGCGGGATCGTGGACGTGTGCCCCGACGCCTCGCCGATCGTGGGCCCGTCCGGGATCGGAGGTCTGTTCCTCAACTGCGGCTGGGGCACGGGAGGGTTCAAGGCGACGACGGGGTCGGGGTGGGCCTACGCGGACACGATCGCGGCCGGCGAGCCGAGCGATCTCGTTCGTCCCTTCTCGTTGGATCGGTTCACGACCGGCGCCCTGATCGACGAGCACGGCGCCGCGGCGGTCGCGCACTGATGCGCGCGGATATGAAGGCGCACTGATGGGGATGCGGAAGGACACGGTCCGGAAGCTCGCCCTCGCGTTGCCCGAGGCGATCGAGCTGGAGACATGGGGACAACCCACGTTCCGGGTGCGGAAGAAGATCTTCGTCATGTTCTCCGACGGCGAGCGGGAAGCCTGGGTGAAGAGCACGCACGACGAGCAGCGCGCGCTCGTCCAGATGGATCCCGAGACGTTCTTCGTCCCGCCGTACGTCGGGCCGAGCGGCTGGGTCGGTGTCCGGTTCCGGACGGTCGACCGCGGGGAGATGCAGGAGCTGGTCACGGAGGCGTGGCGGCTGACGGCTCCGAAGCGGGCCGTGGCCGCGTTCGACGAGGAGGCCGGGTAGGCGTGTTGCTGATCCGTTGCCCGTGGTGCGGTCCTCGCGACGAGATCGAGTTCTCATACGGAGGCCAGGCGCACATCTCGTATCCGGAGGACCCGGACGCGCTCTCCGACGAGGAGTGGGCCGACTTCCTGTTCATGCGCGACAACCCGCGCGGGCCGTTCCGCGAGCGCTGGTACCACGTCCACGGGTGCCGGCGCTGGTTCAACGCGGTCCGGGACACGGCGACGTATCGGTTCCTCGCGACGTACCGGATCGGCGAGGAGCCGCCGGCGTGAGCCGAAGGCTCGACGCCGGCGGCTCCTGGATCGACCGCACGAGGCGGCTCACGTTCCGGTTCGACGACGAGGAGTACGAAGGGTTCGAAGGCGACACGCTCGCGAGTGCGCTCCTGGCGAACGGCATCGTGGGCGGCTTCACGAGCCCGATCCTCGGCCGCCCGCGCGGGGTGATGACCGCGGGGCCCGAGGAGCCGAATGCCTTCGTCGAGGTCAGCGAGCCGTGGTTCGACCCGATCGTGGCAGCCACGATGGTCGAGCTGGTCGAGGGACTCGTCGCGGAGCCTCGGGCGGGCGTCGGGCGGCTCCCCGATCCGGCAGCCGTCGTGCCGGTCGAGGCCGTGCACCGGCATGCCCACGTCGAGACGCTGGTCCTCGGCGGTGGTCCCGCCGGGCGGAAGGCCGCGGCCGCCGCGGCGAGCCGCGGCGACCGCGTGATCCTGGTGGACGAACGCCATCGCGTCGACGACCCTCCGGAGGGCGTCACCGTGCTGCCGCGCACGACGGCGCTCGGCGTGTACGACGACGGGTACGTCGTCGCACACGAGCGGTCCAGCGTCGCTCGACCGTCTGTGGCACGTGCGCGCCGGTCGCGTGATCCTCGCGACCGGCGCGCACGAGCGGTTCGTCGCCTTCGCCGGGAACGACCGGCCCGGCGTGATGCTCGCCTCCGCGGCCGCGACCTACGTGGAGCGGTTCGGCGTCCTCCCCGGGGAACGAGCGGCCGTCTTCACCACCAACGACTCCGGTCTTCGGTCGGCGGACGTGCTCCGGACCGGCGGAGCCGACATCGTGCAGACGCTCGGCGTGGGTGAGGGCATCTCCGCGGCGCTGGACGACGTCGATCTGCTGCTCGTCTCTGGCGGCTGGAACCCGAACCTGGGTCTGTGGCGATCGATCGGCGGCGGCCTCCGCTACGACGAGCGGCTGGCGTCCTTCCGCCCGAACGGCGAGGGTCCACCCTGGCTCGAGGTGGTCGGGTCGGCGAACGGTGACGGGCTCCCCCGGACCGAGGGCTACTGGGTCGAACCGGCCGGAAACTACTCGGAGCATTTCGTCGACCTGCAGCGCGATCAGACCGTCGCCGACATCGAGGACGCACTGCAGGCCGGTCTCGTCTCGGTCGAGCACGTGAAGCGCGCGACCTACATCGGGACGGCGATCGACCAGGGCCGGACGAGCGGCGTCCTCGCGGCCGCGATCGTGAACCAGCTCCTCGGCGCCGATCCCGATGCGCAGGGCCCCACGAGCGCTCGTCCACCGGCGGTACCCCTGTCGTACGCGGTGATCGCCGGTCCCGACCGGGGAGACCTGCTCGACCCGTCCGCCGCACGCGCATCCATCCTTGGCACGTGGAGCACGGCGCGGTCTTCGAGGACGTGGGCCAGTGGAAGCGGCCCCGCTACTTCCCGGGAGACGGGGAGGAGATGGACGCTGCGGTCGGCCGCGAGTGCCTCGCCGTGCGCAACGCCGCCGGGGTCCTCGACGCATCGACGCTCGGGAAGATCGAGGTCGTCGGAGCGGACGCGGCGTCGTTCCTCGACCGGATGTACACGAATCGGATGAGCACGCTCGCCGTCGGCTCCATCCGGTACGGGTTCATGCTCGGCCTCGACGGCATGGTCGTCGACGACGGCGTGGCGATGCGTCTCGCGGACGATCGGTTCCTCGTGACGACGACGACGGGGAACGCCGCGATGGTCCTCGATCGGTTCGAGGAATGGCTCCAGACCGAATGGCCGGAGCTCCGCGTGTACTGCACGAGCGTCACCGAGCAATGGTCCGATGCCGCGATCGCCGGGCCGAGGGCTCGCGAGGTGCTCGAGGCGGTCGGGACGGACGTCGACCTCTCCGCGGAGGCCTTCCCGTTCATGACGTTCCGCGACGGCACCGTCGCGGGGATCCCGGCCCGGATCGCCCGCGTGAGCTTCACCGGCGAGCTCTCCTACGAGGTCCTGGTCGACGGACGCCGCGGCCTCGAGCTGTGGACGGCGGTGATGGCTGCGGGCGAGGCCTTCGGGATCACGCCGTACGGCACCGAGGCGATGCACGTGCTCCGCGCCGAGAAGGGGTTCGTGATCGTCGGCCAGGACACCGACGGGACCGTCACCCCCGGCGACCTCGGGATGAGCTGGATCGTCCGGAAGGACGACTCGGACTTCATCGGTCGGCGCTCGCTCCGCCGAGCGGACCCCTCGCGGCCGGATCGGAAGCAGCTCGTCGGGCTTCTCTCCGACGAGCCCCTCCCCGAAGGGGCCCAGCTGGTCGAGCGAGACACGGGGCGGATCCCGATGCCGATGATCGGCCACGTGACGTCGTCGTACCGGAGCGCGACGCTCGGCCGGCCGATCGCGCTCGCGATGGTCGAGCGCGGTCGGTCCCGACACGGCGAGACGGTCCACGCGCCGCTTCCGGGCGGCACGATCTCCGCGGAGATCGTGCCGCCCGTCTTCTACGACCCGGAGGGGACCCGCCGTGACGGATGAGCTCATCGTCGTCGTCGATCTCGCGCAGATCGACCTCCGGGCCGATCCGGGCAGCCTCCCCTTCGAGCCGCCGCAGCCGAACACCACGACGACCTGGAACGGCCGAGACGTGCTGTGGCTCGGCCCGGACGAGTGGCTCGTCGTCGGCGAGGCCGGGACCGAGAGCTCGATCCGGCACGAGCTCGAGGCCGCCATGACGGACCACCATCATTCGGTCGTCGACGTGAGCGCGAACCGGATCGTGTTCGACCTCACGGACGGGCTCGAACACCTCTCGACCGGCTGCGGTCTCGACCTCGATCCCGCCCGCTGGCGACCGGGGATGTGCGCCCAGACCCTGTTCGGTCACGCGCAGGTGATCCTCCACCAGCTCGACGAGCGAACGACGCGCGTCTTCGTCCGCCCGTCGTTCGCGGACTACTTCGTCGACAGACTCGGGGCGGCGCAGCCGGTCAGCTGAGCTCGGCGAGCATCCGCTGCTGCCACTCCACGGTTGCTTCCACCTGGTTGAACGTGAAGAGGTGGAGCGCGCGGACGTTCGCATCCAGGATCGGCGAGCGTGGGCCCGAGCGAGCGCAGCAGGAGCTCGGGCGTGAACGACCTGCCGAAGAGCAGCCGGATGAGCTGCCGGTTCTTCCGGAGGTACCGGAGTGACCCGCCGACCCCGATCCGCGCGGCCACCCGGAGCAATCGCCGGAGGTGCACCACGCCGGGCAAGCCCAGATGGATCGGGAGCGTCACGCCCGAGTCGCGGATCCGAGCGATCCACGCGGCGATCGCGACCGCGTCGAAGCTCATCTGCGTCGTCACGTAGGTGGCGTGCGCCTGCTTCTCCTTCAGCGAGGAGAGCAACACCTCGTCCGGGATCGACGGGATGGCCTTCCGGATAGCCCGCCACGCCGACGGCCTCGAACGGATGTCCCAGCTCCTCCATGAGGCGGAGCAGCGTGAGCCCGTCGTGGATCTCGCCCCGGTCCTTCGCGTCCCCGCCGACGACGAACGCGTCTCGGATCCCGGCCGACGCGCAACGCTCGAGCAACTCCTGCCAGGTGCGCGCGGTCGCGGATCATGTGCGCCGCCAGGTGCGGCGTCGCCGGATGCCCGCGCGCGATCAGCCCTTCGCACAGCTCGATCGTCGACTCGATCCCGTGCGAGGGCGACGCCGTGACGGTCGCGCCTGCGCCGGGCGGCAGGGACTCCGCCCGCTCGAGCGCGTCGCGGAGCGGGATGAGCTCGAACAGCGGTCGCTCGAGGAGCGCACGGGGAACCACCCCGGCATCTTGGCGGAGGCCGGTCGGCGCCGCCCGACCGCGACCCGACCCCGGGTCAACCGACGATCGCGGACTAGCTCTTCGGGATCTCCTTCGTCGGGTCCCAGTGCGGCGTCTGCACGACGGTCGCGCCGACCTTGCCCTTCGGGGTCTCGACCTCGAGCGTCGTCCCGAGCTCCGTGTGCTCGATCGGCAACATCGCGAGCCCGATGTTCTTCTCCATCCGCGGCGAGTAGCAGGCCGACGTGACACGCCCCACGACGTTCCCGCCGGCCGACGCGGGGAAGAAGTCGATCATCTCCGAGTCGATGTACGTGCCGAGCGGCTCGCCCTCGATGTCGACGCCGACGAGCTTCTGCTTCACGCCCTCGGCCTTGATCTTCTTCAGGGCTTCCTTCCCCATGAAGTCGGCCTCCTGCTCGAGGTCGACCATCCAGGTGTAGTGGTAGCCCACCTCGAAGGGGTTGTTCTCGTACCACATGTCCGCGCCGAAGGCCAAGATGCCTCCTTCGATCCGACGGATGTGACACGGGCCGATCACCTCGAGGTCGTGGGGCTTGCCGGCCTCGAGCACGCGGTCCCAGAGCTGCACGCCGTGCTTCGACGCATCCCGCAGGTAGATCTCGTATCCGACCTCGCCCGTGTAGCCGGTGCGGGAGACGACCACCTGCATGCCGTCGAGCTCGGCCTTCATCAGACCGTAGTAAGGAACGTCGAGGATCTTGTCCCCGAAGAGGTCCACCAGGACCTTCTTCGCGTTGGGGCCCTGGATCTGGACCGGCGCGACGTCGATCTCCTGCACGGTGACGTCCATGCCCTTGGCCGCCGCGATCCCGAGCGCGTAGAGGTTCACGTCGGAGTCCGCGAGGGAGAGCCAGAACTCGTCCTCCTCGACGCGGAGCAGCACCGGGTCGTTCAGGATGCCACCGTCCGGAGCCGTGATGAACACGTACTTGCACTCGTCCACCGCGCACTTGTAGAGGTCGCGCGGCACGATCATGTTCGTGAGATCGAAGGCGTCCTTCCCCTTGATCTGGATCTGCTTCTCGACGCCGACGTCCCACAGGGTCACGGCGTTCACGAGGTGCCAGTACTCGGCGACGGGATCGCCGTAGTGCCGGGGGTGATACGTGTGGTTGTAGACGCTGTAGCGAGCCACGCCGTGCTTCCGCGATGCGTAGAAGTACGGCGACTTGCGGACCCTCGTGTAGAGCAGGATGCCCGGGTTCTCGTTCACGCTCATCGGTCGGTCCCCTTCCCCTTCCTGGCCGTTTCCGTTCGATCTCGTTCCGTTCGACCTCGCCCTAGGCCCGCAGGCGCTCGCCCTTGGGATCCCACAACGGCTCGGCGGCGACGGTGGCCGCCAGACGGTCGCCGAAGTATTCCACTTGGACCGGCGTCCCCTCCACGGCCAGGTCGACCGGGAGGTAGCCGTACACGATCCCTCGGCCGACCGAGTAGCCGTAAGCGGCGCTCGTCACGTAGGAGACCACGCGCCCGTCGTGCACGATCGGCTCCTTCCCCATCACGACGCTGGTCGGGTCGTCGAACGTCATGCATGTGAGCTTCTCCATGGGCCCTCGATCGAGCTTCCGCTGCAGGGCTTCCCTTCCCTGGAACTCGCCCTTGTCCATCCGGACCGCGAAGCCGAGCCCGGCTTCGAACGGGTCGTGCTCGGTGTGGATGTCCTGGCCCCAGAGCCGGTAGCCCTTCTCGAGACGGAGGGAGTCGAACGCGCCGCCGCCCGCCGCGGCGATCCCGTACGCACGCCCCGCCTCCCAGAGCACGTCCCACGCGCGCTGCCCCATCGCGATCTGGCCGTAGAGCTCCCATCCGAGCTCTCCCGCATAGGAGATCCGCTGGGCCCAGACCGGGTGGACCTCGCCGACGTTCAGGTATCGCGCGGTCATGTACGGGAACGCGTCGTTGGAGACGTCGACGTCGGTCACCGCCTGGAGGACGTCGCGCGCCCTCGGCCCCCAGAGGCCGAGGGCGAAGAGCGACCCCGTGCGGACCGTGAGGTTGACCCGTTCGCCCTCACGGCGCTGGGCGAGCAGCCACGCGCGATCGTGCTGCCCGGACCCGCCCCCGGTGACCACGCGGAACCGATCCTCGTCCTTGCGCGTCACCGTGAGGTCGCAGCGGATGCCACCCGACGGCGTGAGCATCGACGTATAGACGACGGTCCCGACGGGACGGTCGATCCGGTTGGCGCTGATGCGCTCGAGGAACGAGAGCGCATCGGCGCCGGTGATGTCGAACTTGGCGAACGGCGTGATGTCGAAGAGGGCGACCCGATCGCGTGTCGCGAGATGCTCGACCCCGACGCACGGGGACCAGTTCTGGGCCGCCCAGCCGGTTCGCGACTCCCAGGGCGCGCCGGTCAGCACGTGGTTCGCCTCGAACCACTGCGGTCGCTCCCACCCGACGCCCGAGAAGAACTCGGCGCCGAGCTCGCGGTGGCGCGCGTAGAACGGGGTCAGCTTCAGCTCGCGCGGATGCGACATCTGCTGGAGCGGATGGAGGATGTCGTAGACCTCTCGGTACTGCTGGGCCCCGCGCGCCCGCACGTACGGCTTCGTGGTCATGAACGGGTAGAACCGGTTCGCGTCCGCCTCGGCCATGTCCATCGAGGGCTCCCCACCGGCGATCCACTCGGCGGCCATCCTCCCCATCCCACCGGCGTGGGTCACCCAGACCGCCTCGCAGATCCAGAAGCCGCGGACGTCGGCCGACTCGCCGACCACCGACCCCATGTCGGGAGTGAACGAGAACATCCCGTTGATCGCGGTCGTCTCGTCGAGCATGTCCTTCACCGCTGGGAGCAGTCGCGTGCTCTCCTCGTACGCCACCTCGAAGTGCTCGGGAGTGAAGGGCTCGACGCTCGGCTGCGGTTCACCGTCGCGATACGGACGGAGATCGTCCGGCTCGAACAGGATCGGTTCGTGTCGGTAGTTGCCGACCGCATACCGATCCCCGTGCTGCCGGAAGTACAGCGACAGGTCCTGGTGACGGAGGATCGGATGGACGACCTCCCGGTCGGCGTCGGGGGCGAGCTCCGGCAACGGCTTCGTCCAGACCAGCTGGTGCTGGACGACGGCGAGCGGGATCGGAACGCCCGCCATCCGTCCGATCGTCGGGCCCCAGATGCCGGCGCAGACGAGCACCTGCTCACACTCGACGTCGCCCCGGTCCGTCCGAACGCCGTGGACGCGCCCATCGCGGATGTCGAAGCCGGTGACGCGCACGCCACCCTCGAACGCGACGCCCTTGACCTTCGCCCTCGCGCCCAGCGCTTCCGCCACCCGGACGCCTTTGGCGATCCCGTCGGACGGCACGAGGTAGGAACCGAGGATGTGACCGGGATCCAGGATCGGGATCCGTTCGGCGGTCTCCTCGGGGGTGAGCAGCTCCGTTCCCTCGATCCCGTACGCCTGCGCGTACCCGCGTCGACGCTTCAGCTCCTGGCTCCGCTCGGGCGTGGTCGCGACCTCGATGCCGCCGACCCCGTACCAGGCGGGCCCGCCCTCGGCCTCCAACCCCGCATACAGCTCCACCGAGTACTGGGCCAGCCGGCACATCGTCCGCGACCCGTTCGTCTGGAACACCAGACCGGGCGCGTGGGACGTCGAGCCCCCCGTCTCGAACAGCGGTCCCTGATCGAGGACGAGGACGTCGGTGATGCCGAGCTCCGCGAGGTGATACGCGGTGCTGGCGCCCACGATCCCGGCGCCGATCACCACGAGCTGCGCCCGATCCTTCATGCGGAGGCCGACACTATCGAACGGCCCTCAGCCCTGCGTGTGCTGGTAGGACACGAGCTTCCCTCGCCGGAGCGACACGATCACGCCCTGCAGCACGCCCTGCACGTACTCGCTCCCGGGGTTGAACGTCTGCGTCCGGCCGATCCGGAAGCGGCCTCCCGACTCGTGGATGTGGCCGTGGAGACCCACGAGCGGCTGGTACCGCTCGATCGCCTCGCGGACCGCCACGCTCCCGCCACCGGTCGTGACGAACCGGCCGCCCTCCCGGATCGGCCGCGGCAGCTCGCCGGGCCGCACCTCGAGCTTGAGGCACGTGTCGATCGGGGTGTCCTTCGGCGGGCAATGGAGGTTGAACACGCAGCGCCCGACGTCGGGCACCGCGGCCGCCGCCTCGTCGATCGCCCGCGCGATCTCCTCCTCGCTCGCCTCCCGCGGCGTGTCCCAGGGCGTGTACGTGGACAGGCCGACCGTGATCATCGTGTGCTCGCCGTCCAGGTCGACCAGGCGGCCCTCGCTCGCGACGACGTGGTCGCCCGTCGTGCCGCTCCAGCGTCTCGAGCACCGCCGGCTCGTCGTCGTTCCCGCCCGGTCAGGTAGAGCCGAACGCCCGTCCCGCGCAGCGCGATCCTCGGCGAGCTCGATCCACTCGGCGAGTCGCGCCGACGCCAGCTCGTGGAAGAGACCGTGCTTCGCCAGCGGATCGGCGCTCGACGGCCTCGTACTCGTCTCGCTCGAAGACCTTCCAGTAGAAGCCGGGCTGCTCGAGGGCCTCGCGTGAACGCGTCGAGCCCGTCGGCGCCGAACTCCTCCTCGCGCCCCTGGAACGTGGCGTGGAACCCGCCGTTCGTCCGGACGATCGGCACGAGCGCCTTGCCCATCAGGTCGCCGCCGAAGACGAGCGCGTCGACGCCGTAGAACCGAGCGGCCGCGAGGAACTTCCGGAACGTGACCTGCGAACCGTGGATGTCGGCCGCGAAGAAGACCCGCGTCGGCGCGTCGGCCATCGGCCCACCCTATCCCCGGACGCGGGAACGCGAGAGGCGGCCCCGAGAGGCCGCCTCTCCGCTCAGCCGAGCACGGTCGCGCTACTCGACCGGGATCTCCTTGTGGATCGCGGCCAGGTCGATCCCCTGGCTCTTCCGGACCAGCTTGGCCACGATGTAGATCAGCAGGGCCGCGATGTACATCCCCCCCATGAAGTACAGGGAGTCCTTGTTGTTCACCGCGTAGAGATCGTTCGTGAACCAGTGCCACAGGTTGAACCCGAGGAACGCCGCGGTGAGGAACCCCGTCACCGTGATCAGCGGGATCCCCGCGATCTTGTACCGAGCCATCGGCGAGCTCTCGTAGAGCCGCTTCTTCGCCCACGGCAGCACGGTCGCCGCGATCGCCGTCCCGAAGAACGTCACCGCGATCACGAGCGTCGCGTCCAGGATCCACGTCTTGAACGCGTCCGTGTACGCGTAGAACGCGCTCACCACCAGTGCGGGCGCGAGCATCAGGACCAGCGCCCAGACCGGCACGTGCCTCCGCTCCGACACGTCGGCCACCTTCTCGGGCAGGATCCGGTCGAAGGCCGCCGCGAAGATGACCCGCGTGGAGGACAGGAACAACGTCCCCGCCCACCCGAGGAACCACGCGCCGAACGCCAGGATGATCAGCGCCGAGATCAGCTCGCTGTGGAAGTAGAAGCTCGCGAGCAGCGGCGGATACGACCACACCGGCATCGTCGCATCGCCGAAGCCGTAGACCACCGCCCAGTAGTTGAGGTTCGCGGCGTTGAAGAACTGCCACCCGAAGAACTTCGATGCCAGGAGGACGAACACGACCGCGACCGCGATCGTGATCCACAAGCCCCACATCATCCCGCTCATCACGCGACGGAAGTCGCTCGCTCCGCGGACCTCGCCGTACAGGGTGGCGCCCCAGTTCGGCCAGAGGATCCAGAAGCACAGGAACGGCACCAGCAGCAGGGTCTCCCCGAAGAACGGGCTGAACCCGAGGGCCGGCACGATCGGACCGCCGTTGTTGACGAGCCCCGTGGCGATCGTTTGCCGGTAGACGTCGCCGCTGCCACCGAACAGGTTCACGGCCTCCTCGTTGAACGCGCTCTGGAAACCGGCCTTCGACCCGAAGAGCATCACCAGGAAGATCGCGGCCAGCGCCACCATCCCGATGTAGAAGCACACCTTCTGGACCTTCGCGTAGCCCTCCATACCGAGCGAGACGAGGTACCCGGCCAGCAGGACCGTGACGACACACACGAAGAACAGGCCGTTGTTCGACGCGAGGAACGTGCTGATGCCGTCGAGCTTGAAGACCGCAGCGAGGGGCTGGAAGACCTCGACGTTCAGGATGTTGCCGTAGATCGGGGCCCAGTACCACAGGATGAACCACCAGCCCGTGACGGCGAGGACGAACGCGATGCCGCCCCCGAGTACCCGGCTCTGCCAGACGTAGTCACCGCCGGCGCGCGGCATGACCGAGATGAGCCCGGAGTACGTGACCACCAGGAACGTCACGAACACCCCGCTGATCAGGAGCGCGGGGAGCACCTGGCCCGCCGGCACGAACGCCAGCACCGAGAACGCGAAGAACAGACCGAGCGTCACGAAGTTGACCGACATGAAGGAGTAGAGGAACGCGTCGAACTTCGACCACCCCTTCACCAGACCGGTCGCCTTGCGGAGGAACAAGGTAGGGGCTTCACCTACCGCTGCCATCTGCAACCCCCTCCCAGAGGTTCCGGAACGGCCCTCTAGCCGTTCACCAGTTGGTAGTTCTTGACCTTCCGCTTCTTGTCGTCGATGTTCACGACCGCCGCCTGCAGGATCCCCTCCTCATAGGAGCTGCCGGGATTCAGCGCCAGGGTCTTCCCGATCCGGGTCGCTCCCTTGCTCTCGTGGATGTGACCGTGGAGGGACAGCACCGGCTGGAATCGCTTGATCGGCTTCATGCACGGACGTCGAGCCGACGGGCCTGATCGCCTGACCGCCCGACACGTACGTCAGGTCGGGGTTCAGCGCCGGCGCGTTGTCGAGCTTGGACCCGTACGGGGGCGCGTGGAAGTTGAAGATCGTCGTCTCCGGATCGGTGGCCGCCTCGAGCGCTCGATCGATCCGGACGGCGAGCTCCGGCTCCTCGGCCTCCCGGAAGGTGTGCCACGGCGTCGGGTTCGTCCACCCCATCGAGACCATCGTGAACTCGCCGAGCTGGATCGGGTGCTCCTCGTCGCCGGTCTCCACGACCTGGGCGCCGGCCAGCAGGTCGTCGATCTCGAACATGTCGTCGTTCGCGGGACAGGCGATCACGCGGATCCCGGTGCCGGCCAGCTTCTCCTCGGCCATCGCGATCCATCGCTCGGTGCCGTCGAGCATGACCTCCTTGAAGCGCTTGTCGACGAGCACCTCGTCCTCCTGCATCGCGACGTACTCCTGATCCGAGACCCTGATCGGGTAATAGCCGCGGTTCATCACGCGCTTCTCGAACTCGACGATCGCGTCCTCGGACTCGAGGGTGTCGCGATGGTCCTGGAGGGAGGCCTCCCAGGTGCCGTTGGCGCGCTGGACGATGGGCACCATGGCCTTGCCCGTCACGTCGCCCCCGAGGATGACGACGTCTGCGCCGTAGAACGACCCGGCGTTCAGGAACTTCTTCCAGCAGATCTCCGACCCGTGGAGGTCGGTCACGAAGAAGATCTTCACCGGGAGAATCTTCCGCCGAGGACCACCGGAGCGCAAGCCAGAGGCGCGGCGCCGGGTGCGGCCTCCTCCGTCAATGCCCAACCTCCTCCGGGAGCTGATACCACTGGACGCGATCGCCCACTTTGGCCCGGAGCTTCCACTTCAGGGTCTTCGGCGCCGCGTTGCAGACCTCGAGGAGGGTCGTCGCCTGGGCAGCGGGGTCGAAGAGGCGTTCTTCTGGAACCAGGTCCGGCGGACGGCCTTCCGCGTACAGGATGACCTTCTCCAGGTTCATCGTGGTGGTGCGCCACCACCCCCAATCTTCCCCGACGAGCTTTCCCACCCTGTCCATCCCGATCGTGCCCGGTTCATCGCCGTCGGCCACCGGATAGCCCGAGAAGAGGTGGAGGATGTCGTGCACGTCCTTCCGATTCAGCTCGAAGACCTGGAGCTTCGTCAGCAGAAGGTCCGCGATATCGAGCGTGTCCGGCATCCGATCGATCCGGTCCGCGAAATCCAGGATGTGGCACATGTTCAGTCGATCCATGATCACGTCCACCGAGGTCTTCCCGTCCGCGGTGGTGAAGTACATCTGCCGGTCGCCGTGGAGGGTGTTGAACTTCCGGTCCCCAAGGAACCCCTGCTCGGCGAAGAACTCGATCACGTCCTTCTTCTTCGAGGAGATGCACGCGAAGTCCATGTCCTGATCGTCGCGGGCACGGTGCGGGAAGAGCGGGCACAGCAGTCGCACCGCCTGGCCGCCGAGGAGCTTGAGCGGGATCTCGCGAGCGTTCGCCTCCCGAACGACACCGACCGAGACCTCGAACGTATCGGCGGCGGCAGGGGGCGGCCCGTCCATGCGCGAGCACGCTAGCGTAGTTCCTGCGCGTGCGCGTCAAAGCCGATCTGGGGGAGACTGTCGCCCGATGGAGCGTGCGTTCGACTACGTGATCGTCGGAGGTGGCTCGGCCGGCTGCGTGCTCGCCAACCGGCTCACGACGGATCCGTCCAACCGCGTGCTCGTCCTGGAAGCCGGTCGGCCCGACTACATCTGGGACGTCTTCATCCATATGCCCGCGGCGCTCACCTACCCGATCGGATGGAGTTGGTACGACTGGAAGTACGAGTCCGAACCCGAGCCGCACATGGGGGGGCGCCGCATCTATCACGCCCGCGGCAAGGTCCTCGGAGGATCGAGCAGCATCAACGGGATGATCTTCCAGCGTGGCAACCCGTTGGACTACGAGCGCTGGGCAGCCGACCCAGGGATGGAGACGTGGGACTACGCTCATTGCCTCCCGTACTTCAAGCGCATGGAGAGCTGCCTCGCCTCCGAGCCCGCGGACGAGTACCGCGGCCACAGCGGCCCACTCGTCCTCGAACGCGGACCCGCCAAGAGTCCGCTGTTCGGCGCGTTCTTCGAAGCCGTCCAGCAGGCCGGCTACCCGCTGACCGACGACGTGAACGGCTACCGTCAGGAGGGCTTCGCACCGTTCGACCGGAACGTGTACCGGGGCCGCCGGCTGTCCGCCGCGCGCGCGTACCTGCATCCCGTCTCGAGCCGGCCCAATCTCGACGTGCGCACGCGTGCGTTCGTCAACAGGATCGTGTTCGAAGGGGATCGAGCGGTCGGCGTCGAGTACGTGCGGGGCAGAGGCCCGGTCAAGCGGGTCCACGCCGGCGAGGTGATCCTGTGCGGTGGTGCCATCAACTCGCCCCAGACCCTGCAGCTCTCCGGGGTGGGCAACGCGGACGAGCTCCGAGCGCTCGGCGTGGACGTCGTGCGGGACGTCCCCGGGGTCGGCGAGCATCTCCAGGACCATCTCGAGGTCTACGTGCAGCATTCGTGCACCCAGCCCGTCTCGGTGGCTCCCGGCCTGAAGCACTGGCGCAAGCCCCTCATCGGCGCCCAGTGGCTGTTCTTCCGTTCGGGGCTCGGAGCCACCAACCACTTCGAGGCGGGCGGATTCGTCCGGAGCAACGACGAGGTCGCGTATCCGAACCTGATGTTCCACTTCCTGCCCGTCGCGGTCCGCTACGACGGCTCGGCTCCCGCCGGTGACCACGGCTATCAGGTGCACATCGGACCGATGTACTCCGACGCGCGCGGATCGGTGAAGATCGTGAGCACCGATCCGCGCGAGCACCCGGCCATCCGATTCAACTACCTCTCCACCGATCAGGACCGGCGGGAGTGGGTCGAAGCGATCCAGGTCGCGCGGAAGATCCTCTCGCGATCGGCGTTCGGGCCGTTCGACGGCGGAGAGATCTCACCCGGGCCGGAGGTGGAGACCGACGAGCAGGTGTTGGACTGGGTCCGGCGGGAAGGCGAGACCGCGCTGCACCCGTCCTGCACGTGCCGGATGGGGACCGACGACCGGTCGGTCGTCGACCCGCTCACGATGAAGGTGCACGGGTTGGAGGGACTCCGTGTCGTGGACGCGTCGTCGATGCCGTACGTGACGAACGGCAACATCTACGCCCCCGTGATGATGCTCGCGGAGAAGGCGGCAGACATGATCCTCGGGAACACGCCGCTCGACGCCGAGAAGGTCGAGTTCTACCGCCACCAGGGGTAGGTCGACGCGCCCTGCGGCAACGTGCTCGGTCAGCCGAGGCCGAGGAGGAGCAGACCGCCGATAACGAAAGCGACCCCGACCACCTGGTTCGTCACCATCCGTTCCTTGAACACGATCACGGACAGGGTGATGGCGATCAACGGGAACACGGCGCTCGCGGCGAGCACGATGGAGTTGAGGCCGCGCTCCGAGCCGGCGGCGAACGCCACGACCCCCAGGATGTCGGCCGCGCCGGCGAGGAGCGCGATCGCCAGGCCGATGCCGAGGCGCACCCGTGAGAACTCTCGTCGGAACACGAAGACGAGTGGCAGGAAGAACGCCACCTCGGCGATCCTCGTACCCCAGAGACCCGCGATCCAGCCGGCGCGATCCGAGATCCAGCCGAGGAGGAACCCCGCGACCCCGAAGCTGATCGCGGCCGCCACGGCCCACGGCAGGCCGGGCACGTGATGCTCGATGCCGTGGCGGAGCTTCTTGATGTCGGTGGACACGAGCGCGACACCCACCACCGCGATCCCCGCCCCCGCCAGGGCGAGCCCGCTGGGCCGTTCACCCAGAACGATCATCGCCAGCGCGACGCCGACCACGGCGTAGCCGGCACCGATCGGCGAGACCACGGCCACCGGTCCCAGCTCGAGCGCCTTGTAGTGCGTCACGTACGCGAAGGCGGCGAAGGCGCCGTTCAGCACGACGAGCCAGACATCGGATCGAAGTGGCGCGAGGGACTCGCCGGTCGCGACGACGACGACCGTCATGAAGACGGCCGACAGCAGCTGGCCTGCCACCACCGCGCTGACCGAGCCGATCCTTCGGCCGGCGAGCGCGCCGAAGAAGTCGGCCAGGCCCCACCCCAGGGCGGCGAAGAGCCCGAAGATCATCAGGCGTCGCCGCGGAACACCGCGTCGCGCCAGGCGATCGCAGCCTTGAGTCCTTTTTCCGTCGTGATCCGGCGGAACTCGTCGCGAGCGGGCAGGTTCGCCGTCTCGATCGACACGTCGAGCTCGGTGTTCGCGGCCATCGCCTCCCGGAACCCGGCCACATCCCACGCCGTGTTCACCGCGCGCTTCGTCGCCTGGATCACGAAGGGCTCGTTCTTCGCGATCTCCTCGGCGAGCCGCAGGGTGGCGTCGTCGAGCTCGTCGCGAGGGACGACCCGATTGACGAGCCCGATCCGAAGCGCCTCCTCCGCGGTGACACGATCCTCGCCCGTGAAGAGCAGCTCTTTGGCCGCGCGGACGCCCACCACCCACGGCAGGAGCATCGAGACGACCCCAGACCCGAACCGGACGTCGACGTAGCCGAGATACGCGTCGTCGGCCGCCACGGCCAGATCACAGGCGAGCATGAGGTCGGTGCCCCCGGCCAGACAGTACGAGTGGACGCTCGCGATCACCGGCTTCGGGTGGTCCAGGAACTTGAGCATCTCCTCGGTCGAGTGCGTGAGCTCCTCGCGCCAATGGGGAGCGTCCAGCACGCCCCCGCTCGCGTCCTCGTTGAGGTCGTACCCCGCGCAGAAGGCTCTCCCGGCACCCCGGAGGATCAGGACGCGGACGTCGTCGTCGTCGGCGGCGTCGTCGAGGGCGCGCGACATCGCGTCCACCAGGTCCTTGTTCAGGGCGTTCAGCGACTCGGGGCGATTCATCGTGAGTCGCCGGACCGGCCCGAGATCTTCGACCAGCAGGACCGCTTCGCTCACGTCATCTCCCTCCAGCGGGTCGCGCGATGCTAGCGGAGTCTCGTGTCCACAACCCCACACGCCCCTCGGCTCGTATCCCCTGTGGAGGCCCGGCCGCCGCTGCCTTGCGTGTTCCCCAGCGGCTGGGATAGCCTCCTGAACCGGCGTTCAAACTCATGTAGGGAGGGTGTCATGGTCTTCCACCCGCGCGATCCGAACCACCGGCCCGTCTCGAGGCGCGACTTCCTCCGGCGGTCGCTCGCCGCGGGGGTGGCCCTCCCGACGTCCGCAGCGATCCTGGCTGCGTGCGGGAGTGATGGAGGGACTCCGCCCCCCGACCAGGGCGGTGAGGACCTCGTCCCCCGGTTCGGCACGCTGGACAAGCCGGTCACGCTGCAGACCTACGAGGACAATCCACCGATCGATTCCAACCTGGAGCTGGAGTCGGGTCCGCTCGTCATCTACAACTGGGAGCAGTACATCTGGAAGCGCGTCCTGAAGGACTTCGGGAAGAAGTTCGGGGTCGAGGTGAAGTACGAGACCTTCTACAACATGGAGCAAGCGATCCAGAAGTTCCAGACGGGTGAGGTCGACTATGACGTCTTCTTCCCCACGATCGACTACATCCCCAAGCTGGTCGCCGCCAAGCTGATCCAGCCGCTGAACCACGACTACATCCCGAACATCAAGAACGTGTGGCCCGTGATGCAGGATCCGTACTACGACCAAGGGTCGCAGTACACGGTTCCGTACACGATCTACACCACCGGCATGGCGTGGCGGACCGACATCGTTCCGATGGAGGTCTCGGACATGGAGTCGATGTCCAACCCGTACGAGGTGTTCTGGAACGCGGACTACGTCGGGAAGGTCGGGATCTACGACGCCTATCGTGAGGCGATCTCGCTCGGGATGTACCGAGACCTCGCCGACGAGACCAACCTCGACGAGAGCGACCCCGCCGTGATCAACAAGGCCAAGGACCGATTGATCGAGCTGAACAACCTCGTCGACGTGAAAACGACGATCGACGGGGCGTATTCGGGTCTTCCGGAGGGCAAGTTCGGGCTCCATCAAGCCTGGTCCGGTGACATCCAGGCCGGCCCTTGGTACGCGAACGACCCGAAGAAGGAGTCCCCGCTCCTTCGCTACTACTGGCCCGCTCGCGGAGGGTTCGGGGGCACGATCGACAACGACACGTACGCGATCCCAACGAACGCGAAGAACCCGGTGCTCGCCCACGCGTTCCTGAACTTCATGATGGACGAGTTCAACGCGATCAAGAACTGGACCTGGACGGGCTACCAGGTTCCGTTCAACGCCGTCGACCCGGCGACGATCTTCGAGCAGAGCTATCCCGGACTCGAGGGCTGGTTCGTCTGGGACTACGAAGCCCCGGCCGGGAAGCACTGGGACAACCTCAAGCCGACCATCGTGTCCGAAGACGACTTCCTCATAGGGAAACGGGCGACCGGTCTCCCGGTCGAGGTCGACTCGATCTGGCAGGACGCCTACGCGGAGTTCAAGGCGGGGGCGTAACCTCCGGAGCATGCCGGCACCTGCGGGCGGGATCGTCGGGCAGCGACGCTGGTACTACCCGGCGCTTGCCGGACCCGGGATCGTATGGCTGCTGCTGTTGTTCATCATGCCCTTCTACGCCATCGCGGCCGTGGCGTTCGGCGGGCGCGACCAGATCTTCGCGCTCCCGATCCCGGCGTGGAACCCGCTCGAGTGGCAGTTCGCCACGTTCTCCGCAACCGCTCGGGAGCTGGTCACCTCGGGCGGCCTCCAGGCGCAGTTCTTCCGGACCCTGGTCTACGTCGCCGTCTCGGTCGCCATCTGCCTCGTCGTCGGGTATCCGGTCGCGTACTACATCGCTCGCTACGGCGGCCGGCTGAAGATCCTGTTGCTCACGCTGATGATCGCACCGTTCTGGATGAGCTACCTGATGCGGATGCTCGCGTGGGTGAACCTCCTGGCCGTCAAGCCGGAGGACCCGGGACTGTTCAACCGGCTCCTGCTCCTGACCCCGGTCGTGCACGATCCGATCAACTGGAGCAGCGGCACGGTGTCCCACCTGACCGTGATCCTCGGGCTGGTCTACGGGTACATCCCGTTCTTCATCCTGCCGCTGTACGCCGCGCTCGATCGGATCGACAAGTCACAGCTCGAGGCATCACGGGACATGGGCGCCAGTCCCGCGAGCACGTTCTGGCGGGTCACGCTGCCGCTCTCCAAGCAGGGGATCCTGGCCGGCGCCGTGATCATCATGCTGCCGATGTTCGGTGACTACTACACCCCGAACCTCATGACCGCGAGCCCCGAGAACACGATGATGGGCAACGCGATCGATCTTGCGCTCCAAGGAGGGCAGGGTCAGCAGCCGAAGGGGGCAGCGCTCACGCTGTTGCTGTCCGCGTTCATCGGCGCGCTGATGATCTACTACCTCGTAAGCGTCTCCCGGGCGGCGAAGGAGGCCCAGCGATGACGACGGCCGAGGCGACACTGCCGCGAGAGACAACCTCTCCTCGAGCGGGCCGCCTCCGATCGTTCTTCGCGAACCCTTGGGGCAAGCCTCGGTTCCTCTCCGTGTGGACGTGGCTCTACATCATCTGGACGATCGCCCCCGTCGTGATCGCCGTCCAGTTCTCGTTCAACAGCGGCCGTTCACGCAGCACGTTCCAGGGATTCAGCACGCAGTGGTACGAAGCGATCTGGAATCAGGCGTCCGAGAACTTCGACGACACCCTGCTTCCCGCGCTCCGGCAGAGCCTGAAGCTCGCGCTGCTGACCATGCCCATCGCCACGGCGCTGGGCGTCGGCCTCGCCATCGGGCTCGCCCGATGGCGAGGCCGCGGCTCCAACGCGGCGAACTTCCTGATGCTGTTCCCGCTCGTGACGCCCGAGATCGTGATGGGCGTCTCCATGTTCCTGATCTTCTCGAACCTGTATCACTTCCGGCTCGGAACCACGGCGCAGCTGCTCGGCCACGTCACGTTCTCGCTGTCCTACGTGGTGATCGTGACGAGAGGCCGGCTCTTCGCGATCGGGCGCGACTATGAGGATGCCGCGATGGACCTGGGCGCGTCGCCCGCGGGCGCGATCCGGCGCGTGCTGCTCCCGCTGCTCGCGCCGGCGATCCTCTCGAGCTTCTTCATCGTCTTCGCGATCTCGATCGACGACTTCGTCATCAGTCAGTTCCTGTGCGCACAGGGATGCACCACGATCCCGATCAAGATCTACAGTGCGGCGCGCAACGCGGGGAACCCGAGCCTGAACGCGTTGGCGACGATCATGATGTTGCTCTCGCTGCTGTCGATCACCGTCGCCCTGCTGATCCTCCGCTGGTTCAACCGGCGCCAGGGGACGGGCCGCTCGGCGGTGGAGGACTTCGCCCGCTTCGAGATCTGAGTCCGGCTATCGGGCCGCCTGCACGGAGGCGGTGAATCCTTCTTCGGAAACGTCGCCCTGCGGGAGCACGCGGAGCGCCTCTCGCGGCAGGTGCACGGAGACCGGCGTTCCCTGCTGGAAGCGCAGCGTCTCGCCTTCGTTCTGGATGAGCGCTTGCACCTTCTCACCGGGCGCGAGGTTGACGATCACCTGCATCGCGGAGCCCACGTAGACGAGCCGCTCCACCATGCCCGGGATCCGATTTGCGCCCCCGGTCCCCGGGTCCTCCAGATCGACTCGTTCCGGCCGGATCGAGAGCTTCACCTCTCCGTGCGCATCCGGCTCGCCCTGGCCCGCGACGAACTCGAACTCCCCGAAGCGGACACGGCACCCGCCCTCCACCGGTCCGTACGCCGTCGCGTCGATCAGGTTCGAGACACCGAGGAAGTCCGCGACGTAGGCCGTCGAGGGCTCTTCGTAGACCTCCTTCGGGGCGCCGACCTGCTCGATCCGGCCGTCGGACATCACCGCGAGCCGGTCCGACATCGTGAGCGCTTCCTCCTGATCGTGCGTCACATAGATGAACGTGATCCCGACCTCTTCCTGGATCGCCTTGAGCTCGATCTGGAGCGCTTTCCGGAGCTTCGCGTCCAGTGCTCCGAGCGGCTCGTCGAGCAGCAGGAGCGCCGGGTTCAGGATCAGCGCCCTCGCGAGCGCGACGCGCTGCTGTTGGCCGCCCGAGAGTTGATTCGGCCTGCGCTTCTCGTAGCCGGTGAGACGGACGAGCTCCAGCGCGCGGCCCACCAGTCGTCCGCTCTCCTCTTTCGATGTCTCCTTGTAGCGAAGGCCGAACGCGACGTTCTTCTCGACGTTCAGATGGGGGAACAGCGCGTAGTTCTGGAAGACGGTGTTCACGTTCCGCTTGTGCGGCGGCACCGTTGCCACGTCGGTGCCGTCGAGGACGACCTGCCCCTCGGTCGGCCGCTCGAACCCGGCGATCATCCGCAGCGTCGTGGTCTTGCCGCACCCCGACGGGCCGAGGAGGGAGAAGAACTCACCCGGGGCAACCTTCAGGTTGATCCCGTCGACGGCCGTGAAGTCGCCGAAGCGTTTCACGAGGTCGACCAGCTGCACGTCTCCACCCGTCATGAGGTGCGCGAGTCTATCGCGGGCGCGGAGAACCGCTCGAGTATCGAGACCCCTACGGCGCCGCTCCTGTCATCATCCGGAACATGGCGCGATCCACGAGGGAGGGCACCACGTGAAGCGGCTCGTAGGAGGCGTGTTCGCCGCGGTCGCGGTGATCATCGTCGTCGCTTCGCTGACGCGCGATGCGGACCCCTACGCGCGCCTGCGACAGGCGACGAGACAGCCCATCCCGGGCGCTCTCGGGTTCGAGCTCGATCCGCCACCGGCGGATGCCCGGCCGGAACTCACCCCGCAAGACGTCCGCACCAGGTACCCGGCCGACGGGGGCGAAGTGCAGGTCGCGTTCGCATCCGTTCGCGACGTGTTCGAAGGTCGCTCGATCGGGCCCGCGTGGGTGCTGTTCGCTCGCGGGGTGTGCCTCCGGAACGCGAAAGGTGAGCTGGTGTCGGACGCGAGAGGCAACGATCCGAACGATCTCGCCTGCACCGATGCGACGATCTGGATCTTGGCCGTGGACCCGGTGACCGGGGAGCCCTTGGTCGCGCTCACGGGCTATGACGAGGGCGGCACGTGGAGAGCGGAGGTCGCCGGCTAGCGAGTACGCGACTCGAGCACCCGCTGCCATCCGACGCGCCATCGAGCGTCCGCCTCCGGCCCGAGCGGCCGGAGGAAGCGGCCCTCGGTGAGGTCGCCGGGGTGGAGGATCGCATCGTCGAGGTAGGAGGGAACCACCGGCGGTTCGTCACCGACCGGAGGCTGATAGCCGTTCCAGCGGAAATTCTCGAACGCCACGCGCACGTCAAGGAGATGGTCGAGGAACGCATGCGCGAGGGCGGGGTTGCGTCCTTTCGTGCAGATCGACGTGAGGTCGCAGCCGACGATGCCGCCGGGCGGCCACGTGTAGGCGACGAGGTCGCCATCGTCGGCGCCGGACGCGCCGAAGCGACGCGCAGACAACATGTCACCCGACCAGGCTTGTTGGAGCGCGTACTCGCCCGTCTGAAGCTCGTCGTACGCTCCTTCCGCGGAGATCTCCACCTCCACGTCCTCGGCGAGGGCGATGAGGTCATCGACCGCGCGGTCGACCGTTCCCTCCTCCCCGGTGTTGGGATCCTCGCCGCGGCGGATGAGCGCCATGGCGATCGCCTCTCGATAGTCGTCGTAGATCCCGACCGCCCCGCGATACCGCTCGTTCCAGAATGCGTCGTAGGGGTTCTCCAGGGACCCGGGCGCGTCCCCGTCCCGGACGAGATCTCGTCGCCACCCGATCCCGGTCGAATACACGGTGTAGGGCACGCTGTAGCGCTGTCCGACGTCGTAGAACGGGCCGCCGCCCTCCAAGAAGTACGGCCACAGGTTCGACAGGTTCGGGAGCAGCTCATGCGTCAGGGGACGGAGCAGCCCGGCCGCCGCGAGCCCGGGAAGGGCGTCGATCGTCGGGAAGAACACATCGAAGGTGGCGTCGGGTCTGCGCAACCGCTCGGCCGCCTCCACCATCGTGGTGAAGCTCTCGACCGCGACACCGACCCCGTACGCGGCGTGGCGTCGCGCGAAGCTGTCCACCACATCGGCTGCCAGATAGTCGCGCCATTGATAGATCCGGAGCGTGGAACCCCTTTCGATCTCCGCTCGAGCGTCGATGGGCCGGTTGTCTCCGTGGATCGAGAGTGCGGGGCTCGTTCGATGCTGACGGGCCGGGGCGCACGCCCCGAGGTAGACGCCCCCCGCAGCGATCCCGGCGGCTCGAAGGAACATCCTGCGGGAGAGCGGTGGCATCATCGCTCGACGCGGGTGCGGGAGGGAAACCTCATCGACGCGAAGTCTCCGACGTCTTCACCGACCTCGGCTCGATCCCGCGCTGGTCGTTCTCACCACTCATGCACGTCGTCCCGCTCGCATCTTGACCTGCACAGGCTAGTACGTAACCGACTCCTCGTCTCGCGCCACGAGACCGGTCACGGGCCGTTGCGCGGTGACGGAACGATGTTCTATGTTCGCGGAACCGAGAGGGGGTTCCTTGGCGCGATCGGCACAGCGGGTCGCGGTCACTACTGCGCTGACGATCGGGCTTCTCGGTGGGGGGAGCATCATCGCTCCATCGGCACGTGCCGCACGCCCGAGCCGCCCCGACATCATCGTCGTCATCACCGACGACCAGCACATCGGCACGCTCGCATGGATGCCGGTCCTCAAGGACTACATCGCCCGGCGCGGCATCCGCTTCTCGCGGGCGATGGTCCCGACCTCGGTGTGTTGCCCCTCCCGCGCCTCCTTGCTCACCGGCGAGTACGCACACACGACCAAGGTCTGGGCCAACGACCAGGGCTGGCTCCGATTCAGGGATGCCGGGATGGAGCAAAGGACGATGGCGCTCTGGCTCCGCCAGTCGGGGTACCGAACCGCTCTCATCGGGAAGTACCTCAACGCGTACCGGGGGGACGGAGCGCGACCGGGTTGGAGCGTCTGGCACGCCTTCACCGGGTCCAACGCGGATTACTACGGGTACGAGCTCCAGCACGCGAACGGGTCCACCACCAGGTACGGCTTCGATGCCGCCTCGTATTCGACCGACGTCCTGCGCCGGTACGCCCTCAACTTCATCAGAACGACGTCGAGCGAGAAACCCCTCTTCCTCTATTTCGCTCCGTACGCGCCCCATGAACCGGCAACACCGGCACCTCGCCACCTGGCCCTCCCCGTGGCGATCGGACACTTCTGGCCGCCGAGTGCCCAGGAGCGAGACCTGAGCGACAAGCCACCGTGGATCCGAAGCCTGCCGAAGGTGAGCGAGAGCGCCATCCACGCTGCCCGGGTCCGGCAATATCGCTCCCTCCGCTCCGTCGACGAAGCAGTCGCGGCCATCCTGGATCTTCAGCGGGCGAGACATCGCTTGAACAACACGCTTCTCGTCTTCCTTTCCGACAACGGCGTGATGTGGGGGGAGCACCGCGTGATGGGGAAGTTCGTTCCGTACAAAGGGGCGACTCGGATCCCGATGGCGATCGCGTGGCCGGCACGGCTACCGCAGGGGAGGGTGGATGCCCGCCTCGCACTCAACCTCGACCTTCCGGTGACGATCGCGGCCGCCGCTGCTGCGCCCCATCCCGATGTCGCCGGGTCGAGCCTCCTCCAGCACTGGCAACGGAGCGGGTTCGTCCTGGAGGCGAGGGGCTCGACGGCACCGGGATCGAACGGAACGAACATCACACGACCTCCCTATTGTGGATGGCGAACGGCCCGCTACCTGTTCGTCCACTACGGCAACGGGCGCGAGGAGCTCTACGACTACGCGAGGGATCCCTGGGAACTCCACGATCGCCGGGGAACCGCTCCCGTCTTGCAGCGGAACCTCCGGCGGCGAGCGCGTGCGGCCTGCTCTCCCGTACCGCCGGGCTTCGCCTGGGGCTAGACCGACGAGGCGAGATCCTCTCGCCGGCCGGTCGACGGGACCGACGGATGGGTCGGGGCATTGCGCGCAAGGGGAATGACTCCTAGTCTCACCGCGCGGAGCCTGCTCCGCTTCGACAACGACGAGGACATCGGATGGATCACGGTCGTCAACGGCATGGACTCATCCGACTCTTCATCTGCCTGTGGGTGATCATGAGCGCGATCGTGCCTGGGGCATCACCGGCAGTCGGTCGACCCACTCGCCCAGACATCGTGTTGATCGTTATGGACGATCAACACATCCAGACCCTGCAGTGGATGCCGACGGTATGGAACGAGATCGTCCGCAAGGGCAAGGCCTTCAAGAATGCGATGGTCCCAACCTCGACGTGCTGTCCCTCCCGCGCGTCGCTGCTCACCGGTCTCTACGCGCACGACACCGAGGTGTGGAGCAACGGTCGCGGCTGGGGTCGGTTCGTCGATGCCGGGATGGAGGATCGAACCGTTGCGGTCTGGCTCCGCTCCGCCGGCTACCGGACCGGGCTGATCGGGAAGTACTTGAACTCCTACAAGGGCACCGCCGGGCCCCCCGGTTGGTCTTTCTGGCGAGCGTTCCAAGGAGTGAACGGTGCCTACTACGACTATCGGCTGCGCCACGGCGACGGGAGTGTGACGGTTCACGGATCAGACCCGTCGGACTACTCGACGGATGTGCTCCGACGACTCTCGCTCCGCTATATCCGGGATACCCCATCCACCGGCCATTCTTCTTGTACCTCGCGCCATACGCGCCGCACTTTCCCTGGACGCCTGCGCCACGGCATCGCGACCTCCCCGCTCCCATCGGGCGATTCGACCCTCCGAGCCTCAATGAGAAGAACCTCAGCGACAAGCCACCCTGGATCCAGCGGCTCCCTTTCGTTGACGAGTCGCACATCGACAGAGAGCGAGTGGGGCAGTATCGCTCGGTCCGCGCGGTCGATGATGCGCTGCGGGCCATCATGGAGCTCCAGCGCCGACGGTCCCGCCTCGGGAACACGCTCTTCATCATCATGTCGGACAACGGGGAGATGTGGGGTGAGCATCGAGTGAAGGGCAAGTTCGTTCCGTACGCATCGGCCACACGGGTTCCACTCGCGATCAGGTGGCTCCATCATGTCCCTCAGGGGGTCGTCGACGGACGCCTCGCGCTCAACCTCGATGTCCCGGCCACGATCGCGGCGGTCGCCAAGGCGTCGCACGGTCCGATCGATGGGCTGAGCCTTCTGTCCTCGTTGAAGCGGGATGGAACGGTACTCGAGGCGGGTCAAGCCGTGCGGGGGGGTGCGAACGGGACCAATGTCTTCCGGCCCGCCTACTGCGGGTGGAGGACGCGCCGTTATCTCTTCGTCAGGTATGCCAACGGATACTCCGAGCTCTATGACTACGCCCTCGACCGTTACGAGCTTCGCAACAGGGCGCCGATGGCCGCCTACCGAGACGTGAAGAGAAGGCTTCGGCTACGGGCGCAAGCGAACTGCCGACCTTCTCCCCCCGGATTCAGCTGGTGACCTTCGACGGAGAGCCGCCGACGAAGGAGGTCCACCCGCCGTCGGTCCACTCGGGGTCGGACTCGAGGAGTGCACGGAACCTCCCGTACCACTCCTCCGTCGCCGGGTCATGCGCATTGGCGGCGTACGCCGCGTCGTCCTCGAACAGGACGGCGGCGATCACGGTCCGGTCGTCGTCATCCGGCAGAAGGACGTGGGTCGCATGGAACCCCTTCGCACCCGCGCCCTCACTCATCAACACAACGACCGCGTCACGGTTCCCGGGCGTCGCCTTCGCCCGCATCAACGTTCCGTACATGTTCGTCTCCTTTCCTCCATGGCCACGTCGTCTCACTCTCGTGGGGGAGGCGGCGCCCCGATCCCCCACGCGTCCGCACCTCCGTCGACGACCACCGTCGTCCCCGTGAGGTAGGCCCCTCCCTCGCTCGAGAGGAACGCGATCGTGGCCGCCACCTCCTCCGGTCGACCGGCCCGCCCCATCGGAACCGTCTTCGCGTACTCGTCGACAAGCGCCTCCCCGCCGTACTGCAACATCCCTTCGGTGCGGATCAGGCCCGCCGCGACACAGACCGCCCGGATCCCGTACTTCGACCACTCGATCGCGATCGTCGACGCCATGTTCTCGAGGGCGGCGCGGGCCGCGGACGAATGCGCCATCAGCGGCACGCCCCGCCGCGGGCTGAACCCGACGAAGCAGACGAACCCTCCCCGGTTGGGGATCATCCACCGCTCGGCCACGCGGTTCGTCAGGTGCCAGGGAGCGTCGACGTTGAGACGGTGGACCGCGCGCAAGCCCTTCAGCCCGATCTGCTCCAGAGGCGCCGCGAACTGCCCGCCCGCGTTGTTGATGAGGACGTCCACCGTCCCGAACCGCTCGTCGACCGCGTCGAGGAAGGACTCGACCTGCTCGGGCTCCCGCACATCGCAGGTCATCGCGAGCACGTCGCGGCCGGCGGCCTCCAGCTCGCTGCGCGCGTCCTCGAGCGGCTCCGGCCGCCGGCCGCAGAACGCGACGCGGGCGCCGGTCCGTGCCAGCTCGCGCGCCGTCGCCCGGCCGATCCCCGTTCCGCCGCCGGTCACGATGGCGACCTTGCCGACGTTGGCGTGATCGGCGAGCGGGGATCGGAACTCATCTACCATGCGCGCCGAGTATGAACGAGCCGCCCGTCGAGGGGATCGACGTCACCGGAGCCGGAGGGGTCAGGCTCGCCGCCCGTGTGTACGAGGCTCCTTCGTCGGCGGCCCCCGGCCTCCTCCTCCATCATGGCCTCGCCTCCTCGCAGCGGATCTGGGATCTGATGCTTCCCCACCTGACCCGCCGCTTCCGGGTCGTCACCTACGACGCCCGTGGGCACGGCCTCTCGGCGAAGCCATCCAGCGGATACGGCTTCGACCCGATCGTGGCCGACGCTCGTTCCGTGATCCGGGCGGCGGGCCTCCGCCGACCGATCGTCGTCGGTCACTCATGGGGCGCGACGGTCGCGCTGGAGCTCGCCGCTCGTCATCCTCGAGCGGTGGGTGGCGCCGTGCTCGTGGACGGCGGCATCGGTGCGCTGCGTGCAGAGATGGACTGGGCGACCGTGAAGCAGCGATTGGCGCCACCGCATCTCGCCGGCATGCCCGTCGAGGAGTTCCGAAGGATGATCCGGACCTTCCTCGGCGATGCCGTGGACATCACGCCGCAGGTCGAGGAGATCGTGCTCTCGGTGATGTCCGTCGACCGCAACGGACGGATCAAGCCCCGGCTGTCGCGGGCCAACCACTTCCGCATCCTCCGGGCGATCTGGCTCCACGACGCGGATGCCGCGCTGGCACGCCTCTCCGTCCCCACGCTCGCGATCCTGGCTCGCGGCGGCGGGGACGCCACGTGGGACGAACGCAAGCGCCGATCGGCCGACCGGACGGCGAGATCGGGCGCGCCGGTGCGCATCTCGTGGATGAACGGGATCCACGATCTGCCGTTGCAGCATCCGGGCGCGCTCTCGGGCCGGATCGAACGTTTCTCCGAGGTGCTCGTACGATGAGTGCATGGTCTGGCTGATCCTGATCCTCGTCCTGCTGGCCGCGGCGTTCGGCGTGCTCGTCGCCGTCGTCAAGGCGGTGGCGTTCATCGTCCTGACGATCCTGCTCACGATCGCGGCGCTCGTCGCGATCGTCTGGTACTCGTTCAAGGCGCAGATCCGGCGATGGGAGCGGGAAGGCATCGAAGGTCGTTCCCAAGTCAGCACGTGGTCGAGAGGCTCCCGCCGGGAGCCTCCGCGCGACCTTCCCTCCCACGACGACCGCTACTAGGCCCACCCCGCGCGGGACGCCATCCGCGCGAGGAGACGGCCGAGCACCAGGAACAACAGGGTGAAGGCGAGTCCCACCGCGAGGAACACGAGGAGCCTGACGCCCCCGGGCGACCCGACGATGAGGGTCCGAACGACCAGCCCGACAGGAACCGCGACGATCCAGTTCCTGAGGAGGCTCCGCCATCCCGGTCTTCGGTAGGTGTGTGCCAGCCAGGCGACCACGAACCAGACCCCAAGCAACGGGATCGCGTTCCTCAGGAAGCCGTCCACCGTCCCCGTGTGGTGGCCGCGGATGCCGATGAGCACGAAGACGACCAGGGCCGCGGTGTCGGCGAGGGCGTACCAGACGGCCCCGCGCCCACCCGGCAGCAGCTTCCGCATCACGCCCGATCCTGTCAGAGGAGCGCGGCCGCCAACTCTCGGAGTGCCGGGAGGCACACGTCATCGTCCCGCCCGGAGATCACCTGGACGCAGACGTGATCCGCGCCCGCGTCCAGATGTTCGCGCACTCGAACCGCGATCGAGGACACATCGCCCCACGCGAACGCCGCATCGATGAGACGGTCGCTGCCACCGTCACCGAGTTCGTCCTCGTAACCGAGCCGGCGCCAGTTGTTCGCATAGTTGGGGAGCTCCAGGTAGTCGGCCGCCCAGGGTCGGGCGATCCCGCGGGCCACCGTGGGATCGCCCGACACGACGGCGGTCTGCTCCACGGCGAGCACCGGCTCGGGCCCGAGGAGCTCGCGGGCCCTCGCCGTGTGCTCGACGGGAACGAAGTACGTATGGGCGCCGAGGGCCCGCGTCGCCGCCACCCCCAGCATCCGTGGACCGAGCGCCGCGATCAGTCGCCGCGCGGGGACCTCGGGGTCGGGGCCCACCCGGGACTTCTCCATACCGTCCAGGTACGCGGTCATGCGACCGACGGGATCCTCCCACTCCAGCCGTCGTCGCCCGGCCGTGTACTGGTGCCCGATCCCGATGCCGACGACACCCGCTCGCCGTACGCGTCGGCGAGCGTCCTCGCACCACCGGCCATCGCTTCATGGTGGCGGGCGGTGACGTTGGCGATCCCGGAGCACACCGTGATGCGTGAGGTGGCCGCGAGGAGAAGTGAGAGATGAGCGAAGATCTCCCTCGACGACCCACCCTCCGGCACCCAGACCGCCGGGTAGCCGAGGCCCTCGATCTCGGCGACGGCCTCGCGAACGTCCGAAGCCCTGAGCGCGTCGAACGCGAAGGTCCACACGCCGACGCGCCCCAAGCGCGCGCGCACCGCCTCGTGGTCTGCCCCCATCGAAGGCGAACCCTACCTTCCGTCCTGCGGGTCAACCGTGTCCCGTTCGGGCGCGCGCGACGGGCGGACGCTCGCGACCCATCGCAAGCTCATAGGGTTGCTCAGATGTCCGCCGCGACGGTGATCGCCCAGCTTCGAGCGGAAGCAGACCCCGCGCGCCTCCCGGGGATGGCGCGCGTGGGGATCGACGTGTCGCATGCGCTCGGCGTCGGTGTGCCCCAGATCCGAGCCGTGGCGAAAAGCTGTGGTACCGACCAGGACCTCGCACGCGCCCTCTGGCGCACCGGGATCCACGAAGCCCGGATCCTCGCCACACTCGTCGCGGACCCCGACGCGACGAGTGACGACGACGTGGAGTCCTGGGCCGCCGACCTGTCCTCGTGGGACGTCTGTGACTTCGCCGCGGACCTCTTCGGTCGAACGCCTGCCGGGATCGCGAGCGATCCCCGCGTGGGCCACGCGGTCGGAGGGGTACGTGAAGCGCTGCGCGTTCTCGATGATCGCGCGACGCGCCGTGTGGGCGAAGGACGCGCCCGACCGCGAGTTCCTCGCCTATTTCCCGTTCGATCCGCGCGTGCGTCGGACGACCCACGGAACGAGGTCAAGAAGGGTGTGTCGTGGGCGTTGCGCCAGATCGGCAAACGGAACCGAGTCCTGAACCAAGCGGCCGCCGAGGAAGCGCGCCGGATCCTGGACACGCCGGCCGCCTCCGCTCGATGGATCGCCCGCGACGTCCTCCGGGAGCTCGAGAGCGAGAAGACCCGCTCCCGGCTCCCGGACTGACGTCGGCTATCCGAACTCGGCTATCCGAACTCCCCGGGCCGCGCGCCCGAGTCGGTCCCCGCCTCGACCAGCTCGGCAGGTGAATCGGGCACCGTGATCCGCTCGGCGTCGTGGCCTTCGACGTCCAGCTTCGGCAGCCACTGCAGCCACTTGGGCAGGTACCAGTTGCGATCACCGAGGAGCTTCATCGCCGACGGAACGAGGATCGACCGCACGATCGTGGCATCGATGAGCACCGCGACCGCCAGGCCGAACCCCATCTCCTGGAGGGCGACCATCCGGCCGGCGGCGAACCCGGCGAACACCGCGACCATGATGATGGCCGCCCCGGTGATGATGCCTCCGGTCGTGCGGAGGCCGTATGCGACCGACTCCGTGTTGTTCCCCGTCCGGTCGTAGTGCTCGCGGATCCGGGTCAAGAGGAACACGTGGTAGTCCATCGAGAGCCCGAACAGGATCGAGAACAGGAAGAGTGGCAACCATGCCTCGATCGCATCGACCTGCTCGAATCCGAAGAAGTTCGCGATCGACTCACCGATCGCCGGTCCGCCCTTCTGGAAGACCAGCACGATGAGGCCGTACGCTGCGCCGACCGACAACAGGTTCATCACGATCGCCTTCGCCGGCACGACGAGCGAACGGAACACGACCGTCAGCAACACGAACGAGAGCGCGAGCACCAGCGCCAGGATGATCGGGTTGTACTGGTCCGAGACATCGAAGAAGTCCTTGATGAACGCGCTCTCACCACCAACGAGCACTGTCGCCCCGCTCCCTGCGAACGCCTCAGGGACGTACTCCGTTCGCAGCTGCCCGATCGCGTTGGTGGCCTCTTCGCTCTGCGTGTCCACGGCCGCTCCGGCGAGAGGGATCTCCACCAGGGCGACGGTGCCGTCCTTATTCACCTGGGGTTCGGTGGGGCGTCCGAGCAAAGGATCGTCCGCGATCAGATCGCCGAGCTTCGCGATGGAGGTCTGCACCTCGGGCGCGGTCACGTCATCGGCCTGGATCACCAGCTGTGCGGGCGTGTCGATGCCGCTCTTCGGGAAGTGACTGACGAGCGCGTTGAACGCTTGCTTCGTCTGCGTGTCGTCGGGCAGGGTGCCGATCCCGGCGAGGCCTTGTTTGATGCCTCGCCCTTCACCGTCCGGGTGGGATTGGAAGAAGTAGGGCAGCGCCAGCACGACGAGCAGGGTAGATGCGCCGACAAGGCCCACGACGGGGCGATGCATGACCGCCCGCGACACCCGGTCCCAGAACCCACCGGGGCGACCGTGCTCGACGTCCGCCCGCTTCCGGCCCAGGATGCGCCCGGCATTGAGCTTGTCGCCGAGCAGCCCGATCACGGCCGGCAACAGCGTCATCGACGCCGCGACGGAGACGAGCACCACGATGATCGCTCCGCCGGCGAGGGACCGGAAGATCGTCGTGGGAACGATCAGCATGCCGGCGAGGGCCACGACGACCATCATCCCGCTGAAGAACACGGCTCGGTTCGCCGTTGCGCCGGCCGCGCCGACCGCATCCAACTTCTCGCGACCGCGCTGCCGCTCCTCGCGATAGCGCGACACGATGAACAAGGAGTAGTCGATCCCCACCGCGAGTCCCATCATCGTGATGAGGTTCGGAGCGAAGAAGCTGAACCTCCACACCTGGCCGATCAGGCCCACGATCCCGAGCGTCACGGCGATCGCGAAGATCGCCATGATGATCGGCGTCACGCCGGCGACCAAGGAACCGAACACGATCACCAGCACGATCAGCGCCACCACGATCCCGATGGACTCTCCGACGCGGATGTCTTCTTCGGAGATCCGTTTGAACTCCTCCGACGACGTGGCCTGGCCGAGGATCAGGGTCTCGAAGCCGGATCCGGTCGAATCCTCACGGATCTTCTCGAGCTCATCGACGTGCTCGCTCGCTTGATCGAGGTCTCCGGAAAGCACCACGCTGAAGAGGACCGCGTTCCCATCCTCGGACGGGAACGGTCCCAGGGCCGCCTGCAGCGGGTCCTGTTGCGCCGAGTCGGGTGGCGGGAACGACGTCGGCGATGCGGCAACACCGGTCTCGAGGTCCGCGATCTCACCGAGCATCCCGTTGACGTGTTCCGCGAATGCCGGGTCCTCGACCGTCGTGTCTTTGCCGATCACGATGAACGTCTCCGTGATCTGATCGGGGCCGGTGAGTTCCTTCTGGAGCACCGCCTCCGCCTGTTTGGCCTCCGGGGAGTTCGTGAAGTCGAATTCCGTCGTGAGTGCCGGTCCGAGCAGCGTGGCCGACCCAGCGATCCCGGCGGCCAACACCAGGAGCCAGATCCCCAGTGTCCTCCACGGGTGCGTGGCGCTGGCCTTCGCGAGCGACTGCGGGTTGATCCTCATCTGCGGCTCCCCCTCTTCGCGCGGTCTTGCGGAACGTACGGCGTACGCTTACGATGTACGGAGCGTAGGTGTACGACGTAAGCCTGTCAACCCCGAATCTACGGTCCGAGCAAGAACAGGAAATGACGTGAAAACGAACGAGGTGCGTACCAGGGAGCCGCTCACCCGCGACCGCGTGATCGAGGCGGCTCTCCGTGTGATGGACACGGAGGGACTCGAGGCCGTCTCGATGCGGCGGGTCGCGCGTGAGGTCGGCGTCGAGGCGATGTCTCTGTACCACTATGTCGAGGACAAGGAAGACCTCCTCGACGGGATCTGCGAGCACGTCATGGCCGGGTTCGACTTCCCCGAGCTCGTCGACGACTGGGCGGAGAACTGCCGTCGGGGGGCGCGCGCCTGGCGCCAGCTCCTCAAGGCGCACCCTGCGGTGATGCGCCTGTTCGCCGAGCAGCGGGGTCCGATCCGCACGATCGATTCGATGCGTCCGACGGAGTTCGCGCTCACGATCCTGCGTTCGTGCGGCCTCTCCGATCGCGACACGGCGCAGGCCTTCCACGTGTTCGGCGGCTACATCCAGGGCTTCGTGATGATGGAGCTGGGCTCGATCGCGGGCGGCGGGGACGAGGCGCACATGAAGGCGCACGCCGAGCTCGCGGCCGCCCTCCCGGGCGAGTTCGCCGTCCTGCAGGCGTGCTCGCCGTACTTCGCCGAGTGCGCCCCAGACGAGCAGTTCGAGTTCGGGCTCGATCTGTTGATCCGCGGCCTGGAGGCCAAGGTTCGCCCGGCCCATTGAGGCCGCAGGAACCGACCCGGATCCGTCGGCGTCCAACCCCGAACCACCGACACCGGAGGCACCCATGAAGGTCCGCCCCGCTGCTGCGTCGTTCGTGTTCCTGCTCTTCCTCCTGTCCTGCGCCGACGCCCCCGCCGACCCGGGCGCCGGGAACGGCATCGACCACAGCAGCGGCGCACAGGATGTGCTCGTCCGGGTGGCGTTCGAAGGCGGTTTCGTCCCTCTCGAGTGGACGTACCGAAGCCTCCCCAGCTTCTCGCTCTATGGGGACGGCAGGCTCGTCTCGCCGGGCGTGCAGATGGAGCTCTATCCGGGCCCGGCGTTGCCCTCGATCTCCACCCGCACCGTGACCGAGGAGGGCATCCAGGCGACGCTGGACGAGGTCCTCCGGCTGATCCAGGGCGTTCCCGACGAGATGCTCGACATGGGAACGGTCGGGCTCGCGGACGTGCCGACCACGGTGATCACGGTCCACGCCGGTGGCGTCGACCGGACGATCAAGGCCTACGGCCTGAGCGAGCTCACCGAACGCCCGGAGAGGATGTCGGAAGAGGAATTCCGGGCTCGGGGCCAGCTGCAGGAACTGGTGACGAAGCTGGCAGGACTGGAGACATGGCTGCCGGACGGATCCCTCGGCCCGGAGACCACCTACGAGGGCCCGCGCGCCCGCCTCTTCGTGAGCGAGTACCAGAAGGCCGACCTCCCACAGGAACCCATCCGGTGGCCGCTCGGAGACAACCTGGATCGCTTCGGTGACGTGGCCGCCGGCTCGGATATGTATCGGTGCGGCGTTCTCGAGGGTGCGGACTGGGCGACCGTTCGCGAGGCGGCTTCTCGGGCGAACGAGCTCACCCCCTGGACGGAAGCCGGATCGAGGTTCTCGATCCTGTTCCGGCCCCTCCTTCCAGACGAGACTGGCTGCTAGCGAAGGGCTCTGCCTGACCCCGGCTTGAACGCAGGGTCAAGTCTGTGCCTCGTGCCGCCGATGCTTCTCGGCAGGAGCGGCCGCCTCTCGCGGCCACTGCGCCGACCCATGACGAGCGAAACCGAGGCGACTCACGTGGATCCATCGCCAGCCCGAGAGGGATACTTCGAACCACCCTCCGGCGACCGCGACGACCGTCTCCGTGAGCTCGAGCTCCGATACCGCGCGATCATCGATCATCTTCCCGCCGTCCTCTACGTGGACTCCGCGATCGAGAGTGAGCCGATGATCGATGTGAGCCCCGGTGTGATCGACCTCTTGGGGATCTCCCGCGAGGAGTTCCTCAGCAAGCCCAATGCCTGGGCGGAGACGATCCACCCGGAGGATCTCGACCGGGTGGTCGCCGAAAGCGAGCGGTCAGGCGTCACCGGCGAGCCATTCCGGATGGAATACCGCGCCGTACACCGGGACGGCCGCACGGTATGGGTCCGTGAGGACGCGGTGCTGATCGCCGACGAGGAGGGCCGGCCCCTGCGCTGGCTCGGCCTCATGCTCGACGTCACCGAATCGATCAGGACGCAAGCAGAGCTGCACGAAACCAAGACGAAGTACGGCGCCCTCGTGGAGCAGATCCCCGCGATCGTCTACGTCGACGTCGCGGACGACGACATGTCGACGACCTACGTGAGCCCGCAGATCGAGGAGATCCTCGGGTACAGCCAGCAGGAGTACATCGAGGACCCGCAGCTGTGGGAGCACATCCTGCATCCGGACGACCGCGAGGAAGCGATGGCCACGTACCTTCGGGGGCGGGAGTCGGGCGGTCCGTTCGTCTTCGAGTATCGGCTCCTCGCTCGCAACGGCAGGACGGTCTGGTTCCGGGACAGCGCGATCGTCCTGACGGATGCGAACGGGCGTGCCGAGTACATCCAGGGCGTGATGCTCGACATCACGGACGGCAAGCTGGCCGAGGAACGGATCGCGTTCCTCGCGTATCACGACAGGCTGACCGGGCTCCCCAACCGCACGATGTTCGACGAGCTCCTCGGTCTCTCGCTCGCCAGAGCGAGGCGCCATGACCTCGGTGTGGTGGTCGTCACGGTCGACCTCGACGACTTCAAGCTGGTGAACGACTCCCTCGGCCACGAGGCGGGCGACGGGCTTCTCGTGCAGTTCGCGCAGCGACTGGGCGACGCCACGCGGGAAACCGACTTGGTCGCACGACCCGGCGGAGACGAGTTCCTCCTCCTGCTCTCCGACCTCGATCGAACCCGGGCCGGTCCCGGCGGTCACGAGAGCGTGTCGGTCGCTGCCGAGTCCGTCGCGCTCAGGATCCAGGAGGCCCTGCGAACGCCGTTCACGATCGGGGACACCGAGCTCTACGTCACCGCGAGCCTCGGCATCAGTCAGTTCCCCGAGGACGCCGCCGACGCACCCACGCTGCTCAAGAACGCGGAGACCGCGATGTTCCGGTCGAAGCGCTCGGGCCCCGGCGGCTACGTGCTCCATGCGAAGGACGACGCCGATTCGATCATCAGGCTCTCGATGTCCACCCGCCTGCGACGCGCCGTCGAGCAGGAGCAATGGATGCTCCACTACCAACCCCTGATCGACCTCGCCGGCGCGAAGATGATCGGCGTCGAAGCCCTGATCCGCTGGCCCGAACCCAACGGAGGTCTCGTGCCGCCGGGCGACTTCATCCCCCTGGCTGAGGAGATGGGTCTGATCGAGGCGATCGGCGCCTGGGTGATCGACGAGGTCTGCCGGCAGGACCGGATGTGGCGAGAGCAGGGTCTCGAGCTAGACATCTCCTTCAACCTCTCGCCGCGGCAGCTGTGGCAGGACGACGTCGCCGACCGGATCGTGACGCCGATCCTCGCGTCCGGGATGGACCCGACGCGCTGCACGGTCGAGATCACCGAATCCACCGCGATGACCAACCCCGACCGCACGCTCGGCATCCTCCACGAGCTGCACGCGCGCGGCCTCAAGCTGGCGATCGACGACTTCGGGACCGGCTATTCCTCGCTGGCCCGGCTTCGGTACATGCCCGTCGACGTGCTGAAGATCGACCGATCCTTCGTTCGAGAGCTCGATCGCGACGAGCAGAACGCGAGCATGGTCTCGGCCATGGTCGCGTTGGCATCCAATCTCGGGATGACGGCTCTGGCCGAGGGCATCGAGACGGAGGCCGAATGGCGTGCCCTCCTCGAGCGTGGATGCGAGTGGGGGCAGGGCTTCTTCTTCTCCCGGCCCGTGCCCGCCGATGAGATCGTCGCGATCCACCGGCGCGCCGCCCTGCACGTCGTGGAGGGCGGCGCGGCAAGCTGAGAGGGGCGGCCCTCCTCAGCGCCGGCGCCGCGGCCGCAAACCGCTCCGCTTGCCCTTCGCGCCGCCGCTGAAGACGACGCGCGGCGGCGCCACCTTCATCCCCTCCTGCTCGAACTCCTCGTGGAGGTCCAGCCTCGCGGCCATGCGGCTCACGTCGCCCAGCTGCTCCGGAGTGACGAAGGTGATGCTGGTGCCCGCCCGGCCCGCGCGCGCGGTGCGGCCCACCCGGTGGACGTATCCCTTGTCGTCCTTCGGCGGGTCGTAGTTCACGACCAGGGTGATCCGCTCGAGGTCGAGCCCCCGAGCGGCCACGTCGGTCGCCACGAGGATCCCGACGAAGCCCTCCTCGAAGCGGTGCAACGCGCGCTCCCGTGCCTGTTGGGTCATGTCGCCGTGCATCGCGACGACAGGAACGCCCTCCGCGCGCAGCTGTCTCGCCAGGTGATCGACCGCCCGTTTCGTGTTCACGAACACGAGCGTCGATCCCGACGCCTCCGAGGCCAGCCGCGCGAGCGTGGAGAGCTTGTCCTGGGGCGCGACCGGGATGAAGCGATGATCGGCCTCCTCGACGAACCGCAACTCCCCCAGGTCCACCTCGTGCCGCACCGGATCGCGCGTGTAGACGTCCGCCATCCGTCCGATCGCGCCGTCGAGCGTCGCGGAGAAGAACATCGTCTGTCGGTCCTTGGGGATCCGGCGGACGATCCGATCCACCTGCGGCTGGAACCCCATGTCCAGCATCCGGTCGGCTTCATCGAGCACGAGGATCTGCACACCGTCGAGCCGAACGAGCCCTCGTTCCACGAGGTCGTCCAATCGGCCGGGCGTGGCGATCAGGATGTGCGCCGACCCGACCCCCTTCGATTGCTCGCGCACGTTCGTTCCGCCGTAGACGGCCATCACCCGGAGGTCCTTCGCCTTCGCGATGTCTTCGAAGGCGTCGCTCACCTGTTGGGCGAGCTCGCGCGTCGGGGTGAGCACGAGGGCAACCGGCCGGCGCTCGGAGACGGGATCGACCTGATCGACGATGGGGATCGCGAATCCGAGGGTCTTGCCGGATCCCGTCTTCGACCTCGCGAGCGTGTCCCGTCCCGACGTCGCATCTTCGATCACCATGATCTGGATCGGGAAAGGGGTCTCGATGCCGCGCGATGCCAACGCGCGGACGACCGCGTCGGATACACCCAGATCGGCGAAGGTCGTCATCGGCGCAAGTCTCCTCTCACGAGCCTACCGTCCGGAGCGGACGACACGGCGCGGCCCGGTAGTCTCTCGACATGGACGACCGCACCCACCTGTGGAACGAACTCGCCGCGCAGCTCGGCGATCGACAGCATCCGATCCACCACGGAGGCTGGGTCCGGTCATCCGACCTCGTCGCTCTCCGCCGCCCATCTCGTCGCGGTGCTGTTCGCGGAACACCTGCGGACCGACGTCGACGATCCGAAGAGCCCGGCCAACGATCGGTTCGTGTTGTCGAAGGGACACGCGGCGCCCGTGCTCTACGCCGCCCTGAAGGCGATCGGCGCGATCGACGACCGGACGATGCTGTCGCTCCGGAAGTTCGGCTCACCGATCCAGGGCCACCCGGCGCCCGTCCCCGAGCTGCCGTGGGTGGAGGCCGCGACCGGCTCGCTCGGCCAGGGGCCGGCGATCGGGCTCGGGATGGCGCTCGCGATGCGCTTGGACGAGAGCCCCGCACGCGTATGGGTGCTGGTCGGGGACTCCGAGACGGCGGAGGGTTCGGTCTGGGAGGCGATGGAGGCGGCCTCGTACCACGAGGTCGCCAACCTGACGTGCGTGATCGATCTCAACCGGTTGGGACAGCGTGGACCGACGATGCACGGCTGGGACGCCGACATCTTCGTCGCTCGCGCCGAGGCGTTCGGATGGAACGCGCTCGCGATCGACGGCCACGACGTCGTGGCCATCGACCGCGCGTTCCGGGCCGCCACCGAGGATGACCGGCCGACGATGATCGTCGCGCGCACCGAGAAGGGGCACGGCGTGTCCGAGGTGGCCGACAAGGAGGGCTGGCACGGAAAGGCGTTCCCGCCCGACCTGGCCGAGCGCGCGATCGAGGAGCTCGGGGGCGTGCGCTCGATCACGATCACGCCGCCGAAGCCCGATCCGTGGATGCCGGTGGGCGCGGGCGCGCCGGCAGGCGCGGCCGCGCCCACCTACGCCGAGCCGATCGCCACACGCAAGGCGTTCGGGGACACGCTGGCCTGGCTCGCCGGAGAGCGTTCCGACCTCGTCGTCCTGGACGGCGAGGTCGGGAACTCCACCTACACGGAGGACGTCGAGGCGGTCGCTCCGGAGCGCTTCTTCCAGATGTACATCGCCGAGCAGACGATGATCGGCGCACAGACCGGGATGCAGGCCATCGGGAAGACCGCATATTCCGCGACCTTCGGCGCCTTCCTGACCCGCGCGTACGACCAGATCCGCATGGCGGCGATCGGCCGCGCCGATCTCCGCCTGTGCGGTTCGCACGCGGGGGTGTCGATCGGAGAGGACGGCCCTTCGCAGATGGCGCTCGAGGACCTGGCGGCGCTCCGTGGGATCCACGGCTCGACCGTCCTGTACCCCGCCGATGGACACTCGGCCGTCCGGCTCGTGACGCTGATGTCCGACCTCCCCGGGATCTCCTACGTCCGGACGACGAGGGAGGCGACGCCGTTGCTCTACGGGCCGGAGGAGGAGTTCCCGGTCGGTGGCTCCAAGACCCTCCGCGACGGCTCCGACGTCGCGTTGGTCGCGGCGGGCATCACGCTCCACGAGTCCTTGCGCGCCGCCGACCGCCTCGCGGCCGACGGCATCTCCGCTCGCGTGATCGATTGCTACTGCGTGAAGCCGATCGACGCGGCGGCGCTCCGCGCCGCCGCCGCCGACATCGGCCTCATCGTGGTCACCGAGGACCACCGCATCGAGGGAGGTCTCGGCGATGCCGTGCTGGACGCGCTCGCGGAGACGGGCGATCTGACCGGCCGGGTGATCAAGCTCGCGGTGACCGACATGCCCGGCTCGGGAACGCCCGAAGAGCTTCGCGCCTGGGCCGGGATCGACGCGGATGCGATCGTGGGCGCCGTGCGAGACGCGCTCGGGCGCGACTGACGCCAGACCTTGACCCCTTCGACCCCCATATCGATCCCGGTGAGTCAACCGAGGTTGCGGATCAGCTCGCGGCGTGTGCGACCGGAAGGCCCCCGTACGACAGCGCGATGATCTCCTCGGGCGGGACCGGCTTCGAGAAGTGGAAGCCCTGCCCCATCACGCAGCCGCGCTCCAGCAGGAACGCGAGCTCGCCCTCGGTCTCGATCCCCTCGGCAAGCGTCGTCACGCCCAGCCCTCGCGCGAGCTCGAGGAACGCCGCCACGATGCTCTGGTTCTGGGGGTCCACATCGACGCCGCTCACGAACGAACGGTCGATCTTCAGCACGTCGACCGGCATGTCGCGGATCCTGGCGAGCGAGGAGTACCCCGTGCCGAAGTCATCGATCGCGATGCGAAGGCCGCCGTCGTGCAGGTCCTCGAGGATCGCCTGGGCTCTGTCCGGATCGTTCATCGCGGAGGACTCGGTGATCTCGACCACCACCCGTCGAGGGATCGACCCCTCCCTCACGGATCCGCTCGAGGATCCCCTTCGCCAGGTCCGGCTGCCAGAACTGGCGGGGCGAGAGGTTGAAGCTCATATCGAGATCGATGTCCAGCTCGCGCCATGCGCGCGACTGGTAGACGAGCTCCCGCACCACCCAATCGCCGATCGCCTCGATGAGACCGAGCTCCTCGGCGAGAGGGATGAAATCCCCCGGCGGCACCATCGTGCCGTCCGGCTCTATCCAGCGGATCAAGGCCTCGACGCCCTGCATGTGTCCGGTCGCGAGCTCGAGGATCGGCTGGTAGTGGAGCGCCCAACGCTGGCTCTCGACGGCCTTCCGCAGTCTCGTCACGAATCGCAGTTTCGCGGAGGAGTCGAGGGCGCCGCGGTTGGAGACGACGTAGGCGTGACCACCCTTCTTCGACTCCAGCATCGCGGCCTCCGCGTTCCGCAGGAGGCTGCCGGTCTCGTCGCCGTCCTGCGGGAACAGGCTGATCCCGATCGAGGCGGACACGTAGAGCTCGGTACCGCCCGCTCGGAACGGCATCGCGAGCGAGTCCAGGATCCGCTGCGCGGCCGACTCGGCCCGTGCCACGGCGAGTTCGACGTTCTCGCCCTCGCGCTCGAGGTCCGCGAGCAGCAGCAGGAACGTGTCACCCGAGCGCCGGGCCACCAGATCCGTCTCGCGCGCCGCCTCGCGGAGGCGGCCCGCGACCACGTTCAAGACCTCGTCGCCGGCGAGCCGTCCGAGCGAGTCGTTCACCAACCGGAAGTCGTCGATGTCGACACAGAGCACCGCGACGGATGCCTCGTGATGCCTCGCGCGGGTGATCGAAAGCTCCAGGAGCTCTTCGAACATCGACCGGCTCGGAAGACCGGTGAGCTCATCGTGATACGTCAGGAAGGCGACCTTCTCGTCGCCCCGCTTGATCTCGGTGATGTCGATCATCACGCCGAGCGAGAAGGTCGGAACCCCTCGTTCGTCTCGGAACATCCTCGCCTCGTCGTGGACCCAGACGATGCGGCCGTCCTTGCGATAGACGCGATAGTCCAGCGAGAACGTCTCGCCGGTCTCGTTGTGGCGCTGGTTCGCGGCCGCCGCTCGCGCGCGATCGTCGGGGTGCACGATCCTGAGCCAGAGATCGCCGTCGTTCATCCATTCGTGCGGCGTGTATCCGAGGAGCTCCTCGACCTGGGGGCTCATGTACAGCGTCGAGGCCGAGTCGTCGAGGGCGTCGATGTAGGTGACGGCCGGGATGTGCTGGACGATCGAGCGGTAGCGATCGCCGATGATCTCCTCGGCCGAGACCCGCCGACGACGCTGCACGTCCTCCGCGATCGCACCGGCCATCACCCGCAACAGCTCGATCTCGCCCGGGCTCCAGACCCGTCCACGGCCGCAATCGTCCGCTCCAAGGTATCCCCACCACCCGTCGTCGAGGAAGATCGGGACGGCCACGATCGACGCGGTCTTCTCCCCCGCCAGGACCCGTCGCTCGAGCTCCGGAAGTTGCGCCACGGAGCTCGTCAACACCTGTCGGTCTCCGAGGACCTCGATCCATCGCGTGAAGTCGGGGGAGTACGGATGGAGGTTCGTGCCGGGGGCTTCGAAGAGGCCCCGGATGCCGTCCCGCAGCCACTCCGCGGTGAGGTTCATCCACAGCCGGCCGTCGGGGTCGCGGACGTTCTCGAAGACGTAGACACGATCGGCTCCGAGCTCCTTCCCGACGTTCGCGAGGAGCTCCGACAGCGGCGAAGAAGCCGTCGCGGCGCTCGCCACGCCGAGATCGGCCGTCGGGTCGGCGGCCTGGGACGAGCCCTGTGGGACCTCCATGTCCCCAGCTATCGGCGGGTGTGAAGAGCCGCTGAAGGAAGCGCCCTGTTACCCTGTCCGGCCGATGCCCGAGTACAAACAGATCCTCCACGAACGCCTCTACGTCCGGGTGCCCGGGACCGACAAGCTGCGCAAGACGGCCGCGTCTCGGTTGAAGCACCTGGTCGCGAACGGGTGGCGCGAGACGGAGCGCAAGCAGCACCCGGATCACATCTGGGTGCGATTCGAGCGAACCGGCCACGCGCCGATGCAGGCGAGGCTCCCGAAGAAGGCGCCCGAGATCCAGATCGAGCGCCGGCCGCGGCGTGACAACCGGGGCGGCTCCTTCAGAGGCGGCCGGCGCTAGCCGATAGCTCCGGTCGAGGAACCGGATATCGTCCGGTGAGCCGAGGCTTCTATCCGGATTTCCTTCGGGTAGACTGGCGTGGTCGCACATTCTGTGCGGGCGATATCCCCGAACGCCGACGGAGCCGTGAGATCGATGAGCGTCGAATTCATCACCCAGAGCACGGGACGTCCGGGGCACCGGGACCCGCACGCGCACGCCGCGCCGCAGCCCTTCACGTACCCCCTCCGGCGGCCCTACCTCGAGCCGGACTGGACCAGGCTCCCGGGGTACCGAGACGTCACGAAGGAGCAGTGGGAGTCCGCTCAATGGCAGCGTGCCCACACCGTCAAGAACCTCAAGGAGTTCAAGGCGGCGCTCGGTGAGCACCTGACCGAGGACCTGCTCGTCGACATCGAGCGCGACCAGCAGGAGCGCGCCACCATGTCGATGCTCCTGCCGCCCCAGATGATCAACACGATGGATGAGACCGACCTCCGTGCCGATCCCGTCCGCCTCTACATGGCGCCCGCGCTCAGCGATCGCGAACAGGAGTTCCCGTCACATCCGCTCGCGTCGCGTGATTCCCTCCACGAGGCGGACATGTGGGCGGTCGAAGGGCTCACCCACCGGTACCCCACCAAGGTCCTGGCCGAGTTGATCCCCACGTGCCCGCAGTACTGCGGGCACTGCACCCGGATGGACCTCGTCGGCAACGACACCGTCCAGGTCTTGAAGTACAAGTTCGAGCAGAAGCAGGGCGAACGCTGGGACGCCATGCTCGACTACCTCCGACGCACGCCGAGCGTCCGCGACGTGGTCGTGTCCGGCGGCGACATGGCGAACGTCCCGATCAAGCGGCTCGAGGCGTTCGTGATGGGGCTGCTCGACATCGAGCACATCCGCGACATCCGCCTCGCGACCAAGGGCCTCATGGGGATCCCGCAGCATTTCCTCCAGGACGAGGTGAAGGAGGCGGCCGAGCGGATGGCCTCACGCGCGAACGGACGAGGCGTGGACATCGCCGTCCACACCCACGTGAACGCGGCCCAGCAGGTGACCCCGTTGGTGGGCCGGGCGACGAAGGTGTTCCTCGACGCCGGGTTCCGCGACGTGCGGAACCAGGGAGTGCTCCTGCGCGGGGTGAACACGACGCCGCAACAGCTCCTGGAGCTCTGCTTCATGCTCCTGGATCACGCGAAGATCCTTCCGTACTACTTCTACATCTGCGACATGATCCCGAACGCGGAGCACTGGCGCACCGCGGTGTGGGAGGTGCAGGACCTCCAGCACTCGATCATGGGGTACCTCCCCGGCTTCGCGACGCCGAGGATGGTGGTCGACGTCCCGTTCGTCGGCAAGCGGTGGGCGCATCAGGTCGCCGAGTACGACCGCGTTCGAGGGATCTCCAGCTGGACGAAGAACTACCGAACCGGGATCGAGAGCGACGATCCGGAGGCGTTCACCCGGCGGTACCACTACTACGACCCCATCGCCACACTCCCGGCGGAGGGCCAGTCCTGGTGGCGGGAGCAGCTCGCCCGGGGCGTGGACGATCTCCTCGCCGAACTGCAGCCGCAGCGCGCCTGAACGGGGGGTCTGGGGGCTCAAGGAGCGAGCGCGTCAGCGCGAGCGTAGCCCCCAGGGATGAAAGCCACTGCTAGGGTCCGGAGCGTGAGCCGAACACTCACGGTCCTGTCCGCACAGGTCGCGCCCGTCGCGTGGGATCCGGCGGCCACCCTCGACAAGTTCGAGGACCACGTCCGCGTCGCCCGTCGCGCGTTCCCCGACGTCGACCTCATGATCTTCCCGGAGCTCTACCTCACGGCCGTCGACGGGTTCACCTCGGGCGGGACCGGCGATTGGGAGCGGCGCGTGGCCGAGGAGATCCCCGGGCCGCTGACCGACCGGGTGGGGAAGATCGCCGCCCGGGCCAAGCGCTGGATCGTGGCGGGGTCGATCAACGAGCGCCGGGGCAAGAAGGTCCACAACACCGCGATCGCGTTCTCGCCCGGACGGTGAGATCGCGGCCGTGTATCGGAAACTCTTCCCGTGGCGTCCCTTCGAGGACGCCGACCCCGGCTCGGATCCGGCGCCCGTCTTCCAGATACCGGGCAAAGGGTCCGTCGGCTTGATGATCTGCTACGACGGCTGGTTCCCGGAGGTCGCTCGCGGCCTCGCGCTCCAGGGGGCCGAGCTGATCGCGCAACCGACCGCCACCACGACACCCGACCGCGAGGAAGAGGTCGTCCTCGCTCGCTCGAACGCGATCGTGAATCAGGTCTTCCTCTTCAATCCCAACATGGTGTCGACGTTCGGACAGGGCAGGAGTGTGGGCGTCGACCCGGAAGGCCGCATCCTGTTCGAAGCGGGCGCCGGTGAAGAGCTCCTCATCGAGGTCGTCGACATGGAGCGCGTGGCCGAGGTCCGTCGACGCGGCACGCGCGGGATCACACGACCCTGGCAGCACTTCGTCGAGGGCCCTCGTGACGTGATCCTGCGCCCCTACCGCGCGCGTCGCACCACGTAGCCCGCGACGGCGAGGAGCGCGACGGCCGCGCCCGTCACGACCCACCAGGGTGAGATGCCCGCCCGTGCCGGCCCGGTCGGCATCGCCGCCGCCGGCTGGGGAACGAGCCGCTCGGCCGTCCGTCCGCCTCCCAGGAAGTCGCAGGCGCGGCCGTCGCGCACGATCACCGTCCATCGGAGGCTCTTGAGTCCCGGGGACGTGCCGGTCTGCTCCTCGTCCGCTGTGAGCGTGCGGCCGGGGACCTGGATCACCATCGTGCGCCCGGTGATGACCGGAGGATTGAAGACGTTGGTCGCGTGCTCCGGCAAGAGGTAGATCTCGGTCGGGATGGGCGACGGTGGCGTCGACCCGGACCAGCCGGTTCACCTTGCGGTAGAAAGCGAACGAGAGAGCCGGAGCTTTGGGGTCGAAGATCTCGATGTCGACTCGGAAGGGGTGCCCGGTCGCATCGGGGACGGTCAGCGGCTCGGCGAACGTGAGCTCCCACCGAGCCGACGTCCCGAGCTCGACGATCTCGCCCCGGGCATCCACCAGGTCGGGGGCTCCCGACCCAGCTCCTCCGGTGCACCCGACCACGTCTCGTGTGGGGTCCGACGCGGCGATGAGGAGGGGCAGGATCGCGATCAGCGCCCAGCGGGGCGCCGCGGCCACGCGCATCAGGCGCTCGGGCAGTCCCGTTGCGGGAGGATCAGCGGCTCGAGCCTCGGCTCCTGCGTGAAGTCGAAGGCACCCGACAATGGATCGGCCTGCTTGTCCCGTTCCGTCATCGACTTCAGGCCGTGGAGGTTCTCGATGAATCGAAGCACCGAGGAGAACTCGTAGACGGTCTTGTCGATCGAGCCCCCATCGGGGTTGTCGCCACGCTTGGTCCAGGGGGAGATGATCAGCGCGGGGGTGCGCGGGCCCAGGCCCATCACGTCGTAGTGCGGCGGCACGACGTGGTCGTAGAAGCCGCCGAAGTCGTCCCAGACGATCACGATCGCGGTGTTCGGCCAGTACTTGCTGCGCATCACCGCGTTCAGGTACTCCTTCGTCCAGTTCTCGCCCTCGCACACGTTGGTCAGGGAACCCGGATGCTCGTTCGGGTTCCCCTCCGGGGGGATGAGCCAGGACACGGCCGGCAGGTCGCCCTTGCTTGATGTCCTCGAGGATGGTCTCCGGCGGTTGGACCTTCTGCCACAAGGGCCCGAATCGCACGTGCTTGACGGCCTGGAGCGCGTTCATCCACGCGTCGGCGTTCGCGTAGTACTTCCAGCTGATGCCCTTGCGCTCCAGCATGTCGGGCAGAACCTTCATGTCGACGCAGGTGCGGGTGGACTCCCAGTACGCCGCGATGCGGATCAGCTGATCAGGCACTTCGTCGGTGATGTTCTCCTCGAGGTTCATGATCGCGGCCACGTCCGCATCGGTGAGGTCCTCGATGGGGAAGCGCTTCGTCATCTCGGTCGGATCGTCGCAGTAGTTGCCCTCGTGGTCCGTCGTCGTCTTGTTGTCGACGATGCCGTACGACTGTGCCGCCACCGTGTACAGGTGCTCGGGGAAGGTGGGCCCGTACATCGAGGTGAAGAAGTGATCCGCGAGCACGAAGCGATCGGCGTACGCCCAGTACCCGGGCAGCGTGTCCCGTGAATGCTGCGTGTAACCCATCATGTCCTCGCCCAGCGGGACACAGTTGAAACCGTTCATCTTCCCGCCGTTGATCGAGTAGAGACCCGGCGCGAACGCGTGGCCGAGGTCGTGTGGCAGCACCGTCGGCGCCGGGGTCAGGGGGACGGTCGGACCGTCCTGGAAGGTGCTGGCACTGCAATCCTTGATCGTGCCGCCCTCGGTGACGCCCTCGGCCCCCGGATACTTCCCGAAGTAGTGATCGAAGGACCGGTTCTCCTTGACGAGGAAGATCACGTGCTGGATCGGGTTCTCCCCGTTCGGCTGCCCGGGCGAGTTGGACGGGCTGGTGGTCCCGTGTCCCCCGCCGTCGGGATTCTGCGCTCGCTCTTTGCCCGCGGATGGCCAGAACTGCCATGCCAATACCGCGGTGAGTACGACCACCAGCGCACCGAAGGTCTGTCGACGCTGACGCACACGGCTGCTCCGGCGCGCAGGTTTGATGATCGGCCCCGGTCGCATCGGGCCAGTCTAGCCCCGCCCCTCGTGCCGACCGAGGAGCCTCCGGACGCGCAGGAGCTCACTCCTTCCGCACCTTCCAGATGTGTTCGGCAGGGAACGCCCGCGCCCACTCGAGCGGCGCGTAGTCGTCGTAGGTCGTGGTGGCGTCTTCGTTCGGCCGGAGCTCGATCAGGTCCTCGATCGCGAGCCCGTTCGCGCGGAACAGACGGATCCAGTCTCCGTACGTCAGCTGGAACTCGGTCGTCCTCCAGGAGGGATCCGTGCTGTCGACGGTTCGCAACCCGAAGTAGTCCATCCGCATCTCTCGGGTCGTTGGGAGTTCCTCCTCCTGATCTCCCCATGCGACCCAGATCCACGGGGTCGTGCCGTTGAACGCGAACCTCCCTCCGCGTCGCAGCACGCGAGCCACCTCGGGCACCGTCAGCAAGGGATCGGCGAACCCCATCACGCCGTGATCGCAGAACACGAGGTCGAAGGACTCGTCGCGGAACGGGAGCCGCTCACCGTTCGCCTGGACGACGGGGAACCGGATCCCGGTCTCTTCGAAGTGCTCGTCGGCATGCCGGAGCTGCGCGATCGAGAAGTCGAGACCCGTCACGGCCGCGCCCCGCATCGCCACCTTGATCCCGAACTGACAAGCGCCGCACCCGAGCTCCAACGCGCGGAGGCCGACGACGTCACCGAGCGCGCCGACCTCGTCCTCGGGCGCGTCGTAGACGCCCCACCCGAGGTGGTCCCATCGGTTCAGCTGCGCCCGGTTGCGCTCCTGGTACTCGTCGGACTCCCGCTCCCAGTGCTCGCGATTCTTCCGAACGTGCACCGACGTCTCCGGCGTCGTCATCGGTCGAGCCACCCACCCTCGCGCTCGTGCCGGGCCGCCACGAGACCCGCTGCGATCGAGAGCGCGATCTCCTCCGGGCGTCGGCCGCCGAGATCCAAGCCCAGCGGGCTGCGGACGCGTGCGAGGTCGTCGTCGCTGAAGCCTCGTGCGCGGAGCTCCTCGACGTAGTGGGCGACATGACGTCGAGAGCCCATCACCCCGACGAACCGCACCGGCGAGCGCAGCAACGTCGTCAGCATCTCCGAGATGCCGGGGGCGTCGTGGTCGGTGAACACCACCTCGTCATCCGGCCCGAGCCGGACGTCGTCGAGGGTGCGGACGGACGGCTCGTCCTCCGGGACGATCCGTTCCGTCCGGGGCTCGAGCAGCAGGACCTGTCGTCCCTGCCGCTGCATCTCGGCTCGCAAGGAGCGAGCCACGTCGGTGGCGGAGACCACGATGAGTCGCGCGGGAGGACCGTGCGGCTCGAGGTAGACCTCGACGTCTCCCTGGTCATGGTGGAACGTGCGAACCTCCGGTTCGCCCCGTTCCTGGATCTCCGCGGCCGCCTGCACGGCGGCCGCATCGAACTCGGCGCACCCGAGGGTGCCGTGCACCTCGCCACCCGGCACGATCGACATCGAGTTGCCCACGGCGCACGGGGGCGAGCCGATGATCCGCACGGCCTTCGCCTCCACCCACGAGGTCGTCGGCTGCGGCGCCGGGCTCGCGATCCGCCCGGGCGACGTGCCCGGTCGGATGCCCGCCCCTCGCCCCGCCGAGGAGCTCCACGGCATGCGGGATCACCGGTAGCACGGAGGAGAGCGATTCGCGGACACCCTGCGGGCTCCCGGGGAGGTTGAGGATCAACGTCGTTCCCAACGCGCCCGCGACGGCGCGTGAGAGCGCCGCCATCGGGGTGTGCGCGAGCCCCGTGGCCCGCATCAGCTCGGCGAGGCCAGGTGCCTCTCGCTCGATCACGGCACGGGTGGCCTCCGGCGTCACGTCCCGGGGACCGAAGCCCGTCCCGCCGGTCGTCACGACGAGCCCGTGCGTCGCCGCCAGCTCACGGAGGGCCGACTCGATGTCGGGCCGCTCGTCCGGGACCACGCGGCGATCCGAGACGTCGAACCCCGCCTCCCCGAGGAGCTGCACGGCCACCTCACCGGACTCGTCGGCTCTGGTGCCCTGCGTGACGCCGTCGGAGACGGTCAGGACCGCGGCTCGGGTGGCTTCCACGAGAGGAGCCTAGCGTCGCGGGGGAGACCGCTCCTCGCTCCCCGTCGGTCCTCGGCGGCAGCCTAGGATTGGCAAAGGCACACCACCTTTCAGGACGGCGCGACGTCGCTCGATGTCACGGCCGAGGAGGCACAGGCCAAGGAGGCAGACGATGGACTGGGTCGACAGGCTCGCCGCCGAGCTTCATCTCGAAGCCCTTTCCGCGCACGAGAACGAGCACCTCCTGTCCGTGTCGCGTGAGATCGCCCACCGGGTGGAGCGGAAGGCGACGCCGCTCGCCATGTACGTGATCGGGCTCTCGGTGGGGAGCCAGATGGCGGACCGGGCGCGAGACGACGCCATCGAGGATGCGATCCACGCGCTCCTGCTTCGATTGCCTCCCGTCGAGGGTTCCTGAACAGGAAAGAACCGTCGGCGGTAGGCTGAGGAGATGAAGGACCCCGCCGTGGTACCGCTGACCATGCCTCTCGAAGGCCCGCTGCGGGACACGTTCGGTCGGGTCGCCGACGACCTGCGCATCTCCGTCACGGACCGTTGCAACTTCCGGTGCTCGTACTGCATGCCTGCGGAAGGACTCGCCTGGCTCCCGAAGCACGAGATCCTCACGTTCGAAGAGCTGACGCGCATGCTCGGGATCTTCGTTCGACTCGGCGTGCGCAGCCTGAAGGTCACGGGCGGCGAGCCGCTGGTTCGCGCAGATCTCCCCGTCCTCGTCCGGATGTTCCGGGAGGTCGGGCCCGACCTCGACATCTCGCTGACCACGAACGGCGTGCTCCTGGACCGGCTCGCGGCACCGCTGGCCGAGGCGGGGATCGACCGCGCCACGATCTCCTGCGACTCGCTCCTGCGTCATCGCTTCGCGGAGATGACTCGGCGCGATGCGTTGGACAAGGTCCTCGCGGGGATGAAGGCGGCCGAAGCGGCCGGTCTCACCCCGATCAAGGTCAATTGCGTGGTGATCGGCGGCACCAACGACGACGAGGTCGTGGAGTTCGCGCGGTGGTCGCGCGAGACCGGATACGAGGTCCGCTTCATCGAGTACATGCCGCTGGACGCGCAACACGCCTGGGAGCGAGACAAGGTCGTCCCGGCCGCGCGGATCCTCGACGCGATCGACGCCGTCTACCCGTTGGTGCCGCAGGGGCACGCGAACGAGCCGGCCACGACCTTCGGCTTCGCCGACGGGACACCCGGACGGGTCGGGGTGATCGCCTCGGTCACCGAGCCGTTCTGCGACACGTGCAACCGGCTTCGTCTGACCGCCGAGGGGATGTTCCGGAACTGCCTGTTCGCGCTGGACGAGACGGACCTGCGCGCCCCGCTTCGCGACGGCGCCTCCGACGCCGAGCTCGAGCTCCTGATCCGTCGGGGACTCTGGTCCAAGTGGTCCGGACACCGGATCAACCATCCGGACTTCGTCCAGCCCGAGCGATCGATGTCGATGATCGGCGGCTGAACGACCGGGCTTCTCCGACCCCTCATCCGCTCGACACCGCGCGTTCACCTCGGGCTGCGAAGCTCACATCGCCCGAGAGGTCGTGCGCCCCCCTCTCCGGCCGCGGGGAGCCGGCCTTCGGCCGGCTCCCCGCGACCCCCTCCTCGTCGAACCCCTAGAGGTTCTCGATGTGCAGGGTCGGCACGTCGTCTCGTTCGAAGCCCAGCACCTGGGCGTAGAAGGAGAGCTCGGCCTCGAGCGCGCGCCGGTTCGACTCCGCCTTCCGGAAGCCGTGCTGTTCCCCTTCGAACACGATGTAGGCGTAGGGCAGCGCCTTCCGTCGGAGGGCCTCGACCATGATCTCCGCCTGCTCGGGCGGGACGACGCGGTCCTCCGCCCCCTGGAGCAACAGCATCGGGCAGGAGATCCCGTCGGTGAAGTTGATCGGCGACCGCGACCGGTACCGCTCCGCGCCCTCGGGGTACGGCCCGATCAGCGAGAACAGGTAGCGAGACTCGAACTTGTGGGTCCCGCCGGTCACGAACGACTCCAGGTCCGCGAGGCCGTAGTAGCTGGTTCCCGCCGCGAACCCGTCGTGCATGGTCAGGGCACAGAGGGTCGTGTAGCCGCCGGCGCTCCCGCCGGTGATCAGGAGCCGATCGCCGTCGACCTCTCCCTGCTCCGCGAGCCACCGTGCCGCGGCGATGCAGTCGGCGGTATCCACGATGCCCCAGTTCCCGTTGAGACGCTGTCGGAACGCCCGGCCGAATCCGGTGCTCCCCCCGTAGTTGACGTCCACGACCGCGAACCCCCGGCTCGTCCAGTACTGCATCTCGAGGGAGAAGCCCGGCGTGGCTTCCCCCGTCGGGCCTCCGTGGCTCATCACGATGAGCGGCGGCCGCTCGCCCTCCGGCGCGGTCGCCTCGCGGTTCCGAGGCGGGTAGAAGTGTGCGAACGCCGTCGCGCCGCCCTCGCTCGGGAACTCGATCTGGCGAGGGGCCGAGAAGTACCCCTCGTCGACGTCCACCGAGGACGACGACCTGAGCACATCGATCGAGCGGGCGGTCACGTCGAGGAGGACGACCTGATCGGGGATCGACGGGCCGCCACCGACGAACGCCACGCGGTCTCCCTCGACGTCCATCCACGGCCGGAGCGCCGTCTGCGGGACGTCGAGGTCGATCAGCTCGCCCGACTCGGGGTCCAGCACGGCCACGTGCTGCACGCCGTCGCGCTCCCAGATGCACGCGATCCGCCCGTCCCCGAGGAAGCCGTACCCGGCCATGCCGAACTGCCATTGGGGCCAGCCGAACTCCGCCTCGGCGGGATGCAACGCCTCCACCTCACCGTCGCGCTCCCGATAGAGGTTCCACCAGCCGGTCCGATCCGAGACGAAGTGGAGGTCGCCGGCCGGGCTCCACGCGGGCTGGAAGATCGACTCCTCGCCGGCCCGGCCGGCGACCTGCCGGACGTTCCCGAGGGTGGCGTCCTCGCCGAGCTCCGCGACGGAGACCTCGCACCCGTCCCAAGGCATCCACGGCAGATCCCACTCGAGCCAGCAGAGCATCGAGCCGTCCGGGGAGATCCCCGGCGTCGAGTAGAAATCGCGGCCCGAACGGATCGTCAGCGGCTCCGCAGACCCGTCCGGCGGGATCGCGACCAACTCGTTCGTCACGCCGGAGGGATCGTCGGGATCCGGATGACGCTCGCGGACGCAGATCAGCCATCGCCCATCGGGCGTGACGCGACCGTCCGCGTACCGGTCGCGGCCGCCGGAGTCCGGCGTGATCGGCATCGGCTCGGTGCCGAGGTCCTGTCGGTAGAGCCGTTGGTCGGCGAAGTGCGAGAAGAAGATGGTGCCCCGGTGGATCAGGTACGCGCCACCGCCGTATTCGTGGACGGTCGTCCGAACGTTGAACCCGGACGGGGTGACCTCGACCGGCTCCGAGAACGGAGCCGCATGCATCAGCACCGATCGTCCGTCCTCGGTGGGCCTGCTCTCCTGCCAGTACACGGAGCCGTCCTCGAGCCACGGCTTCGAAAGCGCGATGCCTCCGACCGACACCATCTCGGCGCTGATGGGCGATCTCCACGTGCCGTACGGGGCCGTCTGCGTCACGCGGGGCGCCTGGCGACGATCACCCTGGTGAGCGGGATCGGGCCGCCCTTGGTGCTGCGCATGTCGCGGAAGCCTTCCCGGCCCAGCACCCGTTTGACGAGCGTCACCCGGTCGGGACTCACCTCCATCAGGAGCCACCCGTTGCGCGACAGCCACGCGGGCGCCTCCCGAGCCGTCCGCCCGATGAGGCCGAGCCCGTCGCGGCTGCGGTCCGTCAGCGTGTGCTCCGGCTCCCACTCCCGGATCTCCTCCGGCAGGTCTTTGAGCTCGTGCATCGGCACGTACGGCGGGTGCACGGTGACGACGTCGACCGTGCCCGCGAGCGAACGGGGGAGCCCTCCGAACAGATCCCCCGTGACGAATCGCGCTCGAAGGCCGAGGCGCTTGGCGTTCTTCCGGGCGAGCGCGACCGCGTCCGCGGACACGTCGGTCCCCACGACCACCGCTCCCGGCACCTCGTTCGCGACGGCGAGCGCGATCGTCCCGGCACCCGTGGCCAGGTCCACATGCACCGGCCGGCGCCGCCCTCGGAGCCGCCGCGTCGCCTGGGTGGCGAGGTTCTCGGAGGAGTCACGCGGCACGAACACGCCGGGCCGAACGAGCAAGTCGAGTCCCCTGAAGTCCGTAGAACCTTTGATGAACGGGATGGGCTCGCCGGTCACACGGCGACGGATGAGCCCATCGAACCTTCGCCGGTCGGCGTCCGACACCTCGTCGGTCGGATCCGGCTCGTCGCCGAGGACATGCCAGAGCAGGTCCTCGGCTTCGATCCGCTCCCGTCCCCGTTGCCAGTGATCGATCGCGGGCGAGGCCTTGAGGACCTTGACCGCGTCGTCCAGGACCTTGCGTGCCTTCAACGCCGGGCATCCTATCGAGTGGCGTCGCTACACTCGGGCCATGCCTCGGGCGACACCCGCGGGAGACGCGAAGGCGGAGAAGCCTCGTCGTCCCCGCGTCAAGAAGACCGCCTCGATCGGCGGAAACGTCCGTCTCACGGGCGATCGGTTGGTCGTGCAGCAGCCGGAGAACGGGGAGCGGAAGTCCGCGAGCGGCCTGTTGATCCCGGCCACCGCCGCGCCCGCTCCCAAGCGTCTCGCGTGGGCTGACGTGAAGCTCATCGGTCCCGATGTGCGCGTGGCCAAGCAAGGCGACCGGGTGCTGTACCTACCGTCGTCCGGCCTCGAGGTGGAGTTGGACGGCCAGGAGTTGGTCTTGCTCCGGGAGCGCGACGTCCAGGCGGTCTCCTCGCCGGCGGCCGGCAAGAACACCGACCGAGCGCCCGGCCAGTACCTCTAGCCGGCCACCAGACTCAGTCGCACCCGCCGGACGTCGTTGTCTCGGTTCGGATCGATCACGACCACCGACTGCCACGTTCCGAGCAAGAGTCTCCCGTTCTCGATGGGAACCACGAGGGAGGGTGTGATGAAGACCGGGAGCAGGTGGTCGCCACCATGACCCATCGACCCGTGCCGGTGGGTGTACCGGTCCTCCCTCGGTAACAGTCGATCCAGGACCTCCTCGAGATCGCGCTCGGAGCCGCTTCCCGTCTCCATCAGCGCGAGACCCGCCGTCGCGTGAGGCAGGAAGACGTTCACCAGTCCGTCTCCTCCCGCGTCCGCGGCGAACGCCCGGACCCGGTCCGTGAGATCGAACACTCGCCGGCCCCTCGTGTCGACCTCGAACTCGATGGTGTTCACCGTGCGACGGTACCGCCCCCGCGGCCCGAGGCCCTTGACCATCTTGCCGACGTAATGTTGTAATCTCGCTTTCACGACTACTTGACAGGAGGCGCGAGATGGAAGAGTTCGGTGGTTGGTTCGCGGGCCGGATCCCGGCGGAGTGGTTCGAGGGGCCGCCCTCGGTGAGCGCCGACCGCGAGGAGATCATGGTGGTCGGAGCCCTCTCCGAGCCGGAGCTCCCCGCAGACGCCGGTCCCGAGGCTCGGGAAGCGGCGCTCACGGCCCGGATCTCCGGGTTCCGGGAGGACACCCGAGGCAAGCGGATGCGCATCGCCGATGAGGCTCAACGACGGTTCGGCCGCAAGGTCAGCTGGGGGGCTTCCTGCGGCGACCTCAGCGCCTCCTTCACGACCCTTTCGGTGCCCGCCATGACGCGTCTCCGGATGGACGAGCGGCGGGTGCTGGACACCCTGATCGAATCGGGCGTGGCTCGCAGCCGGAGCCACGCGCTCGCGTGGTGCGTTCGGCTCGTCGCCGAGCGCCAGGAGGATTGGCTGAAGGACCTCCGTGAAGCGCTCAAGAAGGTCGAGGAGGTGCGCGGGGAGGGGCCGACCGACTAGCCTCAACCCTCGGTGCTCAAGTTCCGCGTGCCGGGGGCCGACGTTGGAGGCATGGCCGAGAGGGGACTTTGGCTTCGCCGTCGCCTGACGTCCGTTGCGCTGCTGACCCTGATTGTCGTGCTCGTGCAGTCGCTGGGAGCAGCTCCTGCGCAGGCCACGCCACCCTCGTGGACCCAAGGAGAGGACGGGAGCGGCCCGGCTCCGCTTCCCGCGCACACGTCCCGCTCCGAGCAACTCCGGATCCCGTCGCAGACCTGGACCGATCTCGGCCCGGACGACATGTGGGCGAAGGCCGCGATCAACCATGTCGCCGGGACCTACGACTGGATGCGAGACGTCGGGCCGGACCACGACGGCAACTGGAGCTTCAAGCCCGACGCCTTCGAAACGCGGAAGCGATGGGCACGGGCATTGGTTCGAGCCTTCGCGCCCGACGCGCAGCCCGATCCCTCGATGACGTTCCCCGACCTCGAGGCTTCCGATCCGTTCCAACCGTGGGCGGCGATCGCGGTGCAGCACGGTTGGTTGACGCGCGGCGTCGGGGGCGTGTTCAACCCGGACGATGTGGTGACGGCCCGGATGGTGCATCGTTCTCTCATCCTGGCCCTCGGGATGGGGCCCACCGCGACCGCTCTCGACCGACCTCGAGACGACTGACGGCTACCGGTTCGACACGCCCCGTCTCTTCGGGGCCAACCTCCTCGCGATGCGGCTCGGTCTTCGCTTCAACAACAAGGTCGACGAGTCACAAGACGTCACGCCCGGCTCACCGCTCCGACGCAAGCAGGTCGCGTGGTCCCTGTTCCGAGCCACCACGCTCGAGAGCTGGGTCGTGCCCTACCTCCAGGACCAGTACGCGGGCATGGTTCTGCCGACGATGGGACCGGGCCGCCGTGCGATCGTCGATTGGGGCGTGCGCTTCGTCGGCTACCCCTACATCTGGGCGGGCGAATGGGGACTCGACACGGCTTCCCCTCCCGCGTTCGGCAGCCAGCCGGGACCGGGCTTCGACTGCTCGGGGCTCTCGTGGTGGGCGCTCCGCAGAGACGACGACGTCTGGGATGTCTCGCCGCCCCGCCCGTACCAGGGCTGGGCGCTGCCGCAACGAACGTCGTCAGAGATGTCGCGGATGACGAAGAAGCGGCTCCGCTACACCGACCTCCGGCCCGGCGACCTGATGTTCTACGACGGGGATCGGAACGGAACCGTCGACCACGTCGACGTCTTCGTCGGCAACGGTTGGTCGCTCGACTCCTCGAGCAGCGTGGGCGGGGTGACCCTGATGTGGGTGAAGACCGGGTGGTACCGGCAGCACTTCGTCCACGGTCGGCGCATCCTTCCCAGTCCGAAGCCGAGTCCCTAGGCCGAGCCCGAGAGGTCGAGACCCTCGTCGGCCTCGACCGCGCGCTGCAGGATCGCCTTCTCCTCCTCCGTCAGCGGGCGGCTCCGACCCGCCTCCGGGTCCCTCGCGACGATCACGGACTCGGATTCCGCGGACAGTCGGCCGTCCGCGGCGAGCACCTGCTCCGCGGTCCGGACGCTCGAGGTGCCGAAACCCGTGATCCGGCAGCGCACCAACACCTCCCCGTCGGTCTGGTTCAGCTCGCTCCGGTAGTCGATGGCCACCCGAGCGATCACGAAGTCCCACGCCCGTTCCCCGAAGATCGACTCGACGAGGCGGTCTCGAGCCTCCTCCAGGTAATTCAGGAACACCGCGTTGTTGACGTGGCCGTACGCGTCCACGTCTCGCCAGCGGATCGGGATCCTCACCTCGGCCGTCACGGTTCGTAACGGTAGCGGGAAACCGTCGCGCGCCTCAGAGCTGCCCCGGAACGCGGAACGGGGGCCTCTGGGAGGCCCCCGTTCCGAACATCGCTCGCGATCCGAGCGAGATCCCTCGACCCTAGAAGTCCATGTCGCCGCCGCCGGGCATGGCGGGGGCGGCTTTCTCCTTCTCGGGCTTCTCGGCCACCACGGCCTCCGTGGTCAGGAACAGCGCCGCGATGCTGGCGGCGTTCTGCAGCGCCGAGCGGGTCACCTTGGCGGGGTCGACGACGCCGAACTTGAACATGTCGCCGTACTCGCCGGTGGCCGCGTTCAGGCCCTGGCCGGGGTCCATCGAGCGGACCTTCTCGATCACGACGCCGCCCTCGAGGCCGGCGTTGTGGGCGATCTGCTTCAGCGGGCTCTTCGAGCGCACGGCGGACGATCGTCGCGCCGGTGAGCTCGTCACCCTCGAGATCGACCTTGTCCAATGCGCTCTGCGCGTTCAGGAGCGCGACGCCGCCGCCGGCGACGATGCCCTCCTCGACCGCTGCCTTCGTCGATTGCACCGCATCCTCGATGCGGTGCTTCTTCTCCTTGAGCTCGACCTCGGTGGCCGCGCCGACCTTGATCACGCGCGACGCCGCCGGAGAGCTTGGCCAGCCGCTCCTGCAGCTTCTCGCGGTCGTAGTCGGAGTCGGTCTTCTCGATCTCGGACTTGATCTGGTTGATCCGACCCTTGATGTCCTCGTCCTTGCCGCCACCTTCGACGATCGTGGTCTCGTCCTTGGTGACCACGACCTTGCGCGCGGTGCCCAGCAGATCGAGCGTGACGTTCTCGAGCTTCAGGCCGACCTCCTCGGAGATCACCTGACCGCCGGTGAGGATCGCGATGTCCTGGAGCATCGCCTTGCGACGGTCGCCGAACCCGGGCGCCTTGACGGCGACGGACTTGAACGTGCCGCGGATCTTGTTGACCACGAGCGTGGCGAGCGCTTCGCCCTCGACGTCCTCGGCGAGCACGACGATCGGCTTGCCGGTCTGCATGACCTTCTCGAGCAACGGCAGCAGGTCCTTCACGGCCGAGATCTTCGAGTTGGCGATCAGGATGTAGGGCTCTTCGAGCACTCCCTCCATCCGCTCGGGGTCGGTGATGAAGTACGGGGAGATGTAGCCCTTGTCGAAGCGCATCCCTTCGGTGAACTCGAGCTCCATGCCGAAGGTGTTGGACTCCTCGACGGTGATGACGCCGTCCTTGCCCACCTTGTCGACCGCCTCGGCGATCTTCTCGCCGATCTCGGGGTCGGCTGCGGAGATCGCACCGACGTGAGCGATGTCGTCCTTCGAGTCGACCTCCTTCGCGGAGTTCTTGATGGCCTCCACGGCGAGCTCGACCGCCTTCTCGATGCCGCGCTTGATCGACATCGGGTTGGCGCCGGCCGCCACGTTGCGCAGCCCTTCCTTCACGATCGCCTGCGCGAGGACCGTCGCCGTCGTGGTGCCGTCGCCGGCCACGTCGTCGGTCTTCTTCGCGACTTCCTTGACGAGCTCCGCCCCGATCTTCTCCATCGGGTCCTCGAGCTCGATCTCCTTGGCGATGGACACGCCGTCGTTGGTGATCGTCGGCGCGCCCCACTTCTTCTCGAGCACCACGTTGCGGCCCTTGGGGCCGAGCGTGATCTTCACGGCGTTCGCCAATTGGTCCATGCCTCGCTCGAGCGCGCGCCGCGCGTCCTCGTCGAAGCTGATGAGTTTGGGAGCCATGCCCTCGTGACCTCCTCTTCGGTCTTTGGCTTCTCCATGTGTCGGCTCGGCCCGTTCGACGTCTCTGACGCTTCACAGGCTGGCCGTGGGACTGCTAGCACTCGGGAGACCCGAGTGCTAACGATTCTAGGGGCGTCCTCGCGCGAGTGGCAAACGGCGGGATGCCTCCCGGGACCCGGCCCGGTGGCATGGCCGCCACGGCAGAAGGCATATCCTCTGCCCCGATGAGTGCACGGCCGAACTGGACCCTCCGATTCACCCACCCGACGATCGAGCAGGTGGCGTGGGCGGTGGGCGCCCCGGACCACCTCGCGGCGGTGACCACCGAGGACGGCAGCACCCAGGCCTGGGCCTGGAACCTGCGATCGGATGAGCGGCGACGGGTCTCACACGGTGGCGTGGGCGCTGAGGAGGCGCACATCCTCCCCGACGGCTCGGGCGTCGTGTGGTGGTACGACGAGGTCGGCAACGAGCGAGGGCGCTGGATGCTATCGCCCTTCGAAGGAGGCGAAGCGCGACCCCTCTTCCGGGGCTTCCACGACGGATGGATGATGGGCATCTCCGTCATCGACGGAGGTGTCGCCGCCGGTCTCGCGTCCGACGACGACTACCGGGTCTTCGTCGCGATCGGGGATGAGCCCGCGCGCGAGATCTACCGCAACCCGGAGCCGGCGGGAGTGGGCAGCGAGTGGCCGCAGGGCGGCGGCGGACTCTCTCCCGACGGCGCGCTGGTCTGTATCCATCACTCCGAGCACGGCGACATCGACCGGCAGGCGCTCAGGGTCCTCGACAGTCGATCCGGTGAGGGCGCGGGCGACCAGGTCGACCCGGAGCTCCGGATGGAGGCGGTCGCCTGGTCGCCCGCGCCCGGCGTCCGGCGGCTCCTCTTCACCCAGGAGCGGACCGGGATCGAACGACCGGCGGTCTGGGACCTCGACACGCGGGAGCGAGTCGACCTCGCGATGCAGGACGTGGTCGGCCCCGTGATCCCGCAGGGATGGACGCCCGACGGCGGTCGCCTCCTCGTGCATAACGACCCGGGGGAAGGCGTCGCTCGGCTCCTCACGGTGGATCCGGCGTCGGGATCGTACGAGGAGGAGGTCCGGCTCGAGGGGACGATCTACGAGGCCGGGTTCCGCCCCGACGGCGCGCTCTGGTTCCGGGCCGATTCAAGCATCGAGCCTCCGTCGGTCCGGAAGGCGGGCGGCGACACCGTCCTCGCATTGCCGATCGATCCCCCTCCCTCGGGGACCCGGAGTCGATGGCTGTCGTGGAGCAATCCCGACGGGCGACATCATCAACGGGTTCATCACGACGCCTGGAGGGTCCGGTCCCTTCCCGACGATCGTGTCGATCCACGGGGGCCCCGAATGGCACCACACCGATCTCTGGGATCCGGCGCTCCAGGCGTTCGTCGACGAGGGGTTCGGGGTCCTCCAGGTCAACTACCGGGGTTCCACCGGCCGGGGCAAGGCGTTCCGGGAGGAACTGAAGGGGAACATCGGGTTCCCGGAGACCGAGGACATCGTGGCGGGTGTCGACCACGTGGTCGATGCCGGCATCGCCGACCCGGGGGCGCTGTTCCTCGAGGGCTGGTCGTGGGGTGGCTACCTCACCACGCTGATCGCGGGCCTGCATCCCGACCGATGGCGTGCGGCGTGCGCCGGGATCCCGGTCGGGGACTACGTCGCGGCGCATTACGAGAGCGCTCCCACGCTGCGCGCCTGGGACCTCGCGACGTTGGGAGGCTCACCGATGGACCTTCCCGAGCTCTACCGCGAGCGGAACCCGATGACCTATGTGGACCGGGTGAAGGCTCCGATGCTTCTGATCGCCGGCGAGCACGACAGCCGGTGTCCCCTCGGCCAGGTGATGGTCTACGCGCACGCGCTCCGTGCACGAGAGCACGAGGTGGCGGTGCACCTCTACGGAGGTGGGCACCACGCGCTCGAGGTGGAAGAGAAGATCGCCCACACGCGGATGACCATCGACTTCTTCAAGCGCCGGCTCACGGGCTGACCTCTCGGAGGGTCGTCCCTCTATTCCTCGGTCGGCATGTTGTCGGACATCTCGCGGATCTGCTCGACGATCTCGGCGTTCGCGAGCGTCGTGACGTCGCCGAGCGCCCGCCCGTGCGCCACGTCGCGGAGCAGCCGCCGCATGATCTTGCCCGACCGGGTCTTGGGGAGGTCGGTCGTGAAGATGATCCCGTGAGGCCGAGCGATCTTCCCG
>CAVTTD010000003.1:0-24347 GCA_963737525.1 uncultured Actinomycetota bacterium
GGTCGCCTTCGGCGAGACCTATCGCTCGAACGTCGATCGGCCCGCGACGGAACGCGCCGAGCTCCGCGGGCTCTCGGACCGCGTCCAGATCCTGCGGGTGAGCGGATTCGTCTTCTTCGGTTCGGCCAACCGCCTGCTGGAGCGGATCCGAGGTCGCGTGGAAGGGACCACCCCGCCGCGGTTCCTGGTGATCGATCTCCGGCGCGTGACGGGCGTGGACTCGTCGGCGGTCGTCTCGTTCGTGAAGGCGCTCAGCCTGGCGGGGGCCACCGGATCGGAGGTCGTCTTCACGGCGGCTTCCGATCCCGTCCGGGCCCAGCTCGCGCGGGGAGGTGTGGTCGCGGTCGAGGGGCTCGTCTCCTTCGAGCCCGACCTGGATCGGGGGCTCCAGCGATGCGAGGACGCGCTGCTCGACGCCCCCGATCTGGCCGAGGCCCTGGGCGATCACCCCGCCGGCCGTCGGCTCGACGGTCTGCCCCCGGGCCTCGCCGGCCACCTCGAGCGCGTCTCGGTGCCCGAGGGCACGGTGTTGCTCCACCGAGACGAGCCGCCGGGCGACATCTACGTGCTCGAGTCCGGGCGCTTGGGCGTGGAGACAGTCACGCCTGAGGGCACGCGGCTCCGGCTGCGGACGCTCCGTCCGGGGGTCGTGGTCGGTGAGATCGCGATGTATACGGGGGTCGTTCGCACGGCCGACGTCGTGGCCGAGGCCCCGAGCGTGGTCCTGCGCATCGACCGCGAGTCGATCGAGCGGCTCGAGACCGAGGAGCCGGAGCTCGCCGCGGCGCTGCATCGGTGGCTCGCCACGATGCTGGCCGAGCGGCTGACCGACACGATGCGAACGTTCGACCTACTGCTGGACTGAGGGGAAGAGGGAGACACGGATGGTCGGAGAGCGACGGGCGACGACCTGGCTCGTCTCGGTCGCCACCGGGCTGATCATCGGCGCGGTCGAGGCGATGCTCGCGATCGCGTTCGCCGCCCTCGTCTTCGGCGGGTTGCTCGCGGCCCGCCTTCCGGACGGCATCGGCCTCTACCTCGGAGCGGCCGCTCTGATCCTCGCGTTCCTCGCGTGGCGGGCCGGTTCCCGGGGCGTGGTGGGAAGCGTGCAAGACGCCCCGGCGGCCGTCCTCGCGCTCGTCGCCTCCGTCGCGGCGAAGAAGGCGGCCGACCTCGCGTACAACGCACGGATATCGGGGTTGAAGGACTACGAGCATCCCGACATCTTCCTGACCGTCATCGCCGCGACGATCGTGGTGACGCTCCTGTGCGGGGTCGTCTTCCTGGTGATCGGGAGGTACCGGCTCGGTAGGCTGATCCGCTTCGTGCCGTATCCGGTGGTCGGAGGGTTCCTCGCCGGCACGGGGTGGCTGCTCTTCAAGAGTGGGATCAACGCCGCCACGGGAACGCTCCTGCACCTGCGCACGGCCCTCGCGATGGTCCGCGAGTACCAGGTCGTTCACTGGGTCCCGGCCCTCGCGTTCGGCGTGATCCTGCTCATCTCGGTCCGGGTCGTGAAGCGCCCGCTCGTGATCCCGGCGGTGATCGCGATCGGGTTCGTGGTGTTCGTGGCGGGGATGGTCGCGACCGGCTCCTCGATCGAGGAGGTCCGTCAGGGGGGGTGGCTGCTGTTCGGACCGTCCGACACGCCGCAGCCGTGGCATCCGTGGACCCTCGAGGCGATCGCCGGCGCCGACTGGCTCTCCGTGCTCGGGTCGTGGTTCGGCATCGTGACCGCGGTCTTCGTGGCCACGATGGCGGCCTTGTTCAACATCAGCGGCTCGGAGCTCGTCTTGGACCGGGACCTCGACACCAACCAGGAGATGCGCGACGCCGGGGTCCTGAACGTCGTGTCCGGGGCGCTCGGGGGGATCCCCGGCTATCACGCGCTTTCCCTCACCGCGCTCGCGGAGCGCATGCGCGTCGACGCGCGAGCCGCGGGCTTGATCGCGGCGCTCGTCCCTCTGGCCGCCGTCGTGTTCGGCGGCTCGGTCGTGGGGCTGATCCCCAAGATGATCGTCGGGGGCGTCCTGGTGTTCCTCGGGCTCTCCTTCATGGTCGAGTGGGTCTGGGACAAGCGGCGGTTGCTCCCGCCGCTCGAGTACGCCGTGGTGGTCGTGATCTTGGCGGGGATCATCGTCTGGGGGTTCCTGCCCGGTGTGGTCATCGGCCTGGTGCTCGCGGTCATGCTCTTCGTCATCAACTACGGCCGGATCGAGCTGGTCCGCGAGGTCGCCTTCGGCGAGACGTATCGCAGCAACGTCGATCGCCCGGCCGACGAGCGCGCGGAGCTCCGCGGGCTCTCGGACCGCGTCCAGATCCTGCGGGCGAGCGGGTTCGTGTTCTTCGGCTCGACGAACCGCCTGCTGGAGCAGATACGGCATCGGATCGAAGACACCCCGCCCCGCTTCCTGGTGATCGATCTCCGGCGCGTGACGGGCGTGGACTCCTCGGCGGTCGTTTCGTTCGTGAAGGTGATGCGCCTGGCGGAGGCGGGTGGGTTCGAGGTGATCTTCACCGGCGCATCCGATCCGGTGCGCGCGCAGCTCGCGAGGGGAGGCGTGGAGGAGGTCGAAGGGCTCGTGTCCTTCGAGCCCGACCTGGACCGAGGGCTTCAGCGGTGCGAGGACGCGCTGCTCAGCGCCCCCGGTTTGCCCGAGGCTCGTGGCGGAGCATCCCGCGCGCGGTCGCCTCGACGGACTGCCATCCGGCCTCGTCGCCCATCTCGAGCGCGTCTCGGTGCCCGAGGGCACGGTCCTGCTCCACCAGGACGATCCGCCGGGTGATGTCTACGTGCTCGAGTCCGGGCGCTTGGGCGTGGAGACCGTCACGCCCGAGGGGACGCGGCTCCGGCTCCGGACGCTCCGCCCGGGAGTCGTCGTCGGAGAGATCGCGCTCTACACGGAGGTCGGCTCGCACGGCCGACGTGGTCGCCGAGGCACCGAGCGTGGTCCTGCGCATCAGCCGTGAATCGATCGAGCGGCTCGAGGCCGAGGAGCCGGAGCTCGCCGCGGCGCTGCACCGGTGGCTCGCCACGACGATGGCGGAACGACTGACCGACCGGATGCGCGCGCTGGACTCCCTCCTGGATTGAGGGCCAGGCCTGGATCGAGGGCTCGGGCCGAACTCAGCACCCGAGGATGCCGGGCCACAGGTGCGCGATCTCGCGCTTGCAGACCGGGATCCGCGTCCAGTCCTCCGTCGTGAGGTCGGTCGCCCGTTCCCCTTCATAGGCGCACGTGTCGTCGATGGCCTCGAGGTGCAACGACCCGCCCTGCAGCGCCCACGTGTACGTTCCGCGCTCCCGGGAGCAATTCGGGTCGTTGAACAGGGTCAGCCGGTTCCCCTCCACCGTGTAGTGCCCGGTCGCGTGGAACGCGGCCATCTGGTGGTCCACGAAGTACGCGCCCTGGAAGAAGATCAGCGTGATCACCCCGGGATCGCGCGCGTACGGCAGGCACCGGCGGCACGGGAACGGGAGCGCGTTGCTCGCGCCGCCGAGGTCGTCGAGGGTGAGGATCAGCATGTACGTCCCGTCGATCTCGGTCGGCGACCGGCGCGGGGGTCGGCTCCGTGTACGGGTACGGCCGCACGGTGACCGGCAGGTCCGCGAGCGACGACGCCTTCAGGACCTCCTGGCCGGCTCCGGACGGCGTCGGTGAGGGGGAGGCGGTGATCGGCAGCGGGCGCGGGCGCGGCGTCGTCGAAGAGGAGAGCCGCCGCGAGCAGCAGGGACGCAGCGGCCACCGCGAACGGCACGAGCCTGCGTCTGGTCGAGGTCGATCTTTCGGTCACGGGCAGTGGGTGATGATACGCGCGGCGTCCGTAGCATCTCCGTCGTGGTGGCTGCCGTGCGTCCGATCGAGGCCGTCGTGTTCGACATGGACGGTGTGCTGATCGATTCGGAGCCGATCTGGCGTGCCGTGGAGCGGGAGGTGTTCGCGGGCGTCGGCCTCGAGCTCACGGAGGAAGACCTGTTCCCGACGATGGGGGTGCGCATCGCGGACGTCGTCGAACGCTGGTATCAGAGGCATCCGTGGCCCGAGCCCAGCCGGGAGGCGGTCGCGGAGGCGATCGTCGACGGGGTCGTCCGCGCGATCGGGGAGCGCGGCGCCCTGCTCGAGGGCGCGACGGCCGCGGTGGACCACGTCCGCGGGCTCGGACTCCGGGTCGCCCTCGCGTCGTCCTCGCCGATGCCGCTGATCCGGGCGGTGCTGTCCCTCGGCGGGCTCGCCGAGCGGTTCGACGCCGTGGTCTCCGGCGAGGACGAGGAGCTCGGCAAGCCGGATCCCGCCGTCTACCTGTCCGCCGCCCGTCGTCTGCATGTGCGACCGGAGCGATGCCTCGCCGTGGAGGACTCGATCAACGGTGTCCGGGCTGCGAAGGCCGCCGGGATGGTCTGCGTCGCGGTCCCCGCGGTCGGCGCGGACGACGGGATCGCCGCCGAAGCGGATCTCGTGCTCGGATCGATCCGGGAGCTCGGGGACGGGATGTGGCAGCGGGTCGGGGCTGTCCCCGTGAGGTCCGTCTCGCATACTGAGCGGATGCGGGGAGGACCCGGATGACCGACATCCCCACCCTGACGCTCGCCAACGGCGTCGCGATGCCGTCGCTCGGCCTCGGCACCTCGCCGATGGGCGACCGAGCGGCCGAGGAGATCGTGGCCGCCGCGTTGCGGGACGGCTACCGGCTGATCGACACCGCCGAGAACTATCGGAACGAGGGCGGCGTGGGGCGGGGGATCCGTGCCAGCGGCGTCGACCGCGACGAGGTGTTCGTCACCACGAAGTTCAACGAGCGCTGGCACGGCGAGGCCGAGGCCCGACAGGCCTTCGCCAACGCCGCGGAGCGACTCGGCCTCGCCCACATCGACCTGCTCCTGATCCATTGGCCGAACCCGCAGAAGGATCGCTACGTGGAAGCATGGAAGGGACTCCTGTCGCTGCTCGAGGACGGCTCGGTCCGCGCGATCGGCGTCTCGAACTTCAAGCCCGCGCACCTCGACCGGCTGCTCGAGGCGACGGGGGTCGCGCCCCACGTGAACCAGATCCAGCTGGATCCGACGCGGAGCCGACCCGAGGAGCGCGCCTACCACGCCGCGCACGGGATCGTGACCGAGAGTTGGTCGCCGATCGGCGCGGGCGCCGGTCTCCTGGCGGATCCGACGATCGTCGACCTCGCCCGGCGTCGCTCGAAGACGCCCGCGCAGATCGTCCTGCGATGGCACGTGCAGCTCGGACTCGTCCCGATCCCGAAGACGTCCAAACCGGAGCGCCTGGCCGAGAACCGGGCCGTGTTCGACTTCGAGCTCACCCCGGCCGACCTGGAGGAGCTCGGGGCTCTCGATCGCCACGACGAAGGGGTCATGGACTCCGACCGCTTCGGACACTGAGGGCGAGCACGGGGCTGAGAGGCGGCGGGACGCGTGACGGTATCGGAGCTGATCGTTGCGCAGCTCGTGGCGGCGGGCGTGCGCCGCGCCTACACCGTCCCGGGCGAGAGCTTCCTCCCGCTGCTCGACGCGTGTGACCGCCATGCGGACATCCGGCTGATCTCGACGCGGCACGAATCCGGCGCGGCGTTCATGGCCGATGCCGACGCGAAGGTGACGGGCCGCCCGGCGCTCGCGATGGCGACACGCGGTGTCGGCGCCGCGAACCTCGCGATCGGCGTGCACACCGCCATGCAGGACTCGACGCCGATGGTCGTGATCCTCGGACAGGTCGAGTCCGCGTTCCTCGGCCGCGAGGCCTTCCAGGAGGTCGACCTGCCCTCGTTCTACGGGGAGATCACGAAGTGGTCCGTGACGGCGCCGTCGAGCGAGCGGCTCCCGGAGCTCATCGGCCGCGCGATCCACACGGCGACGAGCGGACGACCGGGACCGGTGATGGTGGCCGTGCCCGCGGATCTGTTCGACGGGGACGCCGACGCGGAACACCATCCCTTCCCCGACGTGATCGATCGAGACCGGCCGACGCCGAGCGAGGGGACGAGCGCGCGGATCGCCGACATCCTCCTTCACGCCGAGGCGCCCGTGCTGATCGCGGGCGGCGGCGCGAGGGATGCCCGCGAGGCGCTGGTGGCCGTCGCGGACCGGTTCGGACTCGGCGTCTACGCCGGCTTCCGGCGTCAGGACGTCTTCCCCAACGAGCACGCGAACTACTGCGGGCCTCTCGTGCTCGCGACGCCGCCCGAGACGCTCCGCGCCCTCGAGGACGCCGATGTCGTGCTCGTCGTCGGGTGCCGTCTCAGCGAGATCACGACCCAGGGGTACCGCCTGCCGAGGACCGATCAGCGCGTGATCCAGATCGATGTCGAACCCGCGAGCGTCGGAGCGTCCGTCCCGGTGGAGGTCGGCCTGGTCGCGGATGCGGACGAGGCGCTGCGCTCGATCCTCGATCAGGCACCCGACGGGTCCGCGAGCGACCGCGACTGGACGGCTGCGCACGGAGCGTTCCTCTCGGCGAGCACGCTGCCCGAGCGGACCGAGGGACTCCTGCATCCGGCGGCCGTGATCGCGGCGCTCGGGGAGGTCTTCCCGCCGACGGTCGTCCTCGTGAACGACGCCGGCAACTTCTCGATCTTCGCGCATCGGTACTGGCGGTTCTCGCACCCGCGGACCCAGGTGGGCCCGACCAGCGGTGCGATGGGCTACGGCGTTCCGGCGGGCATCGGGGCCAAGCTGGCGGATCCGTCGAGCGACGTCGTCGTCCTCGCCGGGGACGGCGGTTTCCTGATGACGGGGCAGGAGCTCGAGACGGCCGTTCGATACGAGGTGCCGTTCACGACCGTGGTGTTCCGCAACGGGCTCTACGGCACGATCGCGCTGCACCAGGCCCGCGCGTTCCACCGGACGGCCGGGGTCGACATCGGCGACGTGGACATCGCCGCGGTGGCACGCGGCTACGGCGCCGAGGCGTGGTCGGTCGCCGACCACGACGATCTCACCAGCGCGCTCACCGAGGCCCGGAACTGCGGCCGGCCCGCCGTGGTCGACTGCCGGGTGGATCCCGACGTCCTGTCGCCGTCGGACCGGCTGAGCACCCTCCTGTCGGTCGATCCGGCCGTGTCGGGAGGGGACGGTCCCCTCAGACGTTGTGAAGCTCCGCAGGGGGCCACAGGTTCCACGCACCCCGTAGCGCCCGAGCGCGACTCGCGGCATCATCGCCGGATGGCGCACGAGGCTCTCCCCGCCACGGTCGACCTTCGTTCGGCGCTCCGCACGTGCGCTCGCGTCGGCCATGCGCGCGTGCCTTCCGCCATCACGGCCGCCTTCCTGCGTGACCTCCGGCGGGAGCTCGATGCCGGACCCTTCCGGCCGTTCGGTGAGTCCTTCGGCCCGGTCCGGCAGCAGATCGACGGCTACGACGTCTCGATCCCTGCCGGCGACTTCCCCGTGCTCACGGAGCTCTGTCGCGCCCTCCGAGACCGCGTGCGCCGGCACGGCCGAGACCTCCGCGGCCTCGCTACCTGGGCTCCGAACGAGGTGGGCATCGCCCACTACGTGCCGGGGTCGATCGGGATCACGCCGCACATGGACGGGAAGTGGTACCGGCGGCTGGTCGTCGTGGCCACCGTCTCCGGTCGAGCGCCGTTCGCGATCTGCGGTTCCCGAGACCCCTCCGACGTGGTGGAGCGCTGGGTGGCCGGTCCGGGTGACCTCGTGCTGATGCGCGGGCCCGGGCTCGCCGGTGCTCGGGACGGTCGCCCGTTCCATCTGGTCGAAGGGCCTCGGCGTGGCGAGCGGCTGTCCCTGGGCATCCGGATGGCGAGACGGCCGCCCACCGGATAGCGGCCACGTTTCTCATCCGTTCCTCATCAGATTCGGCGATGCTGATGCTCGACGATGCGCGCGCTCGTGGTCGAGGACGGGTCGAAGATGGCTGCCCTCCTCCGGCGCGGGCTGCAGGAGGAAGGGTTCGCCGTCGACGTCGCCGGTTCCGGCGAGGACGGGACGTGGTTCGGCACCGAGAACGACTACGACGTGATCCTGCTCGACGTGATGCTGCCCGACATCGACGGGTTCGAGGTCTGCCGCCGCTTGCGCGCGGCGGACCGATGGGCGCCGATCCTGATGCTGACGGCGCGCGACGGCGTCCGGGACCGCGTCGCGGGCCTGGACGCCGGCGCCGACGACTACCTGACGAAACCGTTCTCGTTCGACGAGCTCTTCGCGCGTGTCCGCGCGCTCCTCCGACGAGGGCCGTCCGAACGTCCGCCCGTGCTCGTCGCGGGCGACCTCGTCCTCGATCCGGCGACCCGCCGGGTGACACGCGAGGATCGGGAGATCGACCTCACGCCGAAGGAGTTCGGCCTCCTCGAGCTCTTCCTCCGTCATCCGGGCGAGGTCCTGTCGCGCACGCGCATCCTCGAGCACGTCTGGGACTTCGCCTACGACGGCGACTCGAACGTGGTCGACGTCTACGTCCGCTACCTCCGGGAGAAGGTCGACCGGCCGTTCGGCCGTCGCTCGATCGAGACGGTTCGGGGCGTGGGGTATCGCCTCCGGGAGGAGGCGTGATGCGACTGCGCGATCCGGACACGGTTGACGCTCGTGTTCGCGGCGCTCTCGGCCCTGGTGGTCGGGACCGCCGCCGCCGCGCTCGTCATCGGCTTCCGCGCGGAGCTGGCGCGCACGGTGGACGACGGACTGCGGACCCGGCTGGCCTCGTTCGCAGCCGATCCGACGGCGGCCGTGGATGCGGCGGCGGGTGCCGAGGACTCCTTCGCTCAGTACGTGGACCCTGACGGGACGCTCGTGACGAGCTCGGGTCTCACGGAGCCGCTCCTCCCCGCGACCCTCACGGACGACCTCCGCGGCGCTCGCTTCTTCGATCGCGAGGTCCGCACGGCCGAGGAGGAGGTGCCCGCGCGGCTCCTCGCATCCCCGGTCGCCGGCGGCGGCGTCCTCGTCCTCGGCGTGGACGTCGAGGATCAGCAGGATGCCATCGCGCGACTGACCGCGCTCGTGGCCGTCGGAGGGCCGATCCTGCGTGGCCGCGCTCGCCGCTCCTCGGATGGTTGCTCGCCGGTGCCGCGCTCCGGCCGGTCGAGCGGCTCCGCGCCGAGGCGTCCGCGCTCTCGCTCGCCGGAGCCGTCCCGTCGACTGCCGGTTCCCGAGACGGGAGACGAGCTCCAGCGGCTCGCCGAGACGCTGAACGGGATGCTCGACCGGGTCTACGAGGCGCTCGAACGCGAACGTCGGCTCGTCGACGAGGCGAGCCACGAGCTCCGGACGCCGCTCGGCGTGGTGCAGGCCGAGCTCGACCTCGCGCTGCGCGAGCCGCGGAGCCGCGAGGAGCTGGAGGCCGCGCTGCGCAGCATCACGCAGGAGACGGAGCGGCTCCGCCGCCTGACCGAGGACCTCCTCGTGCTCGCTCGATCCGACCGCGGGCGCATCCCGGTGCATCGCGCCGACGTCGACCTGTCGGAGATCCTCGAGCGGGTCGCCGCGCGAGTTCGCCGACCGCGCGTCGCGGGCGGGCGTGGAGGTCCGCGTCACCGGAACGCCGGTGCGCGCGCGTCTCGACGGCGACCGGGTCCGGCAGGCGGTGGAGAACCTCGTGGCGAACGCGATCCGGCATGCGGACCGCGGCGGGATCGTGGAGGTGACTGCGGTTCGCGAGGCCGATGCGCTCCGGATCGTGGTGCGGGATCCGGGCCCCGGGTTCGCGGAGGACGTGCTCGACCGCGCGTTCGAGCCGTTCGCGAGGGCCGACGGGGACCGAGCGAACGACGGCGCGGGGCTCGGCCTCGCGATCGTGCGGGCGGTCGCGGAAGCGCACGGCGGATCGGCCACGGCGCGGAACCTGGACGGAGGCGGGGCCGAGGTCTCCATCGAGGTGCCGGTCTGATCTTCAGCGGCCTCTCACGGTCTTCTCACGGCCGCAAGGGCAGGATCACCCCTGGACCACGAAGGAGACCACGAACGAGAGGAGCGGAGATGGATCGGAAACGGAAGTGGATCGCCGGGGGAGCGCTCGCGCTGGTCGTCGTCGCCGGTGGGACCGGACTGGCGATCGCGTCGGCGGGCGACGACGACCAGCCGCTCACCGGCTCGGCGCTCGAGGAAGCGACCGCCGCAGCGCTCGCGCACACGGGTGGTGGCACCGTGATCGAGTCCGAGGCTGGGGACGACGGTGCGGCCTACGGCGTGGAGATCCGCCTCGATGACGGCAGGGTCGTGGAGGTGGCGCTCGACGCCAACTTCCAGGTGATCCACGCGGGGTCCGACGATGAAGGGACGGGGGCCGACGACGACGGCGGCGCGGAGGACGGCGCAGCGGCAGGACGGCTGACGCAAGCGGCCGGCGACGCCCGCTAGGAGACCTCGACGGAGATCGTGTGATAGCCGGTCGCGCCGTCCGGGAACGGCGCGGCGCGATCGGCCGTCTGCGTCTCGCCGTCGCCGTCCGTGGCCCGGACCGCCAGGGTGTGCGGCCCGGACGTCGCGTTCCAGCGGTACACCCACTGCCGCCACGTGTCGATGGTGTCCTCGGTTCCGAGGTCGGCCTCCGTCCACGGGCCGTCGTCGACCCGTACCTCGACACGGTCGATGCCTCGGTGCTGGGCCCACGCGACCCCTGCCACGGGGACGACTCCCGGAGCGAGCGGCGCTCGGGAGGCGGGCGTGTCGATCCTCGACTGCGTCTTGACCGGTGCCTCCTTCGCCCAACCCCGCTGGATCCAGTACGCGTCGTAGGCATCGAGCGTCGTGAGCTCGAGGTCGACCAGCCACTTCATCGCCGAGACGTAGCCGTAGAGACCGGGCACGATCATCCGGACCGGGAACCCGTGCTCCAAGGGGAGGGGCTCGCCGTTCATCGAGACCGCCAGCATCGCGTCCCGGCCGTCGGTGACGACGGCGGTCGGCGTGCCGATCGTGAAGCCGTCGGCCGAGCGGGACACGATCTGCGATGCGCCGGCGTGCACTCCGGCATCACGGAGGAGGTCCGCGAGCGGCGCACCGATCCAGCGCGCGTTCCCCACGTAGCGCCCGCCGACCTCGTTCGAGACGCACGCGATCGTGACGTCGCGCTCGATCATCGGGCGCGCGAGGAGTTCGTCGAAATCAAGGGTGAGCTCTCGGTCGACCATCCCATGGACCCGCAGGGTCCACGTCTCGGCGTCGATCGCGGGGACGAACAGCGCCGTGTCGACGCGGTAGAAGTCCGGGTTCGGCGTGAGGAACGGGCCGACGCCGGGCACCCCGAGATCCGCGCCCGCCGGGGTGGGCGGCCCGGCGACCGCCGGCGGGGGGATGTGCGCGGCGGCTCGCGAGTCCGCGGCGGTCGCACGACTGGTGAGGAGTCGTCCGAGACCGCCGGCCACGACGGTGACGCCCGCCGCCGCGATGCCCGCCTGCAGGAACCGCCTCCGGTCGTAGCCCCGTATCGAGGAGGGCGACTCGTCGTCTCGCGGCGGCCGTCGGCAGCCCGGCCGCCTCCCGGAGCATCCGGTACGTCAACACACCGGCGGCGGCGCCCACGATCGAGGGGATCGCGTCGATCAGGTCGTTCGCGGGGCGGGTGACGGCGGCGGCCGCGCCGATCGCCCCGAGCACCACGCATGCGGCGATGCCGAGGCGCGGCCGCCGCCACGCCGCCGCTCCCACGATCGCGACGGCGATCGTGAGCACCACGCCGATCCCGAGCAGGAGGGCGAACTTGTCCCGCTCGCCGAACGTCCTGATCGCGAAGGACTTCAGCCACTCCGGGCTCGCGTCCACGATGGCGCCACCCACGGCGACGATCGGTGACGATCCGGGCCCGAACACGGCGGCGAGCAGCTCCGCGATGCCGAGGGCGACCCCTGCGGCGAGCACCGCCACGGTGGCGCCGGCGGCCCATCGGGGACGCGGCGTCTCGGCGACAGGAGCTTCTCCGCTCACTTCCTCCTGTGTGCGCATCCACTCCGACGTTACGACTCCACGCGGGGACGGTGGCGTCGATGCCACGACCGGTACCGCTCCACGAGACCCGAAGGTGAGGTCGTCGATGGGTCGCGGCCCTGTTCGGCGACCCGCGTTGCAGGATAGGCTCCTGCGAGCGTTCCCCCGACGACTCCAGGAGGACATCAGGATGCCGCGACGCCTCCTCGCCCTGAGCAGCACGCTCGGTCTCCTGCTCGTGCTGTTCGCGCCGACGGCGAGTGCCACCCCGATCACCGTCAAGGTGATGACGATGAACATCTTCTACGGCGGCGATGAGTGGAACCTCGACACGGGCCAGTGGTGCAACGACGCGGCGGGCTGCCCCGAGACGATCGGGCACGTCGTCTCGGCGATCGAGGCGGCCGACCCCGACATCGTCGGCCTCCAGGAGGGGACGGCCAACGAGTGCGTGATCGCCGACCGTCTCGGGTGGTACTGCGAGCCGCGGCTCCAGCTGATCTCGCGCTTCCCGCTCGTCGATCCTCCCGGCGCGAACGGCGTCTACGCGCTCGCGGAGGTGGCGGCGGGACGGTTCGTCGCGGTCTCGAACGTGCACCTCCCGTCGGATCCGTACGGCCCGTACTGGGTGCGGGACGGCGAACCGCGAGCTGCGGTGCTCGAGCTCGAGCGCACGACGCGCCTGCCGGCGATCCAGCAGCAGCTCGACGTGCTCCCCGGCCTGGCCGACGACGGGATGCCCGTCTTCCTCACCGGCGATTTCAACTCCCCCTCGCACCTGGACTGGACCGCCGCGGTCGACGCCGTCCGCGAGGAGGTGCGCTATCCGGTCTCCTGGCCGGTCTCGGCGGCACTCGCCGACGCGGGGTTCCGCGACTCCTACCGAGAGATCCATCCGGACCCCGTCGCCGTGCCCGGGTTCACGTGGACCCCGCCGGGCACGTTGGAATCGGTGCCCGACGAGGTCAACGACCGGATCGACTGGGTGCTCGTCCAGGGTCCGGCCGAGACCGTCGCGACGAAGCTGGTCGGCGAGGCCGGAGGGCCCGACGTGGACATCGAGCGGGACCCGTATCCGACCGATCACCGCGCCGTGGTCTCCACCTTCCGCGTCGAGCCCGCCGACCCTCCGCCGTTCGCGGCGGTGGGCGCACGGCGGGTCTTCGTGGGCGAGGACCTGGACGTGCGCGTGCACGGTCCCGGATCACGCGTCGTGCTCGTGCCCGCCGGGCAGGGGCCGGGCGCGGCCGCTCGCCTCGCGCGTCGTGGGCGGCGCCGACGTCACGGTCACGTTCCCGACCGGCGCCGTGGCACCCGGCGCGCACGAGGCGCTGCTGCTGAACGCCGGCGACGCGGTGCTGTCCCGGAGCCCGTTCTGGCTCTACGCGGCGGGGACCCCGCCACGGCATCCGGACGACGAAGGACGTCTACGAGGTCGGGTGAGCCGATCCGGGTGCGGTGGCGGGCCGCGCCCGGGTACCGGTTCGACTGGATGGGCGTGTTCTCGCCGCGGGCGCGGCCCGGCGCAGAACGCCGAGGACTGCAACGCGGGGAGCTGCGGCAACGGCCACTACCTCCTCTACGACTACACCGACACGCGGATCCAAGGGTCGACGCTGATCGGCCCCGACTCCTTCGCGGGCTATCGCACGTGGCCGTTGAAGGTCGGGAGCTACGAGATCCGGCTCCTGATGGACGACGGCTACCGCCTCCTGGCGATCTCCAACTCCTTCAAGATCGTGCACGCCTCGTCGTAGGGCTCGCCGCCACTCGGTGGCGGCGGGGTACGGTGGGCGCCGAGATGTCTCCCGCACTGCTCATCGTGCTCGGCGTGATCGCGCTCATCGCGGTCGCCTACTTCGCCGGTCTCCGGCCGGCACCGGTCCGCGGACGCAAGCCGACGCCCGGCATCCTTCGCCGCCGCTCCAAGTGGCGGAAGGTCCTGCCGATCATCCCGCTCCTCGGCGGCCGTGGGGTGCCTCGTCTACGCGTTCACCGGGTTCCGGTTCAACGTCGAGGAGACCTCGCCGGTGATCATGCTCGTGATGGACGTCTCGAACTCGATGGATGCGACGGACGTCGAGCCGAACCGACTCGCGGCGGCGGAGGATGCCGCGAACGCGTTCCTCGACGAGCTCCCGCCGAAGTTCCGGGTCGGCCTGGCGACGTTCGCGGGGGAGGCGAAGCTCGTCGTCGTCCCCACGCCGGTCCGCGGAGAGGTCGTCGACGCGCTGGGGCGACTCACCACCTCGCGGGGAACGGTGATCGGCGACGGGCTCACGGAGGCGCTCGACGCGATCGAACAGATCCGGCTCGATGCGCCGGACACCCCCGCGGCCGCGCTGCTCCTGTCCGACGGGAGCGACACCGGGAGCCGCGTCTCCCCCGCCGAGGCCGCGGCGCGGGCCGAGGCCATCGACGTCCCGGTGTTCACGGTGGTCGTCGGTCAGGTCGAGCGAGGGTGAAGGACCGGGTGCCGACCTCGGGGCGCTCGAGGCGATCGCGAACACGAGCGGCGGCGAGCACGTTCACCGCCGAGACGAGCGGACGAGCTCACGCACGATCTACGCGAACCTCGGATCGGAGCTCTCCGTGGACCTCGAACGTCGAGCCGTCCACCACGCCGTTCGTGATCGCGGCGATCGCGCTCACCGTGCTCTCGGGGCTGATGCTCCTCTACGCGCCCCGCTGACCGTTCCTTCGTACGACCGGGGACTCGGCCGTTCGGGTGACGGACGCGCCCGGAGCGAGGGGAGACCCTTCGACTGATTGACGGGGCGTTCCCGGCGGTGCACGCTCGCCATGTTCCCTGGCCAGGTTCGTTGGGCCAGGTTCGTTGGGAAGGAGGGTTCCCTGAAGGCGCGACGTACCCTGATCGGCTTCACCCTGCTGGCGATCCTGGCCGTTGCCGTCCCGGCCGCTCCCGCGGGAGCCGCGTCCTCTCGCGATCTGCCCTCGAGCTCGCCCCGTCTCTCCGACGCCGACGGCGACCACGTGGACGACGTGCTCGAACGTCGCCTCGGGAGGGCCGATCGCGGCAGCCGGCAGGCCGTCGTCGTTGCCACGGATGGCTCGTTGAGCATCGCGGGAGCGCATCGGGTCGCCGGCTCGTTCACGGTGAGCCGGAGGCTCGGGATCGTCGACGGCTTCTCCGCCAGACTGACCGCCGCGCAGATCCGACTGCTCGCGGCCGAGCCCGGGGTCGTGCGCATCGACCACGACGCGCGTCATCCGGGCGACGATGGATGCCGCGAGGGCCGACTACGGCGTCGACGCCGCCCGCGCGGATCTCGGCGTGACCGGCGCGGGTGTGACCGTCTGCATCCTCGATACCGGCGCCGATCCGCACCACGAGCAGCTCGACTCGAAGAGCATCGTCTGGCATGACTTCGTGGGGAGCTCCACGACGCCGTTCGACGACCACGGGCACGGGACGCACGTCGCGTCGATCGCGGTGGGCGACGGCGTCGGCGGCCCGAGCGCCGCGCGCTTCGGCGGGGTCGCCCCCGCAGCCGACCTGTGGGTCGGCAAGGTCCTCAACGCGCAGGGATCCGGCAGCGAGTCGGGCATCATCGATGCGATCGAATGGTGCGCCGACTCCCCCGAGGTCGACGTGATCTCGATGAGCCTCGGCTCCGAGCTCCCGTCCGACGGCACCGATGCGCTCGGCATCGCCGCGAACAACGCGGTGGCGGGCGGCACGATCGTCGTGGCCGCCGCGGGGAACGCCGGCGACGCGCCCGATTCGATGTCGTCGCCCGGCGCCGCCGCCGACGTGATCGCGGTCGGCGCGGCCTCGTCGTGGTCGGCGGCGCCCGGCACGCAGAACCATTCGGACGGGATCTACCTCGCACCGTTCTCCAGCCGAGGCGGCCCCGACTTCGCCGCCGACCAGAAGCCCGACATCGTGTCACCCGGCGTGAACGTGATGGCCGCGAAGGCGAATACCGCCGCGGCCTACGTCGTGAACAGCGGGACCTCGATGGCGACGCCGTTCACCGCCGGGTCCGTGGCGCTGGCGCTCGATGCGTGGACCGGGCCCGCCCCCAGTCCGGCCGAGATGCAGGCGGCGATCGAAGCGACCGCCGAAGACTTCGGACCCGCCGGCAAGGACCCCGATTGGGGGGCCGGCCTGATCGACGTGCTCGCCCTCACATCGTTCGCGGCGGGCGCGACCGGCGAGACCGCGTTCCCGACGCATCAGCATCTGTCGGGATCCGTCCCGGACAGCGGGGAGTGGACCTATGAGTTCGACCTCGGTCCGGACGACCTGGGGGTGCCGATCGCCGCGTCGATCATCCTCGACGGTTCGTGTGAGGACTTCCTCGGCTTCGGCTGCCTCTTCGGCTGGACGCCCGATATCGACGCCGAGCTGTTCGACCCGAACGGGACGCTGCTGGACGTCAGCGTGTGCGCGGCGATCGAAGCGGGCGATCCCCATCCCGGCCCGTGCGCGATCGGGCGTCAGGAGACGTTGCAGTCGATGCCGACGGTCGCCGGCACCTATCAGATCCGCCTCTTCCCGTTCGACGGCGATCCCAACCTCGGGCAGGGCGGCGCGTTCGATCTCGATCTGTCGACGGGCCCGGCCGGGGACGGGACGACGCCGCCACCGCCACCGCCACCACCGTCCGATGCACGTCGGCGATCTCGATGACACGTCGATCACGCTGTCGGCGGCGAAGTGGCGTGCCCGCGCCACGATCCGCGTGCACGACGGGGCACACGCGGCCCTGCCCGGTGTCGTGGTGCAGGGGAGGTTCGGGCCGAACGGACCGATCGTCAGCTGCACGACCGGAAGCGCGGGGGCGTGCACCCTCAAGCGGGATATGAAGGCCGCTCGGCTCAGCATCGACTTCGTGGTGTTGGGGTTGACGAAGTCGACGCACACCTACGTCGCGGCGAACAACCACGACCCGGACGGAGACAGCAACGGGACCAGGCTCACCGTGACCCGGCCGTAGGACGGCCGGGTCACGATCGCTCCTTGCGGTGGGTCGCGTGCTAGCTCGTGTGCGCGTGGGTCACGTTGTCGTCGTCCGTATCCGTGTCCGTGGATGCGGTCGACGCGGCGACCATCCGCGTGGACGGGAAGAACCCGCCGATCAACGCGAGCACGCCGCCGGCGAGCACGAACCAGAGCCCGATGCCGACATCCTGGAGGGTGTCCAGCGAGCCCTCGCGGCCCATCTGGATCACGACGAGCGTGAACGCCACGAGCGCGACCGCGCCGGCGAACCTCGTGAGCCAGCCGCCACGGAACGCGAGGCCGAGGATGATGACCGCTCCACAGATCGCCGTGACGAGCCCTGCCGACGAGAAGAATCCGGCGGTGCCGGCATCCGTGGACCAGAAGCTCTGCACCGCGAGCTCCGATCCATCGATGCCGTTCGCCCACTCGAGGAAGCTGCCGACCAACAGGAGCACCGCGGCCGCCACGGTGAGGATCACGCGGAGCGCGAGCCACGGAGAGGGAGCTTCGCTGACCGCCCGCGTCTGCGTCGAGGTCGCATCCGTGTCGATAGCACGCATGTCTGAGCCTCCTTCTGCCCATGTCCGGCCGGCCGTGCTCGGCCGACCTCGTCTGGCGGTGGGTATACCCAGGGACGGCGGCCTTCAACCCCCGGGGAAGGAGCCTGCTGGAGCGTCGCTCACGACGACCTGCGAGAACTCACGCGGGGAGCGGCACTCGGATCCGGACCACCGAGTCGGCGGCATCCGCGTCCGGGAACAGCGCTCGGATCAGCGCGAAGCGCCCGGTCCATCCCTCGAGGTCCGGTCCCTCTCCCCGGAGCGGGACGTCCTCCGCGCGGAGCTCCACCCCGCGGTCATCGGCGGACAGCTCGAACGTCACGAGGTCGCCCGTCTCTGCCTCGACGGCGCCGGAGAAGAGCTCGGATCCGACCAAGCGGAGGTCGTCTCGGACCGGCTCGGGCAGCGCCCACTGCTCGGTCACGGAGCCGATGAAGATCCGGACGACGAGCGCGAGGGCCGGATCGCCTGCGACGCGCAGCCGGGTGGTCTGCACCGCCGACCCGTCAGTCCTGCGGGATCTCATCGGTGCTCGCGTAGAGCGTGAGCACCCGGTCGAGGCCGGTGAGATCCATCAGCCGGCGGAGACCCGAACCCTCGGGTGCGACGAGCGCGAGGTCCCCACCGCGCTCGCGGAGGTGCTTGAGACACGCGACGATCGCTCCGAGGCCGGAGGAGTCGATGAAGCCCAGGCCGCGGAAGTCCACGATCACCTTGGACGGCTCGGCATCGCCGGCCTCGAGGACCGATTCGCGGAAGCTCGGTGCCGTGTACAGGTCGAGCTCCCCGCTGACCTCGACGACGACCCAACTCCCATGTGCGCGCCTGTCGAGGGTCAGATCCACGGTGCCATCCTCCTGAGGTCGGGGGCCGATGAGGCGTCGGTAGTATAGGTCGACCTCGTGACCGATCTCCCGACAGCCGCATCCGTCGACGTGCCCGCGTCGCCTGCGTTCGTCCAGGTGCTGCGCAACGTCGTTGCGGGGGTTGCCGCTCGACTGGACATGCCGATCGACCAGATCGAGGACATCCGCCTCGCCGTCACCGAAGCGGCGTCGATCCTCCTCGGCGAGGGAGACCCGACGACGCTCCGGATGACGATCGGTCGAGACGACGACACCCTGGACGTCACCCTCACGTCCGACGGTCGTGTGGATCCATGGCCGTCGGAGCGCGTGATGGCATCGTGGCCCTGGCTCGTCGTCAAGGGACTCACCGACCAGCTCCGAGCCGACCAGGGGGATGGCGCCGGTCCATCGATCGGCTTCACCAAGGGTCGTGAGCGTGTGGATCGGTGAGCGAGCGCACCGGCCCGACGCGGCCCGAGGAGGAGATCACCGAGCTCTTCCGGAGGTTGCCCGACCCGGCGGCACGCGAGGAGCTCGCGAAGGAGTTCCTGCCGCTCGCCGAGTACTTCGCGCGTCGCTTCTCGGGCCGGGGGGAGCCGGTCGACGACCTGACGCAGACCGCGTCCCTCGGTCTGCTGAACGCGATCGATCGGTTCGATCCGGAGCGAGGCGTTCCCTTCTCCACGTACGCGGCCGCCACGATCGTGGGCGAGCTGAAGCGGCACTTCCGCGATCGCGGTTGGGCGCTGCGGGTGCCGCGGAACGTGCAGGAGACCGCGATCCTCGTGAATCGCACGGTGTCGACGATGTGGCAGGACCTCGGGCGCGCCCCGACGGTCGCGGAGATCGCCCGCGCGGCGGATATCGGTGAGGACGACGTCCTGCAGGCGCTCGACGCGCTGCAGGCCTACACCACGGACTCGCTCGATGCTCCGGTCGGGGACGCGTCCACGACCGCCGCGGAGTCGATCGGCAGCGAGGACAGCAGCTTCGAGGTCTCCGAGGACTGGTTGAGCGTCGCGCCGGCGCTCCGCGATCTCCCCGAGCGGGAGCGGACGATCCTGTACCTCCGGTTCTTCGAAGGGAAGACGCAGACCGAGATCGCCGAGGAGCTGGGGATCTCACAGATGCACGTCTCTCGGCTCGTCTCCCAGTCCCTCGAGAAGCTCCGGGAGCAGACCGGAGGAGTGTGACGCGGGAGCCGGACGGAGGGGGTCCGCGACCGGCTCCCGCCCCACGATCGTGGGCGGCGTCGTCCTCAGGAAGCCTCTCGCGCCGTCCTGACCCGCTCCGGGGTGCCGACGTCCGGTCCGGCGTTCGTGTCCTCCGTCGCCGCCGAAGCCGAGATCGACGCGAGGGTTTCGCCGACGCTCCGCATCGACGCCGATCCGAGGGCGACATCGCCGAGGGACAGCATGCCGACGAGCGGTCCGTCCTTCACGACGGGCAACCGACGGATGCGCCGCTCGGCCATCAACGCTCTCGCGTCGCAGAGCTGCGTGTCCGGCGACGTGGTCTCGAGACCCCTGGTCGTGGCGATGTCGCCCAGGCGAACCGACCGAGGATCCTTCCGCTCGGCGAGGACGCGGAGCACCAGATCCCGGTCGGTGACGATCCCGACCAGTCGGTCGCCTTCGGTGACGGGGACGACCCCGATGTCGTTCGCAGCCATGAGCCCCGCCGCGTCGCCGGCGTTCATGTCCGGTGAGGCGGTGATCGGTCGTGTCGCCATCGCATGTCGGACCAACATCATCTGCACCCGCCTCCTCCATGCCTCGCGGTCCACTCCACCGTTCCCGGCGTCTCCCTGCTCCAAACGCGGTTCCGGTGCTCGGCGGATGGGTATGTCAGAGCCTGTGACGGAGGCATCGACGGACCATGACCATCGGCGGCAGGCCGCAGCCACGAACGACCCGGACGAAACGCCGAAGGAACGCGTCGACCGCGAGCTGATCGAGCTGCTCAATGGCCTGCGGGTCATCCTGCCCGGCGTGCAGGTGCTCCTCGCGTTCCTGCTGACCGTGCCGTTCTCGAGCGGGTTCGCCGAAGCCACCGCGACCGACCGGATCGTGTACTTCGCGAGCGTCCTCCTGACCGTGGCCGCCACGGGCGCGCTGACGATGCCGGCCGCCTACCATCGGATCCGATTCCGGCAGGGTGACAAGGAGAAGATGCTCCGCCTCTCCAACACGTTCGCGATCGCCGGTCTGGCACTCCTGACGCTGGCGATGGCCACCGTCGTCTTCCTGATCACCAACGTCCTCTATGGCGTCGCCGCTCGCGATCCCCGTGAGCCTCGCCGTCCTGGTGCTGCTGGGGTTCACCTGGTTCGCGATCCCGGTCTTCCGCCGGGTCGAAGACAGCTGCAGGGGCCGGGCCCGCCCGCACGGAGGAGCGGGCGGGCCCGGACGACTCAGAAGAGGCTGACGCCTCCAGGGCCGACCAACAGCCCGACGATGACCAGCACGATGCCGGCCAGGACGCCGCCCCGCACGATGCTGACGATGCCCATGATCACGAGCACGACGGCCAGGATCCACAGCAAGGTGGCGGCGCCACCGGAGAGTGCGAGCATGCCTGCCATGTGTCGCTCCTTTCGTTCCTTCACGGCCCAGATGGTTCCCGCGCCGACGACCCTGCAAACGCCGCCGAGACGTACCAGGAGACGCCACGGAGAGAAACGGAAGAGAGGGGCGCGATCTCGCGCCCCTCCTTCGATCGGTTCCTCTCGCTCGCTGCCGCTCAGACCTTCGCGGCCGGATCCGTCCCGCTGTCGATCGCGGTGTGACCGTCGCCGTTCTGCGGCGCGAGCGAACGCGCCCAGGTCCTTGAGCTGCTCGTAGCGCGCCCGGCCCGCCTTCGCACCGAGCACGTAGGCGCCGCCCGCCAACACGATCCACTTCAGACGACCGGGCCGGCGTGTCTTCGAGAGCGCCGCCAGGGTCTCCTTCGAGCGTCCTTGGGCCTCATCGAGGTCCAGGCGGAGCTCGCCGACCGCCTCGCGGAGCTTGTCGTTCTCCTTGGAAAGCTTGTCGACGCGGCGGTCGAGCCACCGCTCCTTCACCATCGACTTCGCTTCCTGCATCGTCGCGGGTTGCTTCATCTGCAGATCCCTCCTCGGGGTCGCCGTCAGAGGTCCTGTACCCACTCGGCGCCGTGCCTACCCTCCGAGCTACAGGCGCTTCGCGACGACGAGCGCCGCGTCGTCGCGGAGCTCGCCCCGTGGTTCGAGCAGCGTGCGTTCCACCGTCTTGACGATCCCTGCCGCCTCCTCGCCGGAGGCGGCGAGCAGCGCAGATCGGAGCAAGGACTCGCCCTCGTCGGGGTGCTCGACCGAGAGTTCGGTGACCCCGTCGGTGAACAGCGCGATCGCGTCGCCGCGTCGCAGTTCCGCGCGTGCCTCGTGGAGGGAGATGTCGGCGAACAGGCCCAGCAAGGAACCCGGTCTCCCCACGCGTGTCCAGCGATCCCTCGGCCCGGACCAGCAACGGCGGTGGGTGGCCGCCGAGACACGTGGTCACGGTGGTCCCGGCGGCGGAGATCGTGAGACGCACGACGCAGACCGTGCAGAACCGGTCTCCCATCAGCTCGCTCTCGAGGAGGAAGCCGTTGAGGAGGTGGAGCACGTCGGAGAGGGGCCGTGCGTCGTCTTCCCGGGCGAGGCTCCGCAGCGCGATCCGGGTCATGCCCATGATCGCGGCGGCCTCGGGTCCCTTGCCGCAGACGTCTCCGATCGCGAGGTACCAGACGTCCCCTTCGCCGAAGACGTCGTAGAAGTCGCCGCCCACCTCGTCGCCGAACCGTGAGGGCCGGTACATCGTGGCGACCTCGAAGCCCGGCACGTGCGGCAGGGACATCGGCAGCAGCGCGCGCTCCAGGGCGGTCGCCATCCGGTCGCGTTGATCGAACAGCTGCGTGCGGTCGATCGTGGCGGCCAGGGAGTCCGCGATGCTCTGGAGGAAGTCCGCGTCGTCCTCGTGGAAGGCACCCGACGTCCGGGACGAGGCGTGGAGGACACCGACGACGCGGCCGCCGACCCGGACCGGGACTCCGACGTAGGAGCGCCGCCCGCGGAGCGCGGGGCTGATGACGTCGTCGGCGGTCATGTCGCTGATGACGAGTGGCCTGCCCGTCGCCGCGATCCGTCCGGAGGCCCCGGCACCCAGGGGGATCGCCACCGCCGTGCTCTCCTGCTCCTCGACCCCGACGCTCCCCTTGAGCCGCAGCTCCCGCCCGTTCTCCGACAGCAAGAGGAACGAGGTGCCGTCGCCCAAGACGGCGTCGCGGACGACGGGGAGGACCCGCTCGACGAGCTCGTCGAGGCCGCTGGCGGCGTTCGCGGCGTCGCTGACCGCCTGGAGCTTCCGGAGTCGGTCCTCCGCGTGTTCGGCCGTCGCCCGCGCGCGACGCTCGTCTTCGTTCGACCGGATGCGGTTCAGCGCGATCGCCGCCTGATGGGCGATGGACAGCAAGAGACCTCGTTCCTCCGGCGGAACCATGTGATCGCGGTGGAACCCGAGGCTCAACGCTCCGAGGACCTCCGCCCCGAGCGCCACCGGGACGCCGGCGAACCCGCCGAATCGGGCGTCGCCTTCGATCTTCCGGACGATCGGGAATCGCGCGAGGAGCTCGGCCCGCGTCTCGATGAAGATCGGCCGGCCGGTCCGCACGATCTCGGGACCGGCCGCCGGCGTGTCGATCGCGTGTCGTTTCCACCCGTCGTCGGCCGGCTCGTCCAGCGCGGAGCCGACCAGCACCTGGAGCGTCCCGGGGTCATCGGCGCTGCGGACCGTGAGTCCGCCCGCATCCGCTCCGAGCGCCTCGATCGCTGCGGCGACGGTGGCCCTCGCGACGTCTTCCGGCGTCATCGCGCGAGCGAGCACCTCCGTCACGGCTCTGCAGCCGGTGGAGCCGATTGCCGGCGAGGCGTTCGCGCACGACCGCGGCTCCGCGATCCTCGGTCGGCCTGGCGGAGCCTCCCCGAGATGACGCCGGAGCCCACCGCCGCCGACGAGCCAGAGGAACACGGAGAGCTGGGACCCGGGCTCGAAGTCGGTGACGAGCGGCACGAAGACGAGGCCGCCGATCAGGCTGACCAACGCACCCGCGAGCGGGCCGCACACGATCGCCGCCGCGACGGAGATCAGCGCGCCGAACCCGCCCGGAACGCCTTCGAAGCTCCCCGGGCGCACCCCCGCGAAGAGGAGGAGCACGGCGACCTGCGCGAGGATGAAGCCCGGGATCCATCGCGGGTTCCAGATCCAGCGGGCGAGCGGCCCGGGCGTCCGGGCCCGTCGCACCCGTCTCTTCGACCCATCGTTCGGTCTGTCCCATCGGCGTCACGCGCTCACGTCGATCTCGAACCAGACCTCACTTCGATCCTTCGTGATCACACCCCATCGATCGGCGAGCCGGTCGACGAGGTAGAGACCCCACCCTGAGCTCTCGGACGCGGTGGGCAGCCTGGGCTCGGCGACGAACCCGGTCCCGGGATCCGATACCACGACGCGCACCCGCGCCGGATCCACCTTGAGCCTGAGCTCGATCTCCGGGAGCCCCTCCCTCGGCGCATGACGGACCGCGTTCGTGACGAGCTCGCTCACCAGCAAGGTGGCGTCCTCCAGGACCTTGGCGGGGACGGCGGGGCCGAGCTCTGCGTTGACGACGGCCCGGGCCTGCGAGGCGGCCTCGGGCACCAATCCGAAGGTGGCCCGATGTTCCACCGCCACATGGTGGCTGTGAGCATCCGTTCCGGCAACCCTCCGGAAGGGTTCGGTCTGGGGGACGCCGCGTGCGATCGCGCACGTCAGGGCCGAACTGGGCCGGCAGACCTACTTGCGGTGGTTCCGGAGCGGGGTGACCCGCTCCATCGGCCGATGCGACCAACAGCGATCGCCGTCGTTGTAGACGGACAGGACGGTCCAGCAGCCGGCCACTTCGCAGACCCGACCCCGATCGAAACGGGGTACCGGAGGCCCGTCTTGCGGCGATTCCGTTCGGACCGGCGTCGGGTCGAGCTCGACGGACAGTTGCATCGGCTCCTCCTCGCGCCTCGTGCCTCGTGCTCTGCGGACTTC
>CAVTTD010000004.1:0-43523 GCA_963737525.1 uncultured Actinomycetota bacterium
GGTGACCAACACGGGAAACCGGCTCCAAGCTCTCCCCTACATTACTAGCGGTTGGACCACATTGGGGCGAATCCCGTCGGATCAGTTCCCGGACACACTCGCGCTGGGGCCGACCCCGTCACGGTAGAAGTGCAGTACACCCCGTGCCCGGCGACGGCGATCCCGTCACGAACTCGGTCACCGCGTCCGGTGATGGGGGGCGGGAGAGACCAGTGACTCCGTGTCAGACTCGCCGAGTGCACCACCAACATGGCCCACCGCCGAGGATCGACGTCACCAAGTCCTGCCCACAACTGTGCCGTTCGGTGAGGACATCGAATACACGATCACGGTGACCAACACCGGGAACGAGGCACTCGAGGGCGTGACCGTAAGGACACGTTGCTCGGAGACATCACCGGAGACTTCAGCTCGACTTCTCGGGGCCGTTCGCCGTCGACGAGGTCGCCACGGCAACGTCACGTATTCGCCGGGGGCCGAGGAAGACCCGGTGAACAACACCGTGACCGCGACGGGCCACGGGTGAGGACTCCGAGGTCCAGGCGACCGACCGGACGTGTGCACCACCGATGTCGCGAACCCGGCTCTCCGATCGTGAAGACGGTCGACGAGGAGGTCGTGCCCGTGGGGACGACGGTGACCTTCACCTACGTCATCACGAACACCGGCGACGTCACGCTGTACGACATCAGCGTCGACGACGACATCATGGGCCACATCGGGGACATCGCCGTCCTCGATCCCGGTCATCCGAATCACCCTGACGAAGGACTTCGTAGTGGTGAGAGATCGTCACCAACGTCGGCACGGCAGCGGGCCAGGACATCCTCGGTCGAGTCGTGAGCGCCAACGACGATGCCACCGTCAGCCCGATCGCCGGTGAGAACCCGCCGCCCAACAACCCCCCCACCACGCCGTTCACGGGCTCGGACGCGGGACGGCTCGGGCTCATCACGATGGTCCTGTTCGGGATCGGCGTGACCGTGGTCGCGTCGACCCGCAGGCGCCGGCCCAAGGGCGAGTCCGCGTAACACACGAAGCGCTACGCGAAGGGGCGGGGTCCCGATCCGGGACCCCGCCCTTCGTCGCATCCTCCAAACGGACTACTCCATTATCCGTCGGTAGGTCGGGCCCTTCGCCCGATGCTTATCCCCCAAGTGGACGGCTAGCGTCTCCCCTCAGCGGACCACGCTATTCACCGTAGGGCGTGGACCCGTCCCATAGGCCAAGTAGATCGACCAGTTGGAGGTGGAGGATGGGTACCAAGACGAACTCTCGGCGGAGCCATCGTGGCAGCAAGCGCGGGCTCGCCTCGTTCGTGTCGTTCCTGCTCCTGTTCGCGTTCGCACTCGGACAGAGCGGTTCATTGATCGCATTGGCGAACGATGCCGGCACGGCTCCGGTCGCCACGGAGGGCACCGGCGCGGAGGACGTGTCGGACGGCGGCACGTGCCAGAGGCGGAAGCTCCGCCGGAGCTCCGGCTGCGGAAGCTCCCGCTGCGGAGGCTCGCCGGCTGCGGAGGCTCCCGCTGCGGAGGCTCCTCCCGCTGAGGAGGCTCCCGCCGCCGCGTCGAGCGACGGGGCTGCTTCGGCGTCCGGCTCGACGTCGAGCGCGCGCAAGCTCCACGTCGCACGGCTCTCGCGACAGCGCGGCGTCTCGCTGCGGCTCCCGCGGTGGTCTCGACGGCGGCGACATCGGCCTCGACTTCGTCGCGGCCGGACCCTTCACCTACAACCACACCACCGGGCTCGGCACGCCGCCCCAGTTCGGCTACGACAACCGCACCATCAGCAAGACGAACGGCGTCGTGGAGTCCCTCGAGGGTGGCGACTTCGAGTGCGGCGACCTGGTGACGTTCTTCGTCCAGGTCGAGGTCGCGGCCGATGCTGCCGGAAGCGGCGCGGTCGAGCTCGACATGTCCTTCGGCAACGAGACGACCGGGCAGCCCGGCATCGGCTTCGACAACATCGTGAGCATCGCGATCAACACTCCTGATGGCGGCAACGTCGGGCTCGATGGCAACGAGACGGCGACCCTGTCCAACGAGCACCTGGACACCCAGGGCTACGACGAGGTCAAGGGCACCGTCACGGTCTCGAACCTCGACCCGGGCGAGACCGCGATCGTCCGTATCATCGTGCACCTCGCCTCGGGACGGCGAACCCGACCGGCAAATCTTGAACGCGATCGACGAGCCCGGCGTGAGTAGGAGACGGAACCGTCAACGTCGGCCAGGAGACCGCCCGATGAAGCAGCTCGACGCCATTCACAAGCCGGCCTGAACGTCGCTCAAGACTGGCCCAAACGAAGGAACAAGATGGAGCACAACCATGGCGATGGAGAGCCATGCAACAAGGGGATGAACACACAAGGCTCAAAAGGAAAAGGGCGATGGATACCGTGGTGTGAACATCACCGCTTCATCAATCGCCAAGGCGGCGGCCGGAGCCACATGACCAGGACCTACCAGTACGTTGTGCAGGCTGGTCAATCCGAACTCCCCGTCGAACTCGGTCGCGGTGGTGGCGAACGGAGCCATGTCCTTATACATGTGATCGATCTAGGGCAACGCGTCGTGCGAGAACCCCGATCCTGCACCCGGCAACAATCACCATCACCAAGACGCTACACGGTTACCTGGCCGGCGAAGACATCACCTACGAAGGACCACCATCGAGAACACCGGCGACGAGCAAGGGTCAAGATGACCGGGTCAACGGGATAATGCGAACGGGAACTCCCCGTCGATCTCTAGAACCTCTTCGTGGACTCCTTGGCTCCGGGCGCCTCTGACACGCAGGTACAACGTCTACGACGCCGACGGGACCGAACCCGATCCGCTGCCCAACAAGCGCGACGGTGACGGCCAACGGGAGCGACGTCAGACGAAGCGGTGACCAGCACCGATTCGTGCCGGACCGACATCACCCACGCTCCTGGAATTGATGCCACCCAGTCCTGCCCGGAGACGGTGGCGTTCGGTGTGAGGACATCACCGCCTACACGATCACCGTGACCAACACCGGCAACGCAGGCGCTCGAGGGCTGGACGGTCGACGACACGCTGCTCGGAGTCACTGACCAGTTCGACGTCGCTTCTCGGTGCCGTTCGGTGTCGGTGGAGGTCGCCACGGCGACCGTCACCTACTCCCCCGGGGGCCGACGAGGACCCGGTGGACAGCACGGTGACCGCCACCGGCACCGGTGTGGCTCTGGCGCGGAACCCCCCGCTAATTCGTGCTGGACCCACATCACCCACGCCTCCTGGAATCGATGTCACCAAGTCCTGCCCGGAGGGTGGTGTTCGGTGAGGACATCACCCACACCGACCACCGTGACCAACACCGGCAACGAGGCGCTCGAGGGCGTGACGGTTCTTGATGACACGCTGCTCGGAGACATCACCGACCAGTTCGACGTCGACTCTCGCTCGTTCGGTGTCGGTGAGGTCGCCACGGCGACCGTCACCTACTCCCCCGGGGCCGACGAGGACCCGGTGGACAACACGGTGACCGCCACTGGTTACCGTGCAGCCTCCGGCGCGGAGGCCTGCGCTCACGATTCGCTGTCGGACGACATCACCCACGCACCGGGGATCGACGTCACCAAGTCCTGCCCGGAACTGGTCGCGTTCGGTGAGGACATCGAGTACACGATCACGGTGACCAATACCGGGAACGAAGCGCTGGTGGGCGTGACGGTGAACGACACCTTGCTCGGCGACATCACGGGAGACTTCGACTTCGACTTCTCGGAGCCGTTCCCCGTCGACGAGGTCGCCACGGCGGTCGTCACCTATTCGCCGGGGGCAGAGGAAGACCCGGTGAACAACTCGGTGACCGCGACGGCCTCGGTGAGGACTCCGAGGTCCAGGCGACGGACACGGCCGTGTGCACCACCGATGTCGCCAACCCGGCTATCCAGATCGTGAAGACGGTCAGCGAAGAGGTCGTGCCCGTGGGACGACGGTGACCTACACCTACGTCATCACGAACACCGGCGACGTCACGCTGTACGACATCTCCGTCGACAACGACATCATGGGCCACATCGGGGACATCGCCGTCCTCCAGCCCGGGCAATCGGTCGACCCTGACGAAGGACTTCGTCGTCGGTGACGAGCCGTCGTCAACGTCGGACGGCCGTGGGCGAGGACATCCTCGGCCGGGTCGTGACGACGACGACGACGCGGCCGTGGCACCCATCGCCGGTGAGAACCCGCCGAACCCGCCGAACCCACCGGGGACCCCGTTCACGGGCTCGGACGCGGGACACCTCGGGCTCATCACGATGATCCTGTCCGGTCGGCGTGACCGTCGTCGCGTCGACCCGCAGGCGCCGACCTAAGAGGGTGAGTCCGCGTAACACGGGAAGCGCTACGCGAAGGGCGGGGTCCCGATCCGGGACCCCGCCCTTCCGCGTTCCCCGTCACATGCACCAAAAAAAGATCTGGCTTACCACCTCCGCGAGTAATACATCCTCTGGCGTGGCTACCGCCGCGTCGGGATCGGCGTCTATGCCAAGGATGGGTACCTGTGGGTGACGTTGATCTTCGTCGGGTGATCTGACGGGGAACGCGGAAGGCGGGGTCCCGGATCGGGACCCCGCCCTTCGCGTAGCGCTTCCCGTGTTACGCGGACTCGCCCTTGGGGTCGGCGCCTGCGGGTCGACGCGACCACGGTCACGCCGATCCCGAACAGAACCATCGTGATGAGCCCGAGCCGTCCCGCGTCCGAGCCCGTGAACGGGGTCGGGGGGGTTCGGCGGCGGCGGGTTCTCACCGGAGATGGGTGCCACGGTGGCGTCGTCGCTGGCGCTCACCTCGCGACCGAGGATGTCGTGCCCCACGGCCGTACCGATGTTGGTGACGATCTCCGCAGTGACCTGGGCGTCCTTCGTCAGCGTCGCGGATTGCCCGGGATCGAGCTGCGCGATGTCCCCGATGTGACCCAGGATGTCGTCGTCCACGCTGATGTTGTACAGCGTGACGTCGCCGGTGTTCGTGACGACGTAGGTGAAGGTCACCGTCGTCCCGATCGGCGCGACCTCCTGATCGACCGTCTTCTCGATGGAGATCCCGGGGTTGGAGACATCGGAGGTGCACACGGCCGTGTCCGTCGCCTGGACACCGGAGTCCACGCCGTCACCCGAAGCGGTGACGGAGTTCACCACCGGGTCCTCGTCGGCCCCGGGGGAGTAGGTGACGGTCGCCGTGGCGACCTCACCGACACCGAACGGCACCGAGAAGTCGACGTCGAACTGGTCGGTGATGTCTCCGAGCAGCGTGTCGTCGACCGTCACGCCCTCGAGCGCCTCGTTGCCGGTGTTGGTGACGGTGATCGTGTAGGTGATGTCCTCACCGAACGCCACCGTCTCCGGGCAGGACTTGGTGACGTCGATCCCAGGAGCGTGGGTGACGTCGGTCCGGCACGAATCGTGGGCGGAGGCCTCCGCGCCGGAGTCCACACCGGTGCCGGTGGCGGTCACCGTGTTGTCCACCGGGTCCTCGTCGGCCCCGGGGGAGTAGGTGACGGTCGCCGTGGCGACCTCACCGACACCGAACGGCACCGAGAAGTCGACGTCGAACTGGTCGGTGATGTCTCCGAGCAGCGTGTCGTCGACCGTCACGCCCTCGAGCGCCTCGTTGCCGGTGTTGGTGACGGTGATCGTGTAGGTGATGTCCTCACCGAACGCCACCGTCTCCGGGCAGGACTTGGTGACGTCGATCCCAGGAGCGTGGGTGATGTCGGTCCGGCACGAATCGTGGGCGGAGGCCTCCGCGCCGGAGTCCACACCGGTGCCGGTGGCGGTCACCGTGTTGTCCACCGGGTCCTCGTCGGCCCCGGGGGAGTAGGTGACGGTCGCCGTGGCGACCTCACCGACACCGAACGGCACCGAGAAGTCGACGTCGAACTGGTCGGTGATGTCTCCGAGCAGCGTGTCGTCGACCGTCACGCCCTCGAGCGCCTCGTTGCCGGTGTTGGTGACGGTGATCGTGTAGGTGATGTCCTCACCGAACGCCACCGTCTCCGGGCAGGACTTGGTGACGTCGATCCCAGGAGCGTGGGTGACGTCGGTCCGGCACGAATCGGTGTCGGTCGCCGCTTCGTCTGACGTCGCTCCGTTGGCCGTCACCGTCGCGCTGTTGGGCAGCGGATCGGGTTCGGTCCCGTCGGCGTCGTAGACGTACTCCTGCGTGTCGGAGGCGCCCGGAGCCAAGGAGTCCACGAAGAGGTTCGAGATATCGACAGGGGAGTTCCCGTTCACCGTGTCGGTAACCACGATCGTGTCGAGCGTCTCGTCGCCGGTGTTCTCGATGGTGATCTCGTAGGTGATGTCATCGCCGGCCGGTGCCGTCTGCGGGCACGTCTTGGTGATGGTGATCTCCGGGTGCAGGATCGGGTTCTCGCACGACGCGTTGCCGTTGATCGTCGCGTGGAGATGGCGCCGTTCGCCACCACCGCGACCGAGTTCGACAGGGGACTCGGATCGCCGGCCTGCACGACGTACTGGTAGGTCCTGGTGACCGTGGCTCCGGCCGCGACGGTCGCGGGGAACGAAGCGGTGATGTTCACGCCGGCGTGGCTATCCACGGTATCCACGACGCTCGTGATGTTCAGCGTCTCGTTGCCGGTGTTCTCGATCGAGATGGAGTAGCTGATCGTGTCACCGACGAGTGCGAAGGCCGGGCACGTCTTGTCGACGTTCATCCCCGGCTGGGCCACGTCGCCGACCTGCTTCATCGGGACGGTCTCCTGTCCGACGTTGACCGTTCCGTCGCCGACCACGCGGGCGGCGTCGATCGCGTTCAAGATGTTGCCGGTCGGGGTCCCGACCTCGCAGGCGAGGTGCACGATGATGCGAACGATGGCGGTCTCACCCGGGTCGAGGTTCGAGACCGTGACGGTGCCCTTGACCTCGTCGTAGCCCTGCGTGTCCAGGTGCTCGTTGGAGAGGGTCGCCGTCTCGTTGCCGTCGAGCCCGACATTGCCGCCATCGGGGGTGTTGATCGCGACGCTCATGATGTTGTCGAAGCCGATGCCGGGCTGCCCGGTCGTCTCGTTGCCGAAGGACATGTCGAGCTCGACCGCGCCGCTTCCGGCGGCGTCGTCCGCGACCTCGACCTGGACGAAGAACGTCACCAGGTCGCCGCACTCGAAGTCGCCGCCCTCGAGGGACTCCACGACGCCGTTCGTCTTGCTGATGGTGCGGTTGTCGTATCCGAACTGCGGCGGCGAGCCGAGCCCCGTGGCGTGGTTGTAGGTGAAGGGGCCGGCCGCGACGAAGTCGAGGCCGATGTCGCCGCCGTCGAGACCCGCCACGGGAGCCGCAGCGAGACCTGCGCTGTCGCGAGAGAGCACGTGCGACGTGAAGCTTGCGTGCGCTCGACGTCGAGCCGGACACAGAAGCAGCCCCGTCGCTCGACGCGGCGGCGGGAGCCTCCTCAGCGGGAGGACCTCCGCAGCGGGAGCCTCCTCAGCGGGAGCCTCCGCAGCCGGGAGCCTCCGCAGCGGGAGCCTCCACAGGGGAGCTTCCGCCTCTGGCAAGGTGCCGACGTTCGACACGTCCTCCGCGCCGGTACCCTCCGTGGCGACCGGAGCCGTGCCGGCATCGTCCGCCAGCGCGATCAATGAACCACTCTGTCCGAGTGCGAACGCGAACAGGAGCAGGAACGACACGAACGAGGCGAGCCCGCGCTTGCTGGCACGATGGCTCCGCCGAGAGTTCGTCTTGGTACCCATCCTCCACCTCCAACTGGTCGATCTACTTGGCCTATGGGACGGGTCCACGCCCTACGGTGAATAGCGTGGTCCGCTGAGGGGAGACGCTAGCCGTCCACTTGGGGGATAAGCATCGGGCGAAGGGCCCGACCTACCGGCGGATAATGGAGTAGTCCGTTTGGAGGATGCGAAGAAGGGCGGGGTCCCGGATCGGGACCCCGCCCCTTCGCGTGGCGCTCGTGTGTTACGCGGACTCACCCTTGGGCGGCGCCTGCGGGTCGACGCGACCACGGTCACGCCGATCCCGAACAGGACCATCGTGATGAGCCCGAGCCGTCCCGCGTCCGAGCCCGTGAACGGCGTGGTGGGTGGGTTGTTCGGCGGCGGGTTCTCACCGGCGATAGGTGCCACGGTGGCGTCGTCACTGGCGCTCACGACGCGACCGAGGATGTCATGGCCCGTTGCCGTCCCGACGTTGGTGACGATCTCATCACCCACCACGAAGTCCTTCGTCAGCGTGGTTTGGTGCCCGGGATCGAGCTGCGCGATGTCCCCGATGTGACCCAGGATGTCATCGTCGACACTGATGTCGTACAGCGTGACGTCACCCGTATTCGTGATGAGGTAGGTGAAGGTCACGGTGGTCCCGATCGGCACGACCTCCTCATCGACCGTCTTCAGGATGGAGATGCCGGGGTTCGAGACATCGGTGGAGCAGGAGGCTGAGTCGGAGACCCCCACACCGGAGTCCGCACCCGTGCCCGTGGCGGTCACCGTGTTGTTCACCGGGTCCTCATCGGCTCCGGGGGAGTAGGTGACGGTCGCCGTGGCGACCTCATCGACACCGAACGACCCCGAGAAGTCGACGTCGAACTGGTCGGTGATGTCTCCGAGCAACGTGTCGTTGACCGTCACGCCCTCGAGTGCCTCGTTGCCCGTGTTGGTCACGGTGATCGTGTAGGTGATGTCCTCACCGAACGGCACCGTCTGCGGGCAGGTCTTGGTGACATCGATGCTGGGCACGTGGGTGATATCGGTGGTGCACTCCGCGGAGTCTGACACCGAGTCGCTGGTTTCTCCCGCCGTCCAATCGCCGGACGCGGTGACGGTGTTCGTGACCGGATCGCCGTCGCCGGGCACCGGCGTGTACTCCACCTGCACCGTGACGGGATCCGCCCCAACCGCGAGTGTGTCGGGGAACTGATCCGACAGATCGCCGATGATGTCGTCGACGACCGTGATGTTCGAGAGCTCGACGTTTCCCGTGTTGGTCACCGTGATCTCGTAGGTGACGGGATCGCCTGCCGCCGCGGTCGCGGGGCAGTCCTTGAAGACGTCGATCCCGGGTTCTGCCTGGAGCCCGCCGACCTGCTTCATCGGCACGGTCTCCTGTCCGACACTTACCTTTCCGTCGCCGACGACACGCGCGGCGTCGATCGCGTTCAGGATGTTGCCGGTCGGGGTGGCGTTCAGCTCGCAGGCGAGGTGGACGATGATGCGAACGATGGCGGTCTCACCTCCGTCGAGCCCCGAGACCGTTACGGTGCCCTTGATCTCGTCATAGCCCGCCGTGTCCAGGTGCTCGTTCGAGAGGGTCGCCGTCTCGGTCCCATCGAGTCCGACGTTGCCGCCGTCAGGCGAGTTGATCGCGGTGCTCACGATGTTGTCGAAACCGAGACCGGGCTGTCCCGTCGTCTCGGCGCCGAAGGACATATCGAGCTCGACCGCGCCGCTCGCGGCTGCGTCGCCTGCGACTTCGACCTGGACGAAGAAGGTCACGAGGTCGTCGCATGCGAAGTCTCCGCCTTCCAATGACTCCACGACGCCGTTCGTCTTGCTGATCGTGCGGTTGTCATAGCCGAACTGCGGTGGGGTGCCGACTCCAGTCGTGTGGTCGTACGTGAATGGGCCCGCGGCCACGAAGTCGAGGCCGATGTCACCCCCGGCCAGGTTCGCCGCGAGAGCCGCCGTTGGGACCGCGACGGGGTCATCACGAGTCGCGCGCGCGGTCTTGAGGCTGCCGGCCGTCGGCACCGACCGGGTCACCGATGCCGCCCCGCCCGACGACACGTCGCCATCGCTTGTGGCGGGAGCCTCCTCAGCCGGAGCTCCCGGCGCGGGCAGCGCGCTCACGCGCGACACACCGCCTGCGTCTCCGTCTCCCGTCGCGGCGGGATCGGTGCTGCTCCCTCCCGCCAGCGCCATCAACGAGCCGCTCGCGAGCGCGAACGCGAACAGGAGCAGGAACGCTACGAATGAGGCGAGCCCGCGCCTGCTCGCGCGAGGGCTCTGTGGACTGCCGGTTCCCATCCTCTACCTCCCCAACTACGGCGCTGCCTCCGCAAGAAACCCGGACCCGGCCCTCTGTACGACGAGGGGCCGTCATCCATCGCCCGGGACCCTGTTCCGCCCACCCGGGGGACACCATAGGGCGTATCCCCCGCCCTCCCTCTGGACGCACGGGGTAGTCCGTTCGGAGGAGTCAGATTGTGGAGGAAGTCGTTGGATCGCGCAAGACGAAAACGCGGTAACCCAGACGGCAGCGGGGAGTGGGGGTCGCGAGCTCGCTCCGTGCTCAGGTCGTGCTCGAGGATGTCCTCAGAGCCTCATCCGCGGGCGGTGTCGGAGCGTCTCCGGGAGCGTGGCCAGGAGGGTCGATCCGAAGGCAGCGAGGACGACGATCCACGCAGCCGAGCACGCCGGTTTCGGATCCGGTGAATGGGCTTCCGCCCCCGGTCCCGCCTCCTTCGCCGGCCACCACGGTGACCGTTGCGGCGGCGTCGTCGCTCACGAATCCCCCGAGGGCGTCGGCGCCGCCGGCCGTGGCGATGTTGGTGATGGGGGAGGAGCCCAGCGTGATCTGGGAGGTGAGCTCGGACCGTCCCACCCACCGCGAGCGTCGGGATGTCGCCGACATGGCCGACCATGTCGTCGTCGACGGAGATGTCGAACAGAGGCGTATCGCCGTTGTTCGTGACCGAGTAGGTGTAGGTGATGAGCGTTCCCGCCGGACCCGCGGTGGGCGTGGCGGTCTTCTCGAGGTCGATGCCCGGGTGCAGCACGGCGACGTCATGCGCCGCCGAGTCCGAGACGGTGCCACCCTCGTGGTCGCCGCTGACCGACGCCTCGTTGTGAACGGGGTCGCCGTCGCCGGCGGTGATCGTGTGCGTGCATTCGAGATCCCAGGCCTCGCCAACCTCGAGGACGTCGTTCCCGTTCCCGTCCTCGACCACCGTGATCGACCCCGCGTCGCACTTCGGGTCGGAGAGGCGGATGTCGGACAGATCGACACCGCCGGCGTTGGTCACGACGAAGACGTACGTGATGGCGTCGCCGACATGCGCCAGGTCTGGACCTCCCTTCTGCAACCTGATCCGCGGCACGCATGCGATCTGGTCGGTGGCTTCGGCGTGGTTGTCCGGCCCGACGTTCGCCGCGGGCTCGTTGGCGCCCGTCACATCCACGACGTTCGTGATCTCACCGCACACGTCTCCGCTGACGATGACCTTCACGGTGAGCGACTCGGACTCACCCGGCCCGATGGAAACCGGCTCGTCGCAGCGGACCTCCGCGTAGGGCACACCCCCCGGCTCCGGAACGGAGCTGGTGACGGAACATGCCTCACCGACGAACGTCGGGAGTGGGGGACGCCGACGTTCAGCGCGCCGGCCGGCAGCACATCGACCAGTTCCACGCCGGTGGCTTCCTCGTCGCCGACGTTGGTCACGGTGATCGTATAGAGGAAGTCGTCGCCTTCGTGCAGGATCCCGTCGGCGTCGGAGCTCTTCGACACCTGGAGGTCCGGCGGGGTCGGTGTTTGGCATCCGACCGTGTTGGTGACGGTGTTCGACGCGTTGTTGTCGAGCGCCGGACCGGACTCGTTCGACGCGGACACATCGGCGGTGTTGACGATCGCACCGCAGAACCCTTCGTCGACGGTCACGGTGATCTCGACATCGAGGCTCGCGCCGACACCGATGTCTCCGAGGGCACAGGTCACGAGGCCCCCGGCCTCGTCGCACCCGGCGGTCCCACCATCGAACGTGACACCTGCCGCGAGTTGGTCGGTGACGGCGACGCCGGTCGCCGTCGCGTCTCCTCCGTTCGTGACCGTCAAGGTGTACGTGATCGAGTCGCCGCTGGAGACCGAACCCGCCGGGTCGTTCGCCTTGGCGATCGTGACATCGGGCTCGAGCGGCTCATCGTTCCAGCAGAACGCGAGGTGACTCACGCTGTAGAAGCCTCCCGTCGCCTTCCGCGGCGTGTGAAGGTCCTGGTCGCCGGTGTCACCGGCGGGATAGTTGAACAGGTTGCCCCCGCTCGGGCCGCCCTTGACGTAGACGGCCAGGATCGGGAGGGTCGCTGACCAATCGGCGAAGCCGATCGGAGCGTTGTAGCCCGTGACCGTCACCGTCAGGTCGCCGCTCGACACTTGCCCGTTTCCCGAGATCGAGAGTCCGTGGGTGAAGCCGAGCAACCCGCAATCGTCACTCGAGGACTGCGTGTCCGCGATGACCGGGTGCACGCCGTCCGCCGACGGAGGCCCGGGGACGTCGGCGGGGGGACGGGCCAGTGCCATCAACGTCCCGGCCTGGCTCACGGCGAGCGCCGTCACGACGAGCAGACCCAGAAGGATCGGTCGCCGACCGGCCGGGTGCTTCGCTCCCCTCATCGTTCCTCCTGCTGGTCCCGTCTCACCGAGCGGTCTCCGTGCTCGGATCCGTGTAGGTCGGTCGACCCACACCCTACGAGGCACGGGGGAGGGGGGACATCGGCCGGAAGGCGGAAGCCTTCCGGCCGAGGGTTCTTCGGCCCGACCGTGATCGGAGCTTCCCATCCGCCCCGCACCGAGGCAAGGACGCTCGAACGCGCGCCGATCGTGAGCGAGCGCTTTCGCGCCGGGAGGGGATGGATCGGGCAGGGGACGGAGCCGGCGGCGCTGTCCCGAGCTAAGGTGACATAATGTACGTTATCGGGAAAGGCTGCGGTCTCGTGTGTCAGCCCCTGGTCGGCGAGGGCCGGTGAGGTCGTCCGAAGAGCCGGAGCGCGACGCCCCATCGCGTCACGAGCCAGAGCGCTTCGAAGACGATCCCTCGCGAGAGCTTCGAATGTCCGTGTTCCCGCTCGCGGAACGTGATCGGCACCTCTCCGAGGCTCCAGCCATGGAGCCAAGCTCGCATGACGAGCTCGACCTGGAAGCCGTAGCCGTCGGCGTGGAACGGCTCCGAAACGAGATCCCGGAGCAGATCGCGCCGATAGACGCGGTAGCCGCTCGTGGCGTCGTGGAGGGGGATCCCGAGCATCACGCGGCTGTAGCTGTTGCCGAGCTTCGAGAGGGCGAGGCGGGCGCGGCTCCAGTTCGTCACGGAGCCCCCCGGCACGTAGCGACTGCCGACGACGAGGTCGAACCGATCACGTGCGGCGTCGAGCAGTGAGGCGAGCTGCGCAGGGTCGTGTGAGAGATCGGCGTCCATCTCGACGATCAGGTCGTAGCCCTCGTCGAGCGCCCGGCCGAACCCTTCGAGGTAGGCGCTCGCCAGCCCGGATCTGGCCGGGCGCTCGACGAGATGGAGACGCGGCTCCCCCGTCATCAGCTCCCGCACGATGTCCCCCGTCCCGTCCGGCGAGGAGTCGTCGACGACGAGGGCGTCCACGCTCGGCAGCGCCAGGACGCCATCGAGGACGTCCCGGATCGTCCGCGCCTCGTCGTACGTGGGCAGGATCACAAGGGCTCGCGGGTTGGGGGCGAGCGGCTCGGGTCCGGGGCGGTCGCGTCGCCGGCCTCGCGGCACCGCGGCCATGCCCACGACGAAGGCGAGCGAGACCAGAGGGAGCCAGTCGCCCAAACGCACCGACAAGGTCCGATCCGTCGAGGCGCGGATCGTTCGCCTGATGACGGCGGGCTCGAAGAGCCCGGTCTGCTGGAAGAGGCGACCCTCGGTATCGATGAAGGCGCTGATGCCCGACACGGCGGCATGGACCACCCACCGGCCATCCTCGATCGCGCGCATCCGGGACATCTGCAGATGCTGCGCGGAGGCGGCCGTCTCCTCGTACGCGGCGTTGTTCGTGAGGACGACGAGGAACTCGGCCCCTTGCCGAACGAGCGCACGATCGAGCGCGGGGAAGCTGTTCTCGAAGCAGATCGGCGCGCCGAACCTCGGGAGCCCGGGTGCCGACAGCGTGTGCAGCCGCTCCCCCGGCGTGAGCTCGTACGAGATCTGCTCGAGCGCGGAGATCCATCCGACGACCGGCTTCCATGGGATGTACTCCCCGTACGGGACCAGATGGGTCTTCCGATAGACATCCACCACCTCTCCCCCGCCGTCGAACACGACCGCCTGGTTGTAGAGCGGCTCGCCGATCCGGCGCGCGGAGCGGATGTCCCCCGAGGTGGCTCCGGCGAGGACCGGCACCCCCACGTCGGCGATCGTCGCGCGCACCTCGTCGAGGATGTCGAGCGAGCCTGGGTCGAGCGCGCTCTCGCCCCACACGGCCAGATCGGGCGGCGCGCTCTTCAGGTGCCGGTGGAGGTCGAGGACGCTCCGCGTCACGGCGACGTCCCCCTCCTCCCTCGTGGCGTGCTGCACCGCCTTCGAGAAGTCGACCTGGATCGCGGCGACGTCGACGGGTCGACCCGTCGCCGCGGCGAACGGGATGACGATCGGCGCGAAGGCGGCGGCCGCCGCGAGCCCCGCCAACCCCAGTCGCTGCCCGAGCGGTCGCCCGCGGGCGCTCGCCTCCGCCAGCAAGGCCGCCGCGAACGCGACGACGAACGTGACGCCGAACACGCCCGCGATCACGGCCAGGCGGACCGTGATCCTGTTCGAGACCTGCGACACGCCGAGGGACCCCCAGGTGAATCCTCCGAGCGGCCAGAGCCCGCGGAGCCAGTCGATCGCCGTCCATGCCGCGGCGGCTCCCAGCGCGGTGAGGATCGGTTTGCCGGGTCTGCGCACGAGCGCGAACACGGCTCCGAACAGCGCCACCGAGAGCGCCGTGAGCAACGTCAGGGCACCCCACGCGAGCGTGCCGAAGAGCATGATCCAGGACAACGTGAGGCCGAACCCGGTGAGTCCGTACACGAGCCCGAGGACGAAGCCTCGAGCGGGAGACGCGCTCCTCAGTGCGACGAGCAGGAGCGCGGGCGCGAGGAAGGCGAGCGGCCAGACGGCGACGGGTGGGAAGGCGAGCGAAGACAGGACGCCTCCGACGACGGACAGGATCGAGTGCGGCCGGAAGCCGGTCCCCGGTCAGGCGCAGTCGCGGCAGAACATCCGCCGTTTGTCGGCGAGCTGACTGCGGTGCTTCACGAGGAAGCAGTGCTTGCACACGAACTCGGTCGATTGGATGGGGACGACGCGAGCTTCGATCGGCTCGAGCCGTTCGTCCCCCTTCGTCGTGGCGACGGCCACCACCGGTTCCTCTTCGTCGGCCTCGTCCTCGTCGTCTCGGGCCTCTTGTTTCTCGAGGACCTCGTGGATGGACTCGACGTCCGCGCCCGCTGGGTCCGGGGTGGACGCCGCATCCTCGAGATCTTCCGGCGTCGGCTCCAGGTCGTCGAGATCCTCGTCGGTTCCGACGTCCTCGTCCTCACGCTCTTCCGTGCGCTCTGCCACCTGTTCCTCCGGGGGTTTCGTTCTCGATACGGCCGCGGATTCTAGCGTTCGCATATCCGCTTGCCATGGAAGTACGCCGTGGAGATACAGGATGTTCCCCGGCGGAGGAAGATGGAAACGCGAGAGCCCGAGAGACCTTTGGGGCCGCGACGCCGGGGCGCCGCGTTCTCTACTCAGCCTCTCGGGCTCCGCTTGCGTCTCCGCCGGGGCGGCGACGCAAGCCAGGACGTTAACGAGGGCGGGACGGGACAGCAACCCGAATGCCCAGAAACAGTGACAAGACCACCCAAGAACACGATCCGCGCCCGATCAGGCTCGGAAGACCTCGCGGCCCAACGAGACCGTGAGGACGGGGCGGAGCCCTTCCGGCGAGGACACGTCGAGCGGATCCTCGTCGTACGCGGCGAAATCGGCGTGACGCCCCGGCTCGAGCGCTCCCTTCTTGCCCTCCTGGTGGCCGAGCCGGGCGCTTCCCACCCGGTGGAGCTTGAGCGCTTCCAGACGGGTCAGCCGTTGCGTCGGCTCGTGGTGGTCCTCCAGCGCGGCGATCGCGAGCATCGGGTCGAGCGGCGTCACCGGTGAGTCCGACCCGACGCCCACCTCGATCCCACGATCGAGCATCGTCCGGATCGGATGCGCGGCCATCGCTCGTGCCGGCCCGAGTCGCTCTTCATACAGGCCGCCGCCCTGCCCCCAGCGTCGGTCGAACGCGGGCTGGACCGAGACGGCGAGCCCGAGCATCGCGGCTCGCTCGATCTGATCCGCCGACGGGAGGACGAAATGCTCGATCCGATGGCGCCGCGCGCGGAAATGTCTCCGCTCCCTCGAGTCGAGCGCGAGGTATACGCGTTCCCACGTCGTGAGGACCTGCTCGATCGCTCGATCTCCGATCGCATGGACACCGACCTGCAGGCCGGCGTTGTGACCCGCGTGGAAGAACTCGGCCAGCGTGTCGTCGTCGTGGAAGAGCTCACCTTGCTCCAGCCCGTCCTCGTAGGGATGCGCCAACGCGGCCGTCTTCGCGCCGATCGAACCGTCGACCGGGAGGTCGCCGCCGATCGCGAGGAATCCTCGCTCCATCGACTCGGGAAGCGACAACGTCGCCGGGATCGGCGAGACGTCGACGGGCAGCCGCTCCCGATGACGGAGCAGCACCTCGAGGTCCGCGAGATCCATCGACATCTCGTGGACGGCGGTCACCCCGCGTGATGCCGCGAGTCCGGCGGCCTGCAGTTGGAACTCCTCGACCAGGCGGCCGTCATACGACGACTCGACCCACACGGTGACGCGCCGGTTGGCCTCTTTGGAGAGTCGCCCGGTCGGTTCCCCGTCCTCCCCCACCTCGACCCCCTCCGCGCCGGAGAGGTCGACCTCGGCGAGCACCGGTGAGCTGACAACGCAGAGGTGCCCGTCCGTCCGCCTCACGACGACCGGGAGGGCGGTGAGCTCGTCGAGCTCGGCGACCGTCGGCAGGTCCGGCCGGTCCCAGCTCGACTCGTCGAAGCCCTCGAGGTGCACCGGAGACGTCCCCGACGCGGATCGTTCACGGACGACCTCGAGCAGCTCCTGCTTGGACGTCGCTGCCCTGACGTCCTCGTTCATCAGCGAACGCCCCGTGGCGGTGAGGTGCACGTGACTGTCGATGAACCCCGGAACGATGGTCGTACCGGGGAGCTCGATCGTGAGGTCCGCCTCGGGAGGATCGCCCGTCCCCACGCGCTCGACGTGGCGCCCGTCCACGAGGATCCACTCCCCCATCGTGGGGTGGGACAGCGTGACGATCCGCGCTGCGCGGTAGAGGGTCCTCACGGCGCCGCGATGATAGAGGAGTCTCGCGTGCCGAGCGCGACCGAGCGGGCCTCGTGCCGATCAGCGAGGACCCTCGTCTTCGCCGGATGGAGCGCGAGCCCCATCCGGCCGGCGACGCCGTCGAGCCTCTGCAGCGCGCGACGGACGTCGGCGCGCGATCCCCAGAGGAAGACGTCGTCGACCCATCGGAGATGTCGAGCACCGGCGAGTCGGATGGCGCCGTCCATCTCCGCGAGCACGGCGTTGGCCAGGATCGCCGATGGGTCCGGGCCGATCGGGAGGCCGCGCACGCCTTGCTCGTGGGCCCTCCGGAGGAACGCGACGGCGTGCGCGGCCTCCGGCCCGAGCAGCGTCGCGATCGTCTCGGGCGAGACCGACCCGTAGCAGTCGTGGACGTCGGCGACGGCGAACGTCGTCCCCCGCGTCGTCTCGTCGATGATCCGTCGCAGCGTCCTCCGCCAGGCGGCGCGGGCGGGTCGCCATGGCGCGAGACGCCAGCCACCGGGCACCGGCAGGGTCCGGGTCGCGAACACCTCTTGTCCGAGCGCCCGCTCGATCCGGCCGGCGAGCGGGCGCACCGCTTCCCGGTACGCGGCGTCGCCGGCCGGATCGAGCCGGGTGAGCCATCGGAGCCCGCCGTCGGGCTTGGGGATCGACTCGAAACGCGGACCCGCGGGGTCGTTCCTCGACCGCGGTCCGGTCGAGCGGCCGCTCACGCGAACGGGACCTCCTCCGGGGGATCCGGCGGGGATCCGGCCAGGTGATCGAGCAGGAGGAGGCGCCGACCGTATCTCCCGGCCGGATCGAAGACAATCGGCCGTCGCGGGGATATCTGCCTCCCCCACCGGGTGTGGGAGCATGCTCCCGTGCTGGACGACCGCGATCTCGCGATCCTCGCCGCGCTGCAAGACGACGCACGGGCCACGTACGCCGACGTCGGTGCCACGGTGGGTCTCTCGGCCTCAGCCGTCCATGAGCGGGTTCGGAAGCTCGAGCAGCAAGGGGTGATCCGCGGATACCGAGCCGTGGTGGACCCGGAGGCGATCGGTCTGTTCGTGACCGCGCTGATCGCCGTCGCCCCGCTCGACCGCCACCAACCGGACGACCTCCCGGCGCGCGTCCGTGAGTTTCCCGAGGTCGAGGACTGCTACTCGGTCGCCGGCGAGGCGAACTACGTGCTCAAGGTCCGGACGAGTACGACCGGCGACCTCGAGGACCTGATCAGGCGGCTCCGTGAGAAGGCGGGCGTCACCACGAACACCACGATCGCCCTGTCGATCCCCTTCGAGGACAGGCCTCTGCGGACCTAGGCTCAAGGCTGCCATCTTCCCCGGTCGAAGCCTCATAATGGTCCGATACAGAGGCTCCCCGACGGACGAACGAGAGGGTTCCCCATGCCGAGCGACCCAGCGACCCAGCCGACACCTCGCTTCGAGTTCAAGAGCCGCCCCAAGGATTCCGAGCGCGAATACCGGACGCCGGCGCACATCTGGGACCGGGTCCGCCTGCTCGTCTTCCTCCTCGGCGCCTTCCTCCTCCTCGTCCTCGCCGACGTCTCGGCGAGCAACATGTCGTTCCGGAGCGCGCTCCAGGACCAGGTGGGCAAACGCTGGTGGCTCCTCGCCCTCGCCGCGCTCGAGGTGCTCCGGCAGCTCCACTACTACCTCCAGGAACAGTCGAAGGGGTACTACCGCTCCTGGAGGAACACGCTCGACCGAGAAGAAGCCGCACTCGGCAAGATCAACCCGCACGTCCGGTACCGCCTGGGCCGCCTCGGCCGTTTCCTCGTGTTCGGCTGGATCCTGGGCGCGATCCTCGCCTCGTTCATCAGCACTCCGGGTGATCAGGTCAATGCCCTCGAGGCATGGTTCCGGCTCCCCGGCCTCATCAAGGAGTCGGTGGGTCAGCTCGTCTACTTCGCGTTCCTGATCTCGTTCGGCATCCTCCAGTTCGTCGGGATCTTCTGGTTCATGTCCCGCGGCGGGGTCGAGGTCTACATGCCGGACGACATGGACACGCGCTTCTCCGACGTGAAGGGGCAGGACTCGGTCCTCGAACGCGTGAAGGAGAACATCATCTTCCTCGAGGACCCCGAGGCGATCGAACAGCGGGGCGGCTACGTCCCCGGCGGCCTTCTCCTCTGGGGACCCCCCGGCACGGGCAAGACGCTCATGGCCCAGGCCGTGGCCGGCGAGACCGCGAAGCCGTTCGTCTTCGTCGAGCCCGGCGCGTTCATCAACATGTTCATGGGCGTCGGCATCCTGAAGGTCAAGTCGCTGTATCGGAAGCTCCGGAAGCTCGCGACGCGCTACGGCGGAGTCATCGTGTTCATCGACGAGGCCGACTCGCTCGGCAACCGGGGCAACGTCGGTCCCCAGGGCGGATGGGCGATGAACCCGGCGGTCACGCCGTGGACGAACGCACTGACCTGCAACGGCATGGGGTACATCTCCGATGGTGGCCGCAACACCGTCTTCGAGCTCGCCCCGTTCGGAGGTGGCCAGACCGAGCGCGTCTTCATGGGCGGCATGATGGGAGGCGGCGGCGGGATGGGGACGCTGCAGGCGCTCCTGTCCGAGATGGACGGGTTGAAGAAGCCACGGGGACTGACGAATCGCCTCCGCCGACTCCTGGGGATGAAGCCGAAGCCTCCGCCGCGGTACCGGATCCTCCACATCTTCGCGACGAACCAGCCGCACGTGCTCGACGAAGCGATGCTCCGTCCCGGGCGTATCGACCGGAAGTTCAAGGTCGGCTACCCCCAGCTGGAAGGTCGCGTCGCCACCTATCGGTACTACTTCGACAAGGTGAAGCACGATCTCGGCGACGAGGAGATCACGAAGCTCGCGACGATCACGCCGTACGCGGGCGGCGCCGACATGAAGGACATCGTGAACGAGTCGCTGGTCATCGCGATCCGCGATGGACGCGATCGCGTCGGCTGGACGGACGTCGTGAAGGCGAAGCACGTCAAGCAGCACGGGCTTCCCGACGACCATGAGTACATCGAGCGAGAGCGCCACGCGGTGGCGGTGCACGAGGCATGTCACGCCGTGGCCGCCTACCACCTCCGGAAGCACATGACGATCGACCTGGCGACGATCGAGCGCCGAGGCGACGTCGGCGGCTTCGTGTCCTCGATCCCACCCGAGGATCAGTTCGTCCAGTGGCGTTCCGAACGGGAGATCGACGTGATCACGTTCCTCGCATCGCTCGCCGGGGAACGGCTCTTCTTCGACGGTGACCACTCCACGGGAGTGGGCGGTGACATGCGCGGCGCGACGGCGCTCACGACGCAGATGCTCGCCTACTTCTCGATGGGCGACACCATCGCTTCGCGCTCGATCACCTTGGCCGGCCTCCGAGGGCCCGTGCAGCCCGCGGAGACCGGCGCGGACCGGGCACTGTTCGATACCGAGTTCGGGAAGTCGGTCGAGGCCAAGTTGCGAGAGCTCTACGACCGGACGATGGCCCTCCTCGAGGAGCATCGCGACGATGTGCTCACGGTGGCCCACGCTCTCGAGACGTACAAGACCATCACGGGCGATGACGTCGAAGCGATCATCGAGGGCCGTGAAGGGCCGAACATCGACGGGCGTCGGTATCACGACGCGCGGTTCTTGGAGGAGCTCGAGGCCTATCACGTCGCGTGCTCGGCCGCCCACCTCCGACACGGGGGTGTCGAGGGAACGATCCCCGTGCCGGTTCCGCCTCCCCCGCTGGGTGCGCTCGTCGCCGCGCAGCAGCCGTCGGGCAACGGCCGGAGCGAGCCCCGGCAACGCATCGAGACGCAGCCCAGCGAGGAGTGATCTCGCCGGTCTGACCGGCGGGCCCGGCTAGGATTGGCTCGTGCGTCTCTACAACACGCTCTCGCGTGAGGTCGAGGAGGTCGTCCCGGTCGAGTCGGGGCGCGTGAAGATGTACGCCTGCGGCCCGACGGTGTACCGCTCGGTGCATCTTGGGAACCTGCGCACCTTCATGCTGGCGGATCTCGTCCGGCGCGTCGCGGAGTTCGAGGGCTACGGCGTCACCCTCGTCCAGAACATCACCGACGTCGGGCATATGACCGACGAATCCTCGCCGGAAGCGGTCGACAAGATGCTCCTCGCGATGGAAGACGAGGGTCTCCAGCCGCTCGAGATCGCGGAGAAGTACACGAAGGCGGCCCTCGAAGACATGGCCGCCGTCGGCATCAGGCTCCCGGATCTGATGCCGAAGGCCACGGAGCACATCCCCGAGATGATCGCGCTCACGGAGACGTTGATCGATCGCGATCATGCCTACGTCGTCGACTCCGGCTCCGTCTATTACGACGTGGCCAGCTTCCCCGGCTACGGGAAGCTCTCCGGGAACACGCTCGACAAGCTGAAGGCCGGACACCGGGATCTGGAGACGGATCCGGCGAAGCGGCACCCCGCCGACTTCGCACTCTGGAAGGCGGCGGGTCCGGGTCGTCTGATGAAGTGGCCGAGCCCGTGGGGCGACGGTTTCCCCGGGTGGCACGTGGAGTGCTCCGCGATGTCGATGAAGTACCTGGGGGACCGATTCGACATCCACACCGGTGGCAATGACCTCAAGTTCCCGCACCACGAGGACGAGATCGCGCAATCCGAAGGAGCCGTGGGCCATCAGGTGGTCTCCACGTGGGTGCACGGCGGATTCCTGCGACTCACGGGCCAGAAGATCGCGAAGTCGACCGGCAACGTGATCCGGGCTCCCGAGCTCATCGAGCGCGGCCTCGATCCCCTCGCGTTCCGATGGCTCACGTTCCAGACGCGGTACCGGTCCGAGATGGACTTCACGTGGGAAGCGATGGAGACCGCCGACCAGCGAGTGAAACAGCTCAGGCGCCACGTCGCCGGATGGGGCGATCCCGCTGCCGAACTCGGCGCTGCCGCCAAAGACTTCGACGCTCGCTTCCGCGAGGCGGTCGCGAGCGACCTCGACATGTCTTCCGCGGTCAGGGCCGTGAACGACCTCGACCACTCGACCGGGGTGCCGCCCGGTGAGAAGCGCGCCCTCCTCGCGTCCTGGGACCACGTGCTGGGTCTCGACCTCGAGCGGGAGGCAAGGACCGTCTGGGAGCCGTCCGAGGACATCCGGCGGCTCGTCGCAGAGCGGGACGACGCGCGAGCGGCGAAGGACTACGCGCGATCCGACGAGCTCCGGGACGAGCTGCAGGAGATGGGCCTCGAGGTCATGGACGCGGCCGAGGGGACCACCGTCCGTCCTCGGGGTTGAGCCGGTAGGACCTGACGCCGCGGACGGTCAGCCGATCCCGAGCGGTCTCCCGAGCCGCCGGGCGGCCGCCTCCAGCGCGTCGGAGAGGAAGGTGCTTCCCCCGAGCCCGGGCAGCTCCCCCAGCGTGCGCTCCATCTCCTTGACGGCGACCAGCCCGTCCGCGTCCCCGAACAGGGAGTGGATCACGAAGTCCGTCTCCGGCTGCGGTCGCACGCCGGTGCCCACGGGGGCCCAGAGGTGCTCGAGCGCCCAGCGGGTGATCGTGCGTGCCTGCTTCGAGCGGGCGAGCCGCATCTTGGCCTGCGCTCGATAGAAGGCGAAGTGCCGCCGCTCGTCCTTGATGATGGCCTGCAGCAGCTGGATCAAGACGGGATGTTCGGTCTTCGCGATGATGCGATGGTAGCCGTTCAGGGTGCCGAGCTCGTTCACGGCACCCCAGGTCATGTGGACGGCGACGAAGTCCCGGAACAGTGCCGACCCGAGCAACGTGCCCATATGAGAGATGTATCCCTTCGTCCCGAACTTCCGCCGGATCCACTGGTTGCGATCGAAGCGTGTGGGGAATGGAGCGTCGCCCTCGACGTGCTCGTACGAAGGCGGGACCCGGTAGCCGGCCTGGCCCAGGAAACGGCTGAACGCCTCTCCGTGCCAGAGCTCTTCGTAGGCCCAGCAGGAGAGGAACGCGGTCACCTCGGGATCGAACGAAGCCCTCGTGGCCAGGAGGTCGCGCAGGAACACGACCGTGTGGGTCTCGATGTCCATCATGTAGGTCAGGCACCGTGCCTCTTCGATCGCGACGGGGTGCTGCCGGATGCGGTCCCACTCGACCGACGAGAGGTCGACCCGGTTGGACGCCCGGAGGTACTTGTCCAGGTCGAACTCCGACGTGTCCATCTTCATGATGCGGTCCTCGTCTTCGCTCCGTCCCGAACGCTCCTGCACGGCCACCCGTGTGATTCGCACTCCTCGGGCCAGAGGATCACCGGAGCTCGATCGGCCCGTTCACGCCACGATCTGGAGCTCTCGCGTGCTCCGGTTCAGGCGTTCGACCCCGTCGGTGGTCACCGCCACGATGTCTTCGATCCGGACGCCGAAACGCCCTTCGAGGTAGATCCCGGGCTCTACGGAGAACGTCATGCCGGGCTCGAGCGCCGTCCGGTCGCCTTCCACCATGTAGGGAGGCTCGTGCAACTCGAGGCCGATGCCGTGCCCCGTCCGGTGGATGAATCGCTCGCCGTAGCCCGCGTCGTCGATGATCGTCCGTGCGGTCCGGTCGATCTCCTGCGCCTCCCGTCCGGGGCGGACGGCATCGACCGCGGCCGCCTGCGCCGCCTGGACGACCGCGTACGCCTCCGCGAAGCCGTCGGGCGCCTCGGCCACGACCACGGTCCGGGTCGTGTCGCTCAGGTATCCCGCGAGCTCACCACCGAAATCCATGACGACCGCGTCGTGCGGCTGGATCGTCCGACCCCCCGGCTCGTGGTGCGGAGATGCGGCGTTCGGTCCGCTCGCCACGATCGTGAAGTCGGCCCGCTCGTGCCCGTTCCGGACGAGGAGCTCCGCGAGATCGCGCGCGAGGTCTCGTTCGGTTCGCCCTCGGAACGGCACCGCGAGGACCTCCCGGAACGTGTCGTCGGCGGCGTGGCCGGCGCGGCGGAGGGCGCCGAGCTCGTATTCGTCCTTGACGGCGCGGAGGCGGCTCATCACCGGGGACGCGGGTGAGAAGGCGGCATCCGGGATCGCTCCTTCGAGTCCGAGCAGGTGGGTCGCCCACAGGCGGTCCGCGACGGCGATCCGAGTCGCACCGGCGAGCAAGCCCGCGGCGGCCTCGTACGGGTCGGAGCCGTCTCGCCAGGTCACCAGCTCGAGGTGGTCCCCGACGGGCGAGGCCGCCGCGGGCGCCCTCTCGAGCTCCGGCACGAGCAGGGTCGGATCGCGGTCCGGCCGCAGGACGAGGAGCGTCGGGCGCTCCAAGGGCATGGGGTCGTATCCGGTCAGGTACGCGAGGTCGGGAGAGGGCGACACGACGAGCGCGTCCAGTTCCCGCGCGGCGGTCTCTCGCGCGGCCCGGCCGATCCGGTCGAGGTGCGCGCTCACAGCTTGAAGAGGATCGGCCGCGGCACGATCTGGAAGGTGACGGGCGTGGTTCCGAGCGCGACGCCGTCCGCGATCACCGGCATCGGACGCTCCGACCGAACCTCGAAACGGATCTTCGCCTTCAACTCTTCGATATGGGGGTCGGGGACGTGGTCGCCGTGCCGGAACAAGCGCGGCAGCTGCGTGTAGGCCCCCGACCGTGGCCCCGTGAAGACGAGGGCGTCCAGGACGCCGTCCCCCGGGAACGAGCGCGGCGACAGCCGCAGGCCTCCGCCGGTGAACTGCGCGTTCGCCACGACGACGTTCCAGGCCCGTCCCTGCCAGGTACGCCGGTCGTGTTCGACCGTGAACCTCGCCGCCTTGGTCTTCAGGTAGCCGCACCAGAAGCCGTAGAAGCGCCGCGAGCCGCCGAGCCAGGCCGGGGCCTTCGCGGCGCACGCGACCTGCTGCGCGCCCATCCCCACTTGGGCGAGGTTGTGTCCGTATCGCGTGACGCGTTCGCCGCCGACGGTGGTCGCCGTGATCTTCATCAGGTCGAGGCCGTACGTGTTCTCACCGGTGAGGTGCGCGGCGGCCGACTCGGTGTCGCCGGGCACCCCGAAGCTCCGGACGAGATCGCATCCGCTCCCCGCGCCGATCACCCCGAGGATCGGTTCGTCGCGGATCGGACGGCCGTCCCGGAACATCCCGTTCACGACACCCTGGACGGTGGCGTCGTCCCCCACCGCGACGAGGAAGCGGAACCCCTCGTCGAGCGCGTCCGTCGCGAGGGTGGAGGGATCGGCGCCGTTCGCGATGAAGATCCGGTGTTCGAGCCCGCGCTCCTCGAGCGCGCGCTCGAGCGCCGGCAGCTCGTCCATCACGCCCGCTCGGGGATCGGCGATCACGGCGAGGGAGCCGAACGGGCTGGCCATGGCGGCCATCGTAGCCACCTAGACCCCGGTGTACGCGACGACGCCGCGCAGGATCGCTTCGCGCCCTGCGCGGACCTGCGCGGCCGTCTCGGGCTCGGCGACCTCCTCGATCTGCCTGAGGAGGTCGACGAGCTGCTTGCAGTTGCGGATGAAGTCCCCCGGCGCCATCTCGGTCTCGGCGAGGATCTCGTCGAGCGCCTCCCCCTCGGCCCAGTGGTAGATCGGCGTGGCGAAGCCGGCCTCCAACTCGCGGCAGAGCTGCACCTGGTGCTCGTCCTCGGTCCTGCGCACCCTGCGCCAGAGTCGCTGGAGCCGCTCATAGCGCTCCTTGGTCTCCGCGGTCGGCATCTCCCCCGAGAGCGGGACCCGTTCGCGGCCCTCGTAGATCACGGCCGACAGCAGGGCGACCACCTCGGGAGGCCGGAGGTCGTCCAGGAGCCCGGCCTCGAGCGCCTCCCCCACCAGGAGGTCGCCCTCTCCGTAGATACGGGTCAGCGTCCGGCCTTTCGTCGTCAGCGACCAGCCGTCGACGTATCCGAGCGCGAGCAGGACGGACAGGACGCGATCGAACTGCCGGGCGAGCGTCTCCGTACGAACGCGGATCCGGCGCTCCACACCGCCGAGCCGTCGCCGGAGCTCGCTCGCTCGCGTCGCCCACCGTTCGTGCTTCGCCCGCTCCGGGCACCCACGACACGGATGCGCTTCCGCGAGGGCCTCGAGGCGCGCCGCCTCGCGTTCGACCTTCGGGTTCGCCTGCCCTCGTCGCCGCCCTCCTCCCGCTTTCACGTCGAGTGCCACGAGCCTCGAGGCCACGTCCCGTCGGAACCGGGGGCTCCGGACGCTGCCCGACTTCGGGAGGGGGATCCTGGTCAGCACCTGCGGTGGCTCGTCGAAATCCCGGCCGGTCAACCGGAAGAACTGGCGATCCTGCGCGAGCACGGTCGGCTTCCCGTCGCGCGACGACACGACCACCGCGACCCCACGGCGCCGCGCACGCGGTACCCAGACCACGTCCCCCGGCCGCAGTCGGGCCACGCTCTCGCGCACATCTTCCCGTTGTCCCTGGTCCCGAGCTCTCCGGTCCTCGTCTCGGAGCTGACGCGCCTTCTCCAGGTAGCCCCAGTACTCCTCGAAGTCTCCGAGATGACACACCATGTTCTTCCCGTAGCCATCGAGCGCGGCGAGATCCTGCTGGCGGGATCGCTCGAGCGCGACGACACCGCGGTCGGCGAGGAACTGGGCGAACGACGAGTTCAGGAGGTGGTGTGCCTGCTCCGGCGTGTAGTTGCGCACCAGGTTGACCGCCATGTTGTAGGAGGGGCGGAACGAGGAGGCAAGGTCGTAGGTCCGGGTGGCGGCGAGTCCCGCGACCCGCTCGAACGGAACCTGCCGTTGGTAGATGACGACGGCGTGGCCCAGTGCGTCGATCCCCCTCCGACCCGCCCGGCCGGTCAGCTGCGTGTACTCCCCCGGAGTGACGAGCTCGTGCCGCTCCCCCTGGAACTTCCAGAGGTCCTCGATCACGACGCTCTTGGCCGGCATGTTGATGCCCAGCGAGAGCGTCTCGGTCGCGAACACGACCTTCACGAGCCCTTCCTGGAAGAGCTCCTCGACGGTCTCCTTGAACATGGGGAGCATGCCCGCGTGGTGAGCGGCGACCCCCATCGCGAGGGATTCGAGGAAGTCGTAGAAGCCGAGGCTGACGAGGTCTTCCTCGTCGACCCACGCGGCGCGGGTCTCGGCTCGATCACGGATCGTGGCCGCCTCCTCCCTCGTCGTGAGACGAACCCCCGCCTCGCGCAGCCAGCGCACGCTTTTCTCGCAACCGGACCGACTGAAGACGAAATAGATCGCCGGGAGCATCCCCTCCTTCTCGAGCACCTCGACCACCTCTTCGCGTCGAGGGACGTACACCCGTCGATATCCCTCTCGCGGACGGGAGATCCGTTGGTGCTGCGGAAGGCCCGAGCCCCGCCGGTAGTAGGTCTTCGTCTTCAGCTCGTGCTGATCCAGTGAGACGACGTAGGGGTTGGGCAGGAGGATGCCGTCCTGCTCGACGTGCATCGGATGGAGTCGCGGGCCCACGAGGTAGTGGTGCTCGAGCGGGACGGGCCGGCGTTCCTCGATCACCACTCGCGTGTCACCGCGGAGCGTCGTGATCCAATCGCCGAACTCCTCCGCGTTCGAGATCGTGGCCGACAGGGCAACGACGCTGACGGACGGGGGGAGGTGGATCAGCACCTCCTCCCAGACGGCGCCGCGATACGGGTCCTGCAGGTAGTGGACCTCGTCCATCACGACCGAGAGCAACCCGGTGAGCGTCGACGAGCGTTCGTAGAGCATGTTGCGGAGCACCTCGGTGGTCATGACGACGACGGACGCGTCCGGGTTGATCGAGTTGTCCCCCGTGAGCAGCCCGACGGTGCCCGCCCCGTGCTTGGCGACGAGGTCACCGAACTTCTGGTTGGACAGGGCCTTCAGCGGCGTCGTGTAGAAAGCCTTGCCACCGCGATCGAGCGCCCGCTCGATCGCGAACTCGGCGACGACGGTCTTGCCGGAGCCGGTCGGTGCCGCCACGAGCACCGACAACCCGCGATCCACCGCGTCGATGGCATCACGCTGGAAGCCGTCGAGCTCGAAGGAGAACTGCCGCGCGAAAGCGTCTGAAGTGGCCACGGTGAGGCCAGTCTACGGGCGAGGTCCGGAGCGACCGGCTCCGCGCTCAGGGAGCGATGTGCGTCACGACGCCCTCGAGCGCCGTGTCGAACGCCTCGCGCGCCTCGAGGTTGGAGAGGTGGCCGGCGCCCTCGATCCGGAGGAGCTCCGCGCCGGGCACGAGTCCCGCGATGCCGGCGGTGACGTCGGGTGGGATCAAGCGGTCGGCCGTGCCGGTGATCACGAGGGTGGGCACGTCGATCCCGGGGAGCTCCGGCACCGAGTCCGGACGCTCGGCCATCCCGAGGGCGGCGGCCGCGATCGCGTCAGGCGTCTGGTCGGCGATCGTCGCCTTCACGCGCTGCACGAGCTCCTCGGGGGCATCCTCGGCGAGGAGCGGCGGCGGCGCCTCCACCATGAACCGATGCCCTTCCTTCCGGAGACGCTCCGCCAGCGCGCGCCGCGCGGCCGCGCCTTCCGGGGGGTCGGGCTCGGCGCGGGTGTTCGCGAGCACCAGGGCCGCGATCCGCGGCCGTGCGGCCCTCCAGAGCTCGAAGGCCACGTAGCCTCCCATCGAGAGGCCGCACACGATCGCCGTGTCCACGCCGGCGTCGTCGAGGGCTCGCACGCAATGCTCCGCCGCGAGACCCATCGTCAGGACCTCGGGTCCCTCGGTCCCCCCGAACCCAGGGAGATGAGGGGCGACGATGGGCAGCCGGGCTCCGAGCGAGCCGAGCTGCGGTTCCCACATCCTGGCGTCGAGCGGGAACGCGTGGATCAGGAGCAGACCGGTGGTCACCCGGTCACCGTACGCCCTTGGCGTCGGGCCCGACCACCACGGGAAGCGCGGCGGGATGGACCTCGAAGATCGCCGGCAGCGAGCCGACCAGCTCCCCGTCCGCATACACGAGGACCCGCCGGTTCGCCTCGACCTGCACCCTCGTGCCGGTACGCATCCGGACCTTCGGATGCGTGGTGTGCGAGCCTACGAACACGCGGGGGAACGCTCTCAGGAAGGCCGGCTTGGAGAGCGCCTCGACGATGCACACGTCCAGCACCCCGTCGTTCATGACGGCATCCGGGAGGACCTTCATCCCTCCCCCGGTCCACCGGCCGCTTCCCACCTCGACCAGCATCGCCTCCAGCTCCATCCGCTCGTCGTCGACCTGGATCGTGAACGACGCCGGTGAGAACCTCGAAAGGGTCTTCAGGAGCGCGACGACATAGGTGCCGGTCGCTCCCAACTTCGCCGTCATCCCGTTCGCGGTTTCGTTCACCTCCGAGTCGAACCCCGCACCGGCGATGTTGATGAAGTGCCGTTTGACCGCTCCGGTCGTGACCTCGATCACGTCGAGGTCGACCGTCTTGGGGTTGGCGAGCAGCTCGACGGCTGCCTCCAGCTTCCCCGCTCCGATCCCCTTGGCGAAGTCGTCGCCGGTCCCGGCGGGGAGCGCCGCCAAGGCGGCGCCGGTGCCGATGATGCCGTTGGCGGCCAGGGAGACCGTCCCGTCGCCGCCGAGCGCGGCCACGATCCTCGCGCCGCCCTCGGCCGCGACGCGAGCGAGTCGCTCGACGTCGGGGCCGGACTCCGAGACGCGGATCTCGTGCGGCAGCCGGAGTCGGTGCAAGGCCGTGGTGACCTTGCCGATCAGACGCCCCGCCCTCCCGTGTCCCGCCGCCGGGTTCGCGACCACGACGAGGCCGGGATCGTCGGCCACCGGCCTACGCTCCGGGGATCGTGGGCTGTCGGATGATGCCGGCCGCTGCGAGCGCTTCCGCTTGATGGGTCTGGAAGCGAAGTACGGCCGCATCGGCGAGAGTCAGCACGCCTTGGGCGCGGGCGATCGCCGCATCGCGATCCTTGCCTTCGAGCTCGGCCGCCAACACGCCGAGAAGGGCCGCCTCGCGATACTGCTGGATCGACGTGACCAGCTCGTCCCTCGCCGAGAGGAATCGGAGCACCTCGCCTTGACGGAACCCCTTGTCGCTGAGCGAGCTCGAGAGCTGGTACTTCCCGATGGCGTCGATCGCCGCATCTGCGTCCTTCGCGGCCGTCTGGAGCGCGCTCACGGCGCCCTTCGGTGTCTTCTGGGCGAGCACGGTGAGCACGGAACGAACCTGCGGAAGGATCACCGGAGGCTGCCCCTCCTGGATCTGTCCGATGGTGCCGACCTCGGTCGAGACCAGCTTCTCCCAGGCGGCGCCCGTGCGTCGCTGCAAGAGCTCCTGCTCGCGATCCCGCTCGGACGTGTTCTCCGCGCGAAGGCCGTTCGTCAGCCAGACCCCGCCCCAGAACACGAGGGATCCGACCAGGAACGCCGCCACGAGCTGGACACCCCGTCGCCGGAAGAACGGTAGGGGAACGGGAACCGGTCCACGCCTCGGCGCGCGCGCCGGTTGTCTCGCCTTCGTTCGTCCTTTGCCCTTGATCGCCATCCCGACCGTCCTAACGCTTCAGCAAGCGGCTGACGATGATAGCTCCCTCGTAGAAGAGGACGAGCGGGATCAGCAGCGCGAGCATCGAGATCGGGTCGGGGCTGGGTGTGATCACGGCCGCGAAGATCGCGAGTCCGAGGATGACCTGACGCCGGTACTTGCGCATCGTCTCGTACGTCAACACGCCGACGGCGGACAGCGAGACGAGCAGGATCGGGAACTCGAAGCCGAGCCCGAACGCGAGGACCGTGAAGATCACGAAGCCGATGTACTTGTCGACCGTGAGGAGCGGGCTCACGAAGTCGCCCCCCGCACTGAGGAGGAAGTTGAGGGCCGCCGGCAGCGTCACGAACGCCGCGAGGCCGCCGAAGAGGAACAGGAGTACCGAGACGAGGACGAACGGGATCGCCCACTTCCGCTCGCGAGGGGTGAGGCCCGGCACGATGAACGCCCACAGCTGATAGAGGATCACCGGCAAGGCGACGACCAGAGCGAGGAAGACGATCACCTTCACGGTGATCAGGAACCCGTCGATCGCCCCGAGGAAGATGAGCGAGCATCCCTTCTGCTCGAACGGCGCCTTCTCGGGGTGATCCCGGAGGAAGTCGCAGTAAGGGCTCTGGATCAACCGCATCGCGGGGCCGTACAGGAAGATGCCTGCGATCGAGCCCACGACCAACGCCCAGATGCACATGATGAGACGGTGGCGGAGTTCCTTGAGGTGGTCGATCAGCGACATCGCGCCCTCGCGCTGCTCGGGGGTCTTGCGCCACCATCTGGGCATGGTCTTCATGGCGCGAGCGGCGCCTCGGGGTCGGTTCGGTCGGTGGGGTCGGCATCGTCCCGAGATGCAGGCGCTTCCGACGGCGGGGCGGGCGGCGCCGGGTCGGCGGCTCCGTCCTCAACGAGGCGATCGGCGGGAGGACCTCCGGCTTCGCCGACCTCGTCGGCAGCGGGGCTCGGCGGTTCCTTCGGAGGCGGGACGGTCGCGTCCTGGATGCTCCGTTCCACACGGCGGACCGCACCCTTCACGTCGGTGGCTCGCGTGATGCCGCTCGTGACCTTCCGGAACTCCGCGGCGGCCTCCCGGATGTCGTCGTCGACCCCGGAGGACACCATGTTCCGGACCTCGTCCTGCACGTCCCGGAACTGCCGGAGCACCCGCCCGACGGACCGGGCGAGCTCGGGCAGCCGTTCAGGCCCCACCACGATCAGCGCCACGGCGAGGACGACGAGAAGCTCGAGGGGTCCTACGTTGAGCATCGGGTTCGGGACCTACCTGCGAGGGAGTCTATCGGCGGCCCTTGCGACGGGCGGGCGCCTCGGCGGACGTCCGTCCCGAGAGGCCGGCTGCCGTGTCGGCGGCTCGCGCCGACTCGGCGGCCAGCTCCTCGGTGATCGGCTGGAGCTCCGATTGCATGCGGCTGGCTGTGCGGCCGAGCAGGATCACGTGACGCACGAGGAAACCGAGCATCACCAGAAGCGCGACGCTCGTGACGAGGCCGATGACGAGCCACACGACGAGCCATGTGTCCACCTCAGGGATGGTACCGGGATGGGGGGGGCGAGGCGGTGTTACGACTCGTCGGAGCCGGCGAGGAACTGGTGGAGGTACCGCTCGTCCTCGAGGAGGAAATGGAACTCGATCACGTCGTCGATCGTGAACGCGGGTCCGTCCATCGCGTGCTCGAGCGCTTCGATCGTGGCGATCGGCTCCTGATCGAAGAGCGTCTCGCCCGCGTCGGAGGCGCCTCTGGGCTCCAGGTCCACGCCGGCCGAGACGAGCAGCGCGACGATCTTGCGATCGGCGCGCTTCTCTACCGAGTCATCGCAGCGGGGGCACGTGAACCGGTAGCTGCCCTCCCTGCCGCTGGACCGCACCGAGAGCGAGATCGCCTCGGGGCCCATATCCACCTCGCCGCAGCGGGGGCACGTCGTCCGGATGGTGGTCATCTCAGGACAGCTATCGGCCGGGTTCCGGCGAGGCTTGAGGTTCGCGATGGTTGTCGGGGCTAGACCTGGATGACTAGGCCTTGTGGCCGTACCGATCGAGGGTCTCCCGGGCGAGCTCTCGAACCTGATCGCGCAGCTCGGGCGGCTCCACGACCTCGGCGTCGTCGCCGACACGCAGCAACAAGCGGGCCACCCATCCCAATTGCCGCGCAGGGAGGGTCAGCTCGACCCCTCCGTCGTCCTGCTCTTCCACCTTCGTGGTCGCGTAGTACTCCGCGATCCACCGAGCGGCGGGACGCAACCGGAGGCGGACCGCCACGTCCTCGCCCGTGGGCGAATAGAGATCCCGACCGGCGCCCCGCAGGCCACGAGGCGTGAACGCCTCGCCCGTCGGGGCCGCGCTCCGCACGCGGTCGGCGCGGAAGAGCCGCTCCGCGTCCGCGTCCACGTCCCACGCAGCGACGTACCAATGGCCCATCCCGGAGAAGACCTCTTCCGGTTCGATCTCGCGGCGGCTCCACTCGCCGGTCGACGCGGCGAAGTATTCGATCGCAAGCCGTTCGTGGGTTCGCGCCGCCTCTCGGAGCACGTCGAGATGCTCGGGCGCCTGCCCTCCCCGGGCGATCTCGATCCGCTCGTCGGCCTCGCTCAGCATCTCGGCACCGAGCGAGCTCCGCAGCTTCTCCAGGGCCTTGGCCAGCACCGGTGCATCCGGCATCCCGGGGGTCGCGAGGAGCTCGGTGCCTCGCAGGAAGACGGCGAGCGCTTCGATCCTCGTGAGCTGCAGCGGCCGGGAGAAGTGATCGGCCATCGAGATCCAGATATGGCCGTCCTCGTCCACGTCGACGTCGATGAGATCGCCGGGCCCGTACGGAGGCAGCCCGGACATGAACAGGAGGTCGAGATCGCGGCGGAGCTGAGAAGGCGGGACGCCGAACGCGTTCGCGACCTCCGTCAGCGCTGAGCCGGGATGCTGCACGAGGTACGGCACGATCGCGAGCATCCGTCCGAGCCGATCCGAGGTTTTCGGTACGCCGCGTTTCCGCTCAGGCAAGGAGCGCCTCCAGCCGCGAGACGACGGCGTCGCGCAACGAAACCGGCGACCGGACGATCGCATCGGGGCCGTACTCGAGGAGCATGGCAGCGAAGGCATCCTCGTCGGCCATCGGGATCTCCATCCCGACCCAGCCGTCGTCGTCCGTGTCGATCTCTCTCGCTCCCGGGAACTGGGATGCGGCGAACCAGGCGCGACGGGGCGAGAAGCGCACGACCGCACGGTCGTCGCCGGCGGCCACCCACGGACCCGCCTCCACGTGGTCGGCCGCTCGGAAGTCGGCCGGCGGGGACGACCCCGCCTCGGTGTCCGAGATCTCACCCACGATGCGCGACAGACGGAACGCGCGGACATCGTTCCGCTCGCGATCGTGGCCCACGAGATACCAGTGGCCCGCTCGGAACACCATCGCCCAGGCGTCCATGTCCCGCTCGCTCGTCTTGCCCTGCGACGTGCGGTAGATGAAACGGACCCTTCGAAGCTCCTGCGCCGCTTCGGCCGCTGCGTGGACGAGGTTGCTCCGGGCGTCGGAGCCCGAGGCGAGCGGTCCGCCTCCCAGTCCTGCGAGCACGCCGCCGTCCGCGCCGTAGAGGAGCTTCCGGGCGCCGCTCTCCGCGGCATGGTCCTGCCCTCCGCTCTGGGCCGCCACGAGCAGCGCGACCAGCTCGCCGGGTTCGAACTCGATCTCAGGCAGGTAGTACTTGTCCTTCGGGATCACGTACCCCTGCTCCGTCCCCCAGACGTCCACATCGACGAGCTCCAGCGGCACCCCGTACTCGCGGAGGACGTCCTTGTCCCGTTCGAACATGCGCTTGGCGCTGTCCGGATTGCTCTGCCCGTAGGGCTCCAGCACACGACGGATCTGCTCGAACGTGAGCGGCTGCGGGGTCTCGAGAAGGAGGCCGACGAGGTTCAGCAAGCGTTCGAGCGGCTCCGCGCGGTCCCCCTCCCCCATGGTTGCGGCATCATATCGGCGCCGTGATACGCGACCGGAGCACCACGTGATCCACATCCGACGAGGCGTCGTCCTCGCGGTGACGGCGACACGCCCGGGCGCGCAGGAGCTGGACGTCGAGGTCGATGGGAGCATCCGCGCCGGCGATCTCGTACCCGGATCTCTGTGGCGAGGTCCGGCCCGGCGACCCCGTCCTCCTGAACGCGACGGCGCTCGAGCTCGGCCTCGGCACCGGTGGCGTCCATCTCGTGATCGCGGTCGAGGGTCGGGACTCACCCGCCGAAGAGCCGCCGGGCCACGTGATGAAGGCGCGGTACACACCGCTGCAGACCGCCGTGGCGAGCGTCGAGGAGACGCACCCGAACCTCCTCGAAGCCTCGGACGGTCTCGCGCAGACACCGGTCGTGTGCGCGCCGCTCCATTCGATGCTCGCTCCCGTGGCCGCGGGCGCGAAGCGAGCGGCGGACGCCCGCGTCGTGTACGTGATGACCGACGGCGCCGCGCTGGCGGGAGGCTTCTCTCGGCTCGTGGAGCAGATGCGCGCCGGAGGTCTGCTCGACGGCTGGATCACGTGTGGACAGGCGTTCGGCGGTGAGCTCGAGGCCGTCACGGTCTGGACGGGGTTGCTCGCGGCGAAGGAGCTGCTCGACGCCGAGGTCATCGTGGTGGCCGACGGGCCGGGGAACCTGGGTACCGACACGACCTGGGGCGTCAGCGCCCTCGCGAGCGGCCACGCCCTCATGGCGGCCGCGACGCTGCGAGGGCCGGCCCATCCCCGCGCTCCGGGTGAGCTTCGCGGACGAACGGGTGCGGCACCGCGGCGTCTCCCATCACTCGCTCACGATCCTGGCCGACGTCTGCAAGGTCGACGTGAACGTCCCGGTTCCTGTGCTGGAGGACGACGCGCAACGGAGCGCGGTCTGGGAGGCCCTCCGATCGCGTCGAGCTCGAGGAGATCCACCATCTCGTCGAGGTGGACGGAGCGCCTGCGGTGCAGGAGCTCCGGGCACGTGGCCTCGATGTGCGGACGATGGGACGCGGGATCGAGGACGATCCCGCGTTCTTCCTGGCGGCCGGGGCGGCCGGCGTTCTCGCCGGCCGGCTGGCCGCCGAGAACCGCCGCTGGCGTCAGTCCGACTGAGGCTGTCGGATCTCCTCGGTCCTTCGGGCCGGTGCGGATGGCGTCAGGCGGGGTGACCTGAGCCCGGGGCGTTCAGCAACGCGCGCGCGATGTCGGCCTGGGTCGTTCGCACGACGATCTCGTACGCGCTGCCCTGCGCCGGCCTGATCCAGGCGGTGACATGATTCCGTCTGAGGAATCTGACCTCGCGTTCCGCGCGCGACCGCTCTCCCATCGCGATGCGCTCCCAGCGACCTCGCCCGCCGCGGAAGAGAAGACCCGTCACGAACTCGCCCGCGATCTCAGGGACGGCGATCGCAACGCCGTCGATCAGCGCGTCGAGCACCGACATCACATGTGGGCGATGAGCTGGTCGACCCGCTCGTCGACCGACTTGAAGGGGTCCTTGCAGAGAACGGTGCGCTGGGCCTGGTCGTTCAGCTTCAGGTGGACCCAATCCACCGTGTAATCGCGCCGTTTGGCCTTCGCCTGCCGGATGAAATCACCGCGCAACTTCGCCCGAGTGGTCTGGGGCGGCTCGCGCATCGCCTTCGAGATCTCGGGTTCGGTGGCGACCCGCTCGACCTTGCCCGCCTTCTCCAGGAGGTAGTAGAGGCCGCGTCCGCGGTTCACGTCGTGGTACGTGAGATCGAGGAGCGCGACCCGCGGTGATGCCAGCGACAGATCGTGCTTCACCATGTAGCGCTCGATCAAGAGTCGCTTGGTGATCCAATCCACCTTGCGTCCCAGCCGTTCTGGGTCGCCCGCGCTCAGCGCGTCGAGGGCCTCTCCCCATTCGTAGAGGAGCAGTTTCGAGGTCTCGTCGGTCCCGCGGCGTTCCAGGAATCGCGAGGTCTTCTCGAAGTATTCCTGTTGCATCTCGATCGCCGAGAGCTCCCGTCCGTTCGCGAGCTTCACCTTCCGCGTGCCGGTGGTGTCGTGGCTGATCTCGCGGATCGCGCGGATCGGATTCTCGAGGGTGAGGTCTCGCATGACCGTGTTGCCCTCGACCATCCGAAGCACCAGGTCCGTGATGCCCACCTTCATGAACGAGGTCCACTCGCTCATGTTCGAGTCACCGACGATCACGTGGAGCCGACGGAACCGCTCCGCGTCCGCGTGGGGCTCGTCCCGCGTGTTGATGATCGGCCGGGAGCGTGTGGTCGCCGAGGAGACGCCCTCCCAGATGTGCTCGGCGCGTTGCGAGATGCAGTACTGGGCGCCTCGGGGGCCATGGAGGACCTTGCCGGCACCGCACCAGATCTGACGGGTCACGAAGAATGGGATGAGGACGTCGGCCATGCGAGCGAACTCACCGTGCCGCGCCACGAGGTAGTTCTCGTGGCAGCCGTAGGAGTTCCCCGCCGAATCGGTGTTGTTCTTGAAGAGGTAGACCTGGCCGGAGATGCCCTCCTCGTGCAGCCGCATCTCGGCGGCGGCCAAGAGCGCCTCGAGGATCCGCTCCCCCGCCTTGTCGTGTGCGACGAGCTCCTCGACGTCATCGCACTCGGGGGTGGCGTATTCGGGGTGCGAGCCGACGTCGAGGTACAAGCGGGCACCGTTCTCGAGGAACACGTTGGAGGACCGACCCCAGTGCACGACGCGCCGGAACAGGTACCGGGCCACCTCGTCCGGCGAGAGGCGTCGCTGCCCGCGGAACGTGCAGGTCACGCCGTATTCGTTCTCGAGACCGAAGATCCGCCGCTCCACGGGGCAAGTCTAGGCTCGCCGGGGTCGAAGGGCCGGAACCGGGATCCCTGCCCGCGGCGGATGTCCGGAGGAGGATCCGTCAGCCGGCGAGGTAGCCGGTGACCTCGGCGTCGGTGAGCCTCCGGAACTTCCGGCGCCGCGGTTGACTCCGTTCGAGCACGCCGGCCTCGATGTGGTCGTGTTCGATCGTGCGCGAATCGGGCGCCCCCAACACCTCCACGGCGGTCTTCACCGCGGTCGTGAGGTCCCAACCCGTTCCGTAGCGGTCCTTGAGGCTCTCGGTGAGATCCTCGGCGTGCCCCCCGATGGCCACGAACCCGTGCTCATCGGTGACGCTCCCGTCGAAGAGCACGTGGTAGATCGACGTCCCGTCGACGTCGCCGTTCACCTCGCCGACGAGGATCTCCACCTCGTACGGCTTCATCTGCTGGGTGAAGATCGTGGAAAGCGCCTGCGAGTAGGCGTTGGCGAGGTCCCGCGCCTTCACGTCCTCCCGGCCGTAGGAGTACCCGCGGAGGTCCGCGAGCCGGATGCCGGAGATCCGCAGGTCTTCGAACTCGCTGTACTTCCCCACGCCGGCGAAGGCGATGCGGTCGTAGATCTCGCTGATCTTGTGCAGAGTGGCACTCGGGTTCTCGGCGATGAAGAGCAGGCCGTCCGCGTATTCGAGCCCGATCACGGAGCGACCCCGCGCGATCCCCTTGTGCGCGTACTCGGACCGATCCTTCATCAGCTGATCGGGCGAGACGTAGGGCATGAACGACATCTACGGCCTCGTCTCCACCACAGCGCGCACGGCGCTCGCCACCTCGTCGTCGGTGGACTCGGTGGCACCCTCGGAGGTCACCGTCATGACGACCGGGAAGATGCCTCGGGCGAGATCAGGCCCCCCCGTCGCGACGTCGTCTTCGGCGGCGTCGATCAACGCCTCGACCGCGACACGGAGCCCATCGTCCTTGGTCAGCCCCGGTCGCCAACGCTTCTTCAGGGAGTTCTTCGCGGGCTGCGCGCCCGAACCCGTCGCCTGGTAGTCCTCTTCCTCCCACCGGCCGCCGGTCGCGTCATAGTAGAAAAGTCGACCCTCGTTGCGGGCCTGGTCGAATCCACCGAACAGGGGGACGACGACGAGGCCTTGCACGGCCAGCGGGAAGTTCGCGCGGATCATCTGAGCGAGGCGGTTCGCCTTCCCCTCGAGGGACAACCGATCGCCGGTGAGCTTCTCGTAGTGCTCGAGCTCGAGCTGGAAGAGCCGGACGGTCTCCACGGCCTGCCCCGCCGCCCCCGCGATCGCGATCGCGGAGAAATCGTCCGCGGCGAAGACCTTCCGCATCTTGGCGTCCGCGATCGTGTACCCGGCGGTGGCGCGGCGATCACCCGCCATCACGATCCCGTCCGCGAACCGCAGTCCCAGCACGGTCGTCCCTTGCGGCACCTCCAGGGTGCCCACCTGCGGCGAAGGCGGCAGCGCCTCGGGGCGTTGCCGCCTGAGCAGCTCGACGAAGCTGGGATCCGCGCCGAAGGAAGCCCCGGAGAGAGGGAGCTCGACGCGGTCGGTCACTCCCCGCCCTTCTGGACGTAGGACTTCACGAATTCTTCGGCGTTCTCCTCCAAGACCGAATCGATCTCGTCGAGGATCTCGTCCATCTCCTCTTTGAGCTCGGCGGCCTTCGACGTCGAGGTGACCTGGCCGGCATCGGCATCGGTCTGGTCTCCCCCGCCGCCCTTCTTCTGGACCTGCTTGCGTTCCTGTTCGGGCATGGTTCCTCCTCGGTGGCGATTCTAGCCGCAGCCGGTCGTGCGACCCTTATCCCTGGAGGGCGGTCACCAACGCGGCCGCGTCGTGGGACGCCTCGAGCAGCTCGTCGACGTGCGCCTTCGTGCCGCGGAGCGGTTCCCTCATCGGGACCCGTTGGAGCGCCTCCGCACCCGTGTCGATGATGAGCGAATCCCAGGACGCGGCCGCGATCGCATCGGGGAACTTCGCGATGCATCGTCCACGGAAGTACGCGCGGGTGTCCTCCGGGGGGTCCATGATGGCGCGCTGGATGTCCGCCTCGTCGACCACGCGCTCGACCTTGCCCGCGTTCTCCAGCCGATAGTAGAGGCCCTTCTCCCGCCTGACGTCGTGATACTGGAGGTCGATCGCCCGCAGCTTCGGATCGCCCCGATCGAGCCCTCCCCGCTCTCGGTAGGCCTCCAGCAGCCGGTACTTGGCGACCCAGTCCAATTCACGATGGAGCGACAGCGGCTCGGTCTCCAGCGCAGACAACACGACCTCCCACCGCTCGAGGACCTCTCGGTTCTCCTCGGTGTCGTCTTCGCGCTCGACGTACTTCTTCGCATGCTCGAAGTACTCCCACTGCAGTTGGATCGCCGACAGGCGCCTGCCGTCGGCGAGCGGAACGTCGACCGTGCAGGTGATGTCCCGCGAGATCTCGTGCAGGGCCCGCACCGGTCCCTCGAGCGAGAGGTCGGGGAGGAACCGGTCCTCGATCATCTTGAGGACGATCGCCGTGGTGCCGACCTTCAGGAACTGTGCGACCTCGCACATGTTGGCGTCTCCGATGATCACGTGCAGACGCCGGTACTTCTCCGGGTCGGCGTGCGGCTCGTCACGGGTGTTGATGATCGGCCGCTTCAGGGTGGTCTCGAGTCCGACCTCCGTCTCGAAGAAGTCCGCCCGTTGCGTCAGCTGGTAGATGGGCCGGCCCCGCTCGTCCCAGGGTGCCTCGGAACCCAGTTTGCCGGCCCCACAGAAGACCTGGCGGGAGACGAAGAACGGGGTGAGGTCTCTGACGATGTCCGCGAAGGGCGTCTGCCGGTCGACGAGATAGTTCTCGTGGGTCCCGTAGGAGTTGCCTTTCCCGTCGGAGTTGTTCTTGTAGATCAGGAGGGCAGGCGCCTCGGGCATCTGCGCGGCGACCTCCACCAGCGATCGCTCGAGGATCCGCTCCCCCGCCTTGTCGTGGATCACGAGTGCTCGCGGTGTGAGGCACTCGGGGGTCGAGTACTCAGGGTGCGCATGGTCCACGTAGTACCTGGCGCCGTTGGGAAGGATCACGTTCGCGAGACCGAGGTCTTCGTCGGACACCTCTCGTGACGGGATCGGCTCGAAGCCGCGCGCATCCCGAAGGGGTGACTCTTGCTCGTAGTCCCAGCGGATGCGTCGGAGCGAGCCGGCGAAGGTCGAGATCAGGAGGGAGGACGAGAGGACGGGGTTGAAATCCGGTACCCCGGCGGCGGCGATGCCGTATTCCGTCTCGGTGCCGAGGACCTTGGGGATGGCCACCCGGGGACCCTACAGATATTGGCCGGGGCTCACGCGCTCGACCTGCCGCCCGTCACCCTCGTCGCCGAGCAGCGTTCGGACATAGACGATCCGCTCGCCCTTCTTGCCCGAGATCCGTGCCCAGTCGTCCGGGTTGGTCGTGTTCGGAAGGTCTTCGTTCTCCTTGAACTCGTCGCGGATCGCCGTGAGGAGGTCATCGGTCTTGATGCCCTTCTCCCCCGTGGAGAGGAAGCGCTTGATGGCGTCCTTCTTGGCGCGCCGGACGATGTTCTCGATCATCGCGCCCGAGTTGAAATCCTTGAAGTAGAGGATCTCCTTGTCCCCCGAGGCGTAGGTGACCTCGAGGAAGCGGTTGCGCTCGGAGGGCTCGTACATCTGCTCGATCGTCCGCTCGATCATGCGGGCGACCGCCACCTGGACATCGCCCGCGTGCCGCTCGACCTCGTCCGGGTGGATCGGGACCACAGGGTGGAGGTACTTGGACATGACGTCCTTCGCCTGCTCGGCGTTGGGCCGCTCGATCTTGATCTTCACGTCCAGCCGACCGGGCCGAAGGATCGCGGGATCGATCAGGTCTTCGCGGTTGGATGCGCCGATGACGATGACGTTCTTCAGCGTCTCGACGCCGTCGAGCTCGGACAGCAGCTGTGGCACGATCGTCGATTCGACGTCCGAGGAGATCCCCGTCCCGCGGGTTCGGAAGATCGAGTCCATCTCGTCGAAGAACACGATGACGGGGAGCCCTTCCTCGCTGCGTTCCTTGGCTCGCTGGAAGATCTCGCGGATCTGCCGTTCGGTCTCGCCGACGTACTTGTTCAGCAGCTCCGGACCTTTCACGTTCAGGAAGTAACTCCTCGCGTCCTCCCGCCCCGTGCGCTCCCGGACCTTGTCGGCGAGGGACTTGGCGACCGCCTTGGCGATCAGGGTCTTGCCGCATCCGGGGGGCCCGTAGAGGAGGACGCCCTTGGGCGCCTCCAGCTCGTGCTCCTGGAAGAGCTCGGCGTACAGGAACGGCAGCTCCACCGCGTCGCGGATGGCTTCGATCTGCCCTTCGAGCCCGCCGATGTCCTCGTAGGTGATATCCGGGATCTCCTCGAGGACGAGCTCTTCCACCTCCTCGCGGGGCAGGAGCTCCGTCGCCACGCCGGAGCGAGGGTCGTACAGGACCGGATCGCCCGCTCTCACCATCGCACCGAGGAGCGATCCGGCGAGATAGGCCACATGCTCCTCGTCGCCGCGGCTGAGGACCAGGGCTCGATCCGGCCCCAGACGGTCTTTGACCTTGACCACCTGGCCGGCGCCGTCGGGGTCCAGGACCTCCACGACGTTGAGCGCGTCGTTCAGGATCACCTGCGCTCCCGATCGGAGCTTGTCGGCGTCGAGGTCCGGCGCCGGCATCACGCGCATCTTCCGACCCGCCGTCACGACGTCGACGGACCCGTCGTCGTTGCTGCCGATGAACACGCCGAACGTCGCGGGCGGCTGGGAGAGCTTCTCGACCTCTTCGGCCAGGGATTCGATCCGTTGCTTCTCGTCGCGGAGGGCGTCCGCCAGCTTCTGGTTCTGACCCGTCGCCCGGGCGAGCCCCTCACGCGCCTCGACGAGCTTCTCCTCGAGAAGCTGCACCTGCCGTGGGGCATTGGTCAGCCGGCGGCGGAGGAGCCCGACCTCCTCCTCGAGGAAGGAGATCTGCGTCTGCAGCTCGTGGATCTGCTTTTCACGCTGCTCGTCCTGCTCGCGGCGATCCGCCATCCGGTTCACCTCCCACCGGAGTCATCGATGCTACTGGGAGCATCTTGACCCCTCCCGGGGGTCTTTTCTGTAGATACGGCATCCGGCCGATCTCGGCCGATGCCTGGAACAAGGTACTTCCCCCGAGGTTAATGCTCGGACCCGACACGGGCCAAGGTCAGGAACCCGGTGTGTCCCACCATCCGGTGGTCGGGGCGGACGCTCCGCTCGGTGACGTGCCACCCTCGCCTGAGGACCTCGAACGTCTCGATATGGAGGAAGCCGGCGTCCGGGAGGGCCAGGACGAGCTGTTGGACCTGGATCGTCGTGGGCAGATAGGCGCAGACGACGGCGCCCGGCTCGAGCGCAGGCCGCAGATCTCCAAGCGGCGCCCAGGGCTCCGGGAGATCGAGGACCAGCCGGTCGAACCGATCGCCGGTCGCGCCCGCGTCGGTCACATCGCCGTCCCGGAGGTCCAGCTGGTCGGGGATCTTCCCGAAGAAACCCTCGACGTTCGCCTGAGCACGCTCGCGATGCTCCGGCCGCAGCTCGTAGGACACGACGCGTCCCTGCTCCCCCACCGCCCGGCAGAGCGCGATCGTCAGGGCTCCCGAGCCCGTCCCGGCCTCGAGCACCCGCGCTCCCGGGTAGACATCCGCGTACACGACGATGGGCCCAAGGTCCTTGGGGTAACAACCTGGGCACCTCTCGGCATCTTCAAGACGTAGTCGGCGAAGCGTGGACGGAACGCGGCCACGACCATCCCTCGCGCCGTCTGCACGCGCGTCCCCTCAGGCTTGCCGATGAGGTCGTCGTGGGCGAGCGTCCCCGCGTGCGTGTGATACGTGGCCCCCACCCGGAGCGAGAACAGATAGGTCCGCTCTCGGTGGTCGATCAGCAAGACCTTCTCGCCGGCTTCGAAAGGAGCGCTCATCGCCCCGCCTGCTCGTAGATCTCCACGGGGAGCACCTCGTCCGCGAGCTCCTGTGCGACCTCACGGTCGGTGGGTTCGGCGCCACCCAGACGTTCCCCCAGGATCTGTGCTCGAGCCGGCAGAACGCGCAGAAGCGACCCGTCGTGGGCTGACCGCATCCTCGCAGGGACGGAGCTCGGCTCGATCCTCCGACCGGAACAGGGGCATGCCGCGCTCCAGGTAGCCGAGGAAGAACTGCGCCTTCGTCCCCGGGGATGTGTGCTCGATCGCGTTCATCGCCTCCT
>CAVTTD010000005.1:0-57225 GCA_963737525.1 uncultured Actinomycetota bacterium
TAGGTCTGTTCGAACAGCTGGCGGGTCAGCTGCGCCTGCGCGACATGTTCGCGGAAGTGCTCGAGGGCGTGGAGGAGGGCCCACGCAGAGGCCACGGTCTCTCCCTCCGGCAACGAGCGGATCGCGGCGGGCTCGAACGGCCTCGGCGGGATCGAGCCGGGCGCGGCACTCCGCCGCCATCGCATCCACGAACGACAGGAGCTCGGTTTCGCTCGCGGTCTCCGCGACGAACTCCGACGGTCGATCGCGCTCCGGCAGCGGGAGACCGCGAGCGATCGTGAGCCACCACCTCGAGCTGTGCATCCCGTGCACCGCCAGCACCGTGATGGGGTTGCTGTCCTCGCCGGCGGGCCGCCACGCCAAGGTCTCGGGCGAGAGCCCCTCGATCGCCTCTCGGAGGTGATCCACCGATTCGTCGAAGATCTCGCGAGCCGCCTCGATGGTCGGGTCGGGCATCAGGCGAGCTCGCGGGTCACGTGATCTCGATCATCTTCTCGCGCACCGCGTAGACGACCGCCTCCATGCGCGAGTGCAGGTGGAGCTTCTCGAGGATGTTGCGGATGTGGTTCTTCACCGTGTTCTCGGAGATGAACAGCTGCTTGGCGATGTCGCGGTTGTTGAGGCCCTGAGCGACGAGGCGGAGGACCTCCATCTCGCGGTCGGTGAGCTTGGGTGCCGGCATCTGGGGTCGCTCGTCGGCCTCCTTCGAGATGGCGGCGAACTCCGTGAGGAGCTTCGACGCCATCGACGGCGAGATGCGCGACTGCCCCGCCCAGACGCTCCGGATCGCGTCGGCGACTTCGTCGATCGGGATCTCCTTCAACAGGTAGCCGGCAGCGCCGGCCTTGATCGCGTCGTAGAGGTCGCCTTCATCGTCGGAGATCGTGAGCATCAGGATCTTGGCGTGCGGGAGCAGCTCCTTGATGTGCCCGGCGGCCTCGATGCCCGAGCGCTTCGGCATCCGCACGTCCATCAGGACGACGTCGGGCATGAGCTCCTGCGCCTTCTCCACCGCTTCCACGCCGTCGGAGGCCTCGCCGACGAGCATCAGGTCGTCTTCGTCCTGCAACACCATCTCGAGTCCCCGACGGAACAGGGCGTGGTCGTCCACGATCATGACGCGGAGCTTCTCGTTGGCGCTCTTGTCGTCCACGGTCATCTCGTCGAGGTCATCTCACTCATCGGTATCGGCAGGAGGCGGGGCCGAGTCTCGCGGGAATCGTACTTGCTTGCGCCAGCGGCCGAGCCGTTTCCCGTGGTGATCGCGGATCTGACGCTCGAGCTTCTCCGCCACCTCATCCAGCCCCGTGCGCACGTCGAGTGCCTCGGCGCGCGCGCGGAACGTCTTGCGCGGGATCTTCAGGGCGGCCTTGATCATCTTCAGCCCATCGGGACTCGGATGGTGCTCCGCGACGAACTCGAGCTCGATCCGCGTCGTCCGCGGCTCGAGCCGCCCCAACCGAGCGAGCTTGTGCTCCGCGTGCTCGCGGATGTCGTCGGAGACCGGCACCCCGCGGCCGGTGAACGTCAGGTCCATCCGTGATCCCGGCACGATCCCCGGCGCGTTCCCTCGGAGAAGGGCGCTCCCGCCCGGCTGACCTGGTCTTTGACCCCACACTCGCCTGCGGGGGTGTCCGCCGGCGGCCCGTGCGTTGCGGAGGGGCCGCCGACTCGCACCCTCTCCCGAGGCCTCTTTCGAGGAACGGGGCAGGGCTTACTTCTAAACCGCTCCATGCTCGGCGACCAAGGGTCGCCTTACGTGGGTCGTTTCGCCCGCGGCTGGCATCGACTACCGGGGTTGATCCCCGGGCAACCACAGACCCGGACGGGAGCACGCCCGAGTATAGGCGCGGCCTCAGGGACGGCGCGAGCCGCGAGGCCCCGGCGGCCGGTCGGTGAACGAGCGACAGGCGGTGAGGAGGTGGATCTCGCGCGCCCCGGCCTCGAGGAGCGCTCCCGCGCAGGCCGAAGCGGTCGCGCCCGTCGTCAGCACGTCATCGACGAGGAGCAGTCGCGATGGCGCCGGCTTCCCGGGGATGCATACGAACGCATCGGCCATCGCCTCCAATCGCTCTTCGCGGGTTCGCCGCGCCTGTGGAGCGGTCGCCTTCGTCCGCCGGACGAAGTCGGCCGCGGGGAGATCCAGCTCGCGTGCGAGCGCCTGCGCGAGCACGCGAGCCTGGTCGAAACCCCGCTCGGCCCGCCGCCGGCGCGCGAGCGGCACCCACGTCACCGCGTCGGCCGGCGGCGGGCCGAGCACCGCGAGAGCCGCTGCGAGCGCCTCCCCGACCCCACGCCACCCGGAGAACTTCAGACGATGGACCGCCGCCCGAGCGGGCCCGCGGTAGGCGAACGCGGCGCGCGCCGATGTGATCTGCGTCGGGGGGCAGTCACCGCATCGATCCACGTCCTTCGGCGACGGCCGTCCGCATCGACCGCACCACGGTGGCTCCAGCGCGACGAGCTCCCCGGCACACGTCTCGCAGAACGGCCACGGGCCCGCGCCGCATCCCGCGCAGGCACGAGGGAAGACGATGTCGATCGCTCGATCGAGCATCTTCCCGTGCACCGGCGGCACGCTACGGCGTGCCGCCGACACGATGTCAGGGCAACACGACCTCGATCGGCTCTGCCGCACCCTTGATCGCGATGGTCAGGACGTGATGGATCTTCAGCAAGGGATATGCCGTCACCGAGCCCGATCCGGTCTCGGTGTCGAACGTCGTCTCGAGCACGGGGACGCGAGCGCCGTCGGCGGAGAGGCTGAGCGCCGCCTCCGTTCCCTCGTACCGGAGAACCGAGGTGTCGACGTGGCACGCGAGCTGGTCGAGCCGCACCTTCTCCCCACCGACCGGGACCGACTTCCCGAGGTTCACCTGATCGCGTCTCGTCGCGCCTCGGGACCATGGCACGACGAAGCGAGCGGCGGGGCGCACCGTTCCCGGGGAACCGTCGATCGCCACTTGGCATTCGACCCCGTACCACCCGGACGCGAGCTCGGCGACCGGGAACTCGAACGGCACGAACAGGTCGCGGTTGGGCGCGACCTCGAGGGTCGCCGGTTGCACGCCCATCGAGACGGATCCGCTGCCCGGACAGCTCGACCGCTCGGGCGTCGTCGAGGCGGACCTGATGGGGGTTCCCATCGGCCCCTCGCATGACGAACGACCCCTTGAGCGACGCGGGGAAGCGCTCGAAGTGCGCCCGGATGCTGACGGCCTGCTCCAGCGCTACGTGCCCTCCTCCCAGCTGCTGAGGTACGCCTCCTGCTCGGACGTGAGCGTGTCGATCTCGACACCCATCCCCCGTAGCTTGAGCCGGGCGACCTCCTCGTCGATCTCGGTCGGGACCGGGTACACCTTCGCCTCGAGATCGCCGTGGTTCTTCACGAGCCATTCGACGCAGAGCGCCTGGTTCGCGAAGGACATGTCCATCACGGCGGCGGGGTGCCCCTCGGCGGCAGAGAGGTTCACCAGGCGGCCTTCGCCGAGCAGGTTCAGCCGGCGCCCGTCGGCCAGCGTGTGCTCGTCGACGAACTCGCGGATCCGGCGCACCCGCCCCTCCGACATCGCGGCCAGCGCGTTCTTGTCGATCTCCACGTCGAAGTGACCGGAGTTGGCGAGGATCGCACCGTCCTTCATCCGCTCCAGGTGCTCGCCGCGGATCACACCCTTGTCGCCGGTCACGGTGACGAAGATGTCGCCCACCCGAGCCGCCTCGAGCAGCGGCATGACGCGGTAGCCCTCCATCACGGCTTCGAGCGCCGCCGTCGGGTCGACCTCCGTCACGATCACGTGCGCCCCCATGCCGCGGGCTCGAGACGCCACCCCACGCCCGCACATCCCGTACCCGCAGACGACGAACGCCCGGCCGGCGAGGAGCCGATTGGTCGCCCGCATGATCGCGTCGACCGTCGACTGGCCGGTGCCGAAGCGGTTGTCGAACAGATGCTTCGTGTCCGCGTCGTTCACGCTCACGATCGGATACTTGAGCGCGCGATCCGACGCCATCGCACGCAGACGGATCACGCCCGTCGTCGTTTCTTCCGTGCCACCCATGATCTCGGTGATCTGATCGACGCGCTGCTTGTGCAGGACGCTCACCATGTCGGCGCCGTCATCCATCGTGACGTGCGGCCGGATGTCCAGGCACGCGTTGATGTGCTTGAAGAACATGTCGGTGTCCTCGCCCTTGATCGCGTAGACATCGATGCCGCTCTGCTCGACAAGTGCCGCGGCGACGTCATCCTGCGTGGAGAGCGGGTTGGACGCGCAGAGGGCGACCTCGGCGCCACCGGCCGCGAGCGTCTCCATCAGGTTGGCCGTCTCGGTCGTCACGTGCAGGCAGGCCGCGACACGGACTCCCTGCAGCGGCTTCTCCTTGTCGAAGCGCTCCCGTATCTGGGCGATCACCGGCATCTCGCCCGCCGCCCAGTCGATCCGCCCCCGGCCGGGGTCGGCGAGCCCGTTGTCTCTGATGTCGTATCCCACGTCGTCCTCTCGGTCAGAAGGCGTCGACGAGTTCGGCCACCACCCGGCCGATCGCCTCCGCCGCCGTCTTGGATGCGAGCAGGACCTCCTCGTGGGAGACGGCGCCACCCGCGGCGTTCGTGACGAAGCTTAGTCCGAGGACGCGCATGCCCAGCGCTCGGGCCGCGACGGCCTCCGGCACCGTCGACATCCCCACGACCGTGGCGCCGAGACGGCGAAGCATCTCCGTCTCCGCGGGGGTCTCGTAGGAGGGCCCCGCCATGGCGGCGTAGATGCCCTCCGACGCGGCCGTTCCGTGGTCGCGCAGGATCCTCAGCGCGGCCTCGGACAGCTCGGCGTCGTAGACCCCCGACACGTCGACGAAAGCCGGTGACCCATCGGGGAAGCGCCACCCCGCGAGCGGATTGGTCCCCATGAGGTTGAGGTGATCACGAACGACCACCATCGAACCGGCTGCCATCGATGCGTCGAGACCGCCGACCGCCGCCGAGAGCACCATCGTTCGAGCCCCCAGCGCGTGAGAGACCCGCGAGGTGATCGACGCCAGAGGCATCGGATGACCTTCATAGAAGTGGATGCGGCCCTGGAAGATCGCGACGGGGCGGTCGCCGATCGTGCCGAGCCAGAGCTTGCCGGCGTGCCCGGGCACCGTCGGAGGCGGGAAGCCCGGCAGCTCGCCGTAGGCGATCTCGACCGGCTCGCCCGAGCCCGCGCGCTCCCAGGCGACCGAGATCGCGTCCCCGAGCCCGGAGCCGAGGACGACACCGGCGACCGGTTGGATGTCCGTGCGCTCCCGGATCGCCTGCGCGATCTTCTCGTCGACGCCGTCCCCAGGGGACGGTACGTGCGGCTCGGTCACGAGACGAGCGCGGCCTTCAGCCGCTGGATCACTTCGACGGGCGTGGGGTCGACTCCCTTGCGGATCGCGACGTAGGCGCTCGTGAAGTCTCCGAGGGAGATCAGCGACATCAGCCGGGCGAGGGCGCTTCGTCCCGTCGCCCACACCTCGTGGGTGTCGGCGCCCGCGTCCGCGGCGATCCGGAGCGAGAGCGGGAAGCGAGCCGCGATCTCGGGATCTTCGGCGTCGTGCCGGAGCGCGACCACGGTGTGCGCGCTCCCGAACGGCTCGGTCCACCCGACCACCTCGTTGTGATCCAGCTCGGACATCGACGCCCACCAGGCGGGCACCTTCCCGTTCTCGTTGAACTGGGTCTTCCAGCGGGCCGCGGCGGCGCTCGCGATGCCCTCCGCGCCCCAGACGACCGGAACCCGCTCGGCGATCTCCGCGGCCAGGCGCTTCGCCGGATTGTCGCCGGTCGCCGTGCCGGGGTCGCACGCCGCGGCCCGCGCCTCGACCTCTCCGGCCGCTTCGGCCACGTCCTCCGCCAGCGGCGGGAGCAGCCCGGCGGCTTCCAGCGCGCCCAGCGCTGTGAACGCGAGCCAGCCGAGCGCGGCGCGCGGCTGGAAGCCGCTTGGCACGCGGACGACCGGCACGCCTGCCGCCTCCGCTTCGGCCGAGACGGTGCCGCCCGAGGTCACCACGATCGCTCGGCACCCGCGCTTCCTCGCTTCCCGGAAGGCCCCGAGCGTCTCCGACGTGTTCCCCGAATACGACGAGACGACCACGAGGGAGTGCGGACCGGCGTGCTCGGGCAGCTCCGGCGATCGGTTGACCTCGACCGGCACGCCGAGCCGGTCGCGGAAGACCGATCGCAGGACGTCACCGGCGACCGCGGAACCACCCATGCCGCAGAACACCACGCTGCGCACGTCGGCGAGGTCGGGAAGACCGCTCGCATCCGCACCCTGGGCGTAGCCGTCGCGGCAATGCGAGCCGAGGTCTCCGATCGCCGCCAACATCCCGGCCGGATCCTGGTCCTGGACCGCCGTGGCGTCGTCCAGGTCGACGGTCATCGCTTGGTGCTTCCCGGCTTGGCTCCGTGTGCACCGCCGGGCTTCTCGGCCTCGTCGATCAGCATCACGGGGATCCCGTCGCGGACCGGATACCGGTACCCGCAGGTGCGGCACACGATCACCTGCTCGTCTTCCAGGTAGTCCACGTCCCCACGATCGTTGGGACACACGAGGATCTCCAGCAGCTCCGCATCGAGCGTCACGACTCGTTCCCCTCTTCCTCTCCCTCGATCAACCCGATCAGCTCCTCGGTCTTGGCGGCGAGGAGCTCGGGCATCTTCGCCTCCACGTTCAGTCGCAGCAACGGCTCGGTGTTGGAAGGCCGAACGTTGCACCACCAATCGTCGAACTCTACCGTCAGCCCGTCGAGACGGTCCTGGCGGCCGTCGCGGAACGCATCGGCGATCTCCTCGATCTTCCCCACGGGGTCCTCCACCCGCGAATTGATCTCCCCGGAGGAGAAGTACCGGCGGTACGGCTCCAGGAGCTGCGACAGGGTCAGGTTCGACTTCGACAGCTCTCCCAGGGCGATCACGGCCGCGATCAGACCGGAATCGGCGTTGTAGTTGTCCCGGAAGTAGTAGTGGCCCGAGTGTTCGCCCCCGAAAACGGCGCCCGTCTCGGCCATCACCTGCTTGATGAACGAGTGACCGACACGGGCTCGGATCGGGACGCCGCCGTGTTCCCGGATCACTTCCGGAACCGTCCACGAGCAGATCACGTTGTGGACGATCTTCGCGCCGGGCGTGCGCTCCAGCATCGCGGCGGCGACGAGCGCCGTCAGGAGCGAGCCGCTCACGTCCCCCGCACGCTCATCCACCAGGAACACCCGGTCCGCGTCACCATCGAACGCCATCCCCACGTCCGCTCCGTGCTCGAGGACCACCTTCTTCAGATCTCGTTGATTCGCCGGGTCGATCGGATCGGCGGGATGGTTCGGGAACGTCCCGTCGAGCTCCGCGAACAGGTGATGCAGCGTCACGGGCAACCGCTCCATGACGGGTGGCACGACGAGTCCGCCCATGCCGTTGGCCGTGTCGACCGCGATCGTGAGTGGACGCATCGCCTCGACGTCGGTGAACGAGAGCACGTGATCCACGTACGCGCCGAGGACGTTCTGCGGTCGGACCGAACCGTGCCGCGCTCCCAGGATCTCTTCACCCTTCTCCACGAGCGCCCTGATCTCACCGAGACCCGAGTCCTCCCCGACGGGTTTCGCGCCGGCGAGGCAGAACTTCAACCCGTTGTATTCCTTGGGGTTGTGGCTGGCGGTGATCATGATCCCCGGCCGGTCCAAGGAACCGGACGCGAAGTACAGGAGATCGGTCGACGCGAGCCCGAGGTCGATGACGTCGATGCCGAGCGACGTGGCTCCCTCGGTCAGCGCGGCGGCGAGCTCGGGTGATGACAGCCGGCAATCGCGTCCGAGGAGGATCTCCGGCCCCCCACTCCAGGTCGCGAACGCCGCGCCGATCAGCCGGACAAGATCGGCATCGAGTTCGTCGGGGACGACACCGCGAACGTCGTATGCCTTGAAGACGCCGGAGAGGTCCACCGCCGCCATCCTACGGAGCGGCTGCGGCGGACGTCAGGCTAGGTCTGAACGACGGTGTCGATGACCTCCGCCAGCACGACCTGCTCGCCGTCGCGATGCCACCACTTCGCCTCACAGGCGTGGCACGTCGAGAAGGACAGGTCGCGGCCGCTGACGTTCATCGAGATCGAGATCACGTCACCTTGATGGCACTCGGGGCAGCTGCTGGTCTTGGGCATCATGCACGCTCCGTTAGACACGCTCCATTTGGGATGGTCGGACCGTAACAGGGCAGCCCGCCAGAACTCAGACACCCGGGAGTCATTCTTCGCTCACCCACGCCCGAGAGGGGCCGTCGCCGAAAGTCTCGCTGTCTGGCCTGAAATGGCTAGTCAGTGGCGCCCGGCCGCGAGGTCCGCCAGACGGGCATCATCCACCAGCCACCCTACGGGCGGGGTCATCGCGGCGAGGTGTCGAGCGCACAGATCGAGCAGACGAGGGTCACGTTCGGGCCGGAGCTCCCCGATCAGGATCTTGCGATCGGCGTAGCGGAGGGCGATCGTGACCACCGGCTCGTCCGAGCAGCTCATGCGTGCGCAGCGTCGCATGAGCAGCAGGCTATGCGGAGCCGCGGCCGATGCAAGCACCTCGGGGGAGGTTCAGCGTCAGAGGTCAGGCGACCGTGTCCGAGCCGTCCGGCGTGTCCGGGAAGTCCCCCTCCGAGGCCCACGAGGGTCGGAACCCGAGGATGATGACCTTCGTGCCGACGGGAACGAGATCGTAGAGCTCCTCGACCTGCTCGTTGTGCATCCGGATGCAGCCGTGGGAGGCGTAGCGCCCGATCGAATCCGGAGTCGTCGTCCCATGGATCCTGATCAGGCCCGGCGCCGTGATGTACAGAGGCTCGTGTGCCCATCGGATTCCCGGGTCCGCCGGGAACCACCGCGGGCAGTCCCGCGCCCCAGCTGTCCAGCGCCGGGTTGTACCAGGTGGGGTTCTCGCGCTTCTGATAGAGCGTCCACTCGCCGACCGGTGTGACGTATCCCGGCTTGGCCGTGGCGACGTCCCAGCTGTGCGTGACGCTGAATCCCTCGTAGAGATCGAGGCGGTTGGTGTCCACGTGCACCACGATCGTCGGCCCCATCGTCCGCGGGTTGATCTTGGCCGCGACCGAGTGCACGGAGAACCGGACGAGCGAAGAACCGTCGTCGAGCGCCGTCGACAGAAGTCGCTCGGCGCGGTGGACGTCGAGGGCCGCCCCCGGCTTGGACCCACGGAACGCCAGCCCTCCGTCATCCCCGATCCCGATCGACGCGTTGCGCGGATCGACCGAGACCTTCCGCGCGGTCCGGTGGACGAACCCGTCCACCCCTCGGTCGCCAGCGGCAGCGAGCGCGATATCGACGTGAACGGGGTCGTCCCGGAACCGCCGCCAAGACCGTTCGACCCAGCCGTATCGCTCCGATGCCTTCATGGCCTCGTCCACCGCACGGCCGATCGAAGCACGGCGCCCCAGGCGTCTCGGCGTCGTCGTGAAGCGTTCGCCTTCGACGACGACGACGATCTCTCGATCGAGGTCGAGACTGGCGTGAGCCCGCACCGCGGCGACCGCCTCGCGGCGTGTCATCTCCGAGACGTCCACGCCGTCGACCTTGGTACCGGGGAGGATCCGGCCGGCGTTCGCCTGGTCGTAGCGGTAGGCGGCGTACGCCACGCCGCCCAGGGCAAGCATGAGCACGCCGGCTGCGAGTCCGACGATCAGCGGCCATCGCGTGCGGCCTGCGCGTGTCTCGTGACGTCCTCTGGCCATGGGGCGATCAACGATCGGGATCCGGACCGTGTCCGGGGCAAAGATGATACGTCAAGACGCAACCCTCCCCCGCGCGCACACCTAGGACCCGGGCGGGAACGGCACGCCCATGCTCAAGGCGAACCCGGAGGTACGTCCGGAGATCGATGCGGCGAGCGCCACGAGGGGACCCCCGTCCGAACGGATCACCAACGCCGCCCGGGGGGAAGACGCCCAGAACTCCGGCGGCACGGCGGCCGCCGAGTGGGCCGGCACGGGAACGGTCACGGGCGCGGCCGCCGTGCCGCCTTCGTAAGGGAGGAGCCGGACGGTCGCGACCAGATCTCGATCGCCGTCGTTCACCAGGACGGCACCCGGCGTCGCGGGGGCCTGAGCGGTCGCCGGCAGCACGAGCCACCCCTCGGCTGCGGTGACCGCACCGGCGGTGGCACCGAAGTCCTCCCCCGGTCCCCGGGCGCGCAGCGCAGCGACGACCGGGGCGTGCTCCAGCGTGAACAGGTCGATGGCCCCCGGGCCCGGCTCCACCGGGACCGCGTAGGCGCGCGCCGCGGCCGGGCCGTGCTCCTGTTCCGTGAGCCCGCCGGCGGGTCGGGGCTGCCCCTCGCTCAACTCGGTGGCGCCGAATCGGATCGACTCTCCGCCGGTGGAAAGGAGCAGGAGCTCGGTCTGACCGGATCCCTGCATCAGCGGGAACGTCGCTTCCGTCGCCGGCTCCGTCCAGCCCAATGTGCTCCGGACCTTGGTGCCATCGCTCACCCCGAGCGACGCGGCGGCGACGCGACCCACCGTCACGTCGAGCACCGCGGCGACCACCGGCTCTCCCTTGCTCAGCCTGTTGAGGTGCAAGGCGATGCTCCGGCGTGCCGGGACCACGAGATCCGTCCACTCGGATTGCCTGATCGGTGCGTTGTCCGACGTGTACAGGACGACATCCATCACGGCGGCGACGGCGAACGGGTTGGCCACGATCACGTACGCCTCCTCACCGAGCTGCGTCGTGCCGTCGGGAAGGAACCATCGCGTGGCTGCATCCGCCGCGCAGGGTTCGGCGGCCACGCCGTCGTCGGTGGAGGCCACCCAGCCAGCGCCGATCCACCCGCCGAAGTACTCGATGTAGGTGGCGCCGCCACGGTCCTCGGGAGCCTCTTCGATCCGCAGGGTGCTCCCCGCCGCGACGTCGTAGCTCTCCGACGATCCCGCCCGGTCCGAACCGAGTTCGGTGACCCTCGCGTGCACCGGGGTCGAGCCGGGGTTCGCGAGGTACAGCACCACCGCCAGCTCCGATCCGCCACCGTGTGGGCAGATCCACGCTCCGGACGCCGCCGTGCCGACCGGCAGCGGCGCCGGCGTCCGTGGCCCGGATCGGTCGAGCCACGCGAGGGCCCCCACGATGACGACGACCGATGCGAGGGCGAACAAGGCCTGCCCCCGCACGGGCCGGACGCGAGGATCGCTCATCGAGCCACCGGCTTCCTCGTGACCCAGAGCGCGGCCAGCCAGAGGAGCGCGAGCAGACCCACCTGGATCTGCGCCGGGAGGCCACCCTCATGTCGCACCTGCACGGGGGCGCCGCCGGCTTGGAAGCTCGTCGCCCAGCCGAAGGCCACCTCCGGTTCAGCCGGGTCACCTCGGAGCGCCCACTGAGCGTCGTACTCGAGTGAAAGGAAGACGGTCCCGGGGATCGCCGGTCCGTCCCAACCTCCGGACGTCGGCGCGAGCGGAACGGCGGGAACCGGCTGCCACATCGCGATCGTGGAAGGGTCGCCGACACCCATGATCTCCCGGTCACCACGCTGGGTCTCGAGGATCGCGGCAGGCGGGATGGCCGACGCGTTCCGATAGATCGTGAACCCCGTCGCCGGCAGGAGGTTCACATCCAACTGCATATCGAGCGTCTCTCGGGCGGCCACCGGAAGCGCTCCGTTGTCCGCAACCACGAAGCGGATCCCGAAAGGCGAGAGGAGGGCACCCCCGTGTCGAGTGGTCCCTCCGAGGATCTCTGCCAGCGCGCGCTCGAGATGCTCCGAACCGGGGCCGGAGAGCGGCCGTCCCGTGTCGAGCACGGTCGCTCCCGACCGGTCCGTGACCGCGTAGCGGATCGTCGCGTCGCCCGCCTCCAGCCGTCGCTGGGGATCGCCCGCTGGCGGCGGGAGTCCGTCGCCGCGATCTCCCGTGAGCCACAGGACACGGAAGGATCCCTCGGACGCCCCGCTCACGACCGCCCAGGCGGGCGGGATGCGCTCCTCCGGGCGGCCGACGTCCCACGTCCCCACCATCGCGGAGAGCGACTGCAGCAGGAGTCCGGCAGCGAGGACGAGCGTGAGCAGCCCTCCCGCGACCTGCCGGAGGCCGAACGACTCGAACCGGAGCGACACGGTGAAGGAGGTGAGACCGAACCCGATCAGGCTGGCCATCGAGACGGCCGCCAAGGCCGCGAAGGCCGGCGCGTTCGAGAGCGCCGGGGGGAGGTAGTTCGCCGCGGCGAGCCACGACAGGATGAGACCTGCGCCCCCGGCGACCGCGGCTCGCGCGGCCGGGCCACGCAGCTCGCCTCGGACGAGGCTGAGCCCGAGGATGGCTCCGATCGGGAGGAACGCTGCGACCGACCAGGTCCCAGGACCGGACCCGAGCGCCAACCTCGCGAGGCGCTCCGGCTCGGTCGTCCCTACGAGGGATGACAGCGCGCGGCCTCCGTCCGCGAGAAGCGTGGGGACGAAGGGGAAGACCAGCACCGCGGCGCCGATCGCCGCCGACCCCGTCAGCAGGAGGCCGCGGCCGCGGTCGGGACCGGTGAGCGCGCGGATCACGACGAGGACCACGATCGCCAACAGGATCCCGGGGTAGGACGCGACGCCGACCGCGAGCGTGACGGCCAAGCCGGCCACGAAGCGGGGTCTGCCCCCCGGCGGCTCCGCCCGGGAGAACGCGGCTTCGATCCGCTCCGCCGCGGCGGGCAGCACCGCGAGGGCGATCAGGAGTCCCAAGCGCCCATCGGAGAACGCCCAGAGCGTCAGCGCGCCGAGTCCATAGGCGGCGGCGGCCAGGACGGCCGGTCCCGGGCGGACGGACATGCGAACGGTCGCGCGATACATCAGGATCGCCGCCAACGGAGGCCCGGCGATCAAGATCGCCTTCTGCGCGAGGTGCGGGTCGCCGAGCGTGGCGATGGAAAGGGCCCCCAAGGCCCCGAGGGCCGGGCTCGGAGCGAGCGGACCCTCCGAGCGGCGTGGATCGCACGGCCGAGGCGAGCTCCGCGAACAGGTCCGCCGCCCGATCGGGGAAGCCGGGCAGGGCCCCGCCGGCGAGCGACCCCGCCGCGACGAGCTCACGCACCGCGACCGCGCCGACGAGCACGGCGAGGAACGAGGCGACGATCACCGGATGGGAGCCAACGAGCGAGGCGGTCCTGTCACGGAGTCGCCGCTGGATCGGCTCGCCCTCGTCGGCTTCGTCGATCGCGCGCTGCTCCTCGAGGATCCGCTCGGCCGTGGCGAACCAGCGTGGCGAGCGGAAGCCGGCGGACTCCATGAAGCGCCGGAGGGCTCGGTCGCGAACACGCCGTGCCTTCTGCGCCCGCCGCCGCCGGGAAAGGGTGCCGGGGAGGTGGGCGAGGTTCCAACCCCACGCGGCCGCGACGTCGACCGCTTCCTCGAACCGTCGACCGAGCACGAGGTACACGAAGCGCACGGCTCCGAGCAGGAGCGCCGCCGGCACGACCCACAGGAGAGAAGGAAGTGAGTAGTTCTTGAGCATCGCGGCGATGGCCGACCGGTCTTCCTCATACCTCGGACCGCGCGGTGCCGGCGGCGCGACCGATGCGGCGTCCTCCGCCCCCCCGGCGAGGCGCACGCGAGCGAGCGGCGTCATCAGGATCCGGTAGCCGGCGACGCGCGCACGCCAACAGAAGTCCAGATCCGAGTGCTCACGATCGAGCCGCTCGTCGAACAGGTCCGTTCGATCGAGCGCATCTCGCGCGATCAACATCGCCGCCGACGAAACGCACATCACCTCGAGGACACGATCGAACTGTCCCTGATCGATCTCGCCGGGCTGGAGAGACGACGACGGATGGCCGAATCGATCCGACGAGCGGCCGATGTCCCGCAGCGAGCGCGGATGATCCCGATCCACGATCTTGGCGCCGACGATCCCGACGTTCTCGACGCCGATCCCGATCGCGGCTTCGACGAGGCGACCGACCGCATCCCTGTCGAGCTCCGCGCGCGGATCGATGATCAGAACGAAGTCCGCGGCTTTCGCGACCGGACGATCGAGCGCCGCGCGCACGGAACGGGCGGATACCGAGTCTCTCCTCGTTCTTCAGGACGCGTCGTGATCCGAGTGACCCGTGGAGCATCTCTCGAACCTCCGGGTCCGCACCGTCATCCACCGCGAGTACGCCGACGCGTGGATATGACTGGTGGGCGACCGAGAGGAGGCAATCTCGCAGCGACGGCCACGCGCCCGGACCGACGACGATCAGTGCGAGCACGCTGGGATCGGACGTGCCGGTCGACGCGACGGCTGCGGTGGCGGGCGAGGTCATCCGGGTGAGCGCCTGGGCGCGGCGGGGAGCCTAGCAGCGGCGCTCGGAGAGAAATCGAAGGGGGGCGGTGTCCGCCCCCCTTCGTGACGCGACGAGCTCGAGCTCAGCGCTTCCTGGCTGCGCTCTTCCTGCGAGCCGGCTTGCGTGCCGTTGCTTTCTTGCGGGCCGGCTTGCGGGCGGCCGTCTTCTTCCGTCGGGCCGGCTTGCGAGCCGCCGTCTTCTTCGCCGTGCTCTTCCTGCGAGCCGGCTTGCGGGCGGCCGTCTTCTTCCGTCGGGCCGGCTTGCGAGCCGCCGTCTTCTTCGCCGTGCGTCTTCCTGCGAGCCGGCTTGCGGGCTGCCGTCTTCTTGGCGGCGGTCTTCCTGCGGGCCGGCTTGCGGGCTGCCGTCTTCTTGGCGGCGGTCTTCCTCCTGGCCGGCTTGCGGGCTGCCGTCTTCTTGGCGGCAGGCCTCTTCCTTGCGGCTGTCTTGCGTGCTGCCATTCCCGTCCCCCTTTCCTCCGTGGTTACGAAGGGTCTTGGGTTACGACGCCATCCGTTTGAGGCGCCGTCGTTCCCGTTCGCTCATCCCGCCCCACACGCCGTACCGCTCGTCGCGGCGAAGCGCGTAGTTGAGGCACTCGATCCGAACGGGGCACTCCGAGCAGATGCGTTTGGCCTCCCTCGACGATCCCCCCTTTTCGGGGAAGAAGACCTCAGGGTCGTGGTCCCGACACCTCGCCCGTTCCTGCCATGGGATGTAGTGATGCATGCCGCTCTCCCCCCCAAATCACATACGTGTGATTCTGAGGGAAGAACCGCCTCCCTGGCAAGAGGGAATTTCAGGTGATTCTCTGCCCCGACCCTCATCGGACGTAATCGTCCCCAAGTGGAAGCACGAGTGCAACCCTTTCAGCGAAGAAACTCTGTCGTCAGTCTGGATGACCATTACCGTCAGGTGGCCTGACGTGTTCGGGTCACGAGGCGGTTTTCGTCGCGATCCGATCGTACGTCGTCGTACGCACGGCGGGCGTTCTGCCGATCGAACGGATCGCGTCGTCGAACTCTTCCGGCGTCATCCGGATCCCCCATCCGGCCCCGGCCATCCGACTGATCGTCTCCTCCATCAACGTCCCTCCGAAGTCGTTCGCCCCCGACTCGAGGATCGAGGTCGACGCTTCGACACCGAGTTTCACCCATGACACCTGCACATTGGGGATAACTCCGTCGAGCAGGATCCGCGCGACCGCGTGCATCCGCACGCTGTCCTCGAAGGAGGGACCGGGTCGCGCGTGGCCCGCCAGGTAGATCGGCGCGTTCCGGTGGATGAACGGGAGCGGGACGAATTCCGTGAAGCCATCCGTGTCCTGCTGGATCCGGGCGATCCGGCGCAGGTGGGCGACCCAATGCGGCGGGGCATCGACGTGTCCGAACATGATCGTGGACGAGCTTCGGATCCCGACGTCGTGGGCGGTTCGGACGATCTCTTCCCACGTGTCTGCGGGGAGCTTGCCCTTCGTGAGCAACCACCGAACCTCGTCGTCGAGGATCTCGGCCGCGGTCCCGGGGATCGTCCCGAGCCCGTGTTCCTTGCACGCGGTGAGGAACTCCCGGAAGGACACCCCCATCTTGGTGGCTCCGTTCAGGACCTCCATCGGGCTGAAGGCGTGCACGTGGATCCCGGGGACTCGCGCCTTCACCGCATCGAGGAGGTCCAGATAGAAGGAGCCGGGCAGGTCCGGATGGATCCCGCCCTGCATGCACACCTCGCTCGCTCCTTCGGCCCACGCCTCCGCCGCCCGGTCGGCGACCTCCGCGAGCGTGAGCGTGTAGGCCTCCGGATCGACCTCCCGCTGCGCGAACGCGCAGAAGCGACAGCCGACGTAGCACACGTTCGTGAAGTTGATGTTCCGGTTGATCACGTAGGTGACGACGTCGCCGACGGCCTCCTCCCGGAGGCCGTCGGCGACCCGGCGGAGGGCGTCGAGATCGGCGCCCTCCGCCTGGAAGAGGGCCAGCGCCTGCTCGTCCGAGATGGGGTCGTGCCGCTCGGCCCGCCGGAGAGCCTCTCTGACCTCGGCGCCGAGGCGCTCGGGCGCGACCTCTCGAGCGCCCCACGCCCGGGTGATCGCGTCCTCCGCGGGGATCTCCCCGTACACCGCGCCGGCGTCGGCTCGCAGGCCGGCCTCGGAGCCCTTCGCGAAGGTCAGATCGATCGTCCGGGGCTTCCACGTGACGTCGGGGTCCTGCCAGCCCACCGGCTCCGGCACCGCCCCCTCGACCGCGAGGCCGTCGTCACCGAGGAGGGCGGCGACGGGGGCCCGCATCTTGCCCGCCAGATAGGGATCGGGGCTCCCCGCGAACCGGGGATAGATCGTGAGGCGCTCGCGAAGGGTCTTGCCGCGTGAGGCGGTCGTGGCGGCGAGCGATCCGATCGCCGGCCACGGCCGCTCGGGGTTCACGTGATCGGGCGTGAGCGGCGACACGCCACCCCAATCGCTGATGCCCGCGTCCAGGAGTCGCAACTGCTGCGCCGCGTCGGAAAGGTTGGGCGGGGCCTGGACGCTCACGTGCGGCCCCATCACGACGCGCGTCGTCGCGACGGCGGCGAGGAACTCCTCGTCCTCCGGTTCGGGCGCGGCCGCCATCGCCGTTCCGGGCTTCGCGCGGAAGTTCTGCACGATCACTTCCTGGATGTGCCCGTACCGGCGGTGCAGCTCTCGGATGGCGAAGACCGAGGCGGCCCGCTCATGTGCGTCCTCGCCGATCCCCACCAGGATGCCGGTGGTGAACGGGATCGCGAGCCGGCCGGCGTCCTCGATCGTTCGGAGGCGAACCGCCGGGTGCTTGTCCGGGGAACCGAAATGCGGGCCGCCCTTCGAGGAGAGACGATCCGACGACGTCTCCAGCATCAGTCCCATCGACGCGCTCACCTGCTTCAGCCGAGCGAGCTCCTCGTAGCTCATCACGCCGGGGTTCAGGTGCGGCAGGAGGCCGGTCTCCTCGATCACGCTGATCGCGGTCGCGCGCACGTACTCGAGCGTCGACGCGAACCCGCGCGCGGTCAGCCACTCGCGCGCCACGTCGTAGCGTTCCTCCGGCCGGTCACCGAGGGTGAACAGCGCCTCCTTGCACGCCCGCGCTCGGCCTGCCCGCGCGATCACGAGCACCTCCTCCGGCGTCAGGAACGGCGCGTCGAGTCGCGCCGGCGGTTTGGCGAACGTGCAGTAGTGGCAATGATCGCGGCAGAGCATCGTGAGCGGGATGAAGACCTTGCGCGAGTAGGTGATGCGATCGCCGGCGCCCAGATCGCGGAGGTGCGCGGCCACCGACTGCAACCGCACGAGGTCCTCACCTCTCGCCGCCATCAGGGCCGCCGCCTCGTCCTCGGACAGGCCCTTGCCCTGGTCGGCACGCGCGAGCGCCCGTCGCAGAGCGTGAGTCGATCACGGCCGCCACGACCGGAGGCTACTACGCTCTGCTTCCGTGAAAGTCGTCGCACTCGCCGGAGGTGTCGGCGCGGGCAAGTTCCTGCGCGGTCTCGTTCGCGCGGTGCCGCCGGCCGACGTCACCGCGGTCGTGAACACGGGCGACGACCTGGACGTGCACGGCCTCCGGGTGTGCCCCGATCTCGACTCCGTCACCTACTGGCTCGGCGACGCCTTCGATCGCGAACGCGGGTGGGGGCGGCGCGACGACACCTTCCGGGCCACCGAGGAGCTCCGGCGCTTCGACCCGGAAGCCGCCTGGTTCGGGCTCGGGGACCTCGACCTCGCGACACACCTGTTCCGAACGCGGTCGCTCGCCGCCGGACTCACCCTCTCCCAGGTGACCGCAGCGGATCGCCGCACGGTTCGAGATCGCGTCCACGATCCTTCCGATGAGCGACCAGCCGGTCGAGACCCGTCTCGACGTCGTCGATCTCGGCCGGGAGCTGGACCTCCATTTCCAGGAATACTGGGTCGCTCGCGGGGCCCGCGACGACGTCAAGGCGATCCGCTTCGAGGGGGTGCGCGCGGCCTCACCGGCTCCGGGCGTGCATGGAGGCGATCGCCGAGGCGGAGGCGGTCGTGATCTGTCCGTCGAACCCCGTCGTGTCGATCGGTCCGATCCTCGCCATCGAAGGACTGCGAGAGGCGGTCGCCGCGAGACCGGTCGTGGGGATCTCGCCGATCGTCGGTGGGCGTCCCCTGGCGGGGATGGCGGATCGTCTGATGCCCGTCGTCGGACTCGAGGTCTCCGCGGCCGGCGCCGCGATGGCCTACGAGGGTCTCCTCGACGCGTGGGTGATCGACGAAGCCGACGCGCGGCTGGCGGGTCGAGTGCGCGACGAGGCCGGGGCCCGCGTGACCGTCACGGACACGGTGATGCGCGACGACGAGGTCGCGGAGCGACTGGCCGGTGCGGCGCTCGCGGCGCTCGCATGACGATCGAGCTGATCCCGCTCGAAGGGCTCCCGGAGGTCGAGCCGGGCGACGACCTCGCGGCACTCCTGGAGCCGCCGCTCGCGGCGAACGGAGCGATCGACGGGGACATCGTGGCCGTCACGCAGAAGATCGTCTCCAAGGCCGAGGGGCGCGTGGTTCCCGGGGAAGACCGCGCGGCGTGGGTGGAGCGGGAGTCGGTCGGTGTCGTGGCCCGTCGTGGCGACCTCCTGATCACCCGAACCCGGCACGGTTTCGTCTGTGCGAACGCCGGCGTCGACGCCTCCAACGTCCGGGATGGCTTCCTCACGCTGCTGCCGGAGGATCCGGACGCGAGCGCCGAGCGGCTCCAGAAGGAGCTCTCGTCTCGACTCGGATTGTCCCGCCTCGGTGTGGTGATCACCGACACGTTCGGTCGTCCCTGGCGCGAGGGTGTCGTCGACGTCGCCCTCGGCTGCGCGGGCCTGCCATCCCTGGTGGATCTCCGGGGCACCGTCGACGACCACGGCAGAGCACTGGAGACGACGTTGGTGGCGTTCGCCGACGCGGTGGCGGCGGCGAGCGGCCTGGTGATGACGAAGACCGCGCGGGTCCCGGCGGCGCTGGTGCGCGGGCTGGACGGGTCGACCGGGGACGCGCCGCCGGGACCCGCGCGCGCCCTGGTGCGCCGACCGGAGGACGACCTGTTCCGGGAGTCGGCGATCGTGGCCGTTTCCGCAGCGCAACCGAGCGACCTGTTCGGACCGGGCGAGGTGTCGCGGGACATCGTCGAGATCGCGGTGGCCGCCGCCGCCGCGGCCGCTCCTCCGGGAGACTGGTCGATCGTGGCCGTGGACTCGCCGGCGGCGAGGCGGCGGCTCGCCATCTCCACGTCGGCGAGTGACTCCCTTCGGACGGCGCCGACCCTGCTCGTGCGTCTGCGCGCGGACCGCTTCTGTGGGCTCGGAGGAGGCGGCCCTGCTATCGGCCGGGGCGGTGATCCGCGGCCTCACGGTCGCCCTGCACGCCCAGGGCGTCGGATGGTCGTGGGACCCGAACACATCCCTCGACGCGAAGGCCACGAGGGCCGCGCTGGCGCTCGGCGGGGACTGGCGCCCACTCGGCATCGTGGCCGTGGGCCGCGATGCGGGAGGGCGGGGCCTCGCGGCCCCGCCCTCCGGATCCGACCGACGCGATCGACTGGCTCGACTAAGCCAGCACTCCTCTCAGGAAGTAGAAGAGGAAGCCGGCCGTCACGACGTACATCAGTGGATGCACGTCGCGGAACTTGCCCTGCATCACCTTGATCGCCGTGTACGCGATGAAGCCCGCACCGACCCCGTTCGTGATCGAGTAGGTGAACGGCATCAAGCCGATCGTCAGCAGCGCCGGGATCCCGATCGCGGGATCGCGCCAATCGATCTCGCCGATCCCTCGCATCATGAAGTACCCGACGATGACCAGGACCGGGGCGGTGGCCTCAGGCGGGATCACTCCTGCCAGTGGCGAGAGGAAGACGCAGAGGAGGAACAACCCGCCGGTCACCACCGACGCGAGCCCTGTCCGTCCGCCCTCGCTGATCCCGGAGGCGGATTCGATGAACGTGGTGTTCGACGACGCGCTCGCCGCGCCCCCCGCCGCGGCGGCGAGCGAGTCGACGAGGAGCACGCGGTTCATGTTCGGCAGTTTCCCCTCGCTGTCGAGCAGACCGGCCTCCTCACCGAGCCCGACCGCCGTCCCCATCGTGTCGAAGAAGTCCGACAGCATGACCGCGAACACCGGGACGATCGCCGACCAGAACCCGAGGGCCGCGAAGAACCCGAACGAGAAGTTCCCCAGGAGGCTGAAGTCCGGGGTGGCGGTCACGGAATCGGGCACCTGGGCGATCCCCGGTCCGACGGCGTCCCAGATCGCGTTGTCACCCCAGATCCCGTTGACGATCGCCGCGATGATCGTCGTCCCGATGATGCCGATCAGGAGACCGCCCCGAACCTTGCGAACGACGAGGATCGAGCAGAGAGCCAGCCCGATCGCGAACGTCAAGATCCGCAGCGAGGTGAAGTTCGTCGTGATCCCGAGGGGTGGGACCGCGGTCTCCGCCTGGACCACGATCCCGGCGTTGACCAGCCCGATGATCGTGAGGAAGAGCCCGATCCCGATCGCGATCGACCGCTTCAGGTCCATCGGGATCGCGTTGAGGATCGCGTTCCGGAATCCGGTGAGGACGAGCAGCGTGATCACGAGCCCTTCGACGACGATCACGCCCATCGCCTCGGGCCAGGTGAGGCCGCTCCCGGCGACGAGCGTGAACGCGACGAACGCGTTCAGCCCCAGCCCGGAGGCGATCGCGAAGGGGTAGTTCGCCCACAGGCCCATCGCCAGGGTCATGACGCCCGCCACCAGCGCCGTCACCGTGAGCACTTGCGGGAACCCGAGGGTCGTCCCGGCCGAGTCCGTCACCGCCCCGAGGATCTGCGGGTTCAGGAACAGGATGTACGCCATCGTGAGCCAGGTGGTGATCCCCGCCACGACCTCGGTCCGGACGCTGGAACCTCGCTCGGAGATCTTGAAGAACCGGTCGAGGCCGCCACCGCCTTCCACGGTCGGCACCCTCACCAGTCGGTCGTGCTTGGTGTCTGACACGCGCCCTCCCCCCTTCGGCCGAGCGGCCGGTCCTGCACCCGGGGGAAGGCGCGAGCAGGATAGGCCGCTCGTGCGGCCGCCGCAAACGTGGCTCCCTCATCCCGGACGCAGCTGCCGGTAAGCTTCCGCGACTGTGATCGAGGAGTGCGGTTGACCAACGACGCCCCAGGGAGGCCGGATCAAGGCCGGCGCCTGACGAAAGCGGAGCGAAAGGACCAAGCTCGGCGCGAGCGTGAGGAGATCCAGCGACGGCTGGCTTCGAAGCGGCGGACGCGCACGCTCGTGATGGCGGTCGGCGCCGTCTTGGTGGTCGGGGGGATCCTCGGCGCCACCCTGTTGTCCTCCGGCGGCGGCATCCCCACGCCGCAGCAGCTCCTCCAGCAGGCCGGGCAAGCCGCCGACGCGGCCGGGTGCGGCGACGTGACGACGACCACTCCGTTCGACCCCGCCGATCAGGACCGGGTCCACATCGGCGGCGGGAACGTCGCGGGTCCGCCCCTGTCCCAATACCCGACGACGCCACCCGCCTCCGGCCCGCATGCCGACGTGCCGCTTCCCGCGGGCGTTTACGACTCCCTCACGATGTCGGAGCTCTACCGGTCGATCCATTCACTCGAGCACGGAGCCACGGTCATCTGGTACGACCCGGCCGCATCGACGAGCGAAGTGGCGCAGCTGATCGACTTCTACGACCGCCGTCTCCAAGACGCAGCGGTGGGTCAGGATCGCGTGATCGTGGCCCCGTACGACTTCCCCGGGGACCCGGCGGGGATCCTGCCGGACGGCACCCAGATGGCGCTCACGGCGTGGCACCGCCTGCAGACGTGCGCGAGCGTGGATCTGGCGGTCGCGTACGACTTCACGTCGCAATACAGCTTCCCCACCGCGGGCGGCCGGGACTACAAGGGCGAGGCGCCCGAAGCCGGCGCCGCGATCTGATGGCCAAGAAGAAGAAGCGACCGCGCCAACGGCCCGCGTCCGCGTCGCAGCCGGCGCGACGGCGGCGCCCGGAAGCGCGGCGGCGCGCGGAAGCGCCACGGCGCGCGGCGGCGCGAACATCGAGCGTCGTGAGCGCAAGGAAGAGGCGCGGAGGGTGCGGGAGGTGGAGCGACGGCGCGCGCGACGCGCGGCGTCGTTCCGCCGCACGTTCACGGCGTTCGGGATCGCCATCGCCGCCGTGGTGGGCGTCAGGCTGTATCAGAGCTTCCAGGGCCCGAACGACCTCCCACGTCCCGCGATCCGAGCGGCGGAGGCAGCCGGCTGCACCACGGTCGAGCAGCCTGCGGCGAGCCCGCGCCGGCTCGCTCCACCTGGCGCCGGGGCAGCCCTACAACTACAAGGACACGCCAGCTACCTCCGGGTACCACGACCCGTCGCCGCTGCCCCCGACGCCGAAGGTGTACGACACGCAACCGCCGGAGACGAGAGCCGTCCATTCCCTGGAACACGGGGCCGTCTTCATCTACTACCTGCCGGAGGGTGACGGCGGGCTCCCGAAGGCCGTGGTGGATCGGCTGGCCGCCATCGCGCGGGGCGATCGAGCCACCTTCCTCGCTCCGTATCCCGCACCTCACCGGCGAAACAGCCCTGACCCTCACGGCGTGGAACCGTCGTCAATCGTGCCCGGTCGGCGGGGGCACGGACGCACTGGGTCCCGCCAACGCCGCCACGATCGTCAACGGGTTCGTGACCGCCTTCGAGTGCACCTGGAACGCACCGGAGAACGGCGCCGTCACCCTGCTGAGGAATCAGCCCACGCTGCACATCGCACGACCCGCTCGAACACGCGATCGTCCCGTGCTCGAACGACGCCCGTGACACGCCGTTGACACGTTGCACACGGGTCGTGGGATACCCGAGTGCCCCCTGTGCGCCGCCGCGCCCGAGGTACGCGGAGAGCACCGGCCCCCACAACGCATGCGCGCCGAGTCCCGCCTTGAAGTAGATCCGTCCGCCCTCGAGGACGAGACGGCGGCACGACGAGCAGGTCTGCGCGGCGTGCATCAGCGCCGGTGCGAACGGCGTCGGAGACCGGGAGGCCGAGACGGCCGCTCGCCCCGCCCGCCCCGAGGTACTCGTCGTGGATCGCCCCCTTCAGCCACACCGTCAGATCGACGCGGCTGTTGCGGTAGATCCCGCCTCGTTGGAAGAGCTGACGGGAACCATGACTGAGGGCGAGCACCGACGATCGCGGCAGACCCGGCCGGCACATCAGGGCGTCGTACTTCCCGCGAACCGCTCCCACGATGTTGCGATCGGTGTTGATCCAGACCCGGCCGTCCGGCAGCCCCAACGCACTTCTGAGCTCGCTCCCGGCGACGACGGCGGAGCCGGCGGTGCCACGAGCGATCGCACTCACGATCCGGCCCGAGACACCCCGCCGCACGTCGGTGAACCGCGTGATGGTGCCGATGCCGCCCGTGTAGGGACCCAGGCGGGAGGACACGCTCGAGGCGGTGAAGCTCCTCATCCAGTCGGTCCACGGGTTCGCCGACGTGTACTCCCCCGGGTCGCAGACGCCTCGGAGGTACGGGATCGCGTAGGCGGGGTTCCCGCCGTGCCACACGTCTTCGACGTTCTCCGAGTACCCGCCGTCCGAAGCCGCATAGAACGCTTGGATGACCGAACCGTTGTAGGTGACGACCTGTCCCGCGGTCTGGTTGACGGCCGCCGTCCAGCGGGTGCCGTCGGCCCCGGCCTCCTTGCCCCATCCCACGTACACCTGGTCGCCGGCACCGTCGACGAGGTGGCAGTCGCAATCGCTGCGCAGTCCGTACCGCCGGATCTTGTAGGTCGCGAACGTCCGGGCGCCGACCGCCTGCGCTCGGAGCGCCGCGGTGGGCCAGCTGCTCGGCATCTCACCGAGACCACGCAGGTACCGCTCGAACGGCAGCTCGATCGTCAGACGCTCGACGCATCGATCCGCGCAGCCGATCAGATCGAACTCGAGGAACCCGTAGGCGTAGGTGAACCCCTGGTGCCAGACGTCGTCGGTCTCGGGCACGAAGACGCGGGCACCCGTGTCGGCGAACGTGGCGAACAGAGGCCGAGCCGGCCCTCCCCAACGGACGCCGCCGACGAGCACGCCGGTCTGATCTCGGATCGCGTACGTCCGCGAGGCCCGCGCGGCGGACACCGTCCAGGTCTGGCCCCGAGGGATCTTCGCGACGAAGGTGGCGCCGGGACCCTCGATCCAGAGGCGAACCGGCCCGTTCTTGGCGGCGAGGTGGATCTTCGTGCGGCCGCTCGTGAGCCCGACCCGGATCTTCCTCGGTAGCGTCGAGGAGTGGACGACCCGTGTGCGCGAATAGAAGTGCGTGAGGATGTGCTGGTAGGACCAGCCCCTGTTGGCCAGTCCGTACGCGCCCCATTGCGACATCCCGATGCCGTGGCCGTACCCGGAGCCGTGGAACCGGAACGTGTCCGCCGCGTTCGCCACGGACCCGCCGACGACCACAGCGACGACCACAGCTGTGGTGACGAGCAAGCGAACACGTCGAAGCATCAGGAGCCCCAGGGTCGAGTTGGACACCCTACACAATCGGTTCATTTCGCCCGACGGTTGAGGTCGCGCTCCGAAGGGGCCCTCAGGAAGTCGCGGCGCCGGGACCCAACCGGACGCCTTCGAGCGTCACGCCCGGAGGCACATGGGCGCCTTCCCCCAGGACGGAGTCGACGAGCGTGGCTCCCCGCCCGACCGTTCCGCGCCACCCCACGATCGAGCGCAGCACGCGGGCTTCCTCGTCCACCTCCGCCGCCTCCAGCAGAACGGCTTCATCCACCTCCGCGCGCGCCCCCACGCGTGCGGCCTCGCCGATCACGACCGATCTTCCGATGCGCGCCGAAGGATCGACGGAGGCACCCGGCCCCACCCAGGGGGCTTCGTACGAGACGCCTCGGACCCGCCCCGCCAACAGGTCGACGTGGGCGCGGAGGTACTGCTCGGGTGTGCCGAGATCGAGCCAGTAGGCGCCGGAATCGAACCCGTGCACCATGGCCCCGTCTCGGATCAGCGCCGGGAAGACCTCCCCCTCGATCCACAGGTAGGTCCCGGCGGGCCACGCTCGAAGCGCTGCCGGCTCCAGGACGTAGGTCCCCGCGTTGATGTCGCCCGAGATCGGATCGGGCGGCTTCTCACGGAATTCGGTAACACGCCCGGTCGGCTCCGTCACCACGAGCCCGAAGGCGCGCGCGTCCTCCACGTGATGCAGCGCGATCGTCGCCACGGCACCGCGCGCACGATGGCTCTCGAGCATCGCCGTCAGATCCAGGTCGGTGAGGATGTCACCGTTCAGGGCGAAGAAGGCGTCGTCATCGACGTGATCGAGCGCGCTCACGACCGCGCCGCCGGTGCCGAGCGGCTCGCGTTCCGTGATCCAGGTGATCCTCGGATCACCACCTCTCGCCTCGATGAACGGGTGGAACGCGTCCTCGAGGTACGGCGAGGACATGATCACCTCGCGGACGCCGTGGGCCACGAGATGGTCGAGGACGTGATCGAGGATGGGCCTGTCCACGAGGGGGAGCAGAGGCTTGGGCAGAGTCTCCGTGAGCGGCCGGAGCCTCGTCCCCTCGCCGCCCACCAGGACGACGGCCTTCATGCCCCTCCTCCCCACGTGAAGGGACCCGGCGCTCTGCCGAGAGGCGGTCGTGGACGGCTCATGCGTGGCGCGTCTGCGCCACCAGCACGATCCCGATGATGATGAACACCACCCCCGCGATGCGCAGCGCCGGCACCTCCTGGTCGAGCACGAAGCGGTCCGCGAGGAGGATCAGGACGTACGTCAGCGAGGCGAAGGGGTAGGCGAACGACAGCGACGTCCTCGACAAGACGGCGAGCCACACGATCGCGGACAGACCGAACAGGATCAGCCCCGCCCAGACCGATGGCGTCGTCACGACGTCGTTGAAGGACTCGGCCGTGAGGCGCAGCGCCCCCGAGCTGGCGGTCACCTGGTTCATCCCGTGTTTCAGCGTGAGCTGAGCGACGGCGGCGAGCGTGACGGAGAACAGGATGAGGGCGATCAGCATGGCGTGGCTCGTCTCCCTGGGGTAGTGGCTGGGGCGACCGTCGTCGATCGCGTCGGATCGATGATCGGTCACAGGTCTTCGACCTCCACGGTCGGTTGGACCGCGAGCGGCATCACGAGGTGGTCCAGCTCCGGGACCGTCAACGGATAGTGCTGCGTCTGGACGTGGTACAGGCGTCCATCAGGCGAATCCAGGCCGACGCTCACGAAGTAGGCTCCGCTCGCCCACGGTGCCGGTGGGATGCGGAAGCGGACCCGTTTCTTCCGGTCGACCCTGCCGATGCTGACGCCGAGGAGCGATGTCTTCCCCTCGAGCACCGGACGGTTCGTCGAGGCCGACACCACGGCGAACGATACCGCCGCGTCGTGGACCGCGACGTCCGAGCGCAGATCGACGGTGATCGTGAATCCCTCCCCGGAACGCACCGTGTCCTGCAGCCCTCCTTCGGATTCGATCGCCACCCCCGAGATCTCGACCTCCCGGGTTCCCTCCTCGGGAACGAACAAGGGGTCGTCGCTCAGCAACCGATGCCGGAGCGTGCGGACGACCTCGTCCGGCCCGCCGATCGCGGCCACCCTCCCGTGGTCGAGCATCACGGCCTCGTCGCAGACCTCCCGCACGACGTCGAGCGCGTGCGTGACGAGCACGATGGTGCGACCCTCCGATTGGAATCGTCGGACGCGATCGAGACACCGTCGTTGGAACGATTCATCGCCCACGGCGAGGACCTCGTCGATCAGGAGCACCTCCGGGTCCACGTGGACGGCCACCGCGAAGCCGAGCCGAACCAACATCCCGGAGGAGTAGAACTTCACCTGGTTGTCCATGAAGTCCTCGAGCTCGGCGAACGCCACGACGTCGTCGTAGATCCGATCGGTCTCGCGCCGAGACAGGCCGAGGAACGAGGCGTTGAGGTAGACGTTCTCCCGCCCGGTGAGGTCGGGGTGGAAGCCCGCGCCCAGCTCCAGGAGGGCCGCGAGACGACCTCGGTACGTGATCGTCCCGGCGTTCGGCCGGAGGATCCCCGCGATGCATTTCAGCAACGTGGTCTTGCCGGAGCCGTTGGCGCCGATCAGACCGAGGGAAGACCCGTCCGCGATGTCGAACGACACATCGCGGAGGGCCCAGAACTCCTCGGAGCGCGAGTGGGACGAGAGGAGTCGTTGCTTGAGGGTGGTCGGACGCTCTCGGTAGAGCCGGAACACCTTCGAGATGCCTTCGATCCTGATCGCGGTGGTCACAGCTCCTCCGCGAAGTCGCCGGACCGGTCGAAGAAAGAGCGCCACGCCAGCAGGAGGAGCACGATGGACACGCCGAGCTCGGCGACCAACATGCCGGCTTGCCTCTGCAGGCTCAAGAGAGGGAGGATCGGATCCTTCCCGGGGCCGGGCACGACGATCGCGTAGAGCGCCCGCTGGAACCCGAGCACGATCACGGTCGCCGGGTTCAAGAGATACAGGGTCCAGGCGTCGACGCCGAGGATCGTGACCGTCGCGAGCTTCTGTTGGACGAGCCATCCCTGATAGACGATCGGTGTGAACCAGAACCACACGAGCAGGGCCAAGTTCAACAGATGGCCGACATCGCGGTAGCGGACGTTCATCGCCGAGACCCAGAAGGTGAGTCGCCGTCGCGAAGACGATCAACACGGCGATCGCGAGCGGGTACAGCCACAGCTCCGGGAGGTGGAAGCCGTGGCCGGAGACCCCGATGAACAGCAGCAGGACGGCCGACTGGAGTACGAAGTCGAACAGCGCGACGCCGATCGCCGAGAGGGGAAGGATCTCGCGCGGGAACGCCACCTTCTTCACGAGGTTCGCGTTGTCGATCACGGACCGCGACCCCGCTTGGAGCGCGCTCGACAGGAAGTTCCACGCGAGCAGTCCCGACAGCAAGAACACGGGGAAGTCCGGGATCAGGTTGCCGCAGGACCTTGACGACGAACGAGAAGACCGCCAGGAAGACCACAGGGTTCAGCAACGACCAGACGGCGCCGAGCACAGACGCCGTGTACTTCACCTTGAGTTCCTTCCGGACAAGGTTCACGAGCACCTCGCGATGCGCGAGGAGCTCGCGGAACCGGGAGCGCACATGCAGGCGTGGCGGCTCGGACGTCCGCTCGATGTCGGGGATCGAGGTGATGAGCGGGCTCCCTTCGGAGTGCGAACCCGGCCGAAGGGGATCCTCGGCCGAGGAGAACGATCTGGTCACGGGCGAGGCCGCGAGTGTAGCAAGGGCGTTGCGTCACACCGTTCCGTGGTCATCGCGGCGGTCGGAAGCTGTCGAGAGCCCTGGCGTAGGAGACGCCGTACCCCTCGCCGACGAGGGCGTCGTCCACACCGAGCTCCGTGAGGTTCGAGGCCCAACGGGCGAGCACTTGCCGAGCGGGATCCAGCACGAGGCTCCGCGTGGCGAGGATCGCGTGCTCGTAGCCCCGTGCGGTTGCGTCGGACGCTCGGACCGCGCTCATGTGCGTGCGCGCGGCCTCTCCGATCCGGGCGCGCCGATCCGGATCGTCCCGCAACTCCAAGATCCGCGCCGCGAGCTCCGCGGGATCCGCCGGACCCGACGCGATCCGCGCCACCATCCCTTCGGGGATGTCGAGATACGTCCCCGTGGCGGAGACGATCGTCGGGACGCCCGCGACCATCGCCATCGAGAGCGACCCGCTCACCTCCCCTCGGTGCGGGAAGCGCAGATCCACCGCGATGTCGGCCGCCACGAGCCAGGCGCGGAAGTCGTCATCGGGGACGTCGGCGTGCACCGTCACCCGATCGCCGAGTCCGTGCGCAGCGATCGTGGCGTCGATATCGGTGCCGGGGATCCGTCGACCGACGATGGCGGCGTGCACGTCCTGCGGGAGGGTCGCGATCGCGTCGACGAGTGCCGGGAGGCACTTCGCCTCGTTGATGTCGCCGGGCGCGACGACGATCGTGCGCGCACCGCGCGCCTCGAGCGACGACCGGAGCTCGCGCGCGCGCGGCTCCGCCCGCCGCATCGACGCCTGGTCCTCGACCACCGGATGCGGCACGGTGAAGATCGGCGTTCGAACACCGACCGTCTCGAGGTACCGCTTGCAGAACTCCGAGTGGACCACGATGCCGCGAGCGGCTCGGGCGACGGCAGCGCACCACACCACTCTGGAGTGGCTCGTGCTGCGCGATGTCGGGATCCGTCACCCGAGATCGCAGAGCCGCCGCCTCCCGGGCAGCGTCGAGTCCGTGCGGATCCCCCATCGCCTGGAGGCCGCGGACGAGACCGTCCACGGCCACCTCGTGGAGGACGACGAGGCCCGGCGCGGTGAAGGCCAGTCGATAGACGTCGCCGTGGAACGAAACGTTGTTGCCGATCTGGTAGATCGCGACGTCGTAGGCACCGATGGAGCGACGGTGACGCCGACGCACCGGCCACACGATGTCCATCCGGTGGCGTTCGAGGAACCCGATCCGGCGAAGACCATCGAGCACCGCGTGGTCGTAGGAAGCGATCCCGGTCGCTGCGGGGGGCATCGGGCCGACGAAGGCGAGCCGCCCGTTGGTGCTCGGGCGGGAGGGGCGGGGCGGAGGGAGCAACCCGACGCGTCGAGCGATCTTTCCTCCCAGCCGTCGAACGGTCGGGTTCATCCGAGGAGACGCTCCACGACATCAGGCCATGCCGGGACGCGATCGAGGAGAACGCTCTTCCCGGCCTCCCCCCAGGCAGCCGCCGCCTCACGCTCGGACCACAACCGGTCGAACGCCTGCGCGACCGCCCGCGCTGTCGGCTCGGCGACGAGCCCCGTCACTCCGTCCTCGACGAACTCGAGCGGTCCGCCGCTGTCGGTCAGCGTCACGACGGGGCGCGCCGCCGCATACCCCTCGATGGTGACGTACCCGTAGTCTTCGTCGTAGGCCCCGAAGAACACACCGAGGGCGCCGAGATAGAGCTCGTAGAGACGCTCGTCCGGAACACCGATCTCCATGCGCACGCGATCTTGGAGCCGGTGGAGCCGGATCTGGGCGCCGAGCAATCGCTCGTGAGGTCCGCGACCGACCAGCACGAGCTTGACCGGCGTGCGGACGTGCCGCATCGCATCGATCGCCAAGGCCTGGCGCTTGAGGGACTCGAGACGGCTCGGATAGAAGATGTAGTCCCCGAGGTCGGTTGGCTGACGCTCCAGGAGCACGTCGGTGGCCGGAGATCGGTGATAGACCACCTCGCCTTTCAACCTGAGCGAGTTCCACAGGCGATCGGCGACGTTCCTCGAGTTCGTGAACAGCCGCTTGGCCTCACCCAATGCGAGACGATCGGCGTTCCAGACGAGCTGCCGGATCGCGGGCCCCTCGTCCTGACGCGACAGGTCCGAGAACTCCGGGTGATCCCAGAGCTCGTAGGCGGAACGGTGCTGGTGGATCAACCAGACGATCTTCCGCTCGTGTTGTGCCAGGTAGGCCGGGAACTTCAGCGCGATCACCGCGTCGACCTTCAGGCCGTTGGACTCGGCGATGTCGAAGCTGCGCCAGACGGCCATCTGGTGCGCGAGCTCGGTCGCCGGATACCACTTCCCGGCGATCGTGACGAGCTCCGCTTCGTGGCCGCCACTCTTCAACGCGCGGACGAGGGCCTCGGCGTGCAGCTCCGCCCCGCCTCTCGTGAACGCGGTCTGGGGATGGAGGACGGCGATCCTCACGATCGCGACCCGTCGCGACGCTCGACGTCCTCACGCAGGCGCGCGAGCTCCTCCTCCGCTTCGGAGAGGCGTCGCGCGAGCTGAGCGTTCATCTCGGCGAGATCCGCGAGCAGCCGGTCGTAGCGCATCGTCGAGAACCGGGTCAGTCGCCAGAGGAAGAGCTTGATCCCGTGCTTCCAGCCGGCGGAGGATCCGAACAGTGTCCTGTCGGCGGGGACGAGCTGCCGTTGCTCGACACGCATCTGATGGGCGTACGCCTCCAGTCGTTCGCCGAGCAAGCCGAAGTCGGCCGGGACCGGAGAGACGCCGTCGCCGGCCCAGTAGACCTCTCTCGTCAGGCCCGCCGCGACGTCGCTCGTCTTCCGGCGCCGATCCCGATGCTGCGGGATACCTCGGATCATCCGCCGGCTCGAGTCTCCTCGTGCTTGCCCGGGCCGGTCACGTGGCCGCCTTGACCGCCCAGATCGCGACGTCCTGGGCGCGACCTCGATGGTCGTGGTTGACGAAGCGCACCTCGACCTTCTCGAATCCCGCGTGCTCTGCCATCAGCTTCAGTGTCTCCGGGTGTCCCGGCCAGGTGTGGGTCACGTCGGCGACGAAGTAATCGGCGACCGCATCCGCGTTCTGGCCGTTGATCGTTTCGAGCAAGAGCGCCCCTCCGGGACCCAGCGCCCGATGGATCTCCTGGAAGAGACGAACCCATGCACGCCTCGGGAGGTGTTCGATCAGCTGGATCGCGCTGATGCCGCCGACGGGGTCGTCGGGCCGGGTCTCGAGGTAGTCGAGGACGTCCGCGAGCGTCACGTCGATCCCACGCGCGCGACAGGCTTCGACGGCGCCGGGTGAGCCGTCGACACCCTCCGCATCCCATCCCCATTCACGAAGCAGCGCGCAGAACTCCCCCTTGCCGCATCCGAGGTCGACCCAGCGCGAGCGATCACCCTCGATCGGCCTTCAGCGTCGTTCAGCAACGGCACCACGAGTTCCCCGTAGCCGCGGAGGCGCTCCTCCACGGACTCGGAGCTCCCGCGCATGCGCTGCTCGAACGCCCAGTAGTACTCGTCCGAGATCTCCGACCACGCCGCGCTCCCGCTCGACGACGATCCGGTCGGCGTGAGCTCTCGAACGTCAGCTCGAGCCGCTCGTAGTCACCTCTCGCCTTCTTCGTCTCCTCTTCGGCCTCGGCGAGACGATAGGCGAGCTCGGCCGCGACCGTCGCGAGATCCGCCGACAGGCGGTCGTACCGACGCGTGGCGGGCCGTGTGGACCGGAAGACGATCGATTTGAGAGTTCGCTTCCAGGGGCGAGGCGGAACCGAGGACGGGATCGGCGTGCGGCAACCACTCGCCCTGCTCGGTCCGAAGGCGCGTGGCGAGATCCCGCAACGCGCTCGCGAGCTCACGGGTGCTTCCCTGCCATGGCCCTAACCCGGCGCGCGCTCGGGCGGTCGATCCTCCTCCATAGACGAGACAGGCTACACCGGAGGGATTCGGCGATTCCCATGAGCGACCGGGCACGACCTGCGCCCGGACGCTGCCGTGACACCGGTCGGACGTGCTCGACGATGAACACAGGAACGCAACAGGGTCGCGACGGAGCGAACAGGGCCACCGGCTAGTCTGGAGATGACCGATGGCAGAACGCATCTCCGGGCACGGCACCGTGGCGCGGGCCCTCGTGGGGGTGACCGCCTCCCTGGCGCTGGTCGTCGGGACTCGTGACCGCCGGGCTCACCGTTCGATGGGTCCAGATCACGGAACGTCGGTACGGACGAAGGGCTCGGCCGCCCGGTGGCGCCCGAAGGTACGAAGGCCGGGCCGTGCGTCGACCAAGCGTGCAACTACTTGCTGCTCGGTTCCGACTCCCGTGCCGGTCTGTCGCCCGAGCAGCAGGCAGCAGTTCGGGACCGACGAGTCGCTCGGCGGCGCCAACCGAGCCGACACGATCATGCTCGTCCACACCGATCCTCGCCTCCAGAAGGCGATCGTGCTCTCGTTCCCGCGCGACCTCTGGGTCGCGATCCCGGGAAGAGGCCACGACCGGATCAACACGGCCTTCGAAGGAGGGCTTCGCCATGGGGGCGCCGCAGCTGGTGGCGCAAACGGTGGCGAACCTGACCGGACTGCAGATCGACCACTACCTCTACGTCGACCTCGAGGGGTTCCGCCGGACGGTGAACACCCTCGGCGGCGTGGACATGTGCATCCCGGCGTACAACGTGAACACACCCGGTGATCTCACCGGCACCGGTTCGAACGGTGACCCGGTCCTCGTCCACTACGACGAGGTCGGCCACATCGCGGACCCCGACTCGGGACTGAACATCAAGCCCGGTTGTCAGCGGCTCAGCGGCGACCAGGCGCTCGCGTACGTGCGCGCGCGGCACCTGCCGTGCGATCACATCCCCGACTTCGCACGGATCGGTCGCCAGCAGCAGTTCCTCCGAGCCGTCGTGAACCAGATGCTGCAGCCCGGCGTGGTGCGTGAAGGCGCCCGCCCTGGTCGAACCGGTTCTCGGGAACCTACGACGGGACGCGAAGCTCCTGCCGAGCGACCTCGTGTACCTGGTCGGCCAGCTCCGTGGCCTCTCGACGGGCGCCGTCGAGTTCAGGACGGTGCCGGGCTTCGCGGCGCAGGAGGGCACCAAGGCCGTGCTCCGGATGGACCCGTCGGCCCGCGAGATCTTCCGGGCGATCAAGTCGGGGCGGCCGATCGGCAACGTCGGTGCGGAGCTCGTCAACACGCCCCCGTCCGAGGCGAACACGAGGGTCGCGGTCGTGGACGCGGACTCCGGAGACACGGCCGCGAGCGTGGAGGGCGTGCTCAACGACGCCGGCTTCGACGTCTCTCCGGGCATCTGGCCGGCGTCCGAGGCACCGATCGACGTCCACGGTCCCGCGATCGTGTTCCGTCCCGAGGCGACCGCGAACGCGAACGTCGTCGCCGCGTACTTCCCGGATCTCGCAGCTGATCCCGTCGCCCGACCTGCGCGGCGCCCAGGTGGCGATCGTCGTCCCGTCTTCCTACACCCTGGTGCGACCCGGCCAGGGCGGCGGATCGAGCGGGTGCCCGAGCACCTCGTGATGCGGATCGCGCTCGTCGACCCGGGGGCGTACACGCCACCGTATGACCATCGTCTCGCCTCCGCGCTGGCCGCGCGGGGCCATGACGTCCACCTCTTGACGGCCCCCTTCCGCTTCGGAGACACGCCACCGGCCGACCGGTACCGCCGCGAGGAGCTCTTCTTCCGCCTCAGCTCCTCCCTGTTCCGCCGCGCGCCGAGGTCGCGCCTGCGGCTGGCCGTGAAGGCGCTGGAGTATCTTCCCGGGACGATCCGCCTGCGGCGCCGCATCGACGAGCTGAACCCCGACATCGTCCACTTCCAGTGGCTCGTACATCGCCCCGACGTCGATCTCCGCTGGCTGCGGGCGATCAGCGCCCGCAGGCGGACGGTCCTCACGGCTCACGACCTCTGGGCGATGCTCGATGACCGCGCGAGGTGGCAGCCCGTGTTCGACGCCGTGGACCGGGTGGTCGTTCACTCGCGGCGCGGCGTCGACGAGCTCGTGCGTCTCGGGATGGCCGAGGAGCGGATCGCTCGGATCCCGCACGCGGTCTTCGACTCGGAGCTTGGACCTCGGGCGAACGGACCGGCCGGCAGCACGTTGGTGTTCTTCGGGTTGATCCGCACCTACAAGGGGATCGACCTCCTGCTCCGTGCGCTGCCGGAGATCGCGCGTGACGTGCCCGATGCGCGCCTGGTGATCGCAGGCGACGCGCTCGATCCGGTCGCCCCGTATCGAGCTCTCGCGGATCACCTCGGGGTCGCCGATCGCGTCGAATGGCGCTTGACGTTCCACTCGGATACCGAGATCGACTCGCTGATGGGAGAGGCCGATCTGGTCGTGCTTCCGTACCGGAGCCGGGCGGACGCATCCGGCGTCCTCGCGAGCGCGCTCGGCCGCGGGCGGCCGGTCGTCGCCTCGGACGTCGGGAACCTCGGCGAGACGGTCGAGAGATTCGGTGCCGGCGAGGTCGTGCCATCCGAGGACGTCGGCGCACTCACCCGGGCGTGCGTGCGACTGCTCACGGATGCCGATGCTCGTGCACGGGCCGTCGAGGGAGCACTGGCGGCGCGGAAGGAGCTGACCTGGGAGGTCTCCGCGGAGCTGCACGAGAAGCTGTATGCGAGCATCCTCGAACCGAGCTTGCCGGCCGGTTGAGGGGTGCCGCCCGGTTCACCCAGCCCCGGTTGCCTCCTCATAGACGTCTACCGCCAGCGCGGCCGAGCGTTCCCAGGTGAAGGTGGCCGCTCGACGCCTCCCCTTCTCGGAAAGGGTGGCCGCGAGCTCGCGATCGTCGAGCACCCGTTCGATCGCCTCGGCGATCGCGCCTGCGTCGAGAGGATCCACGAGCACGGCCGCATCCCCCGCGACCTCCGCCGTCGAGGTCCCGGCCGAGGTGACGACCGGGGCTCCTTGGGCCATCGCGTAGAGAACCGGGAATCCGAACCCCTCACCCAGACTCGGATACACCACGACCGACGCCTTCGCGCAGAGGGCGTCGAGATCGTGAGGAGGGATCGATGCCGAGACGGCGGCACCGCCCCCCCAGTCGCGACACCGCCGTCTCCATCGTCGCGGTCCAACCCGGTGGATTCCAACCCTGCGGACCGGCGAGGACGAGGTCGAGGTCGGTCCGCTCGAGCTTCTCGAAGGCATCCAGCCAGCCGGAGAAGGTTCTTCCGTTGCTCGATCGTTCCGCAGAACAGCACGTACGGACGCTCCAGTCCGTAGCCTCGGACGATCCTCGTGGCCTCGTCGAGATGGAGCGGATGTGCTCGAACTCCCCAGGGGACCAGCCGCAAGCGCTCCCGCTCGATCCCCGCGGCGTGGCATGCGTCGATCGAGGCTCGCGACGGGCACACGACGAGCCGGGCGTGGCGCCGTGCGAGCTCGAACCCCCGCTTCAGGACGACGCGCGGAATGCCACGTGTAATGGTCCGGATGACTCAGGAACCAGCAGGTCGTGCACGGTGGCGACCAATGGAGCCTTCGAGGGCGGGACGACGTACCCGAGCGTCGTGCACGACGTCCACGGGTCCCGTCGCTCGCTCGACCACCGGATGGCGCAGCCATTGCCAGGTCTCGTACAGCGCCCGCCGCGAAAGCGGTAGCTGTCGGACGGGGACCGGAGGCCGGAACGCGTCCGGCGGCGGGTCCCGATGCCGAGCGGACACGCCGACGAGGTCGAGGTCACCTCGATCGACGAGGGCGCGGAGGAGCTCCACCGTGGAGGTCGCGATCCCGCCCGGGACGACGTGCCATGACTGTTCAACCGTTACCGCGACGCGCATGCGGGATGACCTGCGGCGGACGACGCATGGCGAGCGGGGGCTCGGAACACGGCTGGTACTCTAGCCAGACCCGGGCTCCGGGTTCATCGGATCCCTCTTCGTCTGGCCCGGAGGGCCCACGTGCGCATCACGATCGTCAATCTCTTCTATCCCCCCGACCTCGCACCCTCCGCTCATTTCGCTGCGTCGCTCGCCGACCATCGAGCGGCGCTGGGTGACGAGGTGACCGTGGTGTGCGGCACTGGCTCCTATCTCGGTGGATCCGAGCGAGACGCGGGCATCACTCTCGATCGTGGCGGCGTCCCCGTGGACCGAAGGTGATCCGGGTGTGGACGCCGGCGCTCGGGAAAGCGAGCACCGCGCGTCGGCTCGGCGACTACCTCAGCTTCCTCGTCGGCGCGGTCGTCCGACTCCTCTTCCTGCGGAGACAGGACGTCGTGATCGCGCTCACGAGCCCGCCGTACATCCTGTCGGCCGCGGTGGCACATCGGCTCGTGCATCCACGCAGCCGGGTCGTCCTGTGGTCGCACGACGTGTATCCCGACGCCGCCGAGGCGTTCGGCACGATCCGACCGGGCGGGATGCTGTCCCGGGCGCTCCGGGCGACCAAGCGATGGCTGCTCCGCCGCGTGGATCACGTCGTGGCCGTCGATCCGGCGATGCTCTCGCGGGTGCTCTCCGGCTACGCGCAGAACGGCAAACCCGAGGGATCGGTGATCCCCACCTGGGAGCCGTACGCACTCTTCCCGGATGGCGATCGGCCGGAGCGGTGGGCGGCGTACGGAGAACCCGATCTCGCCGGACGGTTCATCGTGCTGCACCTCGGCAACCTCGGCTTCGGCCACCGCACGGACACGATCGCGGACGCGGCCGCGGCGCTGGCCGATGAGGACGTGACGTTCCTGTTCGTGGGCGGCGGCGAACGCTACCCGGAGCTCGCCGAAGCGGCCGCGCGCCGACACATCGAGAACGTTCGCTTCCGTGGGTACGTTCCGAAGGAGGAGACCCCCGCCGTCCTGGCAGGCGCCGACTGCGCGCTCATCTCGCTGGACGACCGGGCGATCGGCATCCAGAGCCCGTGCAAGATGAACGGCAGCCTGGCGATGGGCGTCCCGGTCGTGTACGCGGGCCCGACGGGCACCAACGTGGACGACGCGATCACCGAGTACGCGTGCGGGTTCTCGCTGCGTCAGGGCGACGTCGACCGGCATCGTCGACGCGATCCGCCGCCTCCGTTCCCATCCGGATCTCGCCGCGGCGCTCTCGAAGAACGCGCGGCGAGCCTTCGAGGAGACCTACTCCGATCGAAGCGCGCTCCCCCGGTTCGACGCGCTGCTCGAAGACCTCAGCGGCTCCGGAGCGCGTCCGCCCGCGGGATAGGATGCCCGTTCCGAACGAGGAGAGATCGTGGAAGGCGACCCGATCCGCGTGCTGCTGGTGGGGACCGGCGATGAGTTCGGGAGCGAGCTCGAAGCCGAAGGCTTCGAGGTCGCCCGGATCCCGGACCTCGCGTCACTCGGTCCGGGATCCGAGCAAGACGCCGTGATCGTCGCCCTCGACGATCCCGGCCCCCTCGAGGCGCTCGAGACGCTCCGGCTCAAGACCCCTGCCGCCGCCGTCCTGGTCCTCACGTCCGCGAAACGCGAGGCAGACGGGGCCGTCGCGATGCACGCCGGCGCGGAGGATCATCTCGTTCGTGGCTCGATCGCGGACGGGCTGCTGCCGCGGGCCGTCCGCTACGCCGTCGAGCGGCGGCGGCTGCGCCGTGAGCTCGCGACGATCGACGAGACGACGCGCCTGCCCAACCTCCGTGGTTTCGTCGCGATCGCGGAGCACCAGCTGCGCATGGCCGATCGCGCGGGCACCTCGGTCGTCCTGCTGTTCCTTCGCTTCGACGATCATCGGACATCGATCGCGGGCGCCGATCCGGGTGTCGCGAACCAGCTCGCCGCCGAGGCGGCCGAGGTGCTCATCAGCGCGATCCGCGACTCGGACCTCCCCGCGCGCATCGCCGACGACACGTTCTGCGTGCTCCTGTCCGGTGATGCGAAGGGCTCGGAGGTGGCCGTGCTCTCGAGGCTCGTGGAAGCGATCGCCCTACACGATGCGAACAAGGGCTCTCCGAAGCCGCTGGCCCTGTCGGTCGGCAGCGCGATCTACGATCCGGGGAATCCGGTCTCCCTGGAGGGCCTGCTCCGGACCGCCGAAGCCGAGATGCGACCGCACGCATCCGAGACCCGATGACCTGCGAATACGTCCCGCAACCATCGGATCTCCAGGAGGGCGGTACCCACGAGCGCGGTGATGACGCTAGGAAGGACGGGGCACGACCCGATGGGCTCCGCTGATCCGACCAGGACCCCGGACGAAGCGCTGCTCCGGCGCGTCGGTGCCGGGGACGACGGCGCGTTCCGGGAGCTCTTCGCCCGGTACGCGACCGTGTCCCACGCCCTGGCGTTCCGACTGGTCCGCCAAGCCCAGGTCGCGGAGGAGATCGTCCAGGAGGCCTTCCTCGCCGTGTGGCGGACCCCGGATCGCTACGACCCCGCTCGAGGTTCGGTCCGCTCGTGGTTGATGGGCACCGTCCATCACCGCGCCGTCGACGCCGTCAGGCGAGAGCAGGCGCAGCGCCGCCGCGCGGATCAAGCGGCGGCGCTCGCGCCGAGAGTGGCGGAGGACCCGATCGACGACGTCGTGTCCTCCCTCGATCTTCCCCGAGAGCGCCGGCTCGTCCAGAAGGCCCTGGCGGGGCTGCCCGACGAGCAACGTGACGTCATCCAGCGGATGTACTTCGACGGGATGTCGCAATCGCAGATCGCCGAGCGGACCGGGCTCCCGCTCGGCACGGTCAAGTCGCGGACGTTGCTCGCCATGCGACGGCTGCGTACCCACCTCGGAGAGGTCGCGCCGTGATCCGCGACCACGCACTGATCGACGAGCTGCTCGTCGATCCGGGCGCTCGGCGGCCTGGACGGGGACGATGTCGCACTGCTCGAGCGCGAGCTCGCCGCGCACGGCGACTGCGACGAGTGCCGTCGGCTGGAAGCGGAGCACAACGAGGTCGCCGGGATGCTGGCGCTCTCACTCGATCCCCGACCCCTCGATGAAGGCATGGCGGATCGGATCGTCACCCATGAACAGCGAAAGGCGCAGGAGGAGGAGCAGAAACCCGATCGGATCGGCGCCGCCCCGTCGGCGGATGAGCTTTCGAGCCGTCGGGATGCTCGACTCGGTCGGTGGCAGGCGGCTTTCGGCGTCGCCGCGGCGATCGCGCTCATCCTCGCGTTCGTCCTGGCCACGCGCCCGGACGGTGGCGTCACCGTGCCCGGCACCGTCGTGGCCTTCGAGGGAGCCCAGGGCGAGCTCGCGATGGCCTACACGCCCGGCGAGCGCGGCGCCCTCGTCTGGGGTGCGGGTCTGCCCGACCCCGGCGGCGGCAAGACCTATGAACTCTGGATGATCGAGAACGGGAACCCCGTACGCGGCGCGTGCCTCGCACCGACCAACGGAGCCGTGGCCGCCTACCTCGACGCCGATCTCTCCTCCGCCGAGCTGATGGCCGTCACGGTCGAATCCACCGACTGCCCGTCGGCGCCGACCACCGACCCCGTGTTCACCGCCGAGCTCACCTGATCGTCGCGCGACGTGACGATGGGGGGCGAGCGATCCGGGCCGCCGCCTATCCGCCCCCGAGCGCTTCCCGAAGCACCATCGGGAGGATGCCGCCGTGGCCGAAGATCGCGACCTCCGCCGCCTGATCGATCCGGACCGTCACCGGGAAGGAGTCCGACGAACCGTCCTCCCGCGCCACGTCGAGGGAAGCGTCCTGCCCGGGCACGATCCCGATCTCCAGGCCTCGGACCGAGAACGTCTCCCGCCCCGTCAGGCCGTGGCTCTCCGCCGACTCCCCCGGCTTGTACTGCAGGGGCAGGATCCCCATCCCCACGAGGTTCTGACGGTGGATCCTCTCGAACGATTCGGCGAGCACGAACCGCGACGCCCAGAAGGGCGGGGCCTTTCGCGGCCCAGTCCCGCGAGGAACCGCTCCCGTATTCCTTGCCCGCGAGGACCCCCAACGGCGTCCCCTCGTCGCGGTAGCGCATGGCGGCCTCGTACACGCTGGTGACCTCGCCGCTCGGGAGGTGGGTCGTCCACCATCCCTCCGTCCCCGGGGCGAGCTCGTTCCGCAGACGCACGTTCGCGAACGTGCCGCGCATCATCACCTCGTGGTTCCCGCGCCTCGCTCCGTACGAGTTGAAATCGCGCTGCTGCACTCCCCGCTCGATGAGGTCGCGACCCGCCGGAGAATCGGGGCGGATCGCGCCCGCGGGCGAGATGTGATCCGTGGTGATCGAGTCACCGACCTTCTCGAGGATCCGAGCTCCGTCGACCCGGGCACCTTCCGCCTCGGCGTCGCCGACCGGGCCGGCGGCCCGATCGGAGAAGAATGGCGGTTCACGGACATAGGTCGAGTCCGGATCCCACTCGTACGCCGGCCCGGTCGGCGTGGGAAGCCCCCGCCACCGATCGTCGCCCTCCCAGATCCGCCCGTACTGCTCGATGAATTGGTCCTCGGTGATCGCCGTCGCGATCACCTCGGCGACGTCCTGCGGGCTCGGCCACAGATCACGGAGGAACACGGGCCCCTCGGCGCCCTCGCCGAGCGGCTCGGTCGTGGGATCGAAGTTGATCCTTCCGGCGAGGGCGTACGCCACCACGAGCGGCGGTGATGCCAGGTAGCTCGCGCGCACCTGCGGGTGGATGCGCCCCTCGAAGTTCCGGTTGCCGGACAGAACGGCGACCACGTTCAGCTTCTCGTCGTCGATCACCTTCGCCACGTCGTCGGGAAGCGGCCCTGAGTTCCCGATGCAGGTCGTGCATCCGTATCCCACGAGGTTGAACCCGAGCTTCTCCAGGTACGGCGTCAGCCCCGCTCGGTCCAGGTAGTCCGTGACGACCCGGGAACCTGGCGCGAGCGACGTCTTGACCCAGGGCTGCGACCCGAGGCCGGCCTCGACGGCCCGCTTGGCGAGCAACCCGGCGGCGACCATGACCGACGGGTTGGAGGTGTTCGTGCACGAGGTGATCGCCGCGATCACGACGGAGCCGTGTCCGACGTCACGTCCGTTGGGGGTCACGTCCTCCGCCCATTCCTTCTCCTCGACGCTCGTGTCGGGATTGCCTCCCTCGTCGAGGAAGCGACCGACCTCGGTCGGCTTGGGGTCGGGCTCGGCGTGCCGCTCGAACGCGTCGACGAACGAATCCCAGACCTTCGGGCAGCGCGACGCGGTCCTGCGGCCTCCGCGGACCCGCCATCGACGGTTCGATCCGGTCGAGATCGAGATCGAGGGTCTCGGTGAAGGTCGGGGCCGGGTCGGCGTCGGTGCGGAACAGCCCCTGCGCCTTGGTGTAGCGCTCGACCCGGTCGATCAGGTCGGCCTCGACCCGTGAATCGAAGGTACTCGAGCGTCCGCTCGTCGACGGGGAAGAACGCCGAGGTGGCCCCGTATTCGGGACACATGTTCGACAGGGTCGCTCGGTCCGCGATCGTGAGCGAGGAAAGACCCGCCCCGTAGAACTCGACGAAACGGCCGACGACCCCGTGGGCGCGGAGCATCTGTGTCAGCGTGAGGACGAGATCGGTCGCGGTCGTGCCCGGCGGCAGTCCGCCCGTCACCTGCACGCCGACGACGTCCGGCTGGGGAAGGAAGGTCGGCTGTCCCAGCATCGCCGCTTCGGCTTCGATCCCGCCGACGCCCCACCCGAGCACCCCGAGGCCGTTGATCATCGTGGTGTGCGAGTCCGTCCCCATCAACGTGTCGGGGAAGGCCACGCCGTCGCGCACGCTCACGACCTGCCCGAGATGCTCCAGGTTCACCTGATGACAGATGCCGGCGCCGGGAGGAACGACGCGGAGCCCGTCGAACGCCTGCTGGGCCCAACGGAGGAGCGCGTACCGCTCACCGTTCCGCCGGTACTCCCACTCGATGTTGGCCTCGTAGGCGTCCGGCGTGCGGAAGAGGTCCACCTGGACCGAGTGATCGATGATCAGGTCCACCGGCACGAGCGGGTTGACCGACGGCCGGATCCCCGTCGGCCCGAGCCACCGCGCTCCGCATCGCCGCGAGGTCGACGACGGCGGGCACGCCGGTGAAGTCCTGCATCAGCACGCGTCCCGGCATGAACGCCACGTCCGCCGGCCGGCTCGGGCCAGCGAGCGAGCGCGCGCACGTCGTCGTCGGCCACGTCACGGGTGCCGGCGCGCCGGAGCAGGTTCTCGAGCAGGATCTTGACCGTGTGGGGAAGGCGGCTCACGTCGGCGATCCCCGCGTCGTCGAGCCACGGGAGCGAGAAGACGCCGTGGGCCCGTCCGATGTCTCGAGCTGCGTGCGGGCACCGGCGAGTTCCGAAGTCATCCGAAGCGGTCCTTCCTCGATCCGTGGCTGATCCATACTCCCACGCACCCGGGAGACCTCCGAGGCGTCGACGCTCAGGACCCGCTCGGCGCTGGCCGCGTCGCCCTTCGCCGCTCGCGCGAGCCTCGATGGCTTCCTTGTGGTCGATCCGGCGCTCCCGGCGGAGCTTCGCCTCCCGCTGCCGCCGGCGTTCGTCCTCGGACTCCGCGACGAGCGGGGGCACCGGCCGGGGTCTCCCCTCGTCGTCGACCGCCACGAAGACCAGGTAGGCGCTGTTCACGTGGCGGATCGCGTCCCGTCAGCGGATCCTCCGCCTCCACCCGGACGCCGCATTCCATCGAGGTCCTCCCGACGTCGTTCACGCAGGCTCGCAGGACGACGACCTCGCCGATGTGCACGGGCTCGAGGAAGGTCATCTCGTCGATCCCCACCGTGAGCGCGACACCGCCCGAGTGCTTGATGGCGGCGAGCGCCGCCGCCGTGTCGACGAGGCGCATGATCACGCCACCGTGGACGTTGCCGGCGATGTTCGCGTCCGTGACCTCCATCATCTGCGTGAGGGTCACCTTCGAGTCGGAGACGCTCCGCGGGCCTCGTTCGGACACGCGCGCATCCTACGCGGGCTCCCGGTCGGCCGCCGGCGCGCCGATACCATCGCGACCATGCGGAGTGGATGCGGGACCATCGCCGTCGCGCTCCTCGTGGTCGGGCGTGCGGCGCCAGCCGCCGGCCCCGCCGAGCCCGTCCTCGCCGTCGCCGACGTCGAGCCCGACGATCTCCCCTCGCCTCACCCGAACCCTCCCCGTCCTCCGAGCCCTCGCCGAGCCCGGAGCCCCGAGCCGGGCGAGATGCCGAGGACGTTCGCCGACGGACCTCGAGCCCGTCGGAGCTCCCGCTCGAGAAACTCGTCCCCGAAGGTGCGGACGTGACCGGCCAGTGGTTCGGGTTCACGGCGAACGGGGTGCCGTCGTGCTCGTCGCCTGGGCGGAGCCGGGCTCGGACTTCTCGCGACTCGCCCCGCGGCTTCGCGCTCTGGATCCGGCACGACTCGTCTCCCACACTGGCGCGTGGGGCTCGTCGAGCGACACGACGCCGACGAAGGGATCCAGGAGATCGACATGTCGACCACCGATCTCACGGGCGACCACTCGGACGACGCCCTCGTCTTCGAGGGCATCGGCGGCTCCGGAGCATGCGGCCGGTGGCTCGTCATCGATCTCGCTCCGTCGGAAGGAGACGTTCCGACGCGAGATCTGCGACGGCCGGATCGACCCCGGACCGCCGGGGTCACCCGGGCTCGTGCTGACGGGATCCGTGTACCGGGAGGGCGACGCGCACTGCTGCCCCAGCGCGATGCGGGAGACCACCCTGCGATGGTCCGGGCAGGGCATGGCGGGTCACGGGCAGGAAGTTGATCGAGAGCTGAGCCGTGCTCCGCCGTCCGGTCGAAGCATCGGCACCGAAGGACGTAAGTCTTCCGCCCTATCGAATGGTCAAGAGGAATCCCCCACTTTGCACTGAACCTGCTCGGCGACGCTGCCGATAACGAGCCCGGGAGACCGGACAGGGGGCTCGGTAGGCGCATGTTGACTGGGAACGGCCTGGCTCGGCGGGTTCACCTCGCCCTCATCGGACTGCTCGTCATCGGGGTGGCGGGGTCGTTCTGGATGAGCCTTCGAGCCCGTTCGACGGCGGAGGAACGAGCGGTCGAGCAAGCCGAGGTCATCGTCGAGAGCTCCCTCACCCTCGTGTTCACGCCCGAGGACCTCACGCGCGATGCACTCGCCCGAGCGGATCCGAGAACTGGCTCACTCGATCGACGACGTGGTGATCGACCCCAGCGACTTCGAAACGGTCACCCTCTTCTCCGGGTCCGGAGAGATCCTCTTCTCGACCGAGGACGGCAATATCGGCCAGCGACTCATCGGCGAACGCCCCCGCATCCGGGACGCCTTCCGAGGACAGCCTCAAGCAAGGGTTGTCGACGACACCCTGTCCGTCCTCGTGGGTCTGCGATTCCCGTCCGGCGTCGGTGGCACCGCGGCGGTCGAGATGTCGCGTCCTGCCGACGACATCGCCGGAGCGGCGGGTCCGTGGCGAACCAACACGTTCTTCCTCGGCGGGGCCCTCGCCCTCGTCTTGCTCGCGGCCGGCGCCCCTCTGCGCCGGGGGCGGGACTCGGTGGAGCTCGCGGAGGCCCAGCGGATGCGCGTGCCGGTCATCCCCGGGCGTCAGCCCGGCGCGCCGGCGAGACGGATCGAAGCTCCCCAGCCAGGGATGAAAGAGGAGGCGGAGGCTCGCCGGCGCGCCGAGAGCCGGGCGCACGAGGCCGAGCAGCGCCTGAACCTGTTGCAGGATCAGTACCGAGCCACCCTCGAGGAGCTGCAATCCACCCAACGGACGATGCGCGACCAGCCGACCGGCAGGGACCGAGAGTACGAGGAACGCGCCGTGAAAGCCGAGCGGCGCGGCCAGGTCGCTCGAACAACGCCTCCACAGCGTGACGACCGAGCGAGACCGGATCGCCGGTGAGCTGCTGGCGCGGCGGGACACGATCGCAGGTCCGAGCGGCGAACAGCTGAAGCAGGCGGAGGCCGAGGCGATGGGTCTCCGGGCCGAGCTCGAGGGTGCGCAGACGCAGCTCTCCATGACGATCCAGGAAGTGGAGTCCCTCCAGCGACAGGCGGAGCGTTCGCGGGAACTGCAGGAGGAGCTGGACGCCGCGCAACTCGAGTCGCTCCACGCGCGAGACGCGATGGAGACGATGCAGAGTCGAGCTCAGGGGCGCCCGCACCGAGCTCGACGACGTGCGAGGCGAGCTGCGGGCGCTCCGGAACGAGGAGCAGCGCGCCGCCGAGCTCACCGACGAGCTCCGGTCGGCGAAGGTCGAGCTGGACAGCATGCGTGCGTCGCACCGAGCCGAGCTCGTCGAGCGCGAGGCCGAGCTGGAGGAACAGGTGCGCTCGGTTCGGGAGGATTTCCAGGCCCAGGTGGCCGAGGCGGAGGCGCGGCACGCCGCACAGCTCGCGGAGATGGAGCAGGGATTCGAGGCCCGAGTGGCCACGGCGGCCCGAGGCGCGGAGGAAGCGAGCGCACGGGTGGCCGCGGCCGGCGCCGACCTCGAAGCCGCGCGGTCGGAATCGGAGGCGCGAGCGGTCGACCTCGAGAGCGCGCGTGCCGAGCTGCAGGCCGCTCACGACCGCATCGAGCTGTTGCAACAGGGATTGTCGGAACGTCAGGGCGACTTCGACGGCGCGGCCGAAGACGTGCGTCGGGCGCAAGCGGACCAGGCGGCGCTCGCCACGGAGCTCGCGGAACTCCGGGCGACGCTGAAGGACACGGAGGCCGCCCTCGCGCAGGAGCGTGCCGGCCGCCAAGAGCTCGAGAGCTCGGACGAACGGACCCAAACCGAGGCACGCCTGGCCATCGAACGCTCGGAGACCCTCGCCGAGGAGCTGGAGGCGGCAACGCTCGCGAACACCGAGATGAATCGTCGCCTCCAGGAGATCGAATCGCGGCGCGCGCTGGAAGTCGCCGAAGACGAGGGCCGCGCGCACATGGACCAACTCCTCACGGCGACGCAGGAGCGCCTCGCAGGGCAGAGCGAGAAGCTGATCGCGGCCGAGGAGCGCCTCCGAGAGATGGACCGTCAGAGCGCGATCGATGCCGAGCGGCTGGAGGAGCTCGAGGCCCAACTCCGACAGCATCAGATGGCCGATCAGATGCGCGAGCTCCAACCGGCCAAGCACGAACACCACGAGGCGGACGTTGCCGTCCCCGTCGAAGGACTCCACGCGGCAACTCCGTTCATCAAGGAGATGTCGATGGATGCGCAGAAGACGATCTCCCGGATGATGGGCGTCGCCCAGCTGCTCAAGCACAAGCAGGGTGCCAAGGAGCAAGCGCAGCTCGTCCAGCAGCTCACCGCCAATGGCCGACGGCTCGGCAACACCATCCGCGATCTCTCCGACATCGATTCCCTCGTGACCGGCACGGTTTCCCTCGAGCTGCGCAACACCGACCTCGAGTCGTTGATCCGACGCGTGCTCGAAGAATCCGGGGTCGAGTCGGAGCAAGACGTACGGGTGGAGATCGAGCCCGTGTCGATCGCGGTCGATCGGACGAGGACGGAGCAGATCGTGCAGGCCCTGCTGCGCAGCGCCGCCGATCGCACGCCCGACGGCAAGACGATCACGGTGCGCCTCATCCGTGACAAGGGTGGAGCGCTGATCGTCGTGGAGGATTCGGAATCCTCTGTGGAGATCTCCCTCAGTCCCATGGTGCGCCGACTCGCCGAGGTGCAGGGCGGTTGGGCGAAGGTCGCGCCCCGCGAGGGCGGGGGCGCCGCATTCCAGGTCTTCCTCCCGGCCGGCGGTCCCGGCGGTGCACCACCTCCGGAGCCGCTCGACGAGGAACAGGCGCCCGAGCCGGTCGAGGACGAACCGAACCACTGGGTGAAGGCCGAGCAGGCGCTCGTCCGCGAGCTCCGAGAGCTCTCGCAGGGCAAGGCGAAGTAGGTTCTAGATCCTCCGGAGGACGAGGGCGTCGCCCTGTCCACCGCCACCGCAGATCGCGGCGCCTCCGATATCGACGCCCCGCCGATGCATCTCCATGACGAGCGCGAGGACGATCCTCGCCCCCGAGGCGCCGATCGGATGTCCGAGAGCGACCGCTCCTCCGTTGACGTTCACGATGTCCTCGTCGACACCGAGCATCCGTGCCGAATGGATGGGAACGGCCGCGAACGCCTCGTTGATCTCGATGAGGCCGAGGTCGGAGGCCGCCAGCCCCGACTTCTTCAAGGCTCGCTCGAGCGCCATCGCGGGAACCGTGTGCAACGACGGATAGCGATCGGCCGACATCCCGTACGCGACGATCTCGGCGAGCGGCGTCACACCGAGCTCCTGCGCTCGTTCCTCGCTCATCACGACGACCGCGCAGGCGCCGTCGGAGATCTGGGAGGCGTTGCCCGCGGTGATCGTCCCGTCCGAGCGGAACGCGGGCCTCAATCCGGCCAGGGTCTCGACGGTCGTGTCCGGACGGATCCCTTCGTCGCGCTCGACGGTGACGGGGCCGCCCTTCCGCTGCGGGACCTCGACCGGCACAACCTCGGGGGCCATCCGGCCCGAGGACCAGGCATCGTGCGCTCGCTGATGCGACCGGGCTGCCCAGGCATCCTGTTCCTCACGCGTGAGACCGAGCTCGGCGCTGATCTCGTCGGTCCCCTCCCCCATGTGCTGCTCGAGGAACGACGACCACAGGCCGTCGTGGATCATCGAGTCGATCAGGTCGACGTCGCCGAGACGAGCGCCATCGCGGCCCGTGGGAAGCACGTAGGGGGCGTTCGTCATCGACTCCATGCCACCGGCGACGGCGACCTCGATCTCGCCGGCCCGGATCATCTGATCCGCCATCGCGACGGCCGACATCCCCGAAAGACACACCTTGTTGATCGTGATCGCCGGGACGTCTTTGGGGAGTCCCGCGCCGATCGACGCTTGAAGCGACGTGATCTGCCCCGCGCCCGCCTGCAGCACATGGCCCACGATCGCGTAGTCGACCTGTTCGCCCGCGATCCCGGCCCGCTCGACCGCGGCCCGGATCGCGTGCGCCCCCAGGTCGACGGCCCGCAAGCTCGAGAACGCGCCACGGAACTTCCCGATGGGCGTTCGGGCTCCTGCGACGATCACGGAACGGGTGGAAGGGCTCACGGATCGAGTCTACGGCGGCCCGATCGATCGGGTCCGGCGGGGTGGATGGATCAGTTCCTGGCTGCGAGGGCGCCCTCGATCACCTCGAGGATCTCCTCCCGAACGAGCTCGTCGCGTTCCACGAGCGCCTGCGCGAGCGCCGCATGCACGTCCCGGTTCACGGCGAGCACTTCCAGCACACGCTCCTTCTGCGCCGTGAGGATGTCCTCGACGCTCTGCTTCCCGCGATCGTCGGCCAACACCTTCGCCACGAGGTTCGCGCCTCCGATCGGGCCGTGGGAGACAGCGTCGAACGAGATCAGCGACCCGGCCATCCCGAAGGAGCCCACCATCTGCGCGGCCAGCTGCGTCGCCACCATCAGGTCGTTCGCCGGCCCGGTCCCGGACTCCCCGAGCACGAGCTCCTCGGCGGCCATCCCACCCAGGGCGATCGCGATCCCCGACTCGATCTCCGTCCGGTTCCTCGTGAACCGCTCTTCCTCGTCGCCGTGGGCGAGCAGGCCGAGCGATCCCCGCCGCTTGATGATCGACAGCACCTCGAGCCGGCGGTTCTGTCCCAGGAAGTGCGCGACGGTGGCGTGTCCCGCTTCGTGCACCGCCACGGCGCGACGGTCGTTGTCGGTGTAGGTGACCGCCTGCTTCAGCCCGATCTCCTCGGTGAACTTCGCCTCCATCACGTCCGCGAAGTTCATCTCCCGGCGTCCCTCTCGGAGCGAGACCAGGAGGGCCTCGTCGAAGAGATGCTCGATCATCACGGGCGTGTAGGCGAAGCATTCGTGTGCGATCCGTGTCCGGATGGAGGAGTCGTCCAGCTGCGCGTGGTGCTTCTTCCGCTCCAGGAAGTAGTCGACGAGGTCCTCACGTTCGCTCTGCGTGGGCACGTCGAAGTACAGGCGCCGGTCGAAGCGACCGGGTCGCATCAACGCGGTGTCGAGCGAGTCGGCACGGTTCGTGGCGGCGATCAACAGGATGTTGTGGTACTCGGGCCCGAGCATCTTGAACTGCCAGTTCACCGGCAGATAGCCGTTCAGCCACCCCAGGAACTTGCCTCGGAGCCGGGTGCGGAGTCGCGGCTGATCGAACGACTGCATCTGGATCAAGAGCTCGTTGACCATCCCCCCCGTGTTCGAGGACATGAACCGGTTCACGGAGCGCTCCATGCTGGCCGGAGACGAGGAGCTGATGCCGTCGCGCGACTGCGCGATCGCATCGATCTCCTCGATGAAGCCGATCGCGCCCCCTTCCTTTCGCGCCGCCTTGCGGAGAGCCTTGAAGAACGAGCGGATCCGGTAGGCCGTCATCCCGAACCACATCGACTGGAGGGCGGTCGCCGAGATGAACAGGAACGGGACTCCCGCCTGCTTCGCCATCGCCTTCGCCAGGTACGTCTTGCCGGTTCCCGGTGGTCCTTCGAAGAGGATCCCTCGCCGGGGAGTGCCGCCGAGCTCGTCCCGGAAGGTCCCGTAGCCGAGGAAGACGTCCAGCGTGCGCACGACCTCGTCGACCTGCGTATCCAGACCCTTCAGCTCCGTCAGTCCCACCTCGACCTGCTCCGGGTACACGGTGATGTGCGGGGAGCGGCCCGAGAGCAGCGGCATCGCGACCATGAGCCCGATCGCGACGATCAGCAGCATCGCCGGCAGGTAGATCTCCCAGGGGAAGCCGTCCGGGATGGTGGGCAGCCGGAGCGGCCGACCCGACGAGTACCGCCACCAGAGGTAGGCGTCCAGCGCCGTCACGACGACGATCGCGCGGATCAGGCGCTTGCGCTTCGTGCGATCGCGCTGCCGGAACACGTCCGCCCGGCCCGCGCGGAGCGTGGTCGAGCCGGAGAGCAGGGCCGCCGTCGCCGCGCTGTGGTTCTTCTCCGTCACGGTTCCTCCGGGATGAGCCGCCCTGGTGGGGTTCTGGCGTTCTCCGCACGCTATACCCTTCCCCGTCCCCCGTGAATCCGACCTTCGGCCCCAAATGGGGGATACGGCTCCCCCGCCGAAAGTCCACTTCGCCCGCGACTTCGGGGGCCGGAGATCAGGGCACGAGGATCCGCGGCGAGGGATCGAGCGGTGTTCCGATATCGTGCGGCCGTGGCCCGCACGAAGCAGCCCCCCAAGAGCGCCGAAGACCGGCGAGTCGTGGGAAGCCTGCTGCGTGAGCTGCGGAAGGCCGCCGGCTACCGGTCGGTCGACGCCGCGGCCGTCGTGCCGGAGGCGCCGTCGTCCCGGCAGACGATCTACGCGTACGAGCGAGGGGGCCTGACGCCGTCGCTCGTTCAATTCCTCGACCTCGTGGAGTTCTACGTGCTGAAAGCCCCTCACCTCGACGGGGCGAAGGCCCAGGATGACCTTCGCGCCCAGGGAGTCGCCGCCGTCACCCGCGTGTTGACGCTCCCCCTGTACCACGTCGCCGCCGCACAGGACCTGGTCGCACGGATGCAACCCGGTGTTCGGAGGAAGCGGTGATCCTCGACATCGACCACGTGGGGATCGCGGTGGACGACCTGGAGGGCGCGGTCGAGCGCTATCGGAGAACGCTCGGGGTCGAACCCTCCCACCGGGAGCGCGTGGAGGAGCAAGGCGTCGAAGAGGTCCTGTTCGCCGTCGGAACCTCGTTCATCCAGCTGGTCGGATCGCTCGGGCCGGACACACCCGTCGGGATCTTCCTCGCCAAGCGCGGACCCGGGATGCATCACCTCGCGTATCGCGTCGAGGACGTGGCGGCTTCCCTGTCCCGCCTGCGAGACGAGGGCATCACGCCGATCGACGAGGTCCCGCGACGCGGTTCCCGCGGGACGCTGATCGCGTTCGTCCATCCGAAAGACATGGAGGGCGTGCTCGTCGAGCTCGTCCAGGTCGCCTGATCGGCCCCGGGGTCAGTCCAGACCTACGAGCCCCGGCCCGGGCGCGTTGATCAACACCGCGACGTTGCCCTCCGGGAGCTCCCCGTCACCCATGAGTTGGTGCGCGAGACCCGCCTCGTGGTAGCCGTAGCTGTGTCCCAAGGTCGTACGGATCTTGTCTCCGCGCACGATGTCGTTGAAAGCGGCGGCCTGTTCGTCGTTGAAGAGGTGGGAGCCCTGGTATCGCTTCTGCAGGTACCAGAGGTATCGCACGTCGATCATCGTGTCGTAGCCAGAGGTGCCTGCGCAGATCACGATCATGCCGCCGCGCTCGCACACGAAGTTCGACGTGGGGATCGTGTCCTGGCCGGGATGTTCGAACACGATCCTCGGGTTGACCTTCTCCCCCACCGCGTCCCAGATCGCCTTCCCGAAGGCTTTCGCTCCGTCGAGCCACACCTTCCAGTCGGGTGAGTCCCACGCGGGAGGGACGCCCCAGTGGGAGAAGTCCTTCCGGTTGACGAAGCCGATCGCGCCGAGCTCCTTGCAGTACTCCCCCTTCTCCTCGGAAGAGACCACGGCGACCGCGCGGCCCCCCGCCAGCTCGACCAGCTGGATCGCGAGAGATCCGAGGCCACCCGCTCCGCCCCAGACGAGCACGACGTCCCCGGGCTTCACGGTGTTCGGCGGCCAGCCGTGGAGCATCCGGTACGCGGTCGACCCGGTGAGGGTTGGTGCGGCCGCTTCCTCCCACGTCAGCGAGGCTGCCTTCGGAAGGCACTGATGCGCCTGCACCTTGGTGAACTGCGCCATCGAGCCCCAACACGTGTCGTATCCCCACACGCGGAAGCTCGCCGCGAGTCCTGGGTCGTTTCCGTCGAGGACCCACGGATCGTCCGGATCCCATTGGCCCGCGTGGACCACGACCTGGTCGCCGATCCCGAGGTCGCTGACCTCGGCCCCGACGGCGTAGACGATGCCCGACGCGTCGGACCCGACGATGTGGAAGTCGGTCGGCTCCCCCCATCGCGCCTGCGTCTTCGTCACGTCGACGGGCACGCCGCGGGCGGCCCACACGTTGTTGAAGTTCACGCCGGCCGCCATGACCATCACGAGTGCGTCCTTCGGGCCGAGCGCCGGGACGTCGATGACCTCGTCGCGGATCGCGTCACGCGGCTCCCCGAAGCGGTCGGGTCTCACCACCTGCGCGTGCATCCGCGCCGGCACCTCGCCGACGGGGGGGATCTCACCGATCTCGAGCAGGTCCTTCACCATGTGCACCTTCCGACGCGATGGGGCGGAACCCTAGCAACCGGAGGCGACTCCGGCCCCATCCCTGAGACGATGTCGTGATGGACAGCTTCCGCGGGCATCTCCTCGTCGCGGGATCCGGGTTGTGGGACCCGAACTTCCGCCGGACCGTCGTGCTGATCGGCCACCACGACGACGACGGCGCCGTCGGTGTCGTTCTCAATCAGCCTCTCGACGCCACGGTCGAGGAGGCCGCCCCGCCGCTCTCCCCCCTGGTCCCTCCCGGGGAGCCGCTCTTCCGCGGCGGGCCGGTCCAGCCCGAAGCGGCCGTCGTGCTCGCGGACTTCGAAGACCCCGAGCGCGCCGGCGTCCTCGCGCTCGATTCGATCGGGTTCCTTCCCGAGGAGAGCGACACGAGCTCGCTCGGAGGACTCCGTCGCGCCCGGGTCTTCGCCGGCTACGCGGGCTGGAGCGCGGGGCAGCTGGAGGCCGAGATGGCCGAGGACTCCTGGTACGCGACCCGCGCGCTTCCGCTCGACGTCTTCACGGAGGACCCTGAGGGGCTCTGGGCGAGAGCGGTGGGGCGCCTGGGACCCGGCTTCCAGCTCCTCGCCACGATGCCGGTGGATCCGACGCTGAACTAGACGGGTCGTGGCTCGGCGCTCGGACACACGAACGCCCGCGGACACCAGGCGCACCACGAACCCGGCGTGAGTTTCGGCTCGCGGCCGCCGAGGAGTGCGCGGGCCGCCCTGGCGGCCGACACGACGCGGTCGGCCGCGTGGAACAGCGTCTCCTCCGCGACCTCCTCCGCCTGCCACTCTCCCGAGTCGAGGAAGAGCGACGCCACGCGATACGGGGGGACGCCGAAGCGCAGCGTCATCAGCAGCGCGTAGAAACGCATGTCCTCGGCGTGCTCCGGCCACGCCCCACCCGTCTTCAGATCGACGGCGAGGCGCGTGGCTCGGTTGGGCTCAAGTCGATCAGGCACGCCGAGCACCAGGTCGATCTTCCCCGAGAGGGTCAGCTCCCCACCCAGCAGTTGTGCCTTGACCGGCAGCTCCGTGATCGGCGCCATCTCGCGCCGGAGCTCCCGGAGCGGTGGGAACGAGCCCTGGAACAAGGTGACCTTCCGGACGACCTCCATCAGGAGGTCGTCCTGCTCGGAGCCCGTCTGCTCGCGCCAGAACTCGGCGAACCGCTCCTCCCGCTCGGACAGCCGCACGGCGGCCGTCGTCGCGATGGCGTGGGGGTCCATCCCGTCGCGGGCCCCAACGTCGACCTCGATCGCCTTGTGCACCAGCACGCCGGCGGCCGTGTTGAGGGAGTGCTCGAACGGCGGATCCTCGCGTTCGAGCCGGGCGGCGAACCGGCCCTCGCACCGCGCGAGCTGGTTCAGCGCCTCCTTCCCCAGCCAGAGCGGCTCCCCGAGCTCGAGCTCGCGCGCCGCGTTCTCGATCCGATCGACCAGCCGCTGCCGAAGATCCGCTGCGAAGACGGGCCGCTCCTCGGTGCCGATCAGCCGATCGAGCGTCCGGCGCTGCGGATCCGTGAGGAGCATCGCATCATGGTAAGGAACGGAACCGACATGACCGAGCACCCTGACGACATCCTTCGGGCGCTGGCGGATCCGGAGCGCCTCCGGATCGCCGGCGCCCTGGCCGCGGGCGACGCCGCGGCCACGGCGCTGGCCGAGACGCTCGACCTGCCGCTCGCACGGGTTCGGCGGCATCTCACGCGTCTCGCGGCCGCGGGCGTCGCCCGACTTCAGCCCGACCGTCGAACGCTACCGGCTCGACGAGGAAACGCTTCGATGGGCCGCCGAGCAGGTCGGGCCGCCCCGGGACGCGGGCATCTCGCTCGGCGCGGCGAACGAGGACGAGGAGGCCGTGCTCCGGGCCTTCTTCCGGGACGGCCGCCTCACCGAGGTCCCCACGAAGGCCACGAAGCGGCGGGTCGTCCTCGAACGGATCGCGCTCGAGTTCGAGCCCGGGAGACGCTACGACGAGCGCGAGGTGAACGCGATCGTCGGCGCGTTCTTCAACGACCACGCCGCCCTCCGCCGATACCTCGTCGACGAGGGGTTCCTCGACCGGGAGGCGGCATCTACTGGCGGGCGGGCGGCCGCGTCGACGTGTAGACGCGGCCGCCCGCCGGCAGATAGGGTCCGCGCAGAGCCGCCGAGCGGGACCTTCCCATCGGCGGTTCGCCACGTCCGAGACGAGCTGATGCCTTGACGCGAAACCGATCCGCGGCCGCGATCCTCGTGCTTCTCGCGGGCGTCCTCCTTCGAGCGACGCCCGCGTCCGCACAAGGTCCCTGCGACTTCCCCCGTTCCGACGGCGAGACCATCCAACATTTCTCGAAACGGAGGATCGTCTGTGCCGTGGAACGGTTCGGTCCGGTGCCCGGGGGGGGCGCTCCGGGCGGTCTGCATCGCCAAGCGCGAGAGTGGGTTGGATCCCGCGGCAACGTCGGAGCCCACGGGTGAGTATCGAGGGCTGTATCAGCACGACCGGGACTTCTGGCCGGCGAGGTACGACCGGTACACGGCCCCCGTGTGGGCGCTCTCCCCGAGCGCGCTCAACGGGCGGTCGAACGCGATCGTGACCATCCGCATGGTGGCCGATCTCGGCACATGGCGGAAGGCGGGGTGGCCCCCGAAGGACTGCTGAGCGGATCCGCACCGCTCCGGCCCTCTCGCGCCCACCACGAATAGACTCCGCGCATGGCGACCACCGACAAGGACGTCGAGACCGCGAAGACGACCACCGTCGAGGAACGGATCGATGAGCTGCGCAAGCGCAGGAAAGCGGCGCTCACCCCCGGAGGAAGGGATGCCGCCGCGAAGCAACACGACCGCGGGAAGCTGACGGCTCGCGAACGCGTCCAGCTCCTGATGGACAAGGGCTCCTTCGTCGAGACCGACCCGTTCGCGGTCCACCGGGCGCACGAGTTCGGGATGGACCGCAAGCGACCGCCCGGCGACGGCGTCGTCACGGGCTACGGGACGGTCGGGGGCCGGAAGGTCTTCGTCGCATCGCAGGACTTCACGGTGTTCGGCGGCTCGATGGGCGAGGTCCATGCGCAGAAGGTATGCAAGGTGATGGACCTCGCGATCTCCACCGGCGCGCCGTTCGTGCAGATCAACGACTCCGGCGGGGCGCGCATCCAGGAGGGAGCCGCATCGCTCGCGGGCTACGGCTTCATCTTCGAGCGGAACGTCCGCGCGAGCGGCGTGATCCCGCAGATCTCCGTGATCATGGGGCCGTGCGCAGGCGGCGCCGTCTACTCCCCGGCGATCACGGACTTCACGTTCATGGTGAAAGAGACCTCGCACATGTTCATCACCGGGCCCGACGTGATCAAGACGGTGACGGGCGAGGAGGTCACCTTCGAGGAGCTCGGCGGCGCGATGACGCACGCCGGCAAGTCGGGCGTCGCCTCGTCGATCGGCGAGGACGACGAGGACGTCTTGAACCGCGTCCGGTATCTCTTGTCCTTCCTGCCATCGAACAACCTGGAGGATCCGCCCGCCTACGCGACGACGGACGATCCCGAGCGCGTGGACGACGGCCTCACGCACCTCATCCCCGACCGCGCCCAGGAGCCCTACGACATGCACGAGGTGATCCGGCGGGTCGTGGACGACGGCGAGTTCCTCGAGATCTTCCCGCTGTGGGCGATGAACATCGTCGTCGGCTTCGCCCGTCTGGACGGGCGCACGATCGGGATCGTCGGGAACCAACCCAAGGTGATCGCCGGGACGCTCGACATCGACGCGTCGGAGAAGGCATCGCGGTTCGTGCGGTTCTGCGACGCCTTCAACATCCCGATCCTCACGTTCGTCGACGTGCCGGGGTTCCTCCCCGGGACCGAGCAGGAATACGGCGGGATCATCCGGCATGGCGCGAAGCTGCTCTACGCGTTCGCGGAGGCGACCGTTCCGCGGATGACGGTGATCACCCGCAAGGCGTACGGCGGCGCGTACCTCGTCATGAACTCGAAGCATCTCCGGGCCGACGTGTCGTTCGCCTGGCCGACCGCCGAGATCGCGGTGATGGGCGCCGAGGGAGCCGTGAACGTCGTCTTCCGGAAGGAGATCGAGAAGGCGACGGATCCCGAGGGTCGTCGGAAGGACCTGATCCGCGAGTACCGCGACAAGTTCTCGACACCGTACGCGGCCGCGGAGCGAGGGTTCATCGACGACGTGATCGAACCCGCGGAGACGAGGCCCCGTTTGATCAAGGCGCTCCGGATGCTCTCGACGAAGCGCGAGAACATCCCGGCGCGCAAGCACGGGAACATCCCCCTGTAGGCGACGAACGGGACCAGGTGATGGACGGTACGGACCACGAACGGCGATTCGAGATCTCGGAGGCGGTGTCGTCCGAGGAGGACCGGGCCATCCTGATGGCCCTCGAGCGCTACTTCTCCGCGGAGAACCCCAAGCCGCCCGCATGGGTGCTCCAGGGACGGATCGACGCCACGGGCTTCGGCGCCCTCCAGGTGAGGCGGTTCGCGCGGGAGCCGTGGCACGGGCAATGGGTCGAGTTCGCTCGCAAGGGCGTGCCTCCGGTCCAGGGCCGCGGCGACGTCCGTTGACCACGGACGCCGACTCCACGCGTGCCCGAACTGCC
>CAVTTD010000006.1:0-7898 GCA_963737525.1 uncultured Actinomycetota bacterium
AGAGCGAAAACCTCTGTGACGTTCGTAACGATTCGACCGTGATGTGGGTTCTTGTTCATAGGAGCCTGGCTCGGCGAGCCTATTCGCCAAGTATCGACGTCTCGAAAGAAAGGGGGGATGGACGCTCCGGCGGAAAAGAACGATCCGTGGTCCACCCCCAGAAGGAGTCTGAGATGAACGGCAAACGCACACGCCGGGTCGGCACCGTGGTCGTGATGACCGCGATGCTGGCCGTACTCGCGGTGCCCACATCGCTGCCGGCGGCGGCGGTGGACGTCCCCGATCAGGTCCTCGCGTGGAACCAGTACGCGTACAACGAGCTGATCGTGACCAAGATGCAACCACCACCGGTCTCGGTGCTGAACCTCGCGATCGTGCACGGCGCCGTCTACGACGCGGTGAACGCGATCGACGGTGGGTACGAGCCGTACCTGGTTTCCCCGTCGGCCGCGAGCAACGCTTCGGAGGACGCGGCGGCCGCAGCCGCGGCTTATCAGGTGCTCCTGAGCCTGATCCCGGATCGCGCCTCGGCGCTCTTGGGCGACTACAACGCGTCGCTCGGAGCGATCCTCGGCGCGGGGGTTTCGCAGGCCAGGATCGATGCCGGGGTCGCGGTGGGCGAGGCAGCCGCGGCTGCGATGATCCTCGAGCGGACCGGCGACGGCCGCAACGGGACGACGCTGTTCACCGAAGGCACGCTCCCCGGCCAGTGGCGGCGGGTCCCGCTCGTGACCGGCGGCAACTCGTTCCGGTGGGTCGGCCAGGTCGATCCGTTCCTGGTCAACAGCGCCGAACAGTTCGCCACGGCGGGGCCGAAGGAGCTGTCGAGCGAGGAGTACGCGGAAGAGTTCAAGCAGGTGAAGAAGCTGGGACGGGCGACGGGTTCGACGAGGACGCCGAACCAGACCTCGATCGCGCTGTTCTGGTCGGACCACGCCGTGGCCATGTGGACCCGGATGTTCCGGCAGATCTCCATCGCCCAGGACCTGTCCACGGCAGAGAACGCGCGATTCTTCGCGTCGCTCTATCTCACCGGCGCCGACGCGTTGATCACGTGCTTCGAGGACAAGGAGACGACGCACTTCTGGCGACCGCAGACGGCGATCCAGGAAGCCGAGAACGACACGAACTCGGCGACCCACGCCGATCCGGCCTGGACGTCACTGATCCCGACGCCTCCGTATCCGGACCACCCGTCGGGGCACAACTGCATCAGCGGCTCGTTCGTCCGGACGCTGCAGCAGTTCTTCGGGACGAACGTGATGTCCTTCAGCGCGACGCACTCGGTGAACGGGATCACCCGGAGCTTCACGCGCTTCGGTCAGGCGATCTCGGAGATCAAGCAAGCTCGGGTCTTCGGAGGGCTGCACTTCTGGACGGCGGATGCGCAAGGTGCGCGTCTCGGCCGGAGGGTGGCGAACTGGCGACAGGCGCACTACTTCCAGCCGGTTGCCTGAGTGAGGTCGGGCGGGGCGCCGGAGGCGCCCCGCCCGTTCCATCCCGTGGGGAGGGGCGGAATCGGACCGCCGACACCGCGGTTTTCAGCCGCGTGCTCTACCAACTGAGCTACCTCCCCGACAGGAGAGCGAGCCGTCTCCGACTCGCTCGCCCAGCGCGCCCGACGGGCTTCGATCCCGCGATCTCCTCCTTGACAGGGAGGTGAGGACGACCGGACTCCTCTACGGGCGCATATGTGGTGGTGCCGTGCCCCCAACGGGATTCGAACCCGTGCTTCCGCCTTGAAAGGGCGATGTCCTAGGCCGCTAGACGATGGGGGCCTGCCCCTCGCCATCTTCCCATCGGGGACAGCCCAGAGAGTATAGCGACGGCCCTCAGCCCGCCCGAACGGTCAGGCCAAGGTCAAGAGTCAAGAAGGACGACCGCCGCAGGCGAGATCCACGTGAGAGCCGGTCGCGTCCACGGCTGCCTGCAGGTCCTCGCATCGCTTCTTCGTCTCCGTCGCCGCATCGTGGAACGCGGGTCGTTCGAGCTCCTTCAGGATCTTCCAGGAAGCCGAGAATCCGGCATCGCGAACGGCGACGAAGAGGTCCAGCTTGCCTTGCCATGCGTCGAGGTAGGCCTGCTGAGCGGCCGCGAGCTCCGGTGGCGGGTCCAGCTGGCCGAGCGCGTCCACGACGTCTTGGTAGAGACGGGCGCCCTGGTCGACGTAGACCGTCACGACGGACATGCGGTCCTCGCCGGTCGGGATGTTCTCGAGTCGGATCCGGAGGTCACGACCGAGCCCGCGCTCCTGGATGTGGGCCGTCTGGCTGGTGCGCTCGAGCTTCGTGAAGTAGTCGCCGGCGTTCGAGCCGGCGTCGGCGTTCCCGCCGCAGGCGGTGGCGACGACGAGCAGGAGGGCGAACAGTCGAGACGGATCCGCATGACCGGCAGCGTGTCAGCCATCCCTCGGGAACGGCAACCCGGCTCAAGGAGAGCCGGTCTTCATCCGAAACCGGTGGTGTGCCTCATCGTGATCTCCGGGTGGTGCTGGAGTGGCTCGGCTTCGTCGAGCCCGACCGCTCGCGCCGCGAGCCGATCGCGCTGCCGAGCTGGGCGCCCTGGGTCGTGACCTTCTCCCTGGTGGCCGCCGCGGCGCTCGGCGCCATCGCGATCACCGCTCTGCTCGGACTGCTGGGCTGAAGCGGTCCCCGATCCGGAGCTCCGTCCGGATGCCCGCCTCGAGGACGTGACGGGCTCGCCGCCGAGGCAGAACGAACCGGCCGGGTCGGCAGCGCCTCACCGCGAGCACCCGCATCCCTCGATCGAGGAAGACCACCGCGATCGGCTCCCGCATGCCGAACGTGTGAACGCTCCGGCATCGCAGGAACAGCATCGCCTCGCGTGGGCCCGGCGGCGGGTGGCCCCGCAGCCCACGCATCCGTTCCCTCCTGGTCTCCGGGACGAGCACGCGCCACCCGCCGCCGGGCCCGTCCATCTCGACCACCTGCATCGTGCGACCGTACGTTCGATCACCGACGCGCTCGGTGGGGCGGGCAGGATTCGAACCCGCGACACGAGGGTTAAAAGCCCCCTGCTCTAACCTGGCTGAGCTACCGCCCCTGCCGAGATTGTAGGAACCTCCGCCTCCTCGGGAACGTCAAAACGGGATTCGCCCCCGGAGGAGGCTGTCCATGCGACGTTTCGCGGCCCTCACGATCTTCGCTCTCGCCCTCACCGCATGTGCGGACAAGCCGGCTCCCGGTCCCGCGGCGGGCCCCGCCGAACCCCAACTCGACCAGACCCGGATGGGGATCTACGAGGGCCTGGCCAGAGAGTTGATCGGGACCGAGAAGATCGAGTGGAAGAAGATCGTGATCGTCTCGAAGCTCTGCGCGAACGCCGGCGGGGCCGAGGCCCCGAAAGGCTGCGACGACGCGCTCACCGCCGCCGAGCAGGACGATCTCGCACAGCGCCTCGGCGACCTCGGGCCACCGGTCACCTTCGTCGAGGATCCGACGCCGATGTACGACGAAGCGTGGATGACGGGGCCACCGGAGATGCTCGTCCTCCGCCTCGGCACGATCGCGGATCACGGCGCGGGAGTCGAGGTCGGCGGGAGCTACGGATGTGGTGGTCTGTGCGGCGGGGGAACGACCTACCTGCTCGAGGAAACGAAGAACCCCGGCACGTGGGAGGTCACGGGCACGACCGGCGTCACTTGGATCGCCTAGTCGGGTCCTGTCCCGCTTGAACTAGATTGCGAGCGTGCCCGACGTTCGCGTGATCCCGTTCCTGGTGTCCGAGGCGCGCCTTCCGCCGGACGAGCAGGAGCTATTGCAGCGCGAATGGTGGCCCTCCTACGCGCACGCCGTCACGCATAAGGACGGGGTCTTCCTGTTCGACAACGGCGTTGGCTTCGGCAACGCCGAAGTCGAGTCGACGTTCTCACCGCGCGTCACGGCGATCGAGGACGCGCTCGCCGAGAACGGGATCTCGCTCGAGGACATCACGGGCGTGGCGAACTGCCACCTTCACTTCGACCACAGCGGCCAGAACGGCCGGATCCCGCCGGGGGTGCCGATCTTCGTCCAGCGAAGCGAGTGGGCCATGGTGCACGAGCCGGACTACACCGTCCCGGAATGGATCGATGTCCCGGGCCTCACCTACGAGGTCCTGGACGGTGAGTTGGAGGTGGCGCCCGGGTTGCGACTGATCCCCACGCCCGGGCACACGGCCGGCCACCAGTCGCTCGTGCTGGACGCCCCGGATGGGACGGTCGTTCTCGCCGGTCAGGCGGTGCAGTCGCGAGCAGAGTGGGAGGGTGCGTCCGAACCCTCGGCATCCGGTGCATCGTCGGCTCGCGACCCGCGCTACCCGGACTCCGTCGAGCGCCTCCGTTCGTTGGACCCGGCTCGCGTGCATTTCGCCCACGATCCGGCGGTCTGGGTCAGTCCACGTAGCGGTTCGTGATCGGCATCCGGCGGTCGCGGCCGAACGCTTTCGGCGTGATCTTGATCCCGGGAGCCGCCTGACGGCGCTTGTACTCCGTCCGGTCGATCATCCGGACGACTCGTTCGACGGTCGCGCGGTCGTGTCCTCGCGCCACCACCTCGTCGATGCCCAGGTCGTCCTCGACGTATGCCTCGATGATCGGATCCAGCTCCTCGTACGGGGGCAGCGAGTCCGTGTCCTTCTGATCGGGCCGGAGCTCGGCGGACGGCGGCTTCGTCAGCACGCGTTCGGGGATCGGTTCGCCGGGACCCTCGGCGTTCCGCCAGCGGCAGAGCTCGTACACGAGCGTCTTGGGGACGTCCTTGATCGGCGCGAACCCGCCGGCCATGTCCCCGTAGAGGGTCGCGTACCCGACCGCGTACTCGCTCTTGTTCCCGGTGGCGAGCACGAGCGAGCCGAACTTGTTCGAGATCGCCATCAGCAGGTTCCCGCGGATCCGCGCCTGGATGTTCTCCTCGGTCACGTCCTCGGGCCGGCCCTGGAAGAGCGGACGGAGCGTCGATCGATAGGCGTCGAAAACGCCATCGATCGAGGCCACGTCCAGGCGCACCCCGAGTCGCGCGGCGACGTCGGCGGCGTCTTCGACGCTCTCCGGGCTCGAGAACGGCGACGGCATCGCGAGCGCCCGCACGCCGTCCGAGCCGAGCGCGTCTACGGCGAGCGTTGCCACGAAGGCCGAATCGATCCCACCCGACAGCCCGAGGACCACGTCGTCGAACCCGTTCTTGCGGACGTAGTCGCGAAGACCGAGGACGAGCGCCCGATAGATCGACTCGGGAGGCTCGGACCACACCGCGTCGTGCTCCGTCCGCGCGGCCGCATCGTCGACGTCGACGATCAGGAGGTCCTCCTCGAACATCGAGGCCCGGCACGCGACCTCTCCGTCGGGGCCCATCACGAGCGAGCCGCCGTCGAAGACGATCTCGTCCTGGCCGCCGACGGCGTTCACGTACGCGATCCAGCCGCCGAACTCCCGTGCACGGTCGCGCAGGACCCCGAGCCGCTCCTCGAGCTTGCGCCGATGGTACGGCGACCCGTTGATGTTGGTGACGAGCGGGACGCCGCGGTAGTCGGCGAACGGACCCTCCGCCTGCCACGCGTCCTCACACACCGACAGGCCGACGGAGATCCCGCCGATCGAGACCTGCTCGCTCCGCTCGCCGGGGACGAAGTAGCGCTTCTCGTCGAAGACGCCGTAGTTCGGGAGCACGATCTTGTGGTAGCGGACGCGTACCTCGCCTCCGGCGAGGTACGCGGCCGCGTTGTGGAGCCCACGCTCGGTCCGATCCACGAACCCGGAGATGACCGGGCACGCGTCGGTCGTCTTGGCGGCCAGCTCGTCGAGGGCCGCGAGGTTGTCGCGGACGAACTCAGGCCGGAGCACGAGGTCCTCCGGTGGGTAGCCGGTGATCGAGAGCTCGGGGAAGCACACGAGCTCGGCGCCGGCCTCGGTCGCCCGGGCCGCCGCCGCCGCCATCTTCTCGACGTTGCCGGCGAGGTCGCCGACGGTGAGGTTCAGCTGGCCGAGCGCGATGCGAGGCACGACATCAGCGTAGCGCGGGGTGCAGGGTGCGGCCGGTGACCGCGCCTACTCGGGCCCGCCGATATCGAGGTTGTACGCCTCCCAGACGAGGTCGGCGCCCTTCTGTCGGTGCCGGATCACCTTGCCGATGAACCGCTGGAGGTCGTCGCGGGCGTCGTCGAGCGGCCAGGGAAGCCCTCCGATCTCGACCTGCTCGAGCCGCGAGAGCATCTGGCCGACGGCGTGCGTGATGTCGGGGTGCTCGTCACGCAGGCGATCGATCGTGCCGGCGAACCGCGGGGACATGCCGACGATCTCCTCGTAGAGGCCGCCGGGCTTCTCGGTGGTGTCCACGTGCTGGTCCCAGGCGTCCCGGACGCCCGTGACCTCCTTGATGACGAGGTTGGTCCAGTCCGGGATCCGGCCCGCGGCGGGGGAGGAGATGGCGAACTCGAGTCCGACCAGGGCCTCGTGGAGGGTCTGGCGGCGCTTCGCGGCCTCTTGCAGCGCAGGCGTACGCGGCTTCTCGGTCATCGAGCCACTGTAGTCGGGGTCCACGACACCGCGCAATCCGGGGTCTGTACGGACGCGTACTACTCTCGACGCTGGCCCGGACGCGAGGGGAGACATGGCGAAACGGAGAACGAAGGGCGTCGCGGCGCTCGCCCTGGCCGCGGGACTGAACCTCGGCACGTCCGGCGCCGCGAACGCCGTCACGGTCGGCGTTCGCGGGGTCTTCAACGGCACCCGCTACGTCTGGAGCCCCAAGACGAAGACGATCGCGCGAGGGACGACCGTTCGCTGGCGGGCCGTCAACGGCAGCCACACCGTCAAGTCCCGGGGCGCGAACTGGACCTACTTCCGGAGCCTGTCCCTCGGGACCTCGGTCGCCCGGACCTTCAACCGCCGCGGCACCTTCCGCTACTACTGCACGATCCACGGGAGCGTGTCGAACGGCGTGTGCAGGGGGATGTGCGGGTCGATCGTCGTCAGCTGACGCCGGCCCACCAGAGCTCCTGCACGGTGGCTCGCGCGAGCGCCGCCGAGACGGTGTTGCCCTTCGCGTCGTACAACTCGAGGGCGTCGCGGCCGCCTCCGCCGCCTCGGCGGGGCGGCCCGCGAGCCGCGACACCTCGGCGAGGTGGATCAACGCGTCACCGTGTCGAGTTCGGGTCGTCCGACGGCTGGATCACCGCGACGGCTTCGCGGGCGAGCTTCCCGGCCTCGGCCGCGTGGCCGCGCGAGGCGAGAACCTTAGCCCGCACCCCTCGCCAGCGGAACTGCGACGACACGTCGTCCTGCGCCGCGAGCTCCTCGCTGATCCGGGTGTATTCCTCGGCTCCCGTCGAGATCTCCCTGCCGGTACAGCACTTCCGACAAGAGCGCGGCGGTCGTCGAGATGTAGTTGGTTTCACCCATCCGGCCAAGCGTCTCGTAGTCGCGTCGCAGCTCCGCCTCGGCGATCGTGAGGTCGCCGGCGAGCATCTCGACCGGCCCCGAGTCGAACGACGTCTGCGCCGCCAGGAAGGTCCAGCCGAGCTCCTCCAACGACGCCCTGCTCTTCCGATAGAGGGCTCGCGACTCCTCCACGTTGCCGCGCATCGCCTCGAGGTGAGAGAGCGCCGCCTCGAGCAGCGCCTCGGGCTTGCGATCGCCCCGAACGTCCTCGAGCAGGGCCCGGCAGCGTTCGATCGCTTTCGGCACCGGCGTCGGCCCGCTGAGGGCGCAGTATCCGAGCGAGGGAATCGCTCTCGCGACCATCATCCGGTTCCCGGCGAGCCGGGCGTGGTCGACGAATTCTTCCGGGCGGCGGCTTCCGATTCCCCCCACTGCAGTCCCATCTGGCTGACGGTATCTCCACCAGCCGCCACGCGCGCGCGAGCCCGTCGTGCGCTTCGAGCGTCTCGAGCTCGGTCAGGTG
>CAVTTD010000007.1:0-34706 GCA_963737525.1 uncultured Actinomycetota bacterium
CCCCGGTCGACGTAGGCGACACCCTCGACCTTCCTCGCGAGGTGCGTCACCGCCGGGCTCGCGAGGATCTCCGCCGGCGCGGCGATCCCGCACAGTCGCGCCGCGAGGTTGAGCGCACCGCCTCGGTAGCCACCTTCGACGGGGACGGCTTCGCCCGCGTCCAGCCCGATCCCGACGGCGAGCGGGAGCGTCGGATCCGCCACGGTCTCGTCGACGAACCGCCGTTGGAGCTCGACCGCTGCGCGGATCGCCTGCCGCGGCGAGTCGAAGACCGCGAGGGCTTCGTCGCCGCGGAGCTCGACCACGGTTCCACCCCGGGCCTCCACGCCCTCGCGCGCGACCGTGGCGAACTTGCCGGCGAGCGCGGCGGCGGCCTCGTCGCCGTGCTCCTGGGTGAAGACGGTGTAGCCGCGGACGTCGGCGATCAGGAACGTGCGGATGTGGGCGTCATCGGTGCCCGCCCGTCGCTCCGGACCAGGGATCCTCGCCGACCATGCGAGATTATGGCCCGCGTCACGGATCCGTTCATAGGGACCGCGATCGGTCCCCAGGCTGATGCGGGAGGGGTGGGATGTCCGAGCCGGTGGTCTTCATCAGTCATTTCACGGTGAGGGAGGGCAAGCTCGACGATCTGAAGCGGCTCGCGGGAGAGGTCGAACGGAGCCTGCGGGAAGACAAGCCTCGGACGGCCGCGTGGCTGATCTACCTGGACGAGGACGGAGGGAAGGTCTCGTTCGTGCATTGCTTCCCCGACGCGGATGCGATGGACCTCCACTTCGAAGGATCCGACGAACGAACGGCCGCCGTGTACGAGTTCGTGGAACCCGCCGGGTTCGAGATCTACGGCCGGCCGAGCGAGCAAGCGTTGGAGACGATGCAACAGGCCGCGGCGGGGTCGGGCGTCTCGCTGAGCGTTCGGCCCGGATACCTCGGCGGGTTCCTGCGCCTGCCGCCAGCCTGAGCGCTCGCTCGCTGGATGCCGACCTTGACCCTCCCGCGGGCCGACCGAATACTCGAAGCGTGGCAGGGCTTCGGATCCCCGAGACGCGGTATGCGCGAACGGCCGATGGCGTCTCGATCGCATACCAAGTGGTCGGTGAGGGACCGCGGGATCTCGTCTGGGTGCCGGGCTGGATCTCCCACCTCGAGGCGGCGTGGGAGGAACCGAGTCTCGCTCGCTTCTTCGAACGCCTCTCGTCGTTCTCGAGGCTGATCCTGTTCGACAAGCGTGGGACGGGGCTCTCCGACCGGGTCCCCGAGGATCAGCTGCCGACGCTCGAGACGCGGATGGATGACCTGCGCTCGGTGTGCGACGCGGTCGGCTCGGAGCGAGCGGCGCTCATGGGCGTCTCGGAGGGAGCGCCGCTCTGCGTCCTCTTCGCCGCGACGTATCCGGAGCGGACGACGGCGGTCATCTTGTTCGGCGGATACGCGAGACGCCTGGAAGCTCCCGACTACCCCTGGGGTGTGTCTCCGGATGCACAGGCAGCGTTCCTGGACGAGATCGCTCGGGACTGGGGCGGTCCGGTGGGGCTGGAGGCTCGTGCGCCGAGCCGGGCGCACGATGCACGCTTCCGCGAAACCTGGGCCCGCTACCTCCGCCTCGGTGCGAGCCCGGCTGCGGTGCTCGCACTCATGCGGATGAACGCCGAGATCGACGTCCGCTCGGTCCTGCCCAACGTGCACGTCCCCACCCTGGTGCTCCACCGCACGGGAGACAGGGCGATCCACGTCGAGGCCGGAAGGCATCTCGCCGAGGAGATCCCGGGCGCGTCGTTGATCGAGCTGCCCGGGGACGATCACCTGCCGTGGGTCGGCGACGCCGATGCGGTTCTGGGAGAGATCGAGCAGTTCCTCACGGGAGCCCGGCCGGGGCCTCACGTGGACAGGGTGCTCGCGACGATCCTGTTCACCGACATCGTCGGTTCCACCCAGAAACTGTCCGAGCTCGGTGATGCCGAGTGGAAGGAGACGCTGTCTGCGCACGACGAACGCTCGAGAGCCGAGATCGAACGCCACCACGGCAGGTACATCGAGATCCACCGGCGACGGTCTCCTCGCGACCTTCGATGGCCCGGCGCGCGCGGTCCGTTGCGCGCAGGCGATCGGAGCGGCGATCCGACCGCTCGGCCTCGAGATCCGCGCCGGCTGTCACACGGGAGAGGTCGAGATCGGTGATGGAGCCGTCGCGGGGATCGCGGTGCACATCGGAGCCCGCGTCGCCGCGCTCGCGGGACCGGGAGAGGTGCTCGTGTCGAGCACCGTGAAGGACCTGGTCGCGGGTTCCGGACTCGAGTTCGAGGAACGCGGGCGAGCACGAGCTCAAGGGCGTGCCGGGGTCGTGGCGCCTCTACGCGGTCGCCGGCGCAGCTCCTCTCGTCCGGGCGCGTTGACCTGGACGGTTGTGGGAGTTCGTGACCTCTGTAGGGTGACGAACGTCGTCGACCCTCGAGGAGGGACCCCCAAGATGCGCCTCCGAACGATCCTCGCGGCACTCACCGTTGCCGCGCTCGCACTCCCGATCGCTCCGGCCCGAGCCGCCGATGTGGAGACGGTGGTGAGCTTCGATCTCGGCGCAGGTGAGCTGCCCGAAGGCGCCGCGGTCGACATGGACGACAACGTCTACGTCAGCCTGACCGGTCCGGTTTCGGAGATACGCAAGATCACGCCGAGCGGCACACAGTCGACCCTCGTCGATCTGAACGTCGGTGGGTTCGGGCCGCTGGGCCTCGCCGTCGGCGAGGGGGGTGCCGTCTACGTCGCGGTCGCGTCGTTCGACCCGGCCACCCAGGGCGTGTACCGCGTGAGTGCCGATGGGGTGGCGACCCGGTTGCCGGGAACAGGAGCGATCTCGTTCCCGAACGACCTCGTCTTCGACCGCCAAGGCAACCTCTTCGTCACCGACACGGCCGGCGGCGCGGTCTGGCGGATCCCACCGGGCGGTTCGGCCGAGCTCTGGATCCAGGACCCGCTCCTCCAAGGAACCGGCGAGCTCGGCGCGGGCGTTCCCCTCGGCGTGAACGGGATCGCCTTGACCCTCCGCCAGCACGCGATCATCGTGTCGAACACGGAGCTCGGGACGCTCCTGCGGATCCGGATCCGACGGAACGGAACCGCCGGTGACATCCACGTCGTGGCCGACGATCCCGCGCTGTTCGGCATCGATGGGATCGCACTCGCCCGGTCCGGCGCGGTGTTCGCGGCGGTGAACGCCCAGAGCACGATCGTGCGAGTGGGTGAACGCGGGATCACGACGATCGCCGACGCCGAGGACGGCATCAACGGGGCGTCGGCCGTCGCGTTCGGGACCGGAAGCGACCGGAGGAACCTCTTCGTGGTGAACTTCGGCGCGTTCTCGCCCGCTCCCACGCCCGCGCTGCTCAAGATCTCGGTCGGCGTGCGGGGGGCACCGGGACAATAAGTCTGCCTCCGGATCGCGAGCAGCCTGAGAGAGCGCGACTGAAGCCGGGCGGTGATGGGTAGGGACCCAAGGTGCCGACCGTCGGGTTCCACGCGTCCCACGAGCATCTCCCGCCGTCCCGGCTCCTCGCCGCCGTGCAGGCGGCCGAGGCGGCCGGCTTCACGGCGGCGATGTGCTCCGACCACCTCGCGCCCTGGAGCGAGCGGCAAGGGCACTCCGGATACGCCTGGTCGTGGCTGGGCGCCGCGATGCAGGCCACGTCCTTGCCATTCGGCGTGGTCACGGCCCCCGGGCAGCGCTACCACCCCGCGATCACCGCGCAGGCGATCGCGACGCTCGGCGAGCTGTTCCCCGGTCGTCCGTGGGCCGCGCTCGGCTCCGGCGAGGCGCTGAACGAGCACGTGACCGGCGACGCCTGGCCGTCCAAGCCTGAGCGGGACGCGAGGCTGCTCGAATGCGTCGAGGTGATCCGCGCGCTCCTCCGTGGGGAGGAAGTCACGCACGACGGCCGCGTCCGTGTGGATCGAGCTCGAGTCTGGAGCCTGCCGGGGCACATCCCCGCGCTCTACGGAGCGGCCGTCGGCGAAGCAGACGGCCCGGACCGTCGGCGGTTGGGCCGACGGCCTGATCACGGTGCGACAGCCCGTCGACATCCTCCGGCGCGTGATCGACGCCTTCCGCGAGGGAGGCGGCGATCGCAAGCCGGTCGCCGTCCAGGCCCACGTCTCGTGGGCCGAGGACGACGACACGGCCTTGGCGATCGCGCACGATCAGTGGCGCACCGGCGTGATCGGCCCTGATCTCGCGTGGGACCTCGAGCTCCCCGCGCAGTTCGACGCGGCGGCTCGGACCGCGCGACCCGAGGACGTCGCCGAGAACGTGCTCGTCTCCGCGGACACGTCGCAGCACGTGAAGTGGCTGCGAGAGCTGGCCGACCTCGGCGTCGACGCGATCTACCTGCACCACGTCGGCAAGGAGCAGGACCGATTCATCGACGTGTTCGGCGAACAGGTCCTCCCGGAGGTGATCGAGTGACCACGGCGCGCACCAGTGATCTGTGGTGGAAGAACGCGGTGATCTACTGCCTCGACGTGGAAACGTTCCTCGATTGGGACGGCGATGGGATCGGCGACATCCGCGGGCTGACCGAGCGGGTCGACTACCTCGCGGGGATCGGCGTCAGCTGTCTCTGGCTGATGCCCTTCCAACCCTCCCCCAACCGCGACGACGGCTACGACATCACCGATTACTACGGCGTGGACCCGCGGCTCGGCTCCCTCGGGGACTTCGTGACGCTGATCCGGACCGCGAAGGACCGTGGCATGCGCGTGATCATCGACATGGTGGTGAACCACACCTCGGACAAGCACCCGTGGTTCCGTGAGGCGCGGTCCTCGCCCGACAACCGGTTCCGTGACTTCTACGTGTGGCGCGACAGGCCGACCAGGACGTCGAAGGCGTCGATCGTGTTCCCGGACGCCGAGGACAGCATCTGGGCCTTCGACGACAAGGCCGGGCAGTGGTACCTGCATCACTTCTACTCCCACCAACCCGACCTGAACATCGGCAACGAGCAGGTCCGCGACGAGATCGCGAAGATCGCCGGGTTCTGGCTGGAGCTCGGGCGTCGACGGCTTCCGCGTGGACGCCGTGCCGTTCCTGATCGACACGAGCGAGGTCCCCGACGTGAACCTCGACCCGCACGAGATCCTGAAGCACCTCCGCTCGTTCATCTCCCGGCGCCGCGGCGACGGGGTCCTGCTCGGCGAGGTCAACCTGCCGCCGGAGCAGCTGATCGACTTCTTCGGCGGCGAGGACGCCGACGAGGTTCAGCTGCTCTTCAATTTCCCGTTGATGGAGGCGATCTGGCTGTCGCTCGCCCGGCAGGACGCCGAGCCGGTCGCCGAGGCGCTCCGCCAGACCATCGAGGTCTCCGAGGACTGCCAGTACGCGAACTTCCTGCGCAATCACGACGAGCTGACCCTCGACAAGCTCTCCGACGACGAGCGCCAGGAGGTCTTCGACGCGTTCGGACCCGACCCCGATATGCAGCTGTTCGACCGCGGGCTCCGCCGCCGGCTGCCGACGATGCTCGACGGCGACCCGCAACGGATCCGGATGGTCTACAGCCTGCTGTTCTCCCTGCCGGGGACGCCGGTCCTGTTCTACGGCGAGGAGATCGGGATGGGCGAGAACCTCGAGATCGAGGGCCGGATGAGCGTCCGGACGCCGATGCAATGGAGCGACGACGAGAACGGCGGGTTCTCGAAGGCCCGGCCGTCACGCCTGCGCCGGCCGGTCGTCGAGGGACGGTTCGGCCCGCTCGCCGTGAACGTCGCCGCGCAACGCCGCGACCCCGAGTCGCTGCTCAGCTGGATGGAGCGGCTGATCCGTCGGCGCCGCGAGACCCCCGAGCTCGGCTGGGGGACCTGGAAGGTCGTACGGACCAACGTCCCGAGCGTGCTGGCGCATCGGTGCGACTGGGAGGGAAGGACGGTCGTCGCGGCCCACAACTTCGGGGATCAACCGTGCGTCGTCCGTCTACAGCTCGGCGACGTGCCCGAGGACGGCAGGCTCGACGATCTGCTCGACGAACGCGGGGCGTTCCAGAACATCGAGGACGGCTCGCTCGAGCTGAAGATGGACGGCTACGGGTACCGCTGGCTACGGATCAACACGCCCGATCAGCACACACCGCCGTAGGCCGGGAAGGTCCGCTCGAGCAACGGCCTACGATGGTCGGATGGACAAGACATCGACCGATCGCACGGCTCGCAGCCGAGAGGTCACGATCTCGAAGCCCGACAAGGAGCTGTGGCCGGGCATCACCAAGCAGGACTACGCCGACTACCTCCGAGCGGTGTCGGAAGAGATGCTCCCGTGGCTCCACGAGCGGCCGCTCACGATGGTCCGGGCTCCGGACGGCGTCGGCGGCGAGCGGTACTACCAGAAGGCGGCGCCGACCTACGCGCCCTCGTGGATCCGGACCACGCGCATCCCCGCCCCGAGCGCGAAGCGCGACGTCGACTACGTCGTGTGCCAGGACCTCCCGACGCTCACGTGGCTCGGGAACCAGGCCGTGCTGGAGTTCCATCCGGCGCCGGTGCGGCGCGACCGTCTCGACCGGCCCGATCTCCTGGTCATGGACATCGATCCCCCGGAGGGCGAGTTCGAGATGGCCGTCGAGGTCGCGTTCCTGGTCCTCGAGGTGCTGGACGACCTCGGGCTGCCGACCGGCGTCAAGACGACCGGCGGGAAAGGCCTGCACGTCGTCGTGCCGATCGAGCGGCGGGTGGATCAGTCCGCGCTCCGCGGCGCCGTGGCTCGGCTGACCGCGATCGTGGTCGAGCGACGGCCCGACCTCGTGACCGATGCGTTCCGGAAGGTGAAGCGTGAGGGCCGCGTGATGCTCGACCCGTCCCGGAACGGGACCGGCGCGACGATCGTGGCGTTGTACTCACCTCGCGCACGAGCCGACGCGGCCGTCTCGTTCCCGGTCGCCGCCGAGGAGCTCACGTCGGTGTCGCCGGGAGACTTCACGATCCAGACGGTGCCGAAGCTCCTCGCCCGGCCGGGGCCGAAGCGATGGCGGGCGCTCGCCGAGCGAGCGTGGCCGGCTGCCGAGCGAACTTCTTCGGCCCGAGTAGAGCTCAGCCGGCGGCGGTCCAACGAGGACGAGGAGCGAGGCGTCGTGGGACCATCTCGGCATGGGTGGGACCGAGGGGGCGGACGCGAGGCTCGCCGAGGCGAGGATCGCCGTCGCCCACCGAGCGTGGAACGAGGCGTTCGACCTCCTGTCGGCGCTCGACTCCGAGGACGGGCTGGAGCCCGAAGACCTCGAAGCGCTCGCGAAGGCCGCGTACTGGACCGGGGACTCCGACCGGTCGATCGCGACGCGGGAGCGTGCCTACGCGGCGTACATCGCACGGGGCGACGAGCAACGGGCGGCGTTCTGCGCGCTCACCCTGCGGCGGGAGTACACCTCGAAGTTGCAGCACTCGGTCGCCGCCGGCTGGCTCACACGCGCCGAACACCTCCTCGACAGCTATCCCGCATCGACCGCTCACGGGTACCTCGCGATCGCCCATGCCGACGCGGCTCGTGCCCGTGGCGACTTCGCCCAGGCGCTTTCGCTCATCGACCGCGCCCTGGAGATCGCCGCCGCGTCCGGGGACCGCGATCTCCACGCATGGGGGACGCTGCGCCGCGGGATGTTCCTGATCGACGAGGGCCGCGTCGGCTCGGGGTGGCCTTCGATGGAGGAGGTCGCCGCCGCCGCGGCGGGAGGCGAGCTCGGCATGTTCACGACCGGGGCCGTCTTCAGCAACGTGACGGCCATGTGCCGCGACCTCGGCGACTACCGGCGGGCCGGCGAGTGGGCGGACGCGGCGATGCGCTGGTGCGAGAAGCAGGGGAACACCGGATTCATCGGGATCTTCCGGCTCCAGCGAGGCGAGATCCTCCGCATGATCGGCAAGCTCTCGGAGGCCGAGAGCGAGACGAGCCGCGCGTCGGAGGAGCTCGCGAGCTTCAGCCCGGTGCACGCCGCGTCGGCGCAACACGAGCTCGGCGAGGTTCGGCTGCGACGAGGCGATCTCGCCTCCGCCGAGGATGCGTTCCGGCAGGCGCACGGACTGGGTGAGGATCCGCAGCCGGGTCAGGCATTGCTCCGGCTCGCCCAGGGCGATGTGGAAGCGGCATCGAGCTCGATCCGCCAGAGCCTCGGCGAGACCGCCTTCGACCATTTCGCGCGCGCCCGGATGCTGTCGGCGCAGGTCGAGATCGCCTTCGCCGCGGGCGACGCGAGGGTCGCCGGTCCCGCGTGCGAAGAGCTGGCGCAGATCGCGAGCAAGGTCGCGTCGCCGGCGATCCGCGCGGCGAGCGACGCGGCCCGAGGGCTGCTCGCGCTCCTCGAAGGGGACCACGCGAGCGCCGCGGATCACCTGCGCCGCGCTCGAGCCGGCTGGAGCGAGATCGACGCGCCCTTCGAGTCGGCGAAAGCGGGCGTCGGGCTGGCAGAGACGTACCTCGCCGAAGGAGACGTGGACGCGGCGGGGGCCGAGCTGGAGTCCGCTCGAGCGGTGTTCGAACGCATCGGTGCGGAGCTCGAGGCGCGACGAACGGCCGATGACGAGACGCACGCGCGCGCCTCGACCGGTCGTGCCGTCCGAACGTTCCTCGTCACCGACATCGTCGGCTCGACCTCCCTGATCGACGTGATCGGGGATGAGGCATGGGGCGACCTTCGCCGATGGCACGACCAGACGCTCCGTTCGAGCTTCGAAGAGAGCGGAGGCGAGGAGATCGACCACGCGGGCGATGGCTTCTTCATCGCCTTCCGTGACGCGTCGTCGGCGATCGGATGCGCCATCGAGATCCAGCGGCGTCTCATGGAGCACCGGCGGGAGCACGGGTTCGCGCCCCACGTGCGGATCGGCCTCCACGCGACGACCGCGACGCGGGGCCGCGACGACTACTCGGGACTCGGCGTGCACGCGGCGGCGAGGATCGCGGCGCTGGCAGGGCCCGGGGAGATCCTCGCGAGCGCCGAGACGGTCGGCGAGCTGGCAGGCGTGGAGACGGCGGACCCGAGGAGCGTGCAGCTGAAAGGCATCGCGGATCCCGTCGACGTGGTCGCGATCACCTGGCGCGCCGGTCGCCGTTGACGTCTTCTGACACCGAGCCGAGAATCCTTGCCGTGAACGGCGAGGGAGGCAGCGGCCACCCGGCGGAGGATCTCTCCGACGACCTGAGCCTCCCCGAACGAGATCCGGACCGACTCCCACCGTTCATCCGCCCCGCCGTGGACTTCACCGCTCGGATCCGGGCGACCGTCCACGCGAAGATGCTCGCCGCGTTCCTGGTCATCGCCGTGCTCCTGGTCAGCATGGGGATCTTGAGCATCCTGGTCATCAGGCAGACCAACCAACGCGCCAACGACCTGATCGAGCTCCAGGAGTTGAACGACCAGGCTCGGCAGGGGATCTACAGCGTGACCGCGCAGAGCCACTTCCGAGCGATGGCGTTCCTCACCGAGGACGGCTCCTACAACGACAAGATCCGGGATGCCAAGGCCGATTTCACGCAGCGGCTCGATCGACATCGCCCGGATCGGCGGACCGGGCGTGCAGGCGCGGGTCGAGCGCATGCGGGCGATCGATCAGCGTTACGCCGAGGCGGGGGCCGAGGTGCTGGCGCTCTACGACGCGGGCGAGCTCAAGCAGGCCGAGGCCCTCCACATCTCCGCCGAGCACAAGATCTCCCACGAGCTCGAGGACGAGCTCAACGCGCTCATCGTGTCCTCGGAGAAGAGGATCGACGACGCGTCGGCAGAGCTCGGATCGCTGCATCGGTTCCTGATGGTGGCGGTCGGGGTCTTCTCGGGGGTCAGCCTGCTCATCGCGCTCGCGCTCGGCGCGATCTTGTCCTGGTCCCTGATCCGCCCGGTCCGCAAGGTGGACCACGCGCTGGCGCGGATCGCGGACGGCGATTTCGAGGAGCAGATCGAGGTTCCGAACCGCGACGAGTTCGGCCGCCTCGCGGTCAACCTCAATCGGACCCGCCATCAACTCGCCAAGATGTACGGGGAGCTCTCCGGCCTGAACGAGAACCTCGAGAAGACGGTCGAAGAGCAGCTGGGCCAGCTCCGACAGGCGGAGCAGCTTCGAAGGTACCTCGCGCCCCAGATCGCCGATGCGGTGCTCAGCGGCAACGCGACGGTCGCGCTCACCTCGACCCGACGCAACCTGACCATCCTGTTCGCCAACATCAGAGGGTTCACGTCGATGTCCGAACGCATGGAGCCCGAGGAGCTCATCGATGGGCTCAATCAGCACTTCACCCTGATGACCGACGTCGTCTTCCGCCACGGCGGGACGATCGACAAGTACGTGGGCGACGGCATCCTCTCGTTCTTCGGGGATCCGATCCCCTTCGAGGACCATGCGGAGCGAGCCGTCGTGACCGCGCTCGAGATGCGCCAGGGACTCCGCGATCTGCGCACGAGATGGGCGCTGCCTCGGGACGAGGAGCTGAACGTCGGGATCGGGATCAGCACCGGATACGTGACCGTGGGCAACATCGGGTCGGCCACCCGGACCGAGTACACGGTCATCGGCAATCACGTGAATCTCGCGTCGCACCTGGCGCAGGTCGCGGGGCCGGACCAGATCCTGGTGTCGGAGCGAACCTTGGCGGCCCCGGCGGTCAAGGAGCGAGTCCACGCCACCGCGCTCGATGAGATCTCGCTGGAAGGCTTCCACCGCCCCGTCGCCATCTTCGAGATCGCGGACCTGCCGGCGCCCCTCCGCTACCGGCTCTGAGGGGCCGAACGCCCGGTCGTTTCCGGAAGTACCCAGGCCGGATCTGAGCCATCTCGCCTCGGAGATGGGTGGTTCCTCGTCTACCCACGCCCACGGGTCCGTCCGACGATGCCCTCGACCGCTTCGAGAGGAGGACCAGATGGACACGAAGGACACGAAGGACACGGGAACCAAGGGGCACCGTCTCTCCCGGATCCTCACGACGGCAGCCCTCGCCTGCTTCGCCCTGCCGTTCCTCACGGTGTCGTGCTACGGGGACGCGACGGTGAGCGGCGTGCAGGCCGCCACCAAGATCGACCTCTACCCGAACGACGGTGCGGGCGAGGCGGAGCTGCTCCGCGAGGAGCCCCCGAACGGGTTCGCCTTCGTCGCGCTCGTCGCCGCGGTGGTGGGCGTGGCGGCGTCGTTCGGGGCGGCGCGCTCGCGGCGGGCCGGGGTGTGGGCGGCGGCCGTCGGCGTGGTCGCCCTCCACGGCCTGTTCCTGTACGCGTTCTACCGGTCGTGGGGAGACGGCATGGCCCCGCATCGGGTTCACGGGCGCGCTCGATGCTCCTGGTGGCGGCCGCGTGGGCCGGCGCCGGGCGGGTCCCGCGATGGGTCGGCTGGGCGAGCGCGGGTCGTCGCGGCGTCGATGATCCCCGCGACCGTGATCGGACCCGACGTGGCTCCCGAGTACGTCTGGCTCACCATCCCGGTCTACGTCGGTGGGTTCATCGCGGTGGCGCTGGTGGTCGGGGCCGTCGGGGCGTCGGCACGAGCGGCGGAGCTCGCCTCCGCGGATCCGGCGTCGCGGCCGAGCACGCCCCGGATGGTGCTCGCCGGGATCGCGGGGATCGTGGTGCATCGCGGCCACGGTCGTCGGGGCCACGCTCCTGATGTCCGCGATGCTGTCGGGCGAGTACGGCCCCGAGGGCGCCGGCGCGAGCTACACGTTCGCGATCGCGGTGCTCTCGGCCAGCATCGCGTCGAGCATCCTGGCGTGGGTCGCCGGTCGAGCGATCGTCCGTCGCCGCCCTCGAGCGATCGTTCGCGCCGGTGCCGAGCCGAGGTCGGCGCCTAGCGGCGCCCCGTGTGGGTGAACGCCGCCGGCAAGATCCCGGCGGCGTCACCCGTGAGCGCTCCCCGCCGATGGCCGGGCGTACACTCGGCTCGCGACCGCCGACGGAGCCCAGAAGGGGAGCCACGCGTGGAGCACGACCTCCTCCCCGAAGCGGAGCCCGGGAGGCGAGGGCTCTGGCTCGGGATCCTCGTCTACCGATGGGCTTCGTTCGTGTTGACGGTGGTGCTCGCGGCGATCGTCCCGCTCGCCAAGCCGGGACTCACGTGGCAGGTCCTCGCCGTCATCGGCCTCTGGATCGGCGTCATCACCTGGCTCCAGGCGTGGGAACGACCGGTGGTCCGATGGATCGACCTCCTCGTGTCGGCGAGGCTTCCTGCTGGTCGCCCCGCATCCTCGCCGAGCCGGGTTCGCTCAGCGAGCAGCCGTTCCTCGCCGCCGCCTATCCGCTCTCCACGGTCCTCACCTGGGCCGCCGCGCGCGGCCTCGTCCCCGGGCTCGCGGTCGCCGGCGCGCTCTTCGTCCCGCTCGCGCTGTCGCGGCCGCTGAACGACCTCCCCTACTCCGAGCTCTCGGCCGGCGAGATCGCCGGCGTGGTCACGATGGGCGTGTACTACGCGTTCGGCGCGGGCACGATCGGCCTGTTCGCGCGGACGCTCGATCGTGCCGCCGTCGATCTCGGCCGCGCGAACGAGGCGACGCTCCGGGAACGGGAGCAGGCGGCACGATCGCGGGAGCGAGAGACGATGGCCCGGACCCTGCACGACTCCGTCCTGCAGTCGCTGGCGCTGGTGCAGCGGCGAGGCCGCGAGCTCGCGTCGCGGGATCGGGTCCCGGGCTCGGAGGTCGCGGAGCTCGTGCGCGTGGTCGAGGAGGAGGAGCAGGCGCTCCGGGCGCTCCTGCGGCGTGCACCCGAAGACGCGCCCGAGGGAACGCTGCCGCTTCGGACCGTGTTGCAGGCCGCCGCGTTCGGCATCTCGGGCGTGGCCGTCACGGTCTCCACGGTCGATCCGGTGTGGATCCGGGCCAGCGGCGCCGAGGAGGTCACCGCGGCCGTCCGGCAAGCCCTCGACAACGTCGTGCAGCACGCGCACGCGAGCGGTGTGACGATCTTCGGCGAACGCGACGGCGCCGACATCGCGATCTCCGTCCGCGACGACGGCATCGGCTTCGTCGTCGACGAGGACCGGATCGCAGCCGACGGGAGGCTGGGGATCACGCGGAGCATGCGCGGGCGGATCGAGCAGGCAGGTGGGACGATGAGCATCGCGAGCACGCCGGGACGTGGCACCGAGGTCGAGTTCAGGATCCCCGCCGATGAGTGACTCCGAGCAGATCCGGGTCGTGATCGTGGACGACCACCCGTCGCTCCGCGACGGCGTCCGGACGGACCTCGAGGCATCCGGGGTCGCCGAGGTCGTCGGCGAGGCGTCGGACGGCGGAGAAGCCATCGAGGTCGTCCGCCGGTCGATGCCCGACGTCGTGTTGATGGACCTCTCGTTGCCGACCGTCCAGGGCGTGGACGCGATCAAGGCGATCGTCGAGGAGTCGCCGCACGTGAAGATCCTGGTGCTCTCGGCCTCCGAGGCGGAAGGCAACGTCCTGGAGGCGATCAAGCTCGGCGCCGCCGGCTATCTGTTGAAGACGTCGACGGCGGCCGAGCTCGCGGACGGCGTCACGCGCGTCTACGCCGGCGACGCCGTCTTCACGCCGTCGCTCGCCGGGCTCCTGCTCTCGGAGTTCCGCCGGGCGGTGGACGTGGAGCCCGGCGAGCCCGGCCTCACGCAACGCGAGAACGAGATCCTCCGGCTCGTCGCGAAGGGGTACGCCTACGGCGAGATCGCGAAGGAGCTCTTCATCAGCACGAAGACCGTCCAGAACCACGTGCGGAACATCCTCACGAAGCTCCACCTGCGGAGCCGGTACGAGCTGATGCGATACGCGATCAAGCGAGGGCTCGACCACAGCGGATAGCTACGCGTTGGCGGACATGATCGAACGACCGACGAAGAACGCGCCCTCCTCGATCGCGAGCGTCCGGCAGGTCAGGTCCCCTTCGACGCGAGCCTCCGCCCCGAGCTTGACCCCTTGATCGGCGACGACGTCGCCGTGCACCGTGCCGTGCACGGTGACGCTCTGGGCGTGGACGTCTCCCTCGACGCGGCTCTGCGACGGCAAGACGACCTCGCCCGGCGCGGTGAGGTTCCCCTTGATCCGTCCCGCGAGGCTGATGCTGCGGGCGTTGATGTCCGCCTGCACGTCGCTGCCGGCGGCGACCCCCACGTCACCTTCGACCGTGATCTCGCCCGTGAGATGACCGTAGATGCGGAGCGATCCGGTCGAGTGCAACGTGCCCTCGATGCGTGCGCCCTGCCCCACGACCGATACGTCATCGCGCTGTTGGTCGGCCACGTTCCTCCTCACTCCCGACGGCGCCTTCGGGGCAGCCTACGCCACGTCACTCGTCGTCGACGCGGCGGAGCTCCTTCGTCCTCGCGCGCCGCTTCTTCGCGGCGATCCGTCTCTCGACGGCACGCTTGGACGGCTTCGTGGGACGCCGGGTGCGCGGTGGCGGCGCGATCGCGTCGGCGAGGATCTCCGAGAGCCGTTCGAGGGCGATCTCGCGGTTGCGGAGCTGCGATCGTTCCTCCTGCGCGGTGACGGTGAGCACGCCGTCGACGAGCCGGTCGGCGAGGCGTTGGAGGGCGCGAGCTCGCTGCGTGGGACCGAGGGCGGTGCTCGTCGTGAGGTCGAGGCTCAGCTGCACCCGCGAGTCGGCGGTGTTGACCGACTGACCGCCGGGCCCGGAGGAGCGGCTGAAGCGCCAGCGAAGTTCCTTCTCGGGCACCGTGACGGAACGCGAGATGCGGAGCGGACCGACCATGGGGCAAGTATGGGACCGCGCTACGGAGCCGGTGCGGCGATCTCGATCGGATCCGTGGTCGCAGGATCCGGTGCGGCGAGGGCGCCTCCCGCGGCGGGTGCGTCGGCCGCCAGGAGGCCGGCCGGCGTCGCGGGATCGCCGTCGGACTGGGCGCCGCCCGCGGCCTGGGTATCGGCCGCCGGAGCGGCGCCTTCGATGACGGGCGTCGGCGACTCGGTGGTCGCCGACGCGACGTTGGAGGGCGCCGAGTCTCCGCCGGCGTTCGTCGCGATGACCCGGTAGGAGTACGTGGTGCCCGGCAGACAACGTCGCGTTCACGTAGTTGGTCACGTCCTGGCCCGTGGTCGCGAGCTCGACCCAACCGGTGGTCCCGTCCAGCGAGCGTTCGACCCGGTAGCCGGTCTCGTCGGCGACGTCGGTCCACGTCAGCGCGATCGTGTCCAACGTGGCGACCGCGGTCACCTCCGTGGCGGCGGGCACGGCGCCCGGTGTCGTGGCCGAGACGATGTCGGACGGCGGCGCGGCGCCGTCGTCCGTCAGCGCGGAGACCCGGTAGAAGTAGGTCGTGGCCGCGTCGAGACCGACGTCCGTGTAGGCGGTCACGTGTTCCTCGACCTTCACGATCGTCCGCCAACCCTGCTTCGACTCATCCTGCTTCCGCTCGACCGCGTAGCCGGTCGCGACCGAGACCTTGTCCCATTCGATGTGGATCGCCGTCGAGGAGTTGGGCTGCGCGGCGACGGTCGCGGGCACCGTCTCGTCGTTCGACGTCGCGATCGAGGGGTTCGGAGCCGACGTGGACCCTTCACTCGGGGTCTGCGGCGACACGCGCCCGCCGTCGCTCTTCACTCCCGGCGTGGACGAGACGCCGGTGCGATGCTCCTCCAGCTCCGGCGACACGACGGGGAGCACGACGCCGCGCGCCGAGGTGAGCTGTCGCTGGCTCGCGGGATCGATGACCACGGCGGCCACCCACACCACCGTGGCGGCGACCGCGAGACCGATCCAGGCCTTGCCGGCCGGTCCCGCGGGCTGCGGGTGAACGGCGGCGGTCACGCGCTGCCGGCTCCGGCCGCCCCACGCGACGGTGGCGCTGAGCGGCGTCGTCAGGTAGCGCCACAGGGCGTCGACCTGCCGGATCTCCTTGTCGAGCCGCCGTCGTTCCACGAACTCGAGGGTCAGCAGCCAACCCACGGCCAAGAGGTTCACCGAGATGATGCCTGCGAGGATCCAGACCAGGGTGTGCACCGGGGCCACACCCTACGACTGTCGAGCGAAAAGGTCTACTCGAGGAATCGTAGGTCGAACGTCTGTTCGAAGCAGGCGTCACGAGCTTCCCTGGGAGCTGGACTCCGCGGCGACGCGCTCGGCGGCTCGCATCACGCGGAGCACGTTCTGCCCGGCGATCTTGGTGAGGTCCTCGTCCGTGTAGCCACGGTCGGCGAGCTCCGCGAACAGGGCCGGGTACGCCGACACGTCCTCGAGCCCGTCGGGCAACCCCTCGAGCCCGTCGAAGTCGCTCCCGACACCGATGTGATCGATCCCGGCGAGGTCTCGGATGTGGCCGACATGGTCGGCCACATCCGAGACCGCGCTCGGCGGCGTCGGCTGCGTCTTCTCCATCTCCTCCACGGCCGCCCGCACCCCCTCGGGGTCCTCGGGGTGCTCGGCCCGGAGCCGACGGATCTCCGCCCACTCGGCGTCGTTCGCCTTCGCACCCTCGGCCGTCAGGAACCACGGGACGAACGTGACCATGATGACGCCACCGCTCCGACCCACGAGCTCGATGACGTCGTCGGGCACGTTCCGCGGGACGTCGCACAGCGCGCGGGCGTTCGAGTGCGAGAAGATCACCGGCGCCCGGGTGACCTCGATCGCCTGCCGCATCGTGTCCTCGGACACGTGCGACAGGTCGACGAGCACGCCGAGACGGTTCAGCTCGCGGACGACCTCTTCGCCGAACGCCGTGAGCCCGCCGTTGGTGTGCAACCCCGTCCCCGAGTCAGCCCAGGCCGTGTCGTCGTTGTGCGTGAGGGTCAGGTAGCGGGCACCCAGCTCTGCGAGGACGCGGAGGACGCCGAGCGAGCCGCCGATCGAGTGTCCGCCCTCGACGCCGATCATCGAGGCGACCTTGCCCTGCGCGGCGATCCGCTCGACGTCGTCGGCGGTGCGCGCGAGCTCGAGCCGTTCCGGGTGGGATCGAAGGAGCCGGAGGAATCCGTCGACCTGTTCGAACGTCTGGATGACGGCCTCGTCCGTCGGAAGATCCGAGGGCACGTAGACCGACCAGAACTGACCGCGGACGCCGCCCGCCTCCAGCCGCGGGAGGTCCGTGTGGAACCTCGGCGTCGATCCCCCGACGTCGGGCTCCTCGCCGTCCTTCTCGCGGGCGGCACGGAGCGCCCAGAGCAGGTCGTTGTGCCCGTCGATCAGGGGCGCCGCCCGCAGCAGCTCGACGATCCGGTCTTCTGGCCCCGCCATGCCGCGCGATGCTATCCCAGGTGAGCTGGTATGCTCTGTGCATGTCGATTCAGATTGCGATTCGCATACCAGACGCCCTCGCGGAGGAACTGGAGACGCTGGTCTCATCGGGACGATTCGAGACGAAAGCGGACGCCGTGCGCTCCGCGCTGGAAGCCCTGGTCGATGCCGAGCGTCGCGCCGAGGTCGGGCCGAAGGATCGTCGAGGGGTATCAGCGGGTGCCGCAGGAGGATGCCGACGTCGGCTCGGCCCACGAGGCGGCCGAACGCTCGATCGACGAGGAGCCCTGGTGACGTGACGATCGGCCGGGGCGAGATCTGGTGGGGCGAGGCCGGTTCGAAAGGCAGGCCGTTCCTGATCCTCACGAGGGACGAGGCGATCCCGGTGCTCCGGACGGTCCTCGTCGCCCCGATCACCCGCACGATCCGTCACATCCCCACCGAGGTCCCGCTCGGGATCTCCGAGGGCCTTCCCGTCGCCTCGGTCGCCGCGATGGATGCCGTGTTCCCGTTGCCGAAGTCGATGCTCGTGCGCCGGATGGGCGCGCTCGCGCCCGAACGGCGACACGAGCTCTGCGACGCGCTGTCCGCCGCCATCGATTGCTAGCGGTGGCGGTACGCTGGTCGGATGAGCGGTTGGAACGCGAACATCATCGAGGAGTTCCGCAAGAACGAGGGCCGCGTCGGTGGCGGGTTCGAGGGCGCCACGCTGCTGCTGCTCCACACGAGAGGCCGCCGGACGGGCATGGAGCGGGTGAACCCGTTGGCCTACCTGCCGGACGACGGCCACTGGGTCGTGTTCGGCTCGAAAGGCGGGGCGCCGGCCGACCCGGACTGGGTTCGCAACCTCGCGGCCAACCCCGACGTGACGATCGAGGTGGGCACCGAGACGGTCCCCGTGCGCGCGACGAAGATCCTCCGCGAAGAGCCGGAGCGGCACGAGCTCTACTCGCGCCAGGTCGCTCGGATGCGGGGCTTCGGCGACTACGAGGAGAAGACGAAGGGCATCCGCACGATCCCGGTCATCGTGCTCGAACGTCGCGATTCCTAGCGCGCCATCTCGTTCCTGATATCCCTGGGCGACCACGTTTCAGAAGTCGCGGCGACCCTCGAAGTGCGCGGCGACCTCCGGCCGCGTGAGCTGATACAGCGCCACGCGGTGTCCGCCGGGACCCTGGAACGAGCAGATCGGACCGTGCGGGATCTCGAACGTGTGCTCGCGTCGCCACCCACGGCCCTCGAGCTCCGCGAGCGCCGCCGACAGATCCGGCACCCGGTAGACGAGGATCGGCCGGTCGCCCTCGAGATGATCGGTCAGCAGGACGAGCGGCGGGTCCTCGGTCAGTTGCACCGCGGCGACGCGGGTCCCCATCGAATCGATCGCGAACACCACCCGGCCACCGAGCACCTCGCTGAAGAACGCGAGGTCGCCCGCGACGTCGCGGCTCGGCACGTACAGGAAATCCAGCTGCTCGAAGGGGAGCCGACCGTCGCTCCGACTCCGCCATCCGGCGGAGCCTCAGGCCGCGAAGGCCGCGAGCGCGTTCGGCACCGTGTCCTCCGGCTTCACCGGAGACCAGGCCTGCTCGATCCGTCCCCCTTCGTCCACGAGGAACGACGACCGGAGGATGCCGAAGTAGGTGTGACCGCCGCGATGGCGCTCGACCCACGTGCCCCACGCTTCGGCGACCGCGTGGTCCTCGTCGGCGAGCAGCGGGAAGCCGAGCCGGTACTTCTCGTCGAACGCGAGCTGCTTGGGCGGCGGGTCCGGCGAGATACCCACGACGTCGAGGCCGATCGCGGCGAGGTCTTGCCGATGATCCCGGAGGTCGCACGACTGCGTGGTGCAGCCGGGCGTGTCCGCCTCCGGGTAGAAGTACACGAGGAGCTTCCGGCCGCGGTAGTCCGCGAGTCGGATCGTCTCGCCGTGCTGATCGAGGAGCGCGAAGTCGGGTGCGGGGTCGCCCTTGTGGAGCGTCGTCATGTCTTCACTCTACGGCCCTGCGAACAGAGCCTTCCGACCGATAGCCGGGCCACGCCGTCCCTCGGTAGACTCGCCGTCCGCTCATGACCCCCGGAGGGAGGGACCCCCGATGAGCTTCAAGCGCATCTTGCTGGCCGCTGCGGCCGCGAGCGTTCTCGTCGTCGGTTTCGTGCCCGTGGCCAACGCGGCCAGGCTCGAGGCCGGCGTCTGCATCGAACGTCATCAGCAGCCCGGCCCCGAGGGCCGCCTGCGCGACCTCGTCGAGAAGCCGCACGTCGACCGGCTGCACGGGTGGATCACGAGGCATCCGAGCCTGGCCAAGGAGGCAGCCGCAGCCGCGGCAGCGGGTTCGACCGTCACGATCAAGACGTGGATCCACGTGATCCGCGAGGACCTCACCGTCGCCGGCGGCAACATCCCGCGGCGATGGATCAACGATCAGATCACCGTCCTGAACGACTCCTACAGCGGTGCGACCGGTGGCGCGGACACGGGCTTCCAGTTCGAGCTCGCGGGCGTGACCCGCACGACGAGCCCCGACTGGTTCCACATGCACAGCCAGGGACAGGACCGCAAGATGAAGGAAGCCCTGAAGGTGGGCGGCCTCGACACCTTGAACATCTACACGGTCGACCATCGAACGTTGCTCGGATACGCGTGGCTCGCGCAGGACGCCGCGAAGGTCGGAGACCTCGACGGCGTGGTCGTGCACTACCAATCACTTCCCGGCGGCAACTTCGAGATCTACAGCGAGGGCGACACCGCGACGCACGAGATCGGTCACTGGCTCGACCTGTTCCACACGTTCGACGGTGGCTGCAACCGTGGGGACCAGGTCGACGACACGGCGCCGGAGGCCTCGGCCGCGTTCTTCTGCCCCGAGGGCCGGGACACGTGCGCGGCGGGCGGGCTCGACCCGATCACGAACTTCATGGACTACACGCAGGACAGCTGCATGTTCGAGTTCACGGCCGGCCAGGCCGTGCGGATGCAGCAGGCGTGGGCGGCGTTCCGGGCTCCGTGAGGAGACCGGAACGGCGACCCCGGTGCGCTAGCGAAGGCCGGGGTTGAGCGTGTAGGTGGCACGATCTGCCCTTCGTCGAGGATGTGCCCGTGCATCGCGGCGCGGAGCTCGTCGAGGGTGAACCCCGGTTCCAGCCCGAGCGTGTCGACGTCCAGGGCGTAGACGGTCGTGAAGTAGCGATGGATCTGCTCGTCGTTCCAGGGCGGGAACGGCCCGTCCCAACCACCGTACGTTCCCTCGAGGTCCGGGTTGCCCTCGAACAGACCCCGGTAGCCGTTCTGTCCGGTGACACCACCCGGCGCCGGCGGCGCCATCGGCTTGCCGTGCGCGACGAAACCGTCGCCGCCGACGCCCTCCGGCAACTCGTGAACCCCGGCGGGGATATCCACCACGAGCCAGTGCGCGAAGTCGACCCTCGGCTCGTCGTCGCCGAGCGAGAGCCCCTCGACGCCCATCCGGTTCCGATCCGCCGGGACGTCGGGGTCGACGACCGAGATCGCGAAGGATTCGTTCCCTCCGGCTCCCCCGACCATCGGAGATGGGGACTGAGGTCCCGCCCGGCCATCTCGGCCTTGCCGTCCGCGGTGGGAGTGGCGACCGCGTAGGTCGCCGGGATCGCCTCCCCGTCGGCCATGCTCGTGCTCTCGACCGTCAGCGTCATCGATGCCTTTCCATCGCGCTGCGCGATTGGAAGGCTGGCACGCTCGGACCCCGGACCGCAAATCGGGCGACCGCGAAGCTCCGGATGGGAGGAACGCCGTCGAGGGTATACTTGGTGCGAAGGCCCGCGACGTGCTCGATCACCTTCGGGACGATCGAGCGGAACCGCTCCTGCAGCTGGTGGCGAGCGATGAGGGCCTGGTTCAGCTCCCGCTCCGACAGCACGTGTTCGGGCTCCGCCCGACGACGCACGCGCCCGGAGCACGCGTTGGATCCCCGTGATCCCACGGTCACGTCCCCGAGGGATGCCCCAGACCCGTCACGGGCGGACGCCACAAGGACCAACGATCGATCGAGCGTCGAATGACGGCGCCCGCAGATCCGTGAGGAGTGATCCGATGGACAGGAGCAACTGGGACAAGATCGTGAGCGGCGCAGGTGCCGTGATCGCGGTCGTACTCATCGCGCTCGGCGCGATGGCGATCTACGGGGGCAACTTCGGTCAGCAGAACGTGCGGGACCGCTTGGTGCCGCAGCACATCGCGTTCCCGCCGACCGAGGCGATGACGCCGCAGGAGAGGGCCGAGATCGGGACGTTCGCCGGCCAGAAGGTCGAGAACGGCGTTCAGGCTGAGGCGTTCTCCCGCTACATCGGCGGACACCTCGAGGGCATCAACGACGGCGCGACCTACTCGGAGACGAGCTCGGCCGCACGTGTCGAAGGCCTCAACCCGCAGGTTGCTGCGGATCTGCAGATCAAGGCGGACACCCTGTTCAAGGGTGAGTCGCTGAGGGCGATGCTGCTGAACGCCTACGGCTGGTGGACGGTGGCGACGATCGCGCTGTGGGCAGGGGTCGCGATGGTGATCGCAGGGCTGCTGATGGGGGTCTTCTCGATCCTCGGGTTCCGACACGCGAGGAAGGTCGTCGTGAGGACCGCCGAGTTCTCGGTGGACCGCACGAAGAGCCTCGTCGGCTCCACGGTCTAGGAACCGAGTAGCAACGACTGGGGCCGCCCCCCGTCCAACAGGACGGGGGGCGGCTTCTCTTGATGAGAGTAGGGTCTGTTTCGATGCAACTCCAGATCACGGCGACGGATGACGGCTTCCGACTCGAAGGCGAGCTCGATATGGCCACGGCGGACGACCTCAGCAGGCTCCTGCGGGATGCCTCGACCGAGGGCGACCCCATCGTGCTCGACTTCTCAGGGGTCTCCTTCATGGACAGCAGCGGTCTCCGAGCCCTCCTCGAACGGGCGGGGAAGCCGAACGGGTGTGGTCCGGTCGTGATCCTGAACCCATCAGCTCAGGTGCGCCGCGTGCTGGACATCAGCATCCCTGGTGGCACGCCCGGCCTGGAAGTTCGACCTTCTACCGGTTGAGACTCGAGCTCCCCGAGGGCTAGGAGTCCTCGGCCTCCGGCGCCGATTCGACGACGTGATCCGGCGTGTGATGGACCGCGGGGACCGTTCCGAGCCGGCCGGCCTGGTAGTCCTCGAACGCCTGCACGAGCTCGTCCCGGCTGTTCATCACGAAGGGTCCGTACCAGGCGACCGGCTCGCGGATCGGGCGCCCGCCGAGCACCAACACCTCGAGGGCGGGCGAACGAGCCTCCTGCGAGGCGGCCGCGTCCAGACGCACGACCTCGCCGCTGCCGAACACGACCAACTGCCCGGTCGCGATCGGCCGGCGTTCGTCGCCCACCGATCCCGCGCCCGACAGGACGTAGGCGAGCGCGTTGAACTCGGCCCGCCAGGGAAGGTCGAGCCGAGAACCCGGCGATACGGTCGCGTGCACCATCGTCATCGGCGTGTAGGTCTGTCCCGGGCCGGTCTGGCCCGCGAGATCGCCCGCGATGAGCCGGACCAGCGCGCCCGCGTCCGCGGACGCCAGCAGACTGACCTCGCTCCCCCGGAGATCCTGGTACCGCGGAGGGGTCCACTTCTCGGCCTTGGGCAGATTGACCCAGAGCTGGATCCCGTGGAACAAGCCTCCGCTGGCGACCAGGTGCTCCGGCGGTTTCTCGATGTGGAGGATCCCGGCGCCCGCGGTCATCCACTGGGTGTCCCCGTTGGTGATCACGCCGCCTCCACCGTTCGAGTCCTGATGCTCGAAGATCCCGTCCAGCATGTACGTGACGGTCTCGAATCCTCGGTGCGGATGCCATGGCGTGCCCTTGGGCTCACCCGGCGCGTACTCGACCTCTCCCATCTGGTCCATGTGGATGAACGGGTCGAGGTCGGTGAGATCGACGCCCGCGAACGCACGACGGACGGGGAATCCCTCTCCCTCGAAGCCGCCGGGCGCCGTCACGACCGCGCGAACGGGGCGCACCGTCGCGGCCTCCGCGACTCGAGGAAGCCGCTTCAGCTCGGTGACGTCGTCGACGGTGATCGCAGGCATGTCTTCCTTCCGAACGCGGGTGCGAGGTGAGCCTATTCCTTCGAACTCCCGCGGCGCGGCGAGTCATCTCTCGGGAGTAGGGTGAAGGCGTGGAAGCGTCTGGTGTCTACCGGACCGAGTCCGGGATGATCTTCCGGGTCTCCGAGGACCTCGACGGACACCTCTCGGTGGGGGTGCTCGAGGACGCAAGGTGGGTCGAGGCGCGCGTCGGGATCGTCGGGCTGCGCGTAGCTCCCGGTACCCGCCGGCTCACGCCGAAGCAGGTCCTCAACCTTCCTCGCTGACCTCGGCCTCGCTGACCTGCGATCGATCGAGGTCAGTCGGAAGGCGCGCCGGCGGGCGGGACGATCCCCATCTGCGCCTCGATCTCCTCGGGCGTCGCCACGGGGGGTCCCGGCTCGATCAGACCGGCTTCCCGGTCGCGCCGTCGCTGGGTGCGTGCGAGACGCCGCTCCTCGGCCGCCTGGGCCTTCTTCGCCTTCACGTCTTTGCGCTGTCGTTTTCCGAATGTTTCCGGCATGAGTGTCGTCTCCTCTCGCCTCAGCTTACCCGGAGCGTCACGTTTCCCGTGGGCAGCACATGGGCAATCTCTTCACGCATGATCGGATCCATCGAGTCGAGGCTCCCGCAGCGATCCGTCATCGCGATCGACCTCCTCGTGGTCCTGTGGACGGCCGCGTGGCTCGTGCTCGGGATCGCCGTCGGCACCTTCGTCGGACGGCTCGGTGCCGTCGGCGACGGCCTGCAGAACACGGGTCGCGCGATCGGGCGAGCGGGTGATGCGATCGATCAGTTGTCGGACGTGCCGCTCGTGGGCGGAGGGTTCGCCACCGTCGCAGATGAGATCCACGGGATGGGGCGCGAGACGGTGCAGAACGGACGGTCGATCGAAGACGACGTCGACAGCGCTGGCGCTGCTGATCGGCGCCGGCCTGGCGCTCGGGCCGACGCTTCCGATCCTCGCCCTGTGGGTGCCGCCTCGCGTGTCGCGCGAACGCGAGCGACACGCGCTCCGGAAGTCGCTCAAGAGGGACGACGGGGTCGCGCTCGCCTACCTCGCCAACCGAGCCGTCGCGACCCGCCTCTTCCGGGAGCTGCGGACGGCGAGCGAAGATCCCGTGGCCGATCTCGCGGCCGGCCGCTACGGGTCGCTCGCGGCGCTCGAGCTCGAACATCTGTCCCTGGGCTCGATCCGCCGGCGCTCCGCGCCGGCGGACGAGCCCGGGTCAGCCGTCCTCTGAGGAACGATCCTCGATCTCCCACGCGTGGTCCAGGACGTGCCACGTCGCGCGCCGCACGAAGTACGGAGCCGACCACCGCTTCCCGCCGCGCGGACCCGCCGGGATCCCGTCGACGACCGCGCGCTCGAGCCCGTCGAGGACGATCGCTCGCTCGTCCTCGCGGGCGGCGTCGGCTCCGGCCTCCTCGAAACCTCTCGCCGTGGCACCGATCATGCGCGCGTAGCTCGCCTCGGCGCCGATCACGTGCGCCACGATCGCGTCGACCTCCCGGCCGCCGCCACGCGGTCCCTTCTCGAGAGGACCCGCCACGTTCTCCGCCGCGCGGTCGAACGCCTTCCACGAGGCGCGCAGGATCTTCTCCTGACGAGTCAGCCACCGCCGGTCGACCGACCGGGCATCGGCCTTCGGCGCGATCGACGGAGCGCCGAAGTCGGTGGTGGCGTCACCCTTCAGCCGCTCCACGATCTCGAGGGTCGAAGCCCTCGCAGGGGGCGTGAACCGGACGCCCGAGCCTTCCAGGACGGCGGCGTACCGAGGTCCGTACGCGATCAGGGCGTCGAGCGCGTCATCGGTTGAACGCGCGGCCCGGCACCAGCCCGGCCAGTCCAGTGCCCCGGCGAACACGCGCTTGGCGCCGACCTCGACGTAGACATCGACGGGCATCCGGCGAGACTACGAGCCTTCCAGCTGCCCGCCGACATACGTCGCCCGCCCGTTCCCTTCGTAGAGATACTCGACGACCCCGTCGAGACCGGGTTGCTCGGGATCGGTGTCGTCCTCGATATCCGGCCGTTCCGGCCAGTAGATCGGGTGGCCCTCCTCGCAGCTTCTCGTCCGAGATCTCTTCCTCGCGACCCTCGAGCGGCCCGTCGACGAACATGACCTTCATCGGATCACCTCCCGGATCCTCGTTACCCCGAGGGACGAGCGCGGAAGCCTCTACGCCTTCTTCTTCTGCGTCTTCTGGGGCTTCTTCCGGGCCTTCGGCTGCTTCGGGGGAAGCTCGTCGGCGTGGTCCAGGGACCGGGCGGCCCACCCGCGGACCCGCTCGGGGCTGTCTCGCCACGCCTCGGGGAGCACGACGTACTCACGCATCGGGCGGCCCGGCATCGGCTCGAAGACCCGTCCGCCGGCGCGGAGCACCTTCTCGCGATCGTCTTCCGGGAGCCGCACGAGGATGTCTTCGCCGAAGATCCCCATGAACATGTTCCCGTTCACGAACGCCGACAGCTGGCCGAACATCGGGCGGATGGCGACGGCCGGATGGTCCGGCACGATCGACGCGAAGTAGTCCTTCGTCTCCTGAGTGGGCTTCGGCATCTTCGGTGGCGCCACGTCCGCACCCTACTTCGCGCTCGTCGGTAACGTGAACGCGAACGTCGTGCCGGCGGGTCCGCTCTCGGCCCGGATCGTGCCGCCGTGCGCCTCGACGAGGCGTCTTCGCGATCGTGAGTCCGAGGCCGGCACCCGGCGAGTCGGGCGCGCGCGAGAACCGATCGAACACGTGTGGGAGATGCTCCGGCGCGATCCCGGTCCCGGTGTCGGAGATCGAGAACTCGACACCTCCTCCCGTGTCGTGGGCTCCGACGACGATGGTGCCGTTCGCGGGGGTGTGACGGAGCGCGTTCGAGAGCAGGTTGCTCAGCACCTCGCCGATGCGGAGTCGATCCACGTCGAGCTCCGGCAGAGCGTGCGGCGGCCCGCGGTTCGAGACGAACCCCGGCCTCCTCGGCGTGCGCCCTGAACGCGTGCACGGCGGCGTCGATGAGCTGGCGTGGGTCGGTCGGCTCGCGGTGCAGCGTGAGCACGCCCGCCTCGGCGGTCGACAGCGTCTGGAGGTCGTCGAGCAGGCGCGCCATCACCTTCGTCTCCTCGAGGACCGGTCGCAGGTGCGCGTCGTCGACCGGATACAGGCCGTCGATCAACGCTTCGAGGTTCGCCTGGATCACCGAGAGCGGCGTCCGGAGCTCGTGCGTGACGTCCGCGAGGAGCTGGCGGCGCCGCGCCTCGTTCGTCCCGAGGCGCTCGGCCATCTCGTTGAACGCACGGCCGAGCCGCTGGACCTCTCGGGGCCCGCGCTCCTGGACGCGCGTCTCGTAGTCGCCCGCGGCGACACGGTCGGCGGCCTCCATCACGTCGGCGACGGGTGCCGCGAAGCCGCGGCCCGCGCGCGCGATCAGGAAGATGGCGAGAACGACCAGGACGATCCCGATCGGGATGAACGGGCCGCGATGCTCGTGGCCCCGGAACAGGAGTCCGCCGATCAGCGCCGACAGCCCGACGATCGAGGCCAGGAACAGGGCGAGGACGACGCACGAACTTGCGAACGAAATGGCGGCGCATCCCGCGCCATGCCTCGGGCCCGCGGGGTGGCCATGATTCATCCTCCGGCCACCACGGGGGCTTCCCACCTCCCCAAGGCGGGCCACTGCGCCAGGGCGGGCCGCCCCACGGCGGCCCGTGCTCGTGGTCGTGTTCGTGCCGGTCGCGCTCAGTCATCGGCGAACCGGTATCCCACGCCGTGGACCGTGAGGACGTATCGAGGCTTGCCCGGCTCCGGCTCGAGCTTCTTCCGGATGTTCTTCACGTGGGCGTCGATCGCGCGCTCGTAGGACTCGATCGCCACGCCGTGGATCGCATCGAGGAGCTGGCCGCGGGTGAATACCCGTCCGGGTTCGCGCGCGAGGGTGGCCAGGAGCTGGAACTCGGTCGGCGTCAGGTCGATCGGCCGGCCGCCCGCCGCCACCCGCATCCGCTGTGGGTCGATCTCGACGTCGGCGACGCGGATCGGCTGCTCCCGCAGCATCTCGGCGGTCGAGGTCCGCCGGAGGACGGCGCGGACCCTGGCGACCAGCTCCTTGGGGCTGAACGGCTTCACGACGTAGTCGTCGGCGCCGAGCTCGAGGCCGACGATCCGGTCGGTCTCCTCCCCGCGTGCCGTGAGCATGACGATCGGCACGCGGAGGAGCCTCGCAGCTCGCGCGCCACGTCGAGTCCGTCCACGCCCGGCAATCCGAGGTCGAGCACGACGAGGTCGGGCTTCGAACCCCGGGCGCTCGCGAGGGCGGCCTCGCCGCTGGAGGCCACGATCACCTCGTACCCGGCGTCGGTCAGGTAGTCGCGGACGACCCGCGCGATCTTCATCTCGTCCTCGACGACCAATACCGTCTTCATGGTGAGCGCGACTCTACGCCGGGGTCATGAAGAGCCTGTGAAGGGATCGTGCACGAAGCCGTCGAAGCGGACGGCCCGAGACCCTCAGGGGCGCCAGATCGTCGCGACGACCGCCCGATGATCGGACGCATGGCTGGGATCCACCGCGACGTCGGTCGCGGTCAGCCCCGGCCCGAGGAGGACGTGATCGAAGGTCTCTCCCGTCTCCGGGAACGTGGGATCCCGTTCTCCGGTGATCTCCTGCACGGACACGAACCCGAACTCCTCGAGCATCTCGAGCTCGGTCGATCCCCGTGGAGCGTTGAGGTCGCCTGCGACGACCGTGTCGGCCGGATCGCCGATCACCCGGAGCAGGACCTCGATCTCGGCGACCCGATAGCGCGGATCCGTGTCGGCGTCGAGGTGTGTGGCGACGACGCGGAGGGGTTCGCCGGCGCCGTCCGCGAAACTCGCCAACAGATAGCTCCGCTGATGGGGCGTGGGGCCCCGGGGCAGCAGCCCCTGATCCCACGCCTCGACCTGCATCGTGGGTCGATACAGGATCGCCGTGCCGAAGCGGTCGTCCAGGGATGGGACGAAGAGTGAACGCATGCCGAGGCGCCACGACAGCCATCCGACCACGTCGGTCATCCCGCCGACCGGAGAGCCTCGGCTGACTTCCTGGAGGACCACGATGGACGGGTCGTATCCTTCGATCGTCCGCGCGATGGTCTCGAGCACCACCTGGCCCTGGTCGTTGACGGCGGAATGAACGTTGTAGTCGACGAGCCTCACGGCGCCGGCAAGGCGCGAGGGGCTCGCCGTGGCGGGAACCGTCAGCCACGATGCGATCGGCAGGGCGAGGAGGCCGATCGCGCCGAGCGCGAAGACGCGCCCGCGCGGAACCGGATCCCGCGATCTCCCGCGCGATCCCTCCCACGCGAGGACCGCCAGGAGAACCGCCGCCGCAGGGAGCAGCAGATCGGCGGAGAACGGGAGCGGCCGGTCCTTCTGATACGCGATCAGCAGGACCGCGAACAGGGCGGCCCCGCCCGCCCCGCCCCACATCGCGAGCGCCACGCTCGGATCCCTTTCCGACCCGAAGGCCATCGCCAGCATCGCGGCGGAGCCGCACGCCGCGAGAGCGACGGGGATCAGGATCGCGGGACCGGGTGCGAGGTGAAGCCCGATGACACCCAGCGCGCCGGCACCCAGCACGAGGAAACGAGGCCATCGGCCGACGACATCGAGGACCACGATCGACACGGCATCGACGATGACGATCACGACCACGACCAGAGCGAGTCCGATGCCCGGACGGGGAGGCCACCACCCCGGGATCCTGGAGATAGGTCGCGTGGAGGAAGAGGAACGGACCGAGGGCGATCAGGCCGAGCAGCGGCACCTGCGTATCGGCCACGGGAGTCGAACGCCACGCGAGGATCAGGGCCACCGTGCCGTACGCCACCGCGACGAGCAACGGGACCGCCCCCTCTTGCCACACGGGATCCCAGGTGCGGAACGCGCCTTGCACCGCGACGTCGAGCGCGAAACCGAGCAGGAGCCCTTGCACCAACAGGGGCGAAGGTCCGGCCGTCCCCCCGAGCACGATCAGCAGGACGGCCAGCAGCGCGAAGACGGTGGTCGCGGCGGCGAGCCAGAGCGGGATCGTTCCCACGACCTGAAGTGCGACCCGCCCGATCGCCAGCATCGCCACGGCGATGAGAAGGGCGCGCCGATCCCCCTGGTCCCGGCGCAGGATCGGGGCGAGGAGCGGTCCGAGGCCGATGACCACAACGGTCACAACCCCGGTGAGGGCGTACCCGCCGCTTTCGAACTGCTCGAACGCGATCGGGAGGAGCACGCGCAGGACCTGGAGGAAGAGGGCGAACACCACCGCCAGGAGAGCGACTCCCACCTCCCAACTATGGGGTGGTCGGGGTGGCCTCGTCACCCCGGGAGCACGCGTGAGCCCGGCTCCGACCTTCGGTCGGAGCCGGGCTCACGCGCCGGACCCGGTCAGGCGGGCTCGCCGCCGGCGTCCGCTCCGCCGGTCCCGACCTCGTGCTGCTTGCGGTGCCAGTCCTCGAACCCCTGCTCCCAGCTTCCATGTCCTTGGCCGTGGCCGCCGGGGCCGTGGCCGCCGGGACCGTGGCCGTAGCCGCCGTGGCGGCGCCACATCGCGCCCTTGAAGGCGAACAGCGCCAGGAAGACCAGCGGGAAGAACAGGAAGAAGGGGAAGAACCCGAAGCCGCCGTGACCGACGTACCGCACGACCTCGACCTTGCCGCTCTGGTCGAGCCCGTCGCTCACGCCCCAGTTGTAGGCAGCGATCCCGATACCCACCATCAGCAGGATCACCAGGATCGCGGCGCCCACTCCGAACCCGCGTCGCATCTCGAACCTCCTTGCCGGATGGGTCCCTCCCATCCCTGGCATCAGACTCGTGCCGCGCCGTGAAGGAGTGATGAACGTCTCGTGGAGGGTTCGCGTAGGCTCCGGCCATGCTGCAAGGAGAACGCGTCGTGCTGCGCCCGATCCAGGCGTGGGATCGCGAACGCCTCTACGAGCTGGTCGAAACGATCGAGGTGCGAGCGCTCGCGAGCAACGATCCGCCGCTGCCGCTCTCGCTCGAGGAGATCGAGGCGAGGGATCGACGATGGCTCGAGGAGGGTCACACGGACTCGGCGTGGTTCGCGATCGACGTCGACGCCGAGACGATCGGGATCTGCGGACTGCAGATGATCGAGCATTATCACCAGCGCGCGACCGTCGGGATCCGGATCGGCAAGCCCTACTGGGGGCGAGGGCACGGACAGGACGCCGTCCGGACGTTGGTCGACTACGGCTTCTCGCAGCTCAACCTGGCCAAGATCTCGCTGCAGGTCCTGGCCGACGACGAGCGCGCGGTCGGCGCCTACCGGAAGGCGGGCTTCGTCGAGGAAGGCCGCCTGCGCGACCACACATGGTTCGACGGCGCCCGGCGCGACGAGCTCGTGATGGGCGTGCGGCGGGACGACTGGAAGCCCCCGCCGCGCTAGAGGTCGACCGAGTACCGCACGACGGGCTCGTTCGCACAATCGAACAGGTGGGTGCTGACCGCGCCGTCCCACGCCCAACCCGCCTTCTCGTAGAAGCGGCGGGCGAGCGCGTTCGCCTCGAGCACCCACAGGGTCGCCTTCGCGAAGTCCGCGTCACGCAGTGCGACCGTCGCCGCCTCGAAGAGCTCGCGACCCACGCCGGCGCCGAGCACCGCCGGGTCGACGTAGATCGCCGGGACCTCGCCCGTCCGCGCCGGCACGTCCTCATCGCGACTCGGGGCGAACGACGCGAACCCCACGATCCGGCCGTCCGACCTCGGCGACGAGGGCGCCGCTCTCGGGGTCCGGGTCGGAGAAGGCGCCCAGCCACATCGCCTCGCGATCATCGACCGACAAGCGCTCGAGGTAGTCGTCGGGAAGCAGCCCCCGGTAGGCGTGTCGCCACGACGCGACGTGCACCTCGGCGACCGATCGCGCGTCATCCGGCCTCGCGGTGCGGATCAGGGTGGTTGCTCGCATCATCCCGCCGTCGCGACCGGCTGATACGTCGCGATCACCACGCCGGTGGTCGTCGTCTTGGTGTCGACGAGCCGGAGATCGGCGGATGGACCGTCGTCGGTGAAGAGGCGCCGGCCCGTTCCCAGCACCAACGGATGGATCAGGAGCACGAACTCGTCGACGAGGCCGGCCCGGATCAGGGATCGGACCAGCTCCCCGCTGCCGAGCACCACGAGATCGTCGTCCGACTGCTCCTTGAGCGTGGCCACCGCCTCCATGGCGTCGCCCCGGAGGAGCGTGGAGTTCCTCCACGAGAGCGGCTCCTCGAGCGTCCTCGACGCCACGTACTTCTGACGGTTGTTGAGGACCTCGGCGAACGGGTTCTCCTCCGGTTGATCGGGCCACACGGAGGCGAAGTGTTCATAGGTCTTCCTCCCGAACAGCAGAGCCCCGCCCTTGGCGATCCCCTCGGCCGCCGCGTCGCCCATGACCTGATCGAAGTAGGGCGGCGCCCACCCGCCGCGCTCGAAGCCGTCGCGGCGATCCTCGTCGGGATCAGCGGGTGACTGCATCACGCCGTCGAGCGTGAGGTTCTCGTTCACGACCAGTCTGCTCATCGAGGTCACACCTCGTTGCCGAGCAGGTCGTCGATCTCGGCGAACTCGTCGTCGCTGAGCCGCCAGGCCTCGACCGCCTCGGCGTTCGCTCGGACCTGCTCGGCACCGGTCGCGCCGGCGATCACGGTCGCGATCTCGGGCTGCGACGCCAGCCAGGACATCGCGAGCTCGAGGATCGTGTGACCGTGCTGGTCGGCGAACGCGCGAAGCCGCTCGACGAGGTCGAGGCGGCCGTCGGTCATGAACTCGTCCCACCCGCCGGGCCCCGCGAGGCGTGAGCCGGGAGGCGGCGGTTGGCCCTTCCGGTACTTGCCGGTCAGCAGGCCCGACGCGAGCGGGAAGTACGGCATGAAGCTGAGGCCGAGCCGGCGACAGGCGGGCAGCACCTCCTCGCGCGCTTCGCGCGCGAGCAGGCTGTACTCGTTCTGCACGGTGACGAAGCGACGGACGCCGAGCTCCTTCGCGGCGTCCTCCGCCTCGTCGAGCTGCTTCGCCGAGAAGTTCGAGCAGCCGATCTCCCGGGCCTTCCCCTCGTCGACGAGCCTGGACATCGCGGTGAGCGTGTCGCCGATCGGGGTCGCGTCGTCGGGCGTGTGCAGCAGGTAGACATCGATGCGGTCGGTCCCGAGCCGGGACAGGCTGTCCTCGCAGGCGCGGATCACCCACACCGGGTCGCCGCCACTGAGCCCGTCCGGCGGGGTCCGCATGCCGAACTTCGAGACGATCACCGCCTCGTCGCGACGCGACTTCAGCGCCTTGCCGAGGAACTCCTCGGAGGCTCCGCTCCCGTAGAGGTCGGCGGTGTCGAAGAGCGTGGCGCCGACCTCGAAGGCGGCGTCCACGACCTGCTTCGCGCGACCCTCGTCGATCCGGCGCCCGAAGTTGTTGCACCCGATCCCGGCGAGCGGCACGGGGATCGAGCCGATCGAACGCATCTCCACCGCGCCAGCCTACGACGCGTCGCGAGGATGAAGCAGGCCGAACAGGTACGCGTCGGTGAGCGCTTCCCACGACGCCTCGATGATGTTCTCGCTCACGCCGACGGTGGTCCACGAGCGCTCGCCGTTGGAGGAATCGATCAGCACGCGGACGACGGCTCCCGTCCCGTGGGTCTCGGCGAGGACACGGACCCGGTAGTCCTCGAGCTCGATGTGCCGGAGCTCGGGGTAATCGTTGGTGAGCGCCTTCCGGAGCGCGTCGTCGAGGGCGCCGACGGGACCGTGGCCTTCGGCGGACTCGATGTGACGCGAGCCCTTCGTGCGCACCTTCACGGTGGCTTCCGCGAGCGGGGCTTCGCCGTCGCCGACCCGTTCCTCGACGTGCACGCGGTAGCTGTCGACCTCGAAGAAGGGCTGGGTCCAGCCCGAGGCGCGACGCATCAGCAGCTCCAGGGAGGCGTCGGCGACCTCGAACGTGTAGCCGCGCGACTCGCGCTCCTTCAGCTCGTCCAGGATCGCCGGGACGGCGTTATCGGCGACGTCGAGGTCGAACTCGGTCGCCTTCATCTTGAGGGTCGCGGCGCCTCCGAGGTCGGAGGCGACCACGCCGCGCCGGTTGCCGACGGCAGCCGGCGCGACGTGCTCGTACGCCTCGCTGAACCGGGCGACGCCGCTCGCGTGCAGCCCCGCCTTGTGCGTGAAGGCGAAGCGCCCCGCGTACGGCTGGCGTGAGTCGGGGGCGACGTTGGCCACTTCGGCGACGTAGTGGGCCAGCTCGGTCAGGTGCTCGACGGCGCCCTCGGGAAGGCAGTCGGCGTTCATCTTCAGCACGAGGTTGGCGGCGATCGGCACGATGTCGGCGTTCCCGGTCCGTTCGCCGTAGCCGTTGACCACGCCCTGGACCTGGAGGACACCCGCCTCGACGGCCGCGAGCGCGGACGCGACCGCGCACCCTGCGTCGTTGTGCGTGTGGATCCCGAGGGGAACGCCGTCCAGGCGAGCGCGAACCTCACCCACGACGCGCGCGACCTCCGAAGGAAGCCTGCCGCCGTTCGTATCGCAGAGCACCAATCGCTCGGCGCCCTCCTCCGCGGCGGCCTCCAGCACGCGGATCGCGAAGTCGGCGTTCCCCGCGTACCCGTCGAAGAAGTGCTCGGCATCGAAGAACACCCGGCGACCCTGGCCGCGGAGATGCCGGACGGTGTCGCGAACCATCGCCACCCCTTCGTCGAGGTCGGTCCGCAGCGCCTTCTCGACGTGGACGTCCCAGCTCTTGCCGACGAAGCACACGGTCTCGGTGCCGGCGTCCAGGAGATCGCGGAGGATCGCGCTGTCCTCGGCCTTCTCCCCCGCCCGCCGGGTCATCCCGAAGGCGACGAGCTCGGCGTTGGCGAGCTTCTCCTTGGTCGCCAGGCGGAAGAACTCCGTGTCGCGCGGGTTCGCCCCCGGCCAGCCGCCCTCGATGTAGGGCAGACCGAGCTGGTCGAGCTTGTGGAGGATCCGCATCCGGTCCTCGACGGAATAGGAGAGCCCCGGCGCCTGGGCGCCGTCGCGCAGGGTCGTGTCGTAGAGCTCGACGCGGGGGCCCGTGGTCACGCGGACGCCGCCTCCGCCACCAGGTCGCCGACCTCGCGGGTCGAGTAACCCATCTCGCCGGCGCGCATCGACGCGAGCTTGCTGCACGCTGCGCGGATCCCGGCGTCGATGCGCGCCGCCGCGCCGCCCTCGCCCAGCTGGGACAGGAGCATCCCTGTGCGCCGATCGCCGCGAGCGGATTGATCGTGCCTTTGCCCGTCTCCGACGGAGCGGTTCCGCCGATCGGCTCGAACATCGATACGCCGATCGGGTTGATGTTCCCGCCGGCCGCGATCCCCATCCCGCCCTGGATCATCGCGCCGAGGTCCGTGATGATGTCGCCGAACATGTTGTCGGTGACGATCACGTCGAACCGCGACGGGTCGTCCAGGAAGTAGATGCAGGCCG
>CAVTTD010000008.1:0-57368 GCA_963737525.1 uncultured Actinomycetota bacterium
TCGGTGGCGGTACTGATGGGCAACGTCGATCTCGGCCGGCGCCGAGATCGTCGACGCGCACACTCACCCCTATCGCCTCGACGATCTCCTCGCGAAGGGATCCGAGGGATTCGACACGCGGATGATGTTCCTGGGCGAGTCGTCCCACTCGTCCTCCCGCGTCCACGACGACCTGTGGCCCGTCGCGGACGGATTCACGGGCTCGACGGTGTTCGGGATCGGCCTTCGACGATGGCTCGCGGCGCATCTCGGCTGCGAGCCCACGCGAGCGGCGGTCACGGAGCCAGAGAGACCGCGCTCCGCGCCGACCCGGTCGGCTACACGAAGGGTCTGCTCGATGCGGCCGGCGTCGTCGCGATCCTCTCGGACGAGGGGTTCCCGCAACCGCCGATCCCGGCGGAGGAGTTCGCGTCGAGATCGGCGTCACGGTCCACCGTGTGACGCGACTGGAGCCCTGGATCCTGCAGCACCGCGACCGGTCGTTCGACGATCTCGTCTCCGGCGTCGAGAACGAGGCCACCGAGGCGGCGGCGGACCCCAACTGCGTCGCCTACAAGTCGATCGTCGCCTATCGCACGGGTCTCGACGTGGGGGACCCGAGCTCTTCGGACGCCGAGGCGGCGTTCGCGCGATGGCGAGACGACGCGTGGTCAGAGACGAGAGAGCATGCGAAGACGGTCCGTGACTTCTTGATCCGCCGGGCGCTCGCGATCGCGAAGGCGAACGACCGGCCGTTCCACTTCCACTGCGGCGGGGGCGACCCCGACATCAACCTCGCGTACGCGGATCCGACGTCGATGTTCCCGTTCCTCGTCGACGTGCAGGACCAGCCGGTCGTCCTCGTCCATTCCGGCTATCCATGGGTCCGCGAATCCGCCTACATCGCGTCCGTCCTCCCGAACGTCTACCTCGAGCTCTCGGAGCTGATCCCGTGGGCGTGGGGACAGGTCGAGTGGGCACTCGAGATGCTCGTGGGGACCGTGCCGGCCGCCAAGCTCCTGTACGGCTCGGACGAGGCGGGAGAGCCGGAGGCGTTCTGGGCATCGGCGCTCCTCGCTCGTTCTGCGCTGGAGCGCGTCCTCGACCGGTTCGTCGATCGCGACTACGTCTCGATCGACGACGCGCAGCGAGCTCGGCCGGCTCGTTCTCGCAGGCGCCTGCCGGCGCCTGCACGGCATCGACGGCTGACGAGAAGGACCGCCGCCCCGGGGGGCGGCGGTCTCACGACTCCTTTCGAGATCAGGCGACGATAGGCCGGCGCCGAATCCTCCGCGATCTCGCGATCGGCGAGGCCCTCGGCGATCAGCTGCTCGTCGGACTTGCCGCGTCTCGCGGACTGCGACACGACGTAGATCACGATGCCCGAGATCGACCGAGACGGCCGTGAAGCCGATCATCCAGCGTTCCATTCGGAGTGAGCGTCGGGAACCCGGCCGGGTACCACGAGCCCACGAAGATGAAGAGCACCGCGAGGATGTTGACCACGAACCCCACGGCGCCGCAGAGATACAGCCAGCCGAGGGGGATCCGTCGCTCCCGCTCGAACCGCTCCGGCTCGGCTCGCTTCGCGAAGAAGATGTCGAGGAACAGCAACGCGGTCGAGATGCACCACACGATCGTGACGCCCGCGTAGAGGATGTAGAAGTACTTGTACGGATCGGCCGTGCCCCTTCCGAGGACGAAGAACACGAGGACCGCGAGGATCGTCGAGATCGCGCTCTGGAGGGTGATCGCGTTCGCCGGCACCTTGTTCTTGTTGACCCTGCCGATCTGGTGCGGCAGGCGCTTCTCCATCCCCGACACGAACAGCAGCCGTCCGAACGAGTAGTTGTAGACGACGGCGACGGTCAACACGACCCACGCCATGATGAGCGAGACGGCGGCGCCGGTCCACCTCCCGAATGCGAGCCCGACCGTCTCGGCCCCACCGGTCGTCCCGTTGGCACCACCGGCCTCGATCACGACCATGTTCCCCCAGGTGGCCCAGAGGTACGCGGCCATCACGATCAGGCAACCCCAGAGCAAGAAGGTGCGGATCGCCTTCTCACCGCCGGTCACCTCGGCGCCCATGTTCAGCGGCGTCTCGATGCCGAGGAGTGCCAGGATCGCGAACGAGAAGAACGTGAGGTTCGCGGGGAGTCCGAGCGCGAGCTCGTCACCCTGCAAGGGGTTCCACCCCGTCCCGAAGTCCGTCGAGGCGGGGTTGCCCTTCAGGAGCCACCACACCCCAGCGAATCCGATCAGGAAGATCACGGCCGCGTAGAACCAGAACAGCACGTTCACGTAGTTCTGCGTCACGCGCATCTTCAGGTAGGACATCAGCGCGCTGAACCAGATGACCAACAGGACGACGACACCGATCTGCCAGTTCTTGGTGAAGAGGCAGGGGAACTCGCAGCTCGGCTTGACGAACACGGCGAACTGCTGCAGGAAGTTCGCGAACAAGATCCCGATGAATACGAGCGAGATCGGCCCGGGCCACCACGCCACGAAGCCGGCGAAGAACCCCCAGAACGGACCTAGGACCTTATGCGTCCAGACGTAGAGCGAGCCTTCCTCCGGGAACATCCGCCCGAGCTGGGCCGTCACGAACGCCCCGGTGACCAGGAAGGTCGCGAACGCGACGATCCAGAAGATGAACACCGACGGCCCCGCGAACTGCACGCCGGCCGCGTTGTTGATGAACAGCACGATCGCGACGAAGATCACGACGAGGTCGAACGGGCCGAGCGTCCTCGCGACGAGGACCGGCGCGACCTTCTCGGAGATCATCTGCTCGCGGGCCTGTTCAGCCATACACCCTCCCTCCACTCACGGGGGGCGCTCCGATCCCTCGGAGGAGCCCTCCACCCGGTGATCGCCGGCCGGAATCCTTGCACCTCAAGGGTCACCTGTCTAGCTGAGCACGCCTCCCGCTCACGAGGGTGATCCGGCGAACCCCGCCGTGCGAATCCGGGCCGTACGTCCAGTGCATCTGGGTGCGCATCCGAGAGGATCGAGGGAGGCGAGGGTTGGCCCTATCCGCACGAGGTCGGATCGTGGTGGCCGGGGTCGTGGTCCTGATGTCCCTCTGGATGCCCGCGATGGCGGTCGCCCACCCGCTCGGCAACTTCACGATCAACACCTCCGCCTCTCTGGTGCTTCGGGCGGACGAGGTTGTCGTCGACTACGCCGTCGACATGGCCGAGATCCCCACGTTCCAAGAGCGGCGAACGATCGATGCCGACGGCAACGGCTCGCTGTCGTCCGAGGAGACAGCGGCGTACCGCGGTGACGCATGCGTGGGACTGGAGAGCGGACTGCACGTGGTCGTCGACGGAACTCCCGCTCGCCTGACGTTGGGCTCCCCGGATCTTTCCCTCCCCGTCGGACAGGCCGGACTCCGGACGCTTCGGCTCACGTGCGCGTTCCGGACAGTCGCTGGCTCCCGGCGCCACGCACGACCTCGCGTTCGAGGACACGAACTACGCAGACCGGCTGGGCTGGCACGAGGTCACGGCCGCCGGCGACGGCGCGACGATCGTTCGTGCCGACGTCCCGGCGGCCAGTCCGAGTCTGCGGCTCACGTCCTATCCGAAGAACGTCCGGCCCTCGAACGTCCGTTCCGCGAGCGTCGCGTTCCGTCCGGGCGGCGCGGCTCTTCGCGCGCCGTCGACGGACGGAACGGCGACGCAGGCGAGCGGCGGGCTCCTCGCCGACTTCGCCTCCCGGCCCGATCTCTCGGCGGGACTCATCGCGCTCATGGTCGCGGCGGCGATCCTCGTCGGCGCCGTCCACGCGCTCGGTCCCGGCCACGGGAAGTCGCTGATCGGGGCGTACCTGGTCGGAAGCGGCGGCACCCTCCGCCAGGCGGTGGCGGTCGGCGCCGCCGTCTCGGTGATGCACACGGCGTCGGTGCTCGGCCTCGGTGTCCTCGTGCTCTCCGCGGAGCAGCTCTTCGCACCGGAACGCGTCTATCCCTGGCTCGGGCTCGCGTCCGGCCTGGTCGCCCTCGGACTCGGCGCCGCGCTCCTGGTCTCGAGGCTCCACATCCTCTCGGAGCGACGTCGGCACGGGCACGACCACCCCCATCCGGCCGACCGCTCTCCCGCCGGGGACTGATCGGCCTCGCGTTCGCAGGTGGGATCTTGCCGTCGCCGAGCGCGCTCGTCGTCCTGCTGGGCTCGGTGTCGATCGGCCGGACGGCGCTGGGGATGGTCTTGATCGGGGCCTTCAGTCTGGGGCTCGCGGGATCGCTCATCGGCGTGGGCGCCCTCGCGATCCGCGCCCGTGACATCGCGACGGGCAGGCTCCCCGCCCGGCTGATGCGCCTCGCACCGGTCCTGTCCGCGAGCGGCATCGCGCTCCTCGGACTGGTGTTGACCGGGAGGGGCCTCGTCCAGATCTAGCGGGATCGGGAGTACCGGAGCAGGAAGACTCCGAGGACGACGAAGCCGACGGCGATCGCGATCGTGACGACGCGCTCGCCGGTGCTCCCGTCCGCGAACGAAGCCACGGCGAGGAGGAACGAGCCAAGGAGGATCCCCGCCACCCCGAGGACGATGAGGAGGATGCGGAGGAGAGGGGCGGCCGGGCGGTCGTGATCCATCAGACGCCGGCGAGCGTCATCTCGCCGATCAGCACCGAGGGCGTGCCAACCGAGGAGAAGAAGCGCAGATCGTCTCCGACCCCCGTGATGGCCTTGAGCATCTCCGGCAACGTCGACGCGATCGTCATCTCGCGGAGCGGCTCCCCGAGTGCCCCGCCGGAGATCCGGAGCCCCGTCGCCCCGACGCTGAACTCCCCGCTGATCGGGTTGGCCCCGGAATGCACACCGCTCACGTCCTGGATCAGCACGCCGCCCTCCGCGAGCCGGAACAGCTCGTCTCGAGAGGTCTCCCCCGCATCCAGATAGAAGTTCGAGGTCCCCACGCTGGGCGGTGTGCGGTATCCGCGTTTCCCGTTCCCCGTCGACGCCGTCTCGCCTCGGTGCGCCGTGTACGCGTTGTGGAGGAACCCGTTGAGCACGCCCTTCGTGAACAGCTCCGTCCGGCCGCTCGGCACGCCTTCGTCGTCGAACGGCGACGCCCCGGGCCCCTCCACGTTGGTCCCGTCGTCGACCAGCGTGAACAGCTCCGCTCCGACCTGCTCGCCCACGAGCTCGGCGAACAACGACCGGCCTTTCTGCACCGCGTCGGCGGACAGTCCCCCGGCGAGGACGCCAAGGAACGACATCGCCGCGAACTGGTCCAGGACGACGGGGACGCGCGCGGTGTCCGGCTTGGCGGCGCCGAGCATCCGCGCCCCTCGCTCGACGGCCTCATCGGCGACGGCCTCCCAGTCGAGCTCATCCAGCCGCGCGCGATCCGATACGAGAATCCCGTCTGGGTCTCCTCGCCCTCCACCGCGAGGGTGACCGCGAGGCACCACGCGTCCGTCCGTTGGTACTCGGCCTCCACGCCGGTCGTCGACGCGATCGCGACACGCGAGACCGCGTCGCCGACCTGCGCCTCGTCGATCTTGGTGACCCGAGGATCGCGGGAGATCGCGCGGGCTTCGAGACCGAGGGCGAGCCGTGTCTTCTCCTCGGTCGCGACGGCGGCCGAGGCCTCCCGGAACAGCTCCGGGATCGGCGCCACGGCGCCGGCTCGGGAAGCACGTTGTGCTCGTCCGACGCGGCGAGCGCGGAGTTCTCCCGCGCTCGACGGACGATCTCGTGGATGTCGTCGGCGTCCGGGTCAGCGGCCCACGCGTAGCCCAGCCGGGCTTCACGGATGACCCGGACGCCGACGCCTCGGGACTCCGAGAACTCGAGCCCCTCGACCTCGCCCCGGAGCGCGCTCGCCTCGGTTCGGCGCGACTCCTCAGCGTACGCCTCGACGGCCTCGCCCGCCTCGGCGGCATCGACGGCGGCCCGGCAGAGATCGCCGAGATCAGGCACCGGTGCCTCCCACGGTGATCCGTCGAGATGCGCAGGGTCGGCGAGCCGCTGCCCACCGGCGCCTGCTGCCCGTCCTTGCCGCAGACCCCTTCCCAGGTGTCGAAGTCGTCGGCGACCGCGTCGACGGCGGACATCACCTGGATCGCGCGCCCGATCAGGTTGGCGCCGCGCACCGGCGTCGTGACCTTCCCGCCTTCGATCTTGAACGCCTCCGAGCATCCGAAGACGAAGTCGCCGCTCGCGGGATTGACCTGCCCGCCGCCGAGCGACGTGACGAACACGCCCGAATCCGTCCCTTCGATGATCGCGTCGGCGCGTTCAGGCCCGTCGAGGATGTTCGTGTTGGTCATCCTCGGGATCGGCGGGGACGCGTAGGACTCGCGCCTGCCGTTCCCCGTGGAGCCGACGCCCTCCTTGTCGGCTCGCAGCCTGTCGTAGAGGAAGCCGTGCAGCACGCCCTCTTCGAACAAGACGGTCCGCTGGCTCGGCTCACCCTCGTCGTCGAAGTCGTAGGACCCCCAACCGTTCGGGATCGTCGCATCGTCAACCCCATTGACGACCTCGCTCGCGCACTTCGTGCCGACGAGCCCTCGGTAGACGCTCGCCTCCTTGTCGACAGCGTCCGCCTCGAGCGGATGACCCACCGCTTCGTGGAACAGGACGCCACCCATCCCGGGTGCGAGGACCACTGCCATCTCGCCGGCCGGTGCCGGAACGGAGTCGAGCATCGTCACGGCACGCTGGGCCGCCTTCTCGCCGATCGCCGTTCGCGCTGAAGCGATCGAAGAGCTCGACCCCGGCGCAGGCGGCGGGACCGAAGAACCCGGTCTGGATCGTTCCGTCGCGCGCGGCCACGACCTGGGTGACGAGTCGGATCCGCGGTCGGTCTTCCTCGATCCAGCGGCCGTCGGACGTCGCGATCAGCCGTTTCTGGAGCGAGTCGCCGTACATCCCCACGACCTGGACGACCTCGGGACTGAGGCTCCGAGCGGCGTCGTCCAGCTCGCGCAACCAGGCCACCTTGTCGGCGGCGGGGAACCCGTCGGCCGGCCGGTCCGTCCGGTTCACGCCTCGTCCCTCGCGAACCGTGAGATCGACGACCGTGCCGGGTTCGCCCTCCTGCAACGCGGCGCTCGCCGCTTCGGCCGCCTGCAGGAGCGAATCACGGTCGAGGCGGTTCGAATACGCGTAGCCGTAGGAGGTCCCGAGAGCGACGCGGACGCCCGCCCCGCGATCGAGTCCGCTGGTCAGCTCTTCGACTTTGCGGTCGTCCAGCCGGATCGATGTCGAGGTTCGCTCCTCGACGAAGAGCTCGGAGAAGGACCCTCCGCGACGTCGAGCGGCCTTCAGAACCTCCTCCACCAGCTCGCGCGGCAGCATGACGGCGATGCTAACAGCGGCCATCCGAACGACTCAGGCGACCACCACGAGGACGAGGAACCCCAGCGCGGCCGCCACGCCGCCGATCCCGCCGAGAAGCCGATCGCGTGCGGAAGCCCCCACGCCGGCTCGGGTCCAGGCGACGAGCGCGAAGACCCCCGCAACCAGGAGCAGGAGTCCGATGGAGAAGAGGGAGATGATCGCGGCGCCGAACAGTCCTCCGGTGGCCACGCCGAGCAGGATCACGCGATCCGGACGGGTTCGCGAGGCTCCGACGAGGGCGCACACGCCGAGTCCGGCGAGATACGCCGCGATCACGACGGCCGCGACGACCTCGACCTCTCCCTGCGAGACGATGATCGCCACGTAGAGACCGCAGATGCAGAACGTGATGACGGCGGCGATCGTCGCGGGCACGGAGCCGGGGAGCCGATCCTTCGAGGTCGCTCGCATGGGAGAAGCGTACGTCCGGGTCAGACGGAGAGGGTGGGGTAGGCTCGGCGAGATGCGAGGGAGTGGGCCGAAGAACCCGCCGAAGGTCCAGGCAGTCGGAGCTCTCCTGGCGGTGCTCACGGCCGCATGCAGTGCGACCGGGATCGGCCACGGACCGAGCATCTCGCCGCCGCCGGCGGGCGAGTCGCCGTCCCCCACCGTCTCCCCGAGCCCGACGGGATCACCGGGACCGGCGAGCGCATTGAGCGCCGGAACGGCGACCCTGTCCGTGTCCGGGGAGCTCACGATGAGCGTCCTGTTCGCGTCGATCGCGACACCGGCCGTCTGGGCGCCCCCGCCGGCCCCGATGGACATCACCTGGCAGGGCCCCTCCGCACAGGTGCTTCGCCTCTCGGGGACCTCGTTCGTGAGTCGCGCGGAGACCGGCCCCGATCGCACGCTGTCGTTCACCATCCCCGGGCCGGATGGGCCCGCGGTGTTCACGTCGACCGCCGGGGAATGCAGCGTCACGATCACGCCTGCGTTGCCGGACAACATGGGCGGCGTCTTCACGTGCACGCAACTCACCGATGCCGAAGGCGTGACGACCGTCGACGCTCGGGGCGTCTTCTCCGCCACCGGATAGCGCATGCGGGGCGGCCGCCGGGACCTCGCCTGGCTCGTGGGTCTCTGCGCCGTGCTCCTCGTCGTCTTGCTGTGGCCGTACGTCGTGGATGGTTTCCGCTTCGGCGTCGGTCCGGATGTCCCTGTCTATCTCTGGTGGACCCGCGTGGGGGCGAGCGAAGGACTGTCGATGGTGGGCAGCCGCCCCGGTGCGCCGGCGCTCGCGGCGGCGCTCGCCGGGACGCTCTCGTTGAGCGCAGCGGCCGTGACGGCGGGTCTCGCGTCGGCGCTGGGAGTGGCGGTCGGGGCGGCCGCGGCGGCGCTCGTTCGCGCTCGCCGGCGGCCGCGCCGGCAAGGCATGGCTCCTGGCCGGGCTCCTCGCGGGCGTGTTCTCCGTGCATCTGGTCGCCGGCTATCTCGCGAACCTGGTGCTCGCGGCGTGCTTCCTGGCGGCGGCCGCGTGCCTCGCGGGCGATCGGCGAGCGTGGTGGGCCGCGGCGCTGCTGTTGGCCGGAGGAGGCTTGGCGCATCCGCCGTTCCTGGTCCATGCGATCGTCGTGCTGCTCGGTGCCGCCGCCCTCGCGTGGCGGGCGGGCGCCCGCGACGAGGCCCGCGACATCGCCCTGGCCGTCACGGCGGGCGGCCTCGTCGCGGGCGCCGGGGTCCTGGCCACGATCGCGGGACCGGGACCGATCCACGCCGAGACCTCGAAGGACGGCTACCTGCGGCGGGCGGGCCTCGACCGCGAGCTGGTCGACGCGTATCGGGAACGGTTCCGGCTGCGAGCCGTGCGGTACGTGCAGTGGATCTCGGTGCCGCTCGCCGTCGCAGGCACCGCTTCCGCAGACGGCTTCCTCCAGCGGTTCCTCACCTCGTGGCTCGTGGTGATCGCGATCGGCGTTCCCGATCGGGTACGTGACGGGTTGGCTCCCGCCCGACCGCCTGGTCACGTTCGGGTTCGCGGTGCCGATCGGGGCCGCGATCGGTCTCGTGTGGTTGCATGCTCGGCTGGACGCGCGGCCGTTGCTCGCCCGCGTCCTCGTCGTCGCCCTCGCCGGGTGGATGATCGTCGGCGCGCTCCTCGCGTGGGGACGGCAGCGGCCCTTCATCTCCCCGCATGAGGCAGAGCTCGCGCGAACCGCGTTGCTCCTCTCCACGTACGCCCCGGAAGGGACCCCGGCCGTCTTCATCGTGGACGATGCGGATGCCACGGCGACGTTCCTCGGATCACGGGCGGCCAACATCTTGCGAGCCGCCGCCGACCCTGATCGAGCCGGGGACATCTACGTCTTCGTCGGAACGATCTCCGACTACTTCGCCGGGAAGCCGACAGAGCGGGGCGATCCCGAGTACGACGCGCTCTCCAGACTCACGTTGGCGGACATCCCATCCGATCCCGCATCACTCATCTTCGTTCTCGCACCGTTCTATCGCGGAGGCGACCCTGGTTCGGATCCTCGACTCATGGAACACGAGCCCGGGCTGTGGGCTTCCGAATCCTTGCCTCGAGTTCTCGATCGGGTACGTGCACCGGCCCGTTGGAATTCGGCGCCATCATCTCCGTTGGCGCATCGCTTTCGCGGACGATCGCGATCCTTGCCGTGCTCACGCTCCTCGGTCTCGGCTACGCGCTGGCCTCGTTCGCCGACACGGTGACCGCGATCGCGACCGCGCCGGCGTTCGGCGCCGCCGCGCTCACCCTCACGGCGGTCACCCTCGACCGGCTCGGGCTACGGCTGGAGAGCGTCCCCGTCGCGCTCGCCGCCTCGGCCCTCGCGGGCCTCGGCGGCCTCGCGCTCCTCTTCGTCATGAAGCGCAAGCGGGATCGCGAGGCGCCTGCGTAGGTCGAGGGCCAGCCAGACGAGCAGGCCGATCACGACGGGCGTCAGCACGTAGTGCCCGATCAGCACGTTCACGTCGTACGCATCGGGGAACCGGAGCGGCTCGGCCGTCCATTGCGACATCGAGAGGACGCCCGACAGCACGATCATCGAGACGCGAGGCACGCGCGGAAGGATCCAGATCAACGGGAGCGACCACGCCAGGTACCACGGCAGGAGGACGGGCCCGAGCAGGGTCAGGGCCAGCAGCGACCAGCCCCATCCGCCGAGGAGCTCCGCGGGCGGGCGGCCCGACGCCGCGGCGCGGGCCACCGTCCGGACCAGCACGACGACCAGGACCACGAGCGCCAGCGCGAACGCGACCCGTGCGACCACACCCAGCGTGTCACCGCTGATCGCGTCCAGGACCCGCCGGAAGAACCTCGAGGGAGCGAGCCACCCCTCGTGTCCCGACAGCTCGAGCATCCCGAGCGTGGGATCGTGCAACTGGAAGAAGGGCGCCGCGACGAGTGCGACGATCGCGAGCGCCACCCCCGCATGCACCGCGCCCGCCCGCACCCGCTCCGGTGAAGGTCGCCGCCACGCCACCCAGACGACGAGGAGGAGGAGTGGGAGGAACGCCGTCGCCTTGATCAGCGCGCCACACGTGAGCACCCCGACCGCCCAGATCGTGCGGTCGCGGACCACGCACCACGCGGCGATCGCGACCGCGAGCGCCACGAGGAGATCGTTGTGGCCGCTGCCCGCGGAGTGGAACAGGATGACGGGGTTCAACCCGAACGCCGCGACGGCGAAGGCGGCCCGGGAGGGCCGGACGCGTCGAGCCACGGCGGCTACCACGAACGTCGTCGCCAAGCTCGCCGCGATCGCGATCAGCCGGAACGCATCCGCCAGCGCGTCCAGCCGGGTGATGGCGCGCGTGACCGCCGCCGCGAGGAGTGAGAACAGGGGGCCGTAGACCGACGGGGTGTCCACCCACTTTGGTCCGACGAGCGTCCGGGTCAGGTAGCTGGGGAAATCGGAAGGCGTCTGCACGTACGGGTTCGCGTGGTGGATCGACACGATCTGCCCGTGGGCGATGTACGAGTAGACGTCCCGCGAGATCAGGAGCGGCAGCAGCACGATCGCGAGATGGAAGGCGACCGCGAGCCCGAGCGCGAGTCGCACCGTGATCTCACCGCGCCACGCGGCCCGGAGCAGGATCAGGAACCCGACGGTTCCCGCGGCCACGCCGAGGACGGACGCGATCGGGAGAGTAGACCCGAGTCGATCCAGCCCGATGGTCTCTGCGATCCAGACGAACGGGCCGCCCGGCTCGGCGCCCGGCGCCAGGATCGGTTGGAAGGGGGATCCGGGGACCGCGGCGACGACGGCCTCGCCAGGAAGCCGGCCACGGCCGCCGCGACCGCGGGCCAGGCCGTTCGCCCCCGAGATGCCTCCATGTCGCCGCCGACGCTAGCACCGGCCCGCAGCTAGGCTGCACGTCATGGCGCGATTCCGCGAAGGCACCGGCACCGGCTTGATGGTCGCGCTCAGCTCGCTCGCGATCTTCTCGTTGTTCGCGTGGGTGCTCGTGTTCCTGCTCTGGTTCGCTCTGTCGATCTACGCGATCGTCGAGTGGTTCGGTGACGGGCGCCCGAGCGCGCTCGCCGTGCTTCTGATCGTGGTCCTGCTGGTCGGCGGCCTCGTCACCCTCGCGGCGGTCGGGTTCGGGCTCATCGGGAAGAGCCTGACGCCCAAGAAACGCGACCGGAGCTGAGCCTTCCTAGGGCGTGGGTTTCATCACCATCAGATAGAGGATCCCGGCGATCGGGAGCATCGTGAGGAGACCCGTCGTCCGCGTCCGTCGGGCAGCGGCCTCGTAAACGGCAGCTCCCGACCCTTCCGTCGCGACGATCTCGGTCTGTCTTCGCAACGACGGCGCGAACAACGCCCCGCCGATCACGCCCACCAGGGCATACAGGATGATGGCCGCGATGATCCAGAACGTCGTGATCTCCCATGCGTCAGAGACGAGGACCATGATCAACCCCGTCAGCGGGAGGATCCCGTACGCAGGGTTCGCCAGCCGCGAGTCCAGCTTCTTGATCGTGCCGAGGGCGAACGACTGCTCGGCCGGTGGGCGATCCTTCATGGCCGCCAACCACACGAAGTACGTCAAGTTGGTGCCGACGGCGACGATCGCGGAGAGCACGTGCACGAGCTTCAGCGGCAGGTACCAGTCCACTTTCGACTCCTCCCGTGTCGGACCGGCCCAGACTGTCACACCGGACGCCGCTCCGAGCGTAGGCTCGTGGGTTGCATGGATGCCGATGGTTTGCTGGCGCTCGTCCGGTTCCACGCGTGGGCGAACGATCGCATCCTGACGGTGGCGGCGGGTCTCTCGGACGAGGAGTTGCGAAGAGACGAGGTGCTCGACCGTGGGAGCGCCTTCGACACGCTCCGGCATCTCGTCGACGTCGACTGGAGCTGGCGCGAGTTCTGCCTCGGCAACGACATCGGGGATACCTACGTGTGGGACCACGGGTTCACACTGGACGATCTCCCCGCGATCCACGGGTTCTGCCTCGAGGAGGACCGGCGCCTGAGGGACTACGTGGCCTCCCTCGACGAGACAGGGCTGAACGAGCCGCTCGCGATGAGCGAAGACCCCAACGATCGGATCCCCCGATGGCTGATCCTCGCCCACGTGGTGAACCACGGAACGCAGCACCGCAGCGAGCTCGCGCACTACCTCACCAGGTGTGGACACTCGCCGGGCGACCTCGACCTCTTGGACGCGTCCGTGCTTCCGTGGCCGGGAGAGGGCTGATCGTCGTGACGCACCGACTCCTCCTGGACGTCTCGAGCCTGACCTACCGGGCATTCTTCGCGATGCCGGACACCGTCACCGCACCCGACGGCCGGCCGATCAACGCCGTCCACGGGTACCTCGACATGGTCACCCGTCTCGTCGCCACCCGTCGGCCGGACGAGGTCGTCCACGTCTACGACCACGACTGGCGTCCGGTCGAGCGAACGGACATCTACCCCGGCTACAAGTCCAAGCGCCCGGAGGAGCCCGAGGCGATCACGACCCAGTTCGCCCTGCTCCGCAGCGTGCTGGACCTCACCGGCTTGCTGCAGGCCGAGACCGAGGGATGGGAGGCGGAGGACGCCATCGGCGCGTTCTGCGTCGAGGCGGACGAGACCGACCTGATCGAGATCGTCTCGGGCGATCGCGACCTGATCCAGGTGGTCCGCGACCCGGTCGTGAAGCTGCTGTTCACCGTGCGAGGCGTCTCCGAGCTGGCCGAGTACGACGAGGCGGGCGTCCTGGCGAAGTACGGCGTGCCGGCGTCTCGGTACGCCGAATTCGCGATCCTGCGGGGAGACCCGTCGGACGACCTCCCCGGCGTGCGCGGCGTCGGCGAGAAGACCGCGCGGGCGCTCGTGGAGACGTACGACTCGCTCGACGACCTGCTCGCCGACGCCGCGCAGGTCCATCCGAGGCCCGGCCCGCTCAAGGGCAAGCCGGCGCTTCGCGCGAGGATCCTCGAAGCGAGCGACTACATCGACGCGATGCGGCGGCTCGTCCCGGTGAACGCCGTGGCTCCGCTCACCGTGTGGTCGGGAGCGAGGGACGACGACGCCCTCAAGGCGTTCGCGGACGAGCACGGGCTGAGAGGTCCCGTCCAGCGGCTTCAGGCCGCGCTCGATAGCGCGAACGCGGCCTGAGAGCCGGCCGTGGCGACGTTCGTCTTCCACGTCGACCTGGACCAGTTCCTCGCGGCCGTCGAGGTCCTCCGGCGACCCGAGCTCCGCGGACGGCCGGTCATCGTCGGTGGCGACGGCGATCCGACCAAGCGCGGCGTCGTCTCGACCGCCTCCTACGAGGCGCGCGCGTTCGGTGTCGGTTCGGGGATGCCGTTGCGAACCGCCCTCAAACGATGCCCCGACGCCGTGTTCCTGCCCGTCGACGCTCCCACCTACCTCGAAGCCTCACGTCACGTGATGGCCACGCTCCGCTCGTTCGGCTTCGTCGTGCAGGAGATGGGATGGGACGAGGCCTTCATCGCGGTCGAGACCGATGAGCCCGAAGCCCTCGCGCGGGACATCCAGCACCGGGTGTTCGAACGGACGGAGCTCTGGTGCTCGATCGGCATCGGAGACAACAAGCTGCAGGCGAAGATCGCGACCGACGCGGGAAAGCCGGCGGGCGTCTTCACGCTGACCTCCGATCGCTGGGCCGGCTGGATGGGCTCCCGAGGCACGGATGCGCTCTGGGGGATCGGCACGAAGACCGCGAGGAAGTTGGCGGCGATCGGCATCGGCACGGTCGACGAGCTCGCGGCGGCGGACCTCGACGAGCTGGCGGCCGCGTTCGGACCGAGCACCGGCCCGTGGCTCGCGCGACTCGCCCTGGGCGAGGATCGGAGCCCGGTCAGCGACGCCCCGTGGATCCCCAAGGGTGTGAGCCGAGAGCGCACGTTCCAGCGAGACCTCGCGACGACGGACGAGATCGAGCGGGAGCTGGACCGGCTGGCGTTCGAGACCTCGGAGGATGTCCGGAAGGACGGACGGTGCGCCACCCGCATCGTGGTGAAGGTTCGGCTGGTCCCCTTCATCACCAAGACGAGGAGAATGTCGCTCCCCGAGCCCACGAGCGACCCCGACGCGATCGCAGTGGGAGCCCGGGCGGCGCTCGCCCGGTTCCCCCAGATCGACCGTCCCGTACGGCTCCTGGGCGTCCGAGCGGAATTCGAAGGACCCCCCAGCGCGGCGAGAGCGGCGGCCTAGGTCCTCGGTTGCTGGATATCCGACCTCAGATGCCGATGATGAGCTATGCGGAAACGGCTCCTCCCGGTGGGCGTCGCGATGGCGCTCGGCGCTCGGCCTCCTGACGGCTGCCCCTGCTGCCGCCAGCCTACGCGGTCCGACCATCACGTTTCCCGGCGGGAACAGCGAGTTCTATTCGCCGTTCTCGGCCCGGCGGCATTGACGTTCACCTTCGACGGGACCGAGAGCGCCGCCACGTTCGGGCTGCGTCTCCGGCCGGCCGGGGCACCCTCGATCCGCGAAGAAGACGTGTTCGATCGACCCCGGCGACGCCGTCATCGCCCCACGAACCATCTACTTCTCCTGGCCGGCGCTCTCGGTCACGAACACCGAGAAGACGTACGAGGTCGCGGTGAACCGGACGGCCAGCCCAGGGCTCTTCCGTGCGAGCTTCTTCCTGCGGCCGCACTGGTCACGATCACATCCGCGACACCGAACCCGTTCTTCCCGTGGATCGACGACGGTACAAGGACACGACGAACGTGAAGTTCACCCTCGCGGCGGACGCCGCCGCGGAAGCCCGTGTCTACCGACCGAAGACCGACGGGAAGTGCTGCGGGGCGCTCGTGTCGGACAACAACGGTCTCGGCAACCTCTCGGCCGGCGACACACACCTGGGACTGGGACGGGAGGGAGGACGACGCCGGCAACCTCGCCAAAGGGAGCTACTTCGTAAGGATCCGGGCCGACGACGGATCGGCGGCGACCGACTCTGTCGAAGCCGCTCAAGGTGACGATCGCTCGCATCTACCAGCGCGACGAAGACGAAGTCGAAGACGGCAATGCTGATCACCACGACGGGCCCGGTCACCCTCTCGTCACCGGCGGTGGCTGCTTCGTCTTCCGGACCGCCGACGAGCGACCTTTGGATCACCTGCCTGAGCGCGAGCGTCACCGTGTACTGGCGCTGGGGCCTCGCAGCGAGCGACGCATCGAGAGCGCCTCGTTCGCGACAACTCCAGGCTGTCCGCGCTCGAAACGGAGGAAGGGGCACTCGAAGACACGAGTCGTCGTTCACGATGAACGAGGACCTCGTGAATGCGGGCGGCCACTGCCGGCTGGACACGGCGAAGATCACGTACAGCTACCCGTGACCGTCCTGAGCCGGCCGTCCTCCGGCGCTCGCGGCCCACTATGATGGGCGGCCGTGCCGCCCACCCTCGAAGAGATCCGCCGGGCCCCGAAGGTGCTCCTGCACGACCATCTCGACGGCGGGCTCCGTCCCGCCACGATCGTGGAGCTGGCCGAGGAGACCGGCTACGGAGAGCTCCCCACGCGCGATCCCGACGAGCTCGGCGCGTGGATGACGCGGGGCGCGGACCGGAAAGACCTCCTTCTGTACTTGGAGACGTTCGCGCACACCGTCGGTGTGATGCAGACGAGAGGCGCACTCGCGCGCGTCGCGCGCGAGTGCGCCGAGGACCTCGCCGCCGACGGGATCGTCTACGCCGAGGTCCGCTACGCGCCCGAGCAACATCTCGAGCGTGGGCTCGGTCTCGAGGAGGTCGTCGATTCCGTGCAGGAGGGGTTCCGCGAGGGGATGTTGCGCACGGGCATCCGCATCGGCACGTTGTTGACGGCGATGAGGACGGCGGCTCGTTCGCTGGAGATCGCCGACCTCGCCGTCCGCTGGCGGGATCGAGGCGTCGTCGGGTTCGACATCGCGGGCGCGGAGGCCGGATATCCGCCGACGCGTCATCTCGATGCGTTCGAACACGTCCGACGCGAGAACTTCCATCTCACGATCCACGCGGGCGAGGCGTTCGGGATCCCGTCGATCTGGGAAGCGCTGCAGCTCTGCGGCGCCGAGCGGCTCGGTCACGGCGTTCGCATCGTCGACGACATCGAGACCGAGCCCCGTGGGGAGATCCGCCTGGGACGAGTGGCGCATCTCGTTCGCGATCGCAGGGTCCCGCTTGAGCTCTGTCCGACGTCCAACGTGCACTCCGGCGCCGCGAAGTCGATCGAGGAGCACCCGATCGGGCTGCTGATGGACCTGCGGTTCCGTGTCACCGTGAACACGGACAACCGGCTGATGTCGGCGACGTCGCTCTCGCAGGAGTTCATCCAGCTCGTCGACGCGTTCGAGATCGGCTGGGGGCAGATCGGGAGGCTCACCACGAACGCGATGAAGTCCGCGTTCATCCCGTTCGATGAGCGGCTCGAGCTCCTGGAACGAGTGATCTGGCCCGCCTACGCGGAGCTGCGGGACGCGTGACCGAGGACACGCCCGCGATCCGTGCGGTGGGGGCCTCCGGCGCGTCGTTCCGGGTCGTTCGCACCGAGCGAGCGAGCAGCGCCGAGGAGAGCGCCGCCTTCCAGGGCATCGACGTGAGCCAACTGATCCGCACGATCGTGGTGCGACGCGGCGCCGGCGACTACGTCTTCGTCCTCGTCCCCGGCGGCCGTCAGATCGACTGGCCGCTCCTCCGGGCGCACCTGGGCGTCAGCCGGCTTTCGCTCCCCGACCAGGAGGAGGCGAAGGAAGCGACCGGCTACGAGCGGGGCACCATCACGCCGTTCGCGTCGGCCACGACCTGGCCGGTCGTGGCCGACGCGACCCTCGCCGATCGCGACTTCGTCGCGATCGGCGCCGGCGCCCACGGGGTCAGCCTCCACCTCGCGCCCGCGGATCTCGTCCGGATCCTCGACGCGGACGTGGTGGCGGTGACCCGTCCCGCGAGCTAGCGCCTGATCTCCTCCACATCGAGGCGCCCGTCCTCGTGCAAGCTCACCCGGATGCCCTCGCACTCGGCGAACGGGGCCGGCTCTCGACCGGTGAGCCCGATCGTCGCGCGCTCGACGAACGGCGTGTGGGAGATCGCGAGGCCGACCCCGCCTTCGGGAAGCGTCGCCAGGAGGGCGCGGACGCCTGCGGCCATCCCTTCGGGCGTGCCACCCGTCTCGTCCTTGCCGGCGAGTCCGGGGATGACTCCGTGCTCGGGCAGCTGGCGTCCGGATCCCCGGATGATCCAGGCGGCGGTCTCGGCGGCGCGTTCGGCGGGTGAGACGAACACCGCGTCGTAGCCGACGGCCGAGGTCCGGCCCACGTCCTCCGCCTGTGCGCGGCCCTGAGGCGAGAGACGGTCGTCGTTCGGATCTCGCTTCGCGTGCCGCCTGAGCTCGAGCTGTCGCATCGGTCGCCTCTCGTCAGTGCGTACCCGCGGAGGCCGCGTCGGGAACCATGCGATCGTCGCGGAACCGGCTGAGGGCGAACGGCGCGATCAACTCGGGCACGCGGCCGGTCGCGACGTATCCCGCCATCGTGGCACCGAAGATCGGGGCTCCCTTGAACCCCCACGTGCCCATGCCGGCCATCAGGCTGAACCCGTCCACCCCCGTCGGTCCGAGGATCGGGGAGGAATCCGGCGTCATGTCGCACAGCCCACCCCATTGGCGCATCGCGCGAGCCTTCGCCATGAACGGGAGGATCATCACCGATCGCTTCGCGGCCTCGGCGAGGAACTCGAAGGTCGACCGCGTCGAGTACGTGCTGTATGGAACGATCTCGGCGCCCGCCAGCAGCTCTCCACGTGCGGTCTGCGAGACGTAGATCATGAGGTCCATCGACGAGACGAGCCCGCGCAGCGTCGGTCGGTACGACTCGGTGACGAACGCCTGGAGCATGTGCGTCACGATCGGCAGACGGACGCCGGCCATCGACGCGATCCGAGACGACCACCCCGCGACGGCGCTCACGACGTGTCCCGCTTCGACAGGTCCCCGGGACGTCTCGACGCCGGTGCAACGATCGCCCTCGATCCGAATGCCGGTGACCTCCAGCCCCTGATGCACGTCCACGCCTCGACGGGCGGCGGCCTGCGCGTAGCCCCACACCACGGAGTCGTGTCGAGCGAACGAGCCGGGAGGGTGATAGCGAGGCGCCCAACACGGGCAGCTCGCCGCCGCCGCTGAGGTCCACGAGCGGGCACACCTCCACGATCTCGTCGGGTCCCAGGATGTCGGTCCGCACGCCGAGCGCCCGGTTCAGCTCGGACTTCTCGCGCTCGACCTGCAGCGAATCTTCCGTGTGGCAGAGGTCGAGCTCTCCCTGGTTCGTGAAGAGCACGTTGAAGTCGAGCTCCTGCGACAGCCGGCGGTACTTCGCGAGGCTCGCGGCGTACAGGGGCACCGTCTCGGGGGTGTTGTAGTTGGACCGGAGCACCTGCGTGTTGCGACCGCTCCCCCCGCTCCCGATGTAGGAGCGCTCGATCACCGCGACGTCGCGGATCCCGTGTTCGGCGGCGAGGTGGTACGCGAGGGACAGCCCGTTCACGCCCCCGCCGACGACGACGACGTCGTAGGAGCGCCGGAGCTCGCGGTGTGGCAGATAGACGCGGCGCCGGAAGAGGCCGGTCATGTGCTGGCGTCCGCGTCGTCGATGCGCCGACGGAGGTGCGACTCCCAGGGGGCGGGGACGAGGACGCGGATGCCATCTGCCTCCACGAACACGCGGGCCGCGACGCGCGCGACGTCCCCCTGGACGTAGCCCGGCCCGTCCGGGAGACGCAGCTCCGAGACCCTCGCGAAGACGTCGCGCGCGTCGCCACCGTCGATCACGACCTCCACCCAGCCCTCCGTCGCCTCCCGGATCAGCGCGTCGGGGTCGACCGTGTGGATCGCGCCGCGGAGGTCCCCGGCGATCGGCCCCCGAACCATCACCTCGTCCGCCGCGACCCGGCCCGCGCCCGGCGCTCGCATCACGAGGTCGCACGCTTCCTCGTTCGCGTACACGCTCCAGATCTCAGCCATCCAGCCGCTCCCCCGCGGGGTCGTAGAACGGCGTCGTGGCGACGCGTGCACGGATATGGCCGGCTCGAAGCTCGTCGGGGAACCGGCTCTCCGGGTCGCTCCGGATCCAACCGAGGCCGATCGAGCGATCGAGGATCGGGCTGCGGGCCGCCGACGTGACCCGGCCGACGATCCGAGCGCCCGCTCGAAGAGGAACGCCGCGAAGCTCCGCACCGCCCCCGTCGAACTCGAGTCCCACCAGCCTCCGTTCCGGCGGGAGCGCGGACAGTCGCTCGAGCGCTCGGGTTGCCGCGAACCGCTTCCCCGGGTGCACGGCCCACGCCAGCCCGAGCTTGGCCGGCGTGTCATCGGGCAGCGTGTCCTGGCCCACGTAGACGTGCCCCTTCTCCAATCGAAGGACCTCCAGTGCATCGAGACCGTGAGGCACGATGCCGAGCGGCGTCCCCGCTTCCATGAGGGCACGCCAGAGGCCCGGACCGTGCGAACGAGGATGGTGCAGCTCGAACGCGACCTCCCCGACGAACCCCGTGCGGATCGCGCCGCAGGGAACGCCCGCCACGGTGAGCTCCCGCACCCCCATGTGCGGGAAGGCGTCGCGATCGATCGGATCGTCGGTGAGCCCGGAGAGGAGCTCGCGCGCGAGCGGCCCGGCGACCAGGATCGCCCCGCGTTCCGCCGTGAGATCGACGACGTGGACACGGAGCTCGAGCCGGTCGGCGCGGTCGCGTAGCCAGGCCTCCATCCGATCGGCGCCCCCGGACGTCGACGTGATGTACCAGCCCTCCGGGCCGAGCGAGCACAGCAACCCGTCGTCGAAGACGTACCCGGCCTCGTCGAGGGCGAGCAGATAGCGCGCGCGGCCGGATCCGAGATCGTCGACCCTCGTCGGGAACGATGCGTCGACGAGGGCGGTGGCATCGGGTCCGTGGATCAGGAACTTGCCGAGCGTGCCGACGTCCATCAGGGAGACGCGCTCACGGACGGCCCGATACTCCTCGTCTCGATCGCCGTAGCCGAACGGCCGGAGCCACGAGCCCGACCACCCGATCCGCGCGCCGGCCTCGACGTGCAGGTCGTGCAGCGAGGTCCGTTTCTCGATGACCTCATGGACGGGAGCGGCGAGGATCTCCAGGGGCGTCGGCCGCGCCAGCGGCCGCGCCGTGGTCCGCCCGGCGGCGTTCGCGGCGGCGCCTCGCGCCGCCGCGAACGCCGCCAGGTGGCGACCACACATCGCTCCCTGGCACGGGCCCATGGTGGCGGTCGTGTAGCGCTTGAGGAGCTCCGAGGAGCGGTATCCCTCGGCCCATGCGCGATCCAGATCGGAGACGGACACGTCCTCGCACAGACAGACGTATCCGGCCGGGGACGCCGCGATCGGCGACGCCGCGCCCGCGGCGTCGCCGACCGCCTCGACGCGCTCCCCGACCCCGGACATCCGGAGGAGGTCATCCCTCGGCGAGAGCCCCAACGAGAGCACGAACACGTCGCAGCCGATGCCGCGGGTCACCCCGTCGGTGTCCCGGAGCACCGCGAACCGGACGCGCTCCTTCCCTTCGGCTCGCAGCACTTCCGCCCCGACGAACGTCCTGAGGCCCTCGGGGATGCGGTCCGCGAGGGATCCGGGCGCGATCACCGCCGCGACGCGCACGCCGCCCGCCGTGAGCGCCTCCAGGTGCTCGATGCCTTCGTCGTGACCGATCGCGACGACCGCCCGCAGCGCCCGGCTTGACCCCTCGCGTCACCAGGCCCGTGGCGGCCCGGCCGAGCATCACGCCGGGCAGGTCGTTCCCCGGGAAGACCGGGTGCACCTCGGTGCCGCCGGTCGCGACGACGACCCGCTCGGGATGGACCTGGACGAGCTCCTCCGCGGACGCCAGCGACACCATCGGGCCCTCGTAGGCGCCGATCGCCGCGTGCCCGGCGAGCACGTCCACCCCTTCCGGCGGATCCGCCACCTCGCCTTCATCGCACAGGACGGCGCGCTCGCCCCGAGCGACCGCCGAGGCGGCGGCCGCTCGGCCCGCCTCGCCGCCGCCCACCACGAGCACGTCGCAATGGAGGTGCCGCGACGCGATCGTCCCGGTCGGACCGGCCGGCAAGCGGCCGAGTCCGACCGTCCGCCGGATCACCGTGTCCGCGATCGCCCACATCCAGCGCGGCCGGATGAACGTCTTGTAGTAGAAGCCGACCGGCAACAGCACGTGGAGCCGGTCGAGGATCGAGAGGACATCTCGCTCGACCGACGGCCATCCACCCTCCCGGCGGACGCGCATCCCGTCACGGGCCGCCGTCACGCACGACCGGACACCGGGCACGCCATCGACCGTCAGGAGACAGTTCGGACAGTCGCCCGTCCCGCAGAACAGGCCGCGTCTGCGGTGGTACTTCAACGACCGCGAGAACGTTCGGACACCGGCTCGGTACAGCGCCGAGGCGATCGTGTCGCCCTCCTCGACCGGGATCCGCTTCCGGCCGAGCCGCAGCCTCCCGACCACCTAGCGCACCTCGTGGGTCGTCGTGTCGCGCGTCACCGTGATCCATCGCCGACAGCCGAGGAGGTGGAACCAACGCTCGTCCTGCGGACCGGCCGCGTTCTCGGGAAGGAACACGCGGACGAAGTCGGCCTCCACGTCGGGCGCCTCGACGGGCCGAAGCTCGCCGCCCCAAGCGAACTCGGTCGACGGGCGCCATCCGCAGTTCGGGCACGGCACCTTCAGCGCCACAGGCCTCGCCATCCTCGCCGGAGGTCGCGCAACGCGGCGTGCGACGCCCCGTACCCAGGGGCGCCGGTCACGCCGCCGCCCGGGTGCGCCCCGGCTCCGCACAGATACAGACCCTCGACCGGCGTGCGGTACCGAGACCAGGCCGGCGTCGGCCGCATCGAGAACAGCTGCCCGATATGGAGATCGCCGTGGAAGATGTTCCCCTCGGTCAGCCCGTAGGTGCGCTCGAGGTCCAACGGGGTCAGCACCTGCGCGGACTCGATCGTGCCGGAGATGCCGGGTGCGTACCGCTCGATCCTCGCCACGACCTTCCGCAGCAGCTCGTCGCGCCGTTCGTCCCAGGTTCCCCGTCGCAGCTCGTAGGGCACGTACTGCACGAACGCCGTCATGACGTGGACACCCGGTGGCGCGAGCGTCTCGTCGACGTTCGAGGCGGTCACGCAGTCCACCCAGAGGTCGTCGGGGATCTCGCCTTCGCGATGGCGGTCGTAGATCCGCTGAGCTTCCTCGAGCGTCGGGACCAACGTCGCGAGCGAACGGCGATTGGCGTCCGCATCCGCGGGCATGCCCGTCCACGCCGGCTCCGCGGAGAGCACGAAGTTCACCTTGGCGCACGGGCCGGCCATCTTGATCGCCGAGACGTCCTCGCGGAACTCCGCCGGCAACGCGGCGGGTTCGATCATCCCGAGGAACGTTCGTTTGGGGTCGGCGTTGGACAACACGACCTTCGCATCGAGCTCCGCTCCGTCTTCGAGGACGACCCCGGTGGCGCGACCGTCCCGCACCTGCACCCGCGCGACCGTCGATGACACCCGGATCTCGCCCCCTGCCTCCCGCACGGCCGCCGCCATCGCCTGGGTGATCGATCCCATCCCCCCGATCACGTGGCCGTAGAAGCCCTGAACACCCTCGGCGCCGCCGGACAGCAGGTGGAAGAGCAGCCCGATCGCCGTGCCGGGCATGTACGGCGGCGCGTGCATCCCGTAGACGTTGTTCGCGAGGTACATCCTTCGCATGCGATCGCTCTCGAAGTGTCGCTCGACGAACTCCCCGAGCGAGCCCGTCGTGAACCGCACGAGATCCGCGAGCTCGTCGCCCGTGATCCTCCGGAACCGTCGCCACGCGCGACTCCCTTCGCGCACCTTGGCCCATCCGCGCGCGTACAGGTTGGGTGGCTCCTCGAGGAAGAACGGCTGGAGGTAGCGCGCGAGCGCGTGGAGCCGTCTGATGCACCCGGTCGAAGGAGGCGGCATCGGCCTCGGAGATGCTCGACGCGAACTCCGCCACCGCGCGGGCGTGATCGGACCACCACGGGACGACGGTGCCGTCCTCGAACGCGACCTGCAGCCCGGGCTCGCACGGGATCATCCGCAGGCCGTGGCGCTCGAGACGGAGATCGCCGATCACTTCCGGCCGCAACATCGACGCGATGTAGGAGGTGGTCGAGGCGCGGCATCCGGGCGCGATCTCCTCGGTGACGCACGCGCCCCCGACGATCTCGCGCCGCTCCAGCACGAGCGTCCGCAGCCCCCTTGTGGCCAGATAGAAGGCGGCGGTCAGCCCGTTGTGGCCGCCGCCGATCACGATCGCGTCGTAGCTCTCCATGGGCTCCGTCGAGGTAGGACTCTACGGAGCGAGCCTCACGCGCGGGGAAGGACCTGCTGACCGCGGTTCACCGGGTCGATCCCGAGCACTAGAGGGAGACGCTGGTCGAGCTCGCGAGCGACCTCGCCCGGGCCCGATCGGTCGAAGGGCCAGATAGAGGCGGGACGTACAGCGTCGACAGCCCCGTCACCCCAGCATCGGGCAGATCCTTCACAGGGGTTCGCTCGACCTGCGGACGGCCGGCTGGGAACGGGGAGGCCTCGTACACGACGACTTCGTGATCCGGCCCGTAGAGCTCCCCGAGCCGTTCGGCCAGATCACGAAGCCCCGGCCGATGCACGCTGCCGGTCGTGCGGAGTTGACCGATGACGCTGATCTGCCACAAGGCGAGCGGCACGTGGACGTCGGGGGTTCTCTCGGAGACAAGGAAGTCCGTCGCGTCGTAGAGCTGAAGGCCCCGCCCGCCCGGATCAACCCCGAGATCGACGAACAGGCAATCGATCGCCGAGACGGCGGGGAAGACACGAGCGGAGAAGCCCTCCGCCTGCGCACGTCGAACAGCCTCGTGGGAGGAGTCGTCGAAGACCGACGGATGGCCGTACGAGACCATGCAGACGTCGCGACCTGCGCGAACCCGAGCGAGGACGGTCTCCACGATCTCCTCGTAGACCTCGTCGCGATCGCGGTCGAGTCGATAGATCGGCAGCAGGGACTCGGCAGCTGGGTTCAAGCGCCGGATCCAACCGGTCGGAGCGACCTCGGCCAATAGGTAGAGGACGTCGTCGGCCTGCTCGATCAGGGACCGTGACTCGAGGGTCAGATGGAGCCCTTGCCGGATCCCGGTACCGACGACGGCAAGCGATCCCTCCCGGCTCGGCGCAGCTCGCGACACGGGAATCCCAAGGGGTGGGTTACGGCGAGGGGAGCATCCTGAGGACGTAGACGGCGTCCTCGAGCTCTTCCTCGTTCAAGATCCAGTCCCGGACCTCGGCAGGCGTCCCGTATCGGATCTTGTCCTTCTGCTCCTCGGTGAGACCGAACTCGTCCATCGGCTCGTCCGTGCACTTGTCGTAGCGCTTCTGCACTTCCACATCGTCAGCAAGAAGGTCTAGGAATTCAGACACCTTCGCCACGAGCCACCCCCTTGGCCGCCAGGAAACCGACCCTACGCTCACCGCCTGGCACGGTCAACTTCGAAACCGTGGTTCCGTCTCCCACGCAGGGTCCCTCAGTTGTTGGAACGGCCATACACTCCGGCCATGGTTGTATGCCATGTCTGCGGCGCCGAAGTAGATCCTGAATCGGCTCGGTTCTGCCACGCGTGCGGAGAACCGCTCCGAACCGCGGCCGTATCGGTCGAGGCTCGCGAGGAGCGGAGGGTGGTGACGATCCTCTTCTGCGATCTCGTCGATTCAACGTCGCGCTTCGACCTGGCCGACCCCGAGGACGTCCGAGCGACCCTCGCCTCGTACCTCGGCCGGGTCCAGCGTGAGATCGAACGGTTCGGGGGAACCGTGGAGAAGTTCATCGGCGACGCCGTGATGGCCGTCTACGGCGTCCCCACCGTGCACGAAGACGACGCCCAGCGAGCGATCTTCAGCGCGCTCCGGATCCTCCCGGTGATGGAGGCGATGAACGAGGACCATCCGGAGCTCCCTCTCGCCGTGCGCATCGGCGTCGAGACGGGTGAGGCCATCGTCGACCTTGGTGCCGAGCCCTCACGGCAGGGGATCGTGTTCGGCGACGTCGTCAACACGGCCTCCCGGCTGCAGACGGTGGCCCCAACGGGCGGGATCCTCGTCGGCGCGGGGACGTTCCGGCTGACCCGGACGGTGTTCGATTACCGGGCGATCGAGCCCGTCACGGTGAAGGGCAAGGCCGAGCCTCTCCGCGTATGGCTGGCCATGGCGGCGAAGAGCCGATTCGGAGCCGAGCTGCAGCCTCCCTCGGCAACGGTGTGGGTGAACCGGGAGGACGAGCTCGAGCTCTTGAAGCGGACGTTCGCTCGCTCGATCCGGGAACCATCGGTACAGCTCGTCACGTTGATCGGCGAGCCGGGAGTAGGGAAGAGCCGGCTGGTTCGGGAGTTCTTCGCGTTCGTCGACGATCGGCCGGAGACCATCTCCTGGCGGCAGGGTCGGTGTCTCCCCTACGGAGAGGGCGTCACGTTCTGGGCTCTGGGGGAGATCGTCAAAGCCCAGGCGGGCATCCTCGCGTCCGATGGGGCTCTCGAAGCCGGGAAGAAGCTCGCTTCGGCAACGTCGGCCCTCGTCTCGGATCCCGCCGAACGCGAGTGGATCCGTACGAGGCTCGCGCCGCTGATCGGGCTGGCGGAGTCACAGGCGGAAGGTTCCGATCGTGTCGAGACCTTCAGCGCGTGGCGTCGGTTCCTCGAAGCGATGGCATCGATCCGGCCTCTCGTACTCGTCCTCGAGGACATGCATTGGGCGGACCAGACGATGTTCGCGTTCGCGGAGCACGTGATGGAGTGGGCGACCGGCGTTCCGATCTTCATCATCTGCACCGCCCGGCCGGAGCTCTTCGACCGGGACCCCGGCTGGGGTGGCGGGAAGCGCAACTGGAGCACGCTGTCGCTCGCTCCGCTCGGCGATCCTGATGCCGCGGAGCTGATCGCTGCGCTCCTTCCGCCCGAGGCACCCGACGAGCTCCAACAGCTCGTGGTCGAGCGGGCGGGAGGGAACCCACTGTTCGCGGAGGAGTTCGTTCGGATGCTGGGAGAGCAGCCGGCCGTGGTCGGAAGGCCGGAGCCATCACACGCGGGGCTCTTCGACGATCACACGCCGGCCACCCTCCATGCGATCATCGCCGCCCGTCTGGATACGCTCGCGCCGCAGCAGAAGACGATGCTCCAGGACGCTTCGGTCGTCGGAAGGGTCTTCTGGACCGGCGCGCTCACTTCGATGGGCCGATCGGATCGAGGAAGCGTCGACGCGGCCCTCCATGAGCTCTCGCGCAAGGAGCTCATCCGGCCCTCGAGGGTCTCCTCCGTGAAGGAGGAGGCAGAGTTCTCGTTCTGGCACACGTTGATCCGCGACGTGGCCTATGGCCAGATCCCTCGGGGACGCCGAGCCCCCAAACACATCGCGGTCGCCGAATGGCTGGAACGCTTGGCCGGCGAGCGGGTGTCCGACCACGCGGAACTCCTCGCCTACCACTACGGCGAGGCGCTGAAGGTGGATCGGGTCCTCGGGCTCGGGTGGCGAGTTCACGAACCTCGAAGCGACCACCCGACGGTATTGGGTGCTGGCCGGGGAACGCGCCATGAGCCTTGACGTGTCTCGGGCAGCGGAATGTTTCGAGCGGGCATTGGAGCTGCTTCCGGAGACGCATCCGGAACGGGCGGGCCTCCTCACGATGAAGGCGGCTGCCGCGTTCGATGCGGGTCGGTACCGCGATGCGCAGCGGGTCTACGAGTCCGCGCTCGTGCTGACCCGGGAGGCCGGTGACCGCCTGGCCGAGGGAGCGTGCCTGGATCGGCTCGCCACTGCGCTGTGGGAACAGGGTGACTCAGCCGGCTCCCGCTCGCGCCTCGCCGAAGCCGTCGAGGTGCTGGAGTCGGAGCCACACGGTCCGGAGCTCGCGGACTGCTACACGTCCCTGGCGTCGGACCGGATGGTCTCCGGTCGGTTCGAGGAGGCACTCGCCTGGGCCGAACGCTCCCTCGCCCTGTCGAGCGAGCTGGGAGCCGAGCAGCTTCGGCCCCGCGCGCTCAGCTTCCGAGGGGTGGCGCGATGCTATCGGGGAGACTTCGGAGGCCTCGACGATCTCCACGCCGCGATCGGCGATCGCCGAGCGACTGGGGCTGGCGCGGGAGCAGGCGAACGTCCTGGTGATCCTCGCGGAGGTTGTGTGGGCAACCGAGGGGCCGTCACGAGCGATCGAGGCTCGCGGACGCGGCGAGCGAGCTGGCGACCCGGAGAGGGTCTGGGCGACATCGTGGTCGCGTGCCGCACCCAGAGCGTGGGGCCGCTGTTCGACCTCGGCCGATGGGACGAGCTGGTGAGCGTCTCCGACGAGGTGATCGCATGGTCGGAGGCGGCAGGGAGCGGCATCGACGAGATCACGGCGCGGCTCTGGGAGGCGCAGGTGTTGATCTTGCGCGGCCAGATGCCGCAGCCGACGTCCGATCGCCGACTTCATGATCCCCGCCCGGGAGATCGGCGATCCGCAGGTCCTCGTTCCTGCGGTTGTCGTCTCGGGGCTGATCGCTCTCGACGAAGGTCGGGCCGACGAAGCGATCCGGCTCGTGGAGGAGCTCGATCGGGCTCCCGACATCGGCCTGGGATGGTACCGAGAGCACTTCGTCGTGGATCTCGTTCGGCTCTGCGTGGCGGCAGGGGACAACGCATTGGCGTCGAAGACTCATCGAGCAGGCGGAAGCGTTCACGACGCGCCATCGGCTCTCCCTGGCTAGCGCTCGCGCGGCCCTCCAGGAAGCGCTCGGCATGATGGAACGAAGCCTCGGCTCTGTACGAGGAAGCGATCCCGGGATGGACCGAGTACGGGCATCTGGTCGAGACCGGCCGGGCCCTGCTCGGGGCGGGGCGTTGCCTCACCCGCTTGCATCACAGGAACGCACGGCCGCAGCTTCTGCGTGCAAGGGAGATCTTCACGGACTTGGGGGCATCGGTGCTGCTCGCGGAAGCCGACGCCTACCTGACCGAAGCACCCACGTAGTTCGACGAGCCCCCCGGTATCCACCAGGGGGCCCGTCTCACAGCGATGAGTCAAACGTGCTACTCGTCTCGCAGTCGGTCCCGCACCGCGTCGACGCCTTCGCCGACCTTGTCCTTGGCGTCCTCGGCTGCGCCCTTGACGTCGCCGCTCGCCTGGTCGAGCTTCCCCTCGCGTTCGAGTCGCTCGTTGTCGGTCAGGTCGCCGACGGCTTCCTTCACGTGGCCCTTGGCCTTGTCGGTGTTCTCACCCATGGAGCACCTCCTGCTCTCGGTTGTCTCTCACGTACCCGATGAGAAGTCGGGGGAAACGGGATCGGTGAGCTCGAACCACACCCTCGTCACGTCTTCCCGCTCGACGCCCCACCGCGTGGCCAGCCGATCGAGCAACCGCAGGCCCCACCCTCCGTCGTGCTCGGCGGGTCGGAGACGCTCGGGGTCGAACCCGGGGCCCGGATCCAGGACATCGACTCGAAGTTTCGACCGGGATCCCCGGACGCGAACCTCGATCGCGTCGGTGTCGTCGAGGCTCGCATGGCGAACGCTGTTGGAAACGACTTCGCTCACGAGAAGCACCGCGTCGTCCACGAGCAGGTCGTTCAGGGCGGGTCGAAGCGCCTCGAGGCTCCGGCGGGCTTCCGCCGGCGAGTTCGCATCCGGCCGCAAACGCAGTTCGAGCTCAGGAACCATGTAGACGCCCTACCCAAGACGTCTCGTGCGGCAAACACGACCTCTCGGCCCCTGCTGAGGGCCGAAAACGAGCGAGATCAGCCGTCTCCGGTGGGAGGTGGCGGGGACGGGTCGGGGGGCGGCTGCGGGACGGGTTGTGGGAACGGGTCGGGTGGTTGTGGCGGAACGGGTTGGGGTGGAGTGGGCGGAGCCGGCTCGGGCGGTTGGGGCGGCTGCGGTTCCGGCTCCGGCTCGCGCCGCACGCTCCGTGTCGGTGCGATCGTCGCGATCATCGAAGGATCACCTCCATGTCTCGGGGCGCGTTCTCGGTCCATGACTTCCGCTCCGATCAGCCGTGTCGAGCCAGGGCCCGCTCGAGCTGCGCCTTCGACATCTTGGAGCGGCCGTCGATCCCTCGGTCCCTCGCTTCCTCGTAGAGCTGTCGATACGTCCGACCGCCCGGTCCGTGGTGCGATCGGAGGCCACCCCGGCGCCCCGACGAGATGTCCTCCACGGAGGTCCGGCTCGCCGTCCGCGCCTCGCCCGATCGCGCGCGCTCCTTGTTCACGGTTCGCGCCGCGATCTCTTCCGCGGTGTCCTCGGAACGTCCCTGCTCGAGGAGACCCACCTTGATGTGCTCGTACTGGCGTTCACGCTTGTCGCTCCACGCTTGCTGGGGCATGGCGATCCCTCCCGTGTCATCGTCCGGTCTCCGAGTACCCCCTTCCGCTCGCCGTCACACCTCCGCGCGAGATGCGTTTGGCTGAGGTGCCTCTCGGGTATCAGCCCGCCATCGAAAGGCCCGGACGACGAGCCACGGCACAAGGAGGATCCGATGCAGCTGTCCGTCGAAGTGGACCCGGCGTCCGTTCGGACGGAGTCGGTGCAGGATGGGCCACCCGTCCCGCGCTTCGAAGAAGGGCGGACCTGCGAGCAGCCCGGGTGTCGAACCGTCCTGTCCGTGTACAACGACGGCTTCAGCTGTTGGGCGCATCGCCCGATGGAGCGCGTCACTCCTCTCCGCAACAACCGCCGCTAGCTCGGCTGAGCTCGTTCAGCTGACGACCGTGTCGTGCACCATCCAGAGGAGGCGTCGCGTCCCCCGGAGATCGCCCGAGAGCTTGAGGACGATCCCGACGTTGCCTTCATCTCGCCACATGCACGCGGCGGCGGTCTGCGGGCCCGCCGTGGCGGCCACGCATCGGTAGTCGCTGCCGCGCCGTGTGCCACTCTTCGCACCGGCGTCGTCCACGACGGCACCCGCCTTCGAGAATCCCGTGACGAGGGCATCGAACAGCTCATCGGTGGTCTCGACGGCAGCAGCGTCGACCAGGATCACGAAGAACTCCGGAGCGAGAGCGGTTCCGTAGACGCCTCCCTCGGCGTCGATCCCATAGCGATCTCCCTGATCGGCGGTGTCGCGCTCGAAGCGCTGCGAGGTTGTATCGGTCAATCGGTGGGCGCCGGCCACGGTGTCGGGGAGCGACAGGTTCGGACCCAACAGGTACTGCACGCCCAGATAGCCGGCAGCCGCCGCGACGATCGACACGACCGCCCTGATCACCTTCGAGGATCTCGCAGCCGAAGATCTCGCGGGCGGCTCCTGCTGCTGACCGGGAGGCGACCACGAAGGAGGGGTCGGCGGAAGAGGGTTCCTGGGACGGTCTTGCACGGTCCCGGGGATCGGCGGCACCTGGACGAACGGCGCGAGGCATCGCCAGCAGAAGCTTGCGTCTGGCGCGTTCTGCGAGCCGCACGACCCGCACGCGCGCTTCTGTTCGACCTGCATCACGCACCTCCCGGCACGATCCGACCGCCGTGGTATCGGTTGCACGCGCAGGGAACATGAGCCCGGAGAACGAACGCGACGAGTCCGCTGGGTTGCCGGAACGGTTGGTGGGACGCCACGATGGGGGATCGATGGAACATCGAGCGACCTTCGAGCTGATCCCCGAGGCCGCTTCCCAGGCGCGGGCGGTCGTGAAGGACGAGCTCGGGGCCACGGTGTCGGGCAAGGTCCTCGAAGATGCCACGCTGCTCGTGAGCGAGCTCGTCACCAACGCGGTCCGACACGCGCCAAAGGCGGGCACTCCTGAGGTCGAGCTTCGACTGAAGGTCGAGCCCGAACGGGTCCGCGTCGTCGTATCGGACCCTGGTGGCGGCTTCGAGGCGACGCCGCGGCTGCCGACCGCGTCGGAGAGTTCAGGATGGGGCTTGTACCTGGTGGATCGGATCGCCGATCGCTGGGGGGTCATCGCCAGGGACCGCAACGAAGTGTGGTTCGAGATCGATGTCGAGGGCTGACCGAAGATGGACGACACCAGCCCCGATCGGGACACGAAGCCAACCTCCCGCCGGCGTCTGACGCCCGGACCACTCACGCCGTGGATCTGGAACATCCGTTGGATCCCGGGCTTCCTCCTGGCGCAAGTGGCGGTCATGCTCCCCTTCGCGGAGAAGACGCCGGCCAGCTATCAAGGGGTGCCGGGTGGGCTCGGAGCTCTCCTCTCGGTCACTGCGGCGATCGTCTGTGGTCCGGTCGCGGGAGCTCTGGTCAGCCTCGTCGGCGGTCTGGTCTTCGTGCCGCTCGTGGCCGACTACCAGCCGGGTGCAGAGTTCTCGATCTTCCTCTGGCTGATCGCGGCGGTCGGCGCCGGCGTGATCTCCGGCAAGCTCCGCCGGTCCGACGTCGACCGCACGGAAGCGATCGCCCGAGAGCGCCGGGCGGCGAACCGGCTTCACCGGCTGCAAGCGATCACCGAAGCGCTGGCCGCGGCGATGACCCGGGAGGAGGTCGCCCAGGCGACGATCACCGCTGCGATGGCTGCGATCGCCGGGGACGCCGCCGGTCTCACCGTGCGGATCGAGGATGACCCCGGCACCCTGCGCGTGCTGGCGTCGTCCACGTCGGACGATGGGCTCTTCGCTGAGTGGCGGCCCCACTCGATCGATACACCGGCAGCGGGACCGGAGATCGTCCGAACGGGGCGACCGATCTTCATCGAGACGCGCCGGGAGCTGCTCACGCGATTCCCGCTGGTGAAGAAGATCGAAGGCGAGGATCGGTTCGGGGGGTTCGCGGGCGTGCCCGTGGCCCTCGGCTCCGAGGTGCTCGGCGCGCTCAGCGTGGGATTCCACCGGGACCATATGGTGCCGCCGGAAGAACGCGGGCTCCTCCTTTCGATGGCGCATCAGGCGGCGATCGCGCTCCACCGCATCCGGTCGGGCGAGGATGAACGTCGAGCGAGAACGACGGCCGAACTCGCCGAGGATCGGCTGCGGAAGCTTCAGGCCGTGAGCGACGCGGCGAACGCGGCCAGCGGCCTCGACGAGCTGGTGGAGAAGGTGCTCCCGGTCGTGCGGGATGCCTTCTCGGCCGACGGCGCGTCGTTCCTCTTGCTCTCGGACAACCGCAAGGAGCTTCGTTACCAAGGGGCGTGTGGGGGTCGAGGAAGAGGAAGGTGAGGATGCGGCGATCCCGCTCGGCGCGGGGGCGTCGGGACGCATCGCGGCGACCGGACGGTCGCTCGTCATCGCTGAGCTGACGCCCGAGGACGTGATCAGCCGCGCCCTCAGGCTGCGACGATCGTACGTCGGCGTTCCCGTGCGAGTGGGCGGCAGGGTCGTGGGCGTTCTCCACGCATCCTCATCGGCAACCCGGAGCCTTCCAGGAAGACGACGCCGATTTCCTTCAGAGCATCGCGGACTCGCTCGCCGTCACGATCGAACGGACCCGCTCGTTCGACCAGCGTGACCGCATGGCCACCGCGCTCGAGCGAGCCCTTCTCCCGGTGACGGTGCCGCAGATCCCGGGGTTCGAGGTCGCGACGATGTATCGGCCCTCGCGGATCGGTGACGACGTGGGTGGGGACTTCTACGACGTATTCGGGGACGGCGATGTCTGGTACCTCGCGATCGGCGACGTGTGTGGCAAGGGACCCGAAGCGGCCGCGATCATGGGGATGACGCGGGTGGCTCTTCGAAGCCTGGCGCGCGAGCACGACTCGCGCCCGCTCCCCGAGCTCTTGGAGCTCCTCAACGGCTTCCTGCTCGACAGCGAGTTGATGGGAGACCGCTTCTGCACGGTCTGCGTGGCGAAGCTCGAGCTCTCGGAGGAGCGAGCGATCGTGAAGACCTGTCTCGCCGGCCACCCCCCTCCCCTGCTGGTGCGAGCGGACGGAACCCTGGGGACGGTCGGCAAGCCCGGCTCGTTGCTCGGCTTGTTCGCAGACGTCTCGCTCTTTGAGACGCGGGCCGAGCTTCGACGAGGAGACACACTCACCCTTTTCACGGATGGGATCACGGAGCTCTCGGTGGAGCGCCCCGATGAAGGCGAATCCATGCTTCGATCGGCCCTCCTCGCCGCCGCAACGGAAGATGCCGCCGGGATCGTCAAGACGATCGAACGCACGCTGCTCGAGCCGCGCGGGGAGCTGCGCGACGACGCGGCCCTCGTCGTCGCGAAGCGCCTGTAGCCGGAGGATTGTCTTCGCCTCAGTTGGGTAAGGAGCCGATAACGGCCTAACCGGAGGAGGGACTGCAGATGAAGCAGCCAACGACCGTGAAGGAAGCGAAGTCGATGGTCAAGGAACGCTGGCTCGATCATCGCGTGGACAAGTTGTCGAAGGAGAACGACGACCTGCGCGAGGCGGTCGACGAACTCCGAGTGGACCTCGATGAGGCGCAGGGGCGCTCCAAGGAGACGCTCGCAGCGCTTTCGAAGAACCGGCGCCGCCCCGGTCGCGTGAAGTGGCTCGTGCTCGCCGGCGGGGCCTACGTGCTCGGTGCCAAGGCGGGACGTGCTCGCTACGAGCAGATCGCCGGCTGGGCCCGCTCGGTGACCACCAAGCCGAACGGGAACGGGAGCACCACCACGAGCACCACCACGATGGACGTGCCCGACACGCCCACCAAGCCCTAGCTTCGACGGAGTTCGGAAGGCGCGGGGCCGCGAAGCGGCCCCGCGCCTTCTGTGTCTCCTCGCCGACGTTCCCCCTTTCGGCCTCTCCCCCGCGAATGGTTTGCGGAGTCGGTGGACCGGGAACGGTGTGGAACGTCATGCAGATCTACAACGACACGGCATTCGGTCGTGAACCGTTCTCGGCGACGGAGGATCACGATCTCCGCGACGAGTCCGCGCGGTCGGCGCGCCACCGGTGGTGGTACGCGGCGGTCGTCGCACTGGACACGATCGCGATCCTGGCGTTCATCGTCTGGGTCGCGATCCCGAAGCTCACCTAGGAAAGGAGGTCAACCATGGCAGGCATCCTCGCACTCACGGGTGGAGCCGCCACCCTGCTCTGGATCCTGGCCGTCGTGCTGGTGATCATGGGGATCGTCAGCATCGTACGCGGCGGGGTTCTGGCTGGGATCGTGCTGATCATCGTCGGGCTGTTGGTCGGCCCCGGTGGCGTCAGCATCTTCTGAACCATCCGGGCCCGCCCGCGCCTCCGCGCGGGCGGGCTCGACCTTTTTCTCTGGGAGGCATCCCCGCCGATGACAGATCAGGCGTTGCGCCGTGGATCCGAGCCGCGCCTGAAGCGACGATCGTTGGCCGGCCTCTTCGAGGTGTCGTCGGATCACTTCGCGACACGGCTGCCACGGGGAGTCGGCTCGTCGACCTGAACGGCACGGACCAGCCTCTCTCGCTCCGCCGAAGTGGGTGCTTAGCGTTTCGTCTCTCGACTCCAGAGCAAGGGGCCGGCGAACCACGAGAAGGCCAAGAGTGCGAAGGCAACGAGCGAGACGGGTACCGCCGCGGCGATCCCGTACAGCAGGTTCGTGATGAGGAAGACGACGCTCGCCATCGCGAGCGTGAGGAACGCGAGGCCGACGATCGCGAACGCGTTCGAGATCCGCAGCATCCGCTCTTTGTCACCACGGCGGAATCGGATCCGATGGTAGGCAGCGGGCATCGTCAGCGCGCCGGTGGCCGCGACCGTGAGCAAGACCGTCACGAAGTAGAGGACGTGCTCCGTCGAGTCCGTCTTGCCGAACCGACTGGAGAAGGGGACGGTCAGCAGGAAGGCAAGCAGCACCTGGACACCGGGCAAGATCACACGGAGACCATTGAGCAGCTCGATCAGCTCACGGTCGACCCGTTCCTTCGGCGATTCATCGGGTTCTGGCCCGGATGTCTCGTCCCGGGTCTGCTCATCCGTCATCACTCTTCGATTACCCGGCTCCCAACCACCGGAATCGGGTTTGGAGCGGGAGGGCCTCGGGAACGTAGGTGGATGTCACGACGGAGGCACACCAGAGGAGGGTCAGGCCCATGATGCTCGTCCGGCACGCGATGACGGTACGGCCGGTGACGGCGTCGCCCGACATGAACGCCGAAGATGCCGCGGGCCTGATGGTCGCCAACGACATCGGCGTCGTTCCCGTCACGGACCAGGATCGTCTGGTCGGGATAGTCACGGATCGCGACCTCGTCCTCCGTGTCATCGCGGAGCGGAAGGATCCCGGATCGGTTCGCCTCGGCGATGTCGCCACGACTCGCGGCATCGAGACCGTCTCTCCCGACATGCAACTGTGCGACGCCCGAGCGCTGATGGCCGAACGGGGCATCCGTCGCCTCCCGGTCGTGAAGGAGGGCCGTCTCGTCGGCATGCTGTCCCTCGGCGACGTGGCGCTCGGATCGGCCTCGATGCGCGGCGTCGGCGAGACGCTGGCGGCGATCTCCGCCTCCGCATCGACCGAAGAGGTGAATCCCGGACCGGAGATCGGGACCCCGGACCGCGTCAAGACACATCGGGAGGCTTCGTAGGCCTTCCGGCATGACGTGGGGCGGGAGTCGGTCGCGGGCCCCCTCCGTCCGGCTCCCGCGTCACACTCTCCCGGTGTTCTCCCGGAGCTTCTCCAAGGACTGCGAAACGAGTCGAGACACGTGCATCTGCGAGATCCCGAGCTCGTCGGCGATCTCGGTTTGGGTCCTGCCCTCGAAGAATCGGAGATACAGGATCTTGCGCTCTCGCTCCGGCAGGTCGCGAAGCGCCGGGGCGATGCTCAGCCAGTCCTCCGAGACCTCGAAGCTCCGGTCCTCGCCGCCGATCGATTCCGCGGCGGTCGACGTGGCATCGCCGGTGGGAGCGTCGAGCGAGTCCGTCGTGTACGCCTGCAGGGCATCGAGCGCCTGGAGGACGTCGTCCTCTCCGATGTCGGCAACGTTGGCGATCTCGGCCACCGTCGGCGCCCTCCCCAGGTCCTGCCACATCGTCGAGACGGTTCGATTCACCAGGATCGCCGTCTCCTGGACGTTGCGAGGGACACGGAGCGCCCAGCCGCGGTCCCGGAAATGGCGCTTCAGCTCGCCCACGATCGTGGCGGCGGCGTAGGTCGAGAACGGGACCCCGCGTTCGGGGTCGAAGCGGTCGATCGCGTTCAGCAGACCGAGCGACGCGGTCTGCGTGAGGTCGTCGACGGGCTCACCCCTGCCGGAGAAGCGGCGAGCGAAGTACTCCGCGAGCGGCAGGAACTCCTTGGCGAGCTCTTCACGCGCCGCCGGATCGGGCAGCCGCCCGAAGAGTTCCGCGATCTCCTCCTCGGGCCGGGAGGGTCTGGTCGACCTGCTCACCGATCCACACGCTCGAGACGTTTGGTGAAGCGGATCGACGGACCGTCACCATCGTGTCGCTCTGCGGTGATCTCGTCGGTCAGCCCCTTCACCACGAGCCAGGGCCAGGACGAGAGCGCCCGATCCGACGGCCACGGGTCCGCGCGCCCATCTGCGCTCAACCTCACCTCCAGAGCCTCGGCGTCGCGACCGATCGAGATCCGGAGGGACGCCGCCTCCACCTCGTCCAAGAGCAGGGAGGCCGCCTCCGTCACGGCGAGGCGAACCTCCTCGATCTGATCGATGGGCATGTCGAGCCGAGCAGCGACGCCCGCCGCGATGTTGCGGAGGACCTGCACGAACTCAGGGGTCGCCGGAACCTCGGCGAAGACTGCTGTCGGGAGGTCGGTCACGATGGCGACCTATACTAGCGGCGAGTCCACGACACCCCCGAGACGGAGGAGGAGGCCATCTTGGACCTGTCCCTCGAGAGACGCACGCATGGAACCTGGGCGGTGGTCGACGTCGGCGGAGAGCTCGACCTCTACACCGCTCCCAGTTTCCGGGAGTCCGTCCTCGAGGCAGCGGGCGACACCGACCCCCCCAAGGTGATCGTGGACTTCCGTGGACTCGGCTTCATCGACTCGTCCGGGCTCGGAGCCATCGTGGCCTGCCTGAAACATCTTCGCGAGCGAGGGGGGGACCTGGCGCTCGCCGCCCCGGAGGGCTCGGGGCTTCGCCGGCTCCTGGACCTCACGGGCCTCGACCGGGTGCTCACGCTCTACACGAGCACCGACGAGATCCCGCAAGGCTGATCGCGGCCCCTGATGCCGACCTCCCGACTCCGCGTCGCTCGAGAGCCGGCGCTCGCGCTGGTCGTTCGGATCTTCGTCGGCTCGGTCGCGGAGCGCTGGGACGTCCCGGAACCGGCGAGAGAAGACCTCCGCCTCGCCGCGTCGGACCTCTTCTCGGGCGCGGTGGAGGCGGGAGGCGGGGACCTCGTGACCTTCGAGCTGTCTACCGACGACACCGAGATCGAGCTCCGTGCCGAAGACGTCACGTCGCCCGCGGAGGGGACGACCGATCTCGAAGGCTCGATGGGACGCTTCGACCTCGTGCGGGCCCTGTTCCCCGACGCCGAGATCGGCGAAACCGTGCGGATCCGCGTCCCGTCTCTCACCTGAGAGGTGTTCGGAAGCACCGTTTCTGGGGGTGATTGCGCCCCACGCTCCCTGGGTATAGCCCTCAGACAGGCCGGTCAGACGAAGCCGGCCGGACGTGCGAAGGAGGCAAGACATGTCTGCCATCCATCAGCACCACGACGCGGACGCAACCGCAACGCGGACGAGGGCGGTGAGCGAGGCACCGTCGCCATGGCTCGCGGTTCGCGTGATCTTCTCGGTCGGAGCCGCGGTGCTCCTCCTGCTCGGAAGCTTCCTCGAGTGGGCCGGCGGCACCGATGGTTCGGCGCTCGCCGTACAGAGCTACTGGGAGACCGACGCCGGAACGGCCGCGTTCTTCTCCTCCGCCGGCCTGGTGACCGCGATCTGCGGCGCCGTCATCATCCTGGGTCTCGCATTCAAGGGTGGGTGGCTCATCCGGTTCGCGGGCGCCGTCGCACTCGTCGCGTTCACGCTCGTCGTGATCCAGCTCGGACGGGCCGGCTCGCTCGACACGCTCCAGGACGTGGGCATCGGACTATGGATGGTGCTCGCCGGTGGTGTGCTCGCGCTCATCGGTGGATTCTTCCCGACCACGCGCGTCGTGGCCGCCTCGACCGCCGTCGAGGACACCGATCGCGAGGACACGACCACCCGTTCGCACGACGACGACTAGTCGACGCGCGTCTGGGATGACAGACCGACCGTGACCCGGCCGCCTACGGCCGGGTCACGGTGATCTTGGTGCCGTTGCTGTCGCCGTCCGGGTCGTGGTTGCTCGCGGACACGTAGACGTACGACGCCTTCGAGAGACGCAGCACGGTGAAGACGATGCTCGCGCGCGTCTTCTTGAGATCGCGGGTCAATGTGCACCCGCCTCCCGTACCGGTCGTGCAGGTGAGCGCCGCGCCGTTGGTGCCGAACCTGCCTCGGACGACGACGCCCGGCAGGACGGCATGATCACCGTCGTGGACGCGGATCGTTGCTCGCGCCCGCCATCGCGTGGCGGACAGACTGATCGAGCTCCGGTCCAGATCTCCCACGTGCATCGACGGTGGAGGGGGAGGAGGCGGAGGCGGAGGGCCGTCACCGGCGGGGCCGGTGGAAAGGTCGAGCTCGAAGCCTCCGCCCAAGCCGTCGTTCGGAGCGCCGAGATACGCGTAGACGTGGATCTCATACGTACCGGCGACGGTCGGCATCGCGTGCAGCGTCTCCTGCCGGCCGAATCCGCACTCGTCGCCGTCCATGCACTGGCTCAACGCGATCTGCGCTCCGTTCGGGTCGACGAGCTCGGCGTCCAGATCCGGCGACCACTGACTGTCGAGGCATCCGAAGCCCGGGAAGAAGAACTGGCACTCGCCGTCGAGGACGATCGACGCGGCGATCGGAACACCGAGGTCGGCGGCCGAGACGTCGAACGGATAGGTCCATCCCCCGCCGTCCGGCACGACGCCCGATACATGGACGTGCGTCGGGAACGAGGTCTCCCCGACGGCCCCTTCCGCCGCGGCGGTGAGCGCGAGGACGTCGATCAGTCCCGCTCCCCAATCCTGATCCTTGCCCGGCGGACCGAAGTCCTCGGCCGTCGCTTCGAGCGCCGATTGGACGTCGTCCGACGACCACGCCGGAGCCGCCTGGAGCGCCAGCGCGATCGACCCGGCGGCGAAGGGAGTCGCCATCGAGGTGCCGCTGTGCACGATGTAGCCGTTCCCGGTGTTCGCGTTCGCGGCATCGATCGAGACGCCGGGCGCGATGATGTCGGGCTTCATGTCACCGGCGAACGTCTCCCCGCCTCGGCCCGAGAAGTAGGCGAGATAGACACCGTCCGAGTGGTTCTCGGCGCCGGGCGCCGCCGACCACTCCGAGGCCGCGCCGACGGTGATCGCGTCGGCGGCGGCGCCCGGCGCCGCGATGCTGTCCGGCGCGTCGCCGGAGTTCCCCGCGGCCACCACGACGACCTTCCCGTCGGCGACGGCGGCGTTCGCGGCCAGACTGAGCGCGTCGGAGCCGTCGGACGGGAACACGGTGCCGAGACTCATCGAGATCACGTCGACGTCGGGATCCGCCGCGCACCAGTCGACGCCGGCGACGATCCCGCTCTCGTCGCCCGAGCCCTGACCGTCCAACACCTTGCCGGCCCACAGTCCCGCTCCCGGGGCCACGCCCCCGAACCGTGCGGCCTGCGGACCCCCGACCCCGTCGCCGACAGCGATCGAGGCCACGTGGGTCCCGTGCCCGTGATCGTCGTAGGGCGTCGCGGAGTCGGTCACGAAGTCCGACCAGACGATCGACTTCGAATCGAGCTGCTCGTGCGCTGGATCCACCCCCGTATCGAGGATGCACACGTTCACGCCGGCACCGGTGAGCCCGAACTCCTGGCGGGCGGCGTCGACCCCGTAGTCGGATCTGGCGGCGTCCATCGTCGCGCGCACCTCCGCGTCGTGGTCGATGCGGACGACGCCCGGCGTCGATGCGAGCCGGCGGATCTGCCCCGGGGTCAAACGGCCGGAGAACCCGTCGATGATGCCGAGCCTGTGGGAGACGGGGAACCGGCCGGCGACGCGATGCGCCCCCGCGAGGCTCAAGGAGCCGTCGGTCGCCACGACCACCGCTTGACGGCTGCCACGATCCGCCTTCTGCAGGCGACGCTCGAGCACGTCGTCCACGCCATCGCCGTCCACGTCGGCGAGCCGCGCGTGACCGTTCCCGGTGTCTTTCGAGCGGGGTGCCGAGCTCGCGACCGACAACGGGGTAGCCAGCAGCGACAACGCGACAGCGGAGCCGACGAGAACGCGGCGCATCTTCAGGGAACCCTCCTTCCCGGGACAAGGCGAGCCTGAGACCGGAGATCTGCCACGTCAATCGGGCGAAGGATGACCCCCGGAGCGGGGGGAGCTCACCCGAACGGCCGAGGCGGACCGAACCGTGGCGACTCACCTCACCCTCATGCGTGAGCCCTTGAGGCTCGATCCTCTCCTCGATGCATGAACCCGCCCCGGCCGGGGAAAGGGGAGCACACGATGCGAAACGACCATGGAGGACCCGTGACCGAGATGGACGAGTACCGAGAGCTCCTCGAGCAGGAGCGCGTGCGCCTGCTCGGGCTCAAGGAGAACCTGACCGAATCGACCCGAACCGTGGAGCATGAGTCCCCCGGAGATCCGAGCGCGGGAGGCCACATCGCCGACGCGGGGTCGGAGCTGTTCGAGCGATCCCGGGATCTGTCGATCGTGGAAGACCTCGATGCACAGCTCGCCGACATCGAGCACGCGACCGCCCGCTTGGCCAACGGGAGCTACGGATCCTGCGAGGCGTGCGGGAAGGCGATCGACCCGGCGCGGCTGACCGCTCGTCCGGCCACGCGGTTCTGCCTCGAGGACCAGCGAGGAGCCGAGCGCGAGGTCCAGGTTCGCTCAGCCTGACCGGAGGCCGGGGATCTCGGGAACCGAGCGAAAGGACGACCAGGAGGTGATCAGCCGTGCCCGACAAGCGGCCGAGCGTGAAGAACGAGAAGCAGTACGAAGCCCTGAAGGACAAAGGCATGTCCAAGGAGCGCGCGGCGAAGATCGCGAACTCACCCGGAGCGTCCAGCCGCGGAGGGAAGAAGTCCGGCTCCGGCGTTCGGAGGCGAACCACGAGCCAAGGGGGCACGACCGCGCAGAAGAAGGCGGCCGGACGCAAGGGCGGCCGCGCGACGGCGCGGAAACGCGCGTCGTGAGATCCGAGGACGATATCGCCGTCATTCGCGTCACCTACGATGGTCCGCTACTGGTCAGAGGCAGGCTCCGCCTGGTGGACGAGCAGGGCCGCGAGGTCTGCACGAGGCGCCGGATCAACGCGCTCTGTCGCTGCGGTCGCTCGGCCGTACAGCCCTTCTGCGACGGCACCCACAAGATCGTGCCGTTCAGCCCCCGAGCGGTGAACGGAGCCTCTGCCTCAGCACCCGAGGCGGGTTCGCCGCACGGCGGATGACGGTTCCCGCGTAGGGACAGCCGCGGCCGAGGAGCCGTCGCGCGAGCGCCACCCACGACAGGATCGCTCGCTCGACGACCCACAGGGGTGCGAGGAGGGGCGAGAGCCGATCGAAGACGAGGTGGCCTCGGTGCCGAACCCTGCCGAAGTCGGCGACGGCGATCGCGAATGCGGCGAAGAGGACGAAACGCCCAGGCCGCCGCGCCGTCACGGCGGCGACCGCGGGCCCGGTGGCGAGGAACAACCGCGAACCGGAGCGGCTGCGCCCAGTCGTCGTACGCCTGCCGGGGACGTTGCTCGAGGAATCGGGCGACGGTCGGCGGGCGACGACGGACGAAGAGGTCGGGCGCGTCGATCACTCGACCGCCGGCTGCCGTCACCGTCCTGATCAGCTCGAGGTTCTCGAACAGCACGTCCCCGTCATATCCGCCGATCGAGCGGAGGAACGAACTTCGAACACCCAACGTTCCGGGGAAGTCGCTGCCGAACGCTCTGTTACACAAGATCCGAGCCGTGTCCCACCGGGCGTGCCACGGGAGCGGATCGAAGTAGTTCTGCGGGCGGACGAGGTCGGCCTCGGCGAGTAGTCGAGCCATGGCCTCGAGGCTGTCGTCGTCGTAGCGGACGTCGTCGTCCGCGATGACGACAGCATCCTCGGCGGCCACCCGGAGACCGGTGAGAACACCGCGAACCTTGCCGTTCGCGCAGAGGATGTCGTCGGCGGGTGAGACGAGTGTGGAGAACCCCGCCCACAGGGTGCGGTGGGCCTCGAATGCGGCTCGCTCGGAGCCGTCAACCACGACGAGGTCTGCTCGCTCCGCGAGCCAGGCCAGGTACCCCGTGAGCTCCTCCGACCCTCTCGTCTCCGGGACGAGATCGGAGAGGAAGGACGTAGGAGAGACGGCCGCTCACGGCGAGACGAGCGTGTCCTCGATGAGCGCCGAGGTCCCCTGGCGCCATGCTCGGAGGAGAGCCGCGGAGAAGCGATCCTCGAGGAACGCGAGCGCCTTCGCCCCGAACACCACATCGGGGGCGAGCCCGGGCTCCCGCCTCGCGACCTCGACCGCGAGATCGGACGCGAGCACTTCGTGCACGGAATCGGCTTCGACGTGCTCGTCGAAGAAGCGTGTCGCATCCACATCGAACCCGAGGCGGCGGAAACCGTCCCCGTACGCCCGATTCGGAAGCGTCGACGACATCTCGAACGCGGCGAGGTGACCGACCAGCGCTCCTCGCCAGCGGCGGTGAAGGCCGAACAGAGAGATCAGGTTCACCGTGGCCAGGGTGACGCCCGGCAACCGATCGACGTAGGCGCCGTAGGAGCCGTCGAGGCCCGCGGCCACCATCGTCTTGCGGAACAGCTCCGAGTGCATCCACGACGGGTCGCCGCTGCCGTACTCGTCGTATTGGATCTCCATCACCATCGTCTTGGCCGTGCCCTCAAGACGCGGGATCACCCACGAATGCGGATCGGCCTCTTTCAACTGGTAGGCCGATCGGTGCGTCAGGAACTCGCGGAACTGCTCCAGGGTCGCCTCGCGTTCGAGGAACGATGGCAGCGAGTCGGCCCCATCGGGTGCGGCGATCGCGCGGAGCGTCTCGGCGACGTCGGCAGGCTCTCCATCCCTGAACCCGATCGCGCGACGGAGCCCGGCCTCGAACACCGCCTCGAGCTCGTGGCGAACCCTCAGGATCCGTGGGTCCCACTCGAGGTCGTCCTCGACACCCGGGAGGCCCCGGTAGTGGAGCTCGTAGGCGAGGTAGAGCGCGAGATGCAGATCGTCATCGCCCACGGGGTCCTCGGGTAGGGAGGGTCGCCCGCCTTCGACCCCGTCCGCGGCCCCGGTAAGGAGGTCGAGGATCTCTTCGCTGAAGGGCCCTCGGGCACGGGGCAGCACCCTGTCGTCGCGGGCCGTCCATCGATCGAGCATCAGTTCACGCATGGCATCTCCGGGGGAGAGATACCCGAGGCCGCGGTGTCCTACTCGCCGACCGACGAGGAGGCGGCGGAAACCCGATTCCTGCGACCTCGAGCCGCTCCTCGCTATCGCTAGCGGGGCAAGAGCACGAGCATGAAGCCGGCGATGACGGTGAGGGCGATCGCCGCGATCACGAGCGGCGTGGTGGACGGCTCGACGTGCAGGTTCACGGTCAGCTCGGATCCGAGGTTCTGGTAGATGGTCGTGAGCTCGTGCGCGGTCTCGGCGGTGAACGTCTTCCCGCCGCTCGTGCTCGCGATCTCCTCGAGGGCTTGGAGGTTGGCTCCCGGGCCTCCGCCTTGCGACACCTGCCCGACGACCACCGTGTAGACGGGGACGTGGAGCGAGCGCGCCCGTTCGGCAGCCTGGTCGGGAGGCACCGAGCTCCCGGTGTCGCGCCCGTCCGAGAGCAGCAGCGCGGCTGCGGGGGTGTCCTGGGCGGCCGATCGGATCTTCTCGATCGCGTCGAGCGCCACGCTGAGACCGTCGCCGATGACCGTCCCCCGCGACGTGGTCAGCGCACCGAGCGCGTTCACCACCTCTCGCCGCTCCTGCGTCGGGGTGACGGCCAGCCGGGCGTCGCCCGCGAACGTCGCAAGGCCGACGCGGAAATCGGGCGGAAGCTCGTCGAGGAACGCGTTCGCCGCGGCCTCGGCGGCCGCGAGACGATTCGGCGCGACGTCGGCGGCGTTCATCGAATCCGAGACGTCCATCACGAGGATGATCGTCGGGGAGGTCTCATCGACGTTAAGCCGGAAGCCGGTGAAGGCAAGGACCAGGCATCCGACGGCCGCCAGCAGCGGGAGGATGGGCAAGACCTTCCGCCACTTGGATCGTCGACGGAGGATGCCGGGCACCGGCCGGCGCCCGCGGGTGGGTTCGGGACTGAGGCCGACCAAGTAGGTGACGACGACCAGGACGACCACGACCAGCGCGATGATGAGTACGGGAGACATCTCTGCGCGACACGGTAACCCGGTCGAGCTCGCCTGGGGCCGAACGCGGAGTCTCGACCCCGATGGAACGAACCCGCGAGGCTCATGCGCTATGCGGCCGCGTGCACCACCTTGAACGAGTTGGAGATGGCGAGCAGTCGATATCCGTCATCCATCATGAGGCGGATCTCGTACGTACCGACCTTCAGCGGCCAGCTCCGATAGCCATCGAGCGATGTCGGCCCGATGAGCGCGGAGCCCTGGATCTGCGTGTCGGTGTAGTGGTACAGCAGGTAGTGGCCGTTCCCACAGAACCCTGCGTTGCAGTCCTCGGCGTTCTGCGCCGGGCCGCGCCCGGGCGCGAACACACCCATCCAGTCCCATCGGTACCCGGGCGCGGCCCGCCACCGCACGCGGATCGGTTCGCCGACCTCGTAGACCGATCTCATCGTCCGGAGGCTCGGTCGGGTCCCCGCCGCGTAGAGCCAGAACGGGCTCCGGGACACGACCGCGCCGGCGGCATCCACCAGGAGCGCCTCGTCCGCGCCGGGTTCGAGACCATCGGTGGCGAACGTGACATCGGCGTCGTCCACCCCGGCGACCGATCGCGAAGCCAGTGCCGCCACCGGTCCCTGCCCGGCCGGCACGAGCACCACACGCGCGCCCGGTCCGTGGACGTGCACCGTCAGATCGTCGCCGACGAACGCGCGTCGCGTGGCGACCGCCGCGAACGGATCCGGGTTCGCCGGCGTCACGCGGAACGTCGACACGACGCCGCGATGGTCGGTCGGATAGGGGTCGCGCTCCACGTCGACGTCCGGCCCGCCGGCCTCTCCGACCAGCTCCGTTCCGAGTGTTTCGGCCGGCCCCTGCACCAAGACCCAATCGATCCGGTCGTCGACCTCGTCGCGAACCGACTCCAGGGTCCCGGGGGGTGTCCACGTGAACCCGGGGACCGCGACGGGATCCGGATGGATCTCTCGATACGAGTCACGGAAGCCCGCACCGGCCAGGGCCGCGGAGACGGGCCAGACCACCGGATACCGGACCTGGTCTCGGATCGCATCGACCGCGGGCGTCCAGTCGAGGTGCGACGGGGAGTTGAAATCGCCCGTGAGGAACACCGGGACGCCGCTCGCGGCCAGACCCGGCAACACGTCGAGCTGCCGCTGGATCGCGGGCAGACGTGTCGATCGTTCGAGGGCGAGCACGGCGGAACGAGGCTCGCCGTCACGCACCCAGTACGGGCCGTACGGGTCGGAGGGGAGGTGGACGTTGGAGAGGGCGACGAACCGGCCGGGCACCACCTCGGCGAGGGCGTAGACACCGTCTGCTCCCGGCGGATCGATCAGCGGGAAACGGGAGATCAACTGCAAGCGGGGCTCGCAGAACCAACCCAGCAGGTCGGCGAGCCGACACTCGTTCGCCGTCGCCTCCTGCAGACCCACGATATCGGGGTCCGCCGCGCGGATGGTGTCGGCGACCTCCCGCAGGGTCTCGGGGCAACCCGCCGCGTCCCGGCACCAGTGTCCGGCCGCCGGATCCCACTCGTCCCCTCCGTAGAAGATGTTGAGCGTCATCACCTTCACGGTCGCGGGAGCGGCGACGGCCGCCGTCGGGAGCGAGAGCGCTACGAGGCCGAGCACGCCGAGCAGAACGACGAGGCGTCGAGACATCCATACCTCCGTGGGGGGTCGTTCGGGGCAGCCTATCCCGCAACGACGATGAGCGATACCCGGGTAAACGTTCCGACCCTCCCGAGGCTCTGTACGCCTGTGGAAGGGATGAGACCTACAGTGCGCTTGGTGGGCACGAAGAGCGAGCACCGGGAGGGGGCCGACCTCATCTCGGACTTCGAGCAGCTCTATCGGGATGCCGCTCCGCAGCTCTGGCGTGCGATCTACGGGTTCGTGGGAGGCCGGCGTCAGGTCGCCGAAGACGCGGTCGCCGAGGCGTTCGCGCGGGCGATCGAGCACGCCGATGAGATCCGCTCACCCCTCCCGTGGCTCTATCGGACGGCCTTCCGGCTCGCCGTTCGAGAGCTCCAGCGCGAGAAGCGTCGACCGCCGCAGCTCCCCGAGCCGGCTCCGGGGATCGACCCCGGCGAGGTGCAGGACGTCTTGAACGCGCTCGGCGCACTCTCGACGAACCAGCGCGCGGCGGTGCTCCTGCACGACGAGGAGGGGTTCACGGGGCCGGAGGTGGGCAGGCTGCTGGGGATGTCGGCGGCGACGGTCCGCGTGCACGTGTTCCGCGGACGACGCCGCCTCCGCATGCTCCTGGGTTCTGAGGAGGAGATCATCGATGGCTGAGCGCTGGCAGCGAGAGCTGACGAAGCTGCGGGGGGCCATGCCCCCGGACGGGTTGTGGGATCGGGTGGCGGAGGGTCCTCGGATGGATCCGCTCTCGGAGCCACGACGTTCTCGCCTGGCGGCCGCCGCGGTCGCCGTCGTGGTCTTCGCCCTCGCGGCGACGTTCGCCGTCAAAGCGTTCGGCCCCTTCCAGAACCAGGATCACACGCTCGCCGGGCCCGACGTGCTGATGGTCCCGGCGCGGGGCGTGACCGCGCCGGCGTTCCTGTCCGACGGCCACCCGATCTTCGTCGTGCATCACGAGGACGGCACCGTCACGGTCGTCGACGCGTTCTCGACCCACCGGGCCTTCGGGTTCGAGGAGATCGTGGTGTGGTGCCCCACGACGCGGCAGCTGGTCGAATGGGCGCACGAGGCGCACTGGGACGAGTACGGCCGGTGGCATTCGGCCGGGCCGGCGCCGTCCGGGCTGCCGACCTATGACTTCGACGTCGTCGCCCGCGACCCGAACGGCGATCCCGCGACGATCCGGATCGGCGAGCCGCGGGACGCGGACCCCGGCCACTCCGCCGCGATAACCGATCCGTCCCGACCTCCCCTCTGCCCTCCGGACGACGCCTTCGTGACACACACGATCGATCCGTCGGCCATCTACTCCTCACCCGAAGCCGCCGTCGCGGCGGCGCCCGCGGGCTGGGTGGCGGTCCACGGGACGTTGCACGTCGACGACCGGGACGCGTTCACGCAGCTCTGCGCCGAGGTCGCCGACGGAGCGTGCGTCGACGGGGTCCCGGTGCGCGGCCTGGATACCGTGCGCTTCCTGCTGGAGATCATCCGGAAGTACCCCGGGGAGACCGGGTACGACAAGCCGCAGGTCTGGCTGGTGCGGGTCCGGGACGGGGTGATCGACGACCCCGCGATCGCGGGGTTCCTGAACGGCGCCGGCGGGGGGGTCCACCGCTAGACCCGTCCGTGGGCGTCGTAACGTCGTCCCCGGGTGAGCACACAGGTGGACGTGGATCCGACGCCTGAGGAGCGCGCCCCGACCGACCCCCGCCGCGCGACGGGTGCCGCGGTCGGGGTGCTCGCCGCGGCCGTCGCCTTGGGGGTCGCCGAGCTCTTCGCAGCCGTGTTGGGACCGGGCTCCTCGCCGATCGTGGCGGTGGGCGGCGCCGCGGTCGACGCGAGCCCGGAGTGGCTGAAGTCCTTCGCGATCCGGACGTTCGGTTCCCAGGACAAGATGGTCCTCCTGATCGGGATCGGGGTCGTGCTCGTCCTCGTGGTTGCGATCCTGGGGGCGGCGTCGGTGCGGCGGCCGCGCCTCGGCGTCGTGGGGTCCGTGGTCCTGGGAGCGGTCGGCGCGGCCGCCGCCGTCAGCCGACCGGCGAACGATCTGGCCGACGCGATCCCGTCGATCGCCGGTGCCGCGGCGGGTGTCGTCGCCTTCCGATGGCTGCGGAACGCCGCGGGCCTGCCGAACGAAGCGTCACCTGGCTCCGACTCCGAGCCGGAAGCCGGGCCGGAACCGGCGATCCGGGGCTACGACCGGAGACGCTTCCTCCGGACGGGAGTCGCGGCCGCCGGCATCGCCGTCGTCGCAGGAGGTCTCGGCCGGCTGCTGACGAGCCGTGCGAACGCGGAGGCGTCTCGAGCGGCCGCGACGATCCCGCAACCGACGGACACGGGCTCGCCGCCTCCGGAGGGAGCGGAGCTCGGCGTCCCCGGCGTGACCCCGTTCCTCACACCGAACGCCGACTTCTACCGGGTCGACACCGCGTTATTCGTGCCCGCGCTCGACGCGTCCACGTGGTCGCTTCGGGTGCACGGGATGGTCGACCGCGAGATGACGCTCGATTTCGACCAGCTCCTGGCGCGGCCGATGATCGAGCGGGACGTGACCCTCGCGTGCGTCTCGAACGAGATCGGCGGGCCGTACGTGGGCAACGCTCGCTGGATCGGCCCCCCGCTCGCGGACCTCCTCCGCGAGGCCGGCGTGCACGCCGAGGCGTCGCAGATCGTGTCCCGCTCGGCGGACGGATTCACGATCGGCACGCCGACCGCGGTCGCGATGGACGGCCGCGACGCGATGCTCGCGGTCTCGATGAACGGGGAGCCGCTCCCCCTCGAACACGGCTTCCCGGTCAGGATGGTCGTTCCAGGCCTCTACGGGTACGTCTCGGCGACGAAGTGGCTCGTCGACCTCGAGCTCACCACGCTCGATGCCTACGACGCGTACTGGATCCAGCGGGGATGGGCGAAAGAGGCGCCGATCAAGACGCAGTCGAGGATCGACACGCCCGCGGACGGTGCTCGCCTCGCCGCGGGCCGGGTGGCGGTGGCAGGTGTGGCGTGGGCGCAGCACCGTGGCATCGAGAGCGTCGAGGTGATGGTCGACGACGGAGGCTGGCGGGAGGCCGAGCTCGGCGCCGACGACACGATCGACACCTGGCGCCAGTGGGTCTACCGGTGGGACGCGGCACCGGGCTCGCACACCCTGTCGGTGCGTGCGACCGACGGCGAGGGGGAGACGCAGACCGCCGTCCGCGCAGCTCCCTTCCCGGACGGCGCGACCGGCCACCACACGATCCTCGTCGACGTCGGCTGATCCGCCGGCGCGAGCCCCGACATCGTCTGTGGGGTACGTGCCCTTCGGCCCGCAGCTGGTGATCCAGGGCTCGCCAGCGAGTCGTCCCGATCATGATGACGGTCCTCACGACCGGCCTCGTGCTGATCCTGCTGATCTTCGCCGGCAAGATCCCGGGGAACGAGGTCGAGCACCCGCGGGCGGTCGTGATCTTCGGAGGTTTGATCACCGCGACGCTCCTCAACCTGTTCATCGTGCCGGCCCTCTGCCTACGGTTCGCCAAGCCGCAGAGCGCGATCGCGATCCCCGCCGCGCGCTGAGAACGACTACGGCTCCGGGGCCGCGCCCACCCCGACCGATGACGTCTTCTGGCGTGGTCGAGGACGCGAGAGCGGATACGTCGAAAGCGACCCTTGGCCCCGCGACAACGTAGGACCGGGTCGTCCGACGCGACGAGGAGATTCCATCGCGGAGGATGATGACCGGCGGCATCTATCTCCCTAGGGTCCGTGCATACCGATCGGCGAGGGAGTGGGTCGGCACCTATGATCTCCGGGATCGAGCAGAGACGCCAGCGTGACGTGGTGGCGGAGTGATCCAGATGCGACGCATCCTCGCCGTTCCGTTCCTGGTGATCTTGCTCGCACTCACGGCCTGTGAGAGCGAGACGGCGGCAGCGTCCAACCGCGGCACCCCCACGGAGGTCAGCCCCTCGGGTGCCGGTGCGTTCACCGACTCGGCGTATTCGCCTCCGTACGCCGTTGATGGGAACGGCTTCGATCCGCGGAACTTCGGGCCGGATTCGGCTGACATCGACAACCGATACCTCACGTTCGAACCCGGCACGCAGTTCGTGTACCGGGGCTCATCGATCGACGACGGCGAACGGCTCCCCCACCAGGTGATCTTCACCGTCACCGACCTGACCAAGGTGATCGCCGGCGTCCGTACGCTCGTTGGTTGGGACCGAGATCTGAGCAACGGAGTCGTGCGAGAAGCGGAATTGATCTTCTTCGCACAGGATCGGGACGGGAACGTCTGGCACCTCGGGCAGTACCCCGAGATCTATGACGAGGAACAGTTCGACGGGGCGGCTCCGTGGCTCGTGGGCTACGTGGAAGGCGCCAAGGCGGGGATCATGATGCCGGCGGTGCCGCGGCAGGGTGATCCCACCTACTCGGAGGGTTTCGCCCCAGCCCCTTACTTCTGGGAAGACGTCGCCAGGGTCTACAAGACCGGGCAAGAGACATGCGTCCCCCTCGGCTGCTACACCGACGTGTTGGTCACCGAAGAGTCGGAGCCGAGCAAGCCGGGCGCCTTCCAGCTCAAGTTCTACGCGCCCGGCGTCGGGTACGTTCGGGTGGGGTGGCGCGGACCCAAGGAGAAGGAGAAGGAGGTCCTCGTGCTCCTCGAGGATCCGGCACCTCGATGCCGCGACGATGGACAGCGTTCGCGCCGAAGCATTCGCGATGGAGGCGCGAGCGAGCGTCTACGGGCTGACGCAGCCAGCCGAACCACGTCCCTGATGTTCTCTTGGGCTCGTCCGACCACCGGTCACGTGCGTCCACCGATGGTCGTCCGTCGAAACACGTCGATGACCAGGTCGATGGTCATCGCAGCGTGCGGGTTGCTCGCAGCATCCTGCGGACAGGACGGCTACGAGAACCTGGCAAGTGCCCGAGCCTGCGATCCGGCGGCAGAGACGTTCGCGCTCGAGATCGACAATCCGTTCTTCCCTCTCCCCGTAGGACATCAGGTTGTCCTGGAGGGCGAGGAAGGGGGACAACATCTCCTCGTGCGGATCACGGCTCTGGACGAGATCGAGATGGTTGCGGGCGTCCGGACGCGTGTGGTTGAGGAATACGAAGCGAAGGGGGGTCACGTCGTCGAAGTCTCTCGCAACTACTTCGCCCAAGCGCGGGACGGGACCGTGTGCTACTTCGGAGAGGACGTCGACATGTACGACGACGGGGGCAACATCACGTCCCACTCCGGTACGTGGCGTGCCGGAGTGGACGCGAACCAACCCGGGATCTTCATGCTCTCATCCCTTCAGGTCGGCGTGGCGTTCCAACAGGAGATCGCGCCGGGGGTGGCTGAGGATCAGGCCAAGGTCATCGCGCTCGGAGAGAAGACGGAGGTTCCTGCAGGCACGTTCGAGAGGACCGCGACGTTGCGCGACGTGAGTCCGCTGGATGGCAGTGTGGGGGAGAAGATCTACGCGCGCGGGATCGGACTCATCGTGGATGGACCTGCTCGGCTGACACGATATGCCTCGCTCAACACGTGATGACCACTCGGTGGGCAGAGGAAGATCACGCGCTGCGATCAGCTGCGTGTACGGCACCGCCTCGATCCCGATGAGGCGCGAAAGCGGATGTCGAAGAGGTTGGAGTGCTCCGGTTGTCGTGTGGAACAGCTGCTCCATCCGATAGGCGACCAGATGATTCGGTGGTGTCGCGTGCGGCGTGTGCTCCCAGCACCCTCGTGCCGCCGAGGTGCCGGCGTCTTCCGCTCTAGGGACGGTGACGAACCTCACCTGGTAGAGCTTGCCGTCGTTGAAGTCCGAGGGGTTCGGGAAGGTGTCGCCGTCTCTGCCGCGGTCAGTCAGGTACAGGCGTCTGCGTGAGCCGTCGGTTCCGGGAGCGAATACCAGATCGGACAGGTGGCACCCTGCGGCGCAGAACGGCGTCCCGATCTTCCTGACGATCTTCCCAGCCAGCGTGGTCTCGAGGATGAACTTCTTCCCGCTGTCCACTATGAAGAGGTGCCCGGTCACGCGATCGAACTTCACACCCTCCGGGTCGTTGAAGCCGAACTTCGTCGTGCCGAACTTCGTGACCTTGTCGTCCCGTGTTCCCCACCGGAGATCCGGGCCGCGCCGCACCTTGTAGATGTTGCTGTCGGTCGCGTCGGACAGGATGATCATCTTGTTCTTGCCGCGCCAATCCATCCCCTCCGGGTCGTAGGATCCGAAACGCCGGGTGTTGAGGAGCTTCGCGACCTTGTCGTCACGGGTCCCGATCTGACCGTCGCGGCCCGGCTTGAACCGGAAGACGGCGTCCAGGTCATCGTCGCAGACGAGGAGCGCGTGCGCCTGCGCGTCCCAGGCGATCCCCTCGGGCTCGACGTCGCCTTCGTGACCCGTCGCGTCCGGAGGAGTCCGCCCTTCCTCCCGGCGATGAACAGGTTCCTCGCGTGCCAGAGCCCGTCCTCATCGACCTCGGAGTCGGAGATCATCAAGAGGCGCTTCTTCGGGTTATAGGTGAGGCCCGTCGGATCGGGGCTCGGCGGCGACCAGGTCGAGGTCCTGCTCATGCGGACGACCTGCGCTTGCTTGGCCGCCATCGCAGGTTGTGCGAGCACGATCGGGGCCGTCAGCGCGGCAACGAACAAGACCAGAGCACTCCGCCTCATCGCCGTATGGTACCGCCCGCCTCCCGCGGCGGTGACCCCCCGTTCGACGTAGATGCCCTCACGCCGATGTCGGAGGGCTGATCCGTCAGATCGGCAGCTCGAGCGAGACGGCGGCGCCTCCTCCCTCGACGTTGCGGGCGGTCGCCGAGCCGCCGTGCGCCTCGGCGACCGCCCGCACGATCGTGAGCCCGAGGCCCGCGCCGTCGCCCTCCCGGCCCCCGTCGGCGCGCGCGAACGGCTCGAACGCCCTGTCGAGGACGTCCGCGGCGAATCCGGGACCGGAATCGACCACCACGATGCGAAGCCGGTCGCCGTCGCGGTCCGCCCTCACCTCGACCGAACCGCCTCGACCCGCATGCCGGAGGCCGTTGTCCACGAGGTTCTCGACCGCCTGCCGGACCCGGTCCGCGTCCACCCTCGCCCGGACCCTCGAGCCCGAGGTGCGCAGGCGTACCCCTTCCCTGCCGGCACGATCGTCGAACTCGGCGGCGACACGCTCGATCACGCCCGAGACATCCACGTCGGCGCGGTGGACGGGGAGGCGCCCTCGGTCGGACCGAGCGAGCACGAGGAGGTCCTGCGTCAGCCGGCGGAGACGTTCCGTCTCCTGCGCGATGCTCCGCAACGCGCCCTCCAGCTCCTCCCTGCTCCTCGGTCCCTTCAGCGCCAGGTCGACCTCGGTCTTGAGGACCCCGAGCGGTGTCCGCAATTCATGACTCGCCTCGTCGACGAGTCGTCGCTCTCGGTCGAGCGCGTCGTGAACCCGGTCCAGCATCTCGTTCAGCGTCTCCGTGAGCCGCTGGAGCTCGTCGCCGGTATCCGGGACCGGCAATCGCCGGTCCGGCTCGCTCAGGGAGATCGCCGCCGCCTCCGACCGGAGCTCCTCGACCGGGCGGAGCGCCGCACCGGCTAAGACCCACCCGAGTGCGGAGAGCGCGAGCAACACGATCGGTCCGCCGACGGCGACCAGCACGGTGAGCTGCGACACGACCTCCTGCTGGTCCTCGATGTCGATCCCGAGGACGAGGTAGGAGCCATCCGCCAACGGGACGGCGAGCAACCTCGCAGCCACCCGGTCCTCGACCATCCGAACCCTTCGATCGAGGAAGGTTCCTCCGCGGATCGAGGCGAGGACGGTCGACGGCAGCAGCGGCTCGCCCGGAAGGTTGACGCTCGACTCGACCGCTCGGTCCGCGCGGATCAGCTGTGCGAAGGCATCCTCCCCCTCGGGGATCGCGGCGATCTCGCCCCGCGGATCGGCCCTCGCCGACTCGGCGCGGGAAAGGAGTCCCTGGTTGATGTGCTTGATCGAGCTCCGCGCGGAATCCGATCACCAACGCGGCGCCCGCCAAGGCGAGGACGAGGAGCGACAGGCTCGCGAAGACGAGCGTCAGCCTAGTTCTGATCGGCAGCCCCATCGGGCTCCTCCCGGAGTCGATATCCGACGCCGCGCACGGTCTCGATCGACCGCCGGCCGAACGGCCGGTCCACCTTCTCCCTGAGGTAGCGAACGTAGACGTCGACCACGTTCGAGTCGCCGTCGTAGGCGAAGTCCCAGACGTGCTCGAGGATCCGCGTCCGCGAGAGCGCCTCGCCCGGATGCCGGAGGAACAGGTCGAGGAGCCCGAACTCCTTCGGGGTGAGCTCGATCTCGCGGTCTCCGCGCGAGACCCGGCGCGTCGCGGGATCCAGGGCGAGGTCGCCGACGGTGAGCACGGGTGGGCGCTCCGACGGCCCCCGCCGGAGGAGCGCCCGCACGCGCGCCAGGAGCTCGTCGAAGGAGAACGGCTTCGTCAGGTAGTCGTCGGCGCCGGCGTCCAGGCCCGCGACGCGGTCCTGGACGCCGTCCCGCGCCGTGAGCATGAGGATCGGGGCCCACCGGTCTGCCGCGCGCAAGCGCCGGCAGACCTCGAACCCGTCGACGTCGGGGAGCATCACGTCGAGCAGGATCACGTCGTAGTCGTTCTCGGCCCCCATCCACGAGCCGTCCTCCCCGTTCGCGGCGATGTCGACCGCGAACCCCTCCTCCTGGAGACCCCGCCGGAGCAGGGCGGCCATCTTCGACTCGTCTTCGACCACCAGCGCGCGCATCGTGGCCACAGCATGCCCCAGGAAGATGAGGAACAGATGAGAACGCCGCGGCGCTCAGGGGCCGGGCGCCGACCGCGTCGACATCCGGATCCCCAGCGAGAGCCGCTCGCCGCGGCGCGGCCCCTCGACCAGGTGGAAGGGGCGGCCGTCACGAGCGCCCGCGAGGCCGGGACCGCGCATCAGGACCAGGTCGCCGGGCTCCGACATCCAGCGCTCGACGATGTCCTCCGGATCGCGCGAGCCGCAGATCGCGAACGGCGCCCGGCCGTACACCGTCACGACGACCACCATCCGCCGGTACCACTTGCCGTCCTTGTGGGGCGTGATCCCGATCGAGCCGGGAACGTAGTGGGTGACACCCACCTCGTTGGGGGCCCAGCTCGCGAGGCCGCGCATGCCCCGCCCGTGGGAACGGACGACGTTCCGTAGGTCGCGACACAGGGCCGTCAGCACCGGGAACCCGCTCGCCGGGATCGGGATGTCGTAGCCGTCGATCTGCTGGCGCACCTGCCCGAACGACTCGCCGAACGGGTGGAACGGGTTGCGCTCGATCTCGGCACGGAGACGCCGGAGGGTTTCACCCTCGACGGCGGAGGTCACCCGCGCGTGCCCGACGTCCGCGCACGCGCCGAGCGCCTCTCGGAGATCGAGTCCGGAGGCGAGGCCGTCCGTTCCCATACGCCTTGATGATGACCGCTTCCGGGCGAGGGTCCTGGGAGACCGAGCAGGGAACCGGTGCCCCGCGAACACGGTCTCCTTGCCGATGGGCGGACAGAGGCGCATCGTGAGCGCCGGATCCCCGGCCGGGCGCGCGGGAAGCCGCCGGCTCCGACGATGCCGTGCCGGGCAGAGCTGAGAGGAAGCGGGTGCGGGATCCCGATCCGCGCACGGTGCAACGCGCGCGCCGAGGCGACCTCCTCGCGTTCGAGGACCTCGTTCGCGAGTTCCAGGCGGACGCGTTCCGCTTCGCCTGGCATCTCACGCGCGACCGTCAGCTCGCCGAGGACGTCACCCAGGAAGCATTCCTCCGAGCCTTCCGCTTCCTCAAGGGGTTCCGCGGCGACCAGAAGTTCGGCTCGTGGCTCTTCAGCATCGTGCGGAACTGCGCGATGGACAGCTTGCGCCGCGAGCGCCGGTCCGAGACGCCGTGGGACGACCAGCTCCTCCCTCGGAGCGTCGCCGATCCGACGGCTCGCGCCGAGCTCGATGCGGCCCTCCGGTCGGTGTCGGCCGAGCATCGCGAAGCCTTCCTCCTCGTCGAGGTGTTCGGCCTCTCGTACCAGGAGACGGCCGACGTCCTCGGGGTCGCGGTGGGCACCGTGAAGAGCCGGATGTTCCGAGCCCGGCAGGCCCTCTGCCTCGCGATCGCGGACGAGGAGGAGGCGACGTGAACTGCGAGCAGACGCAGCTCGTCCTTTCCACCCGGCTGGACGGCGAACGGGTGGAGGCGCGGCAGGCCGAGGCCGCCGCGGCCCACGCCGAGGGCTGCCTCCGGTGCCAGGTGTTCGCTCGACGGTCGGCGCGGATCCGCAGCTCCGTGCGGATCCGCGCCGCCGAGCCGGTGCCGGACCTCGTCGAGCCGATCATGACGGCGGTGGCGCGGGAGCGGGTCCGACCGTCCCTTCGGGCGCCGGTCATCGACGGATTGATCGTCTCCCGGCGCGTCCCCCGACGCGCGTTCCGTCGCCCGCGCCACCGCCGCCCGATGACCCTGGCGCCGGCGGTCGCCGCCGCGATCGCCGGTCTGATCGCAGGGAGCCTGGTGGTCGGAGGGCCCTGGCAGCTGGGGGCGAACCGGCCGATCGCGGCGGCGACGGTCGTGCGGAGCGTCCGGAACGCCGCTCCGGCGCTGGACGCCTTCCGGGGGACCTACACGATCCATGAGTTCGGGCTCTCCCCGGAGGT
>CAVTTD010000009.1:0-25512 GCA_963737525.1 uncultured Actinomycetota bacterium
GGAACTGCTCCTGGCGCTTGGAATTGGTAGTTCCTCGAAGGCCTCGAGCTGCCAATGACTCTCAAGGAGCACATCAGTATCAATCGGACACCCACTGCCAGTTGCGCTCGATGAGGTCCTCGAGCATCTCCTTCGACAGACCCTTGGGACCGTCGAGTGTGGTGTTGATGCTGAACACAAAGCATGCGGTCAGTTCCACTTGGTACTCGGCGTCGTGCTGGCGAGCTGGCACGACGCGACCGTATCGATCGAGCAACCAGATCGTCAGATCATTCGACTGATCGTGACGGATCTCACAGACAGCCTCTGCACGATGGATCTGAATTTCGCACATGAGCACATGGGTGATCCTTGTCACGGATGGAACCGTCATCGAGTACCCGCCTGAGGCGTACTTGTCCGAGGAAGCGGCGCGCAGCGAGGCTCAAAGATGGGCCTGGATCATCTCCGGAATGGGCTGGCTCCCTGTCGAAGAGCCCGCCGAGGATCGATGGACCGTTGGTGATCGCGACGTGCGCCTCGTTCACGTTGACGGCGAAGGCCAATGGGTCGGCACGTTCTGGACATGGGACGGCTATCCGGACCCCGAGGCGACACTCCTGCGGGACCGAGCCGCGGCACGAGCTTGGGTGACCGCTCCGCTCCATGACGTTCTTGCGCCCGTTGCGGTTGAGGAGAACGAATGGATGATCGTCGCCACGTTTGACCGCAAGGGAGAGGAGGCCTATGCGGTGGCGCACCTTCTCAAGCCGGTGGGCGGTCGGTAGATCCTCCCAGAGGGATATCCCCGTGCTCGCCGAACACAATGACCTGTTCCTCGGATGTCTCCTCTGACTCGATATCCGTTCTGAAGTTCACCTGAAACTGGAGTCGCTTCGCCCTCGTCCGTTGCTCCACTTCGTCGAGAGCGAGGAGCACTGCGAAGGGCTTGCCGAAGACGTTGCTCTCATTCAGGACCACGAACGCGAAGCAGTACCGGGGTCCGAGAGCCTTCGCCATTGCGTACTCGCGCTCTGTCGCGCCGAAGAAGAAGCCGCGCAACGCCTTGTCGGTGATTGCCTTCTTGGTCGTCTTCATTTCGACGAGCGTCAATGTCGGAAAGTATTCGTCCACCGTCTCGACCGTGATAGGCGGGGCAGCGGACGGTCGTCATGACGAGGTCGAACGTCTGAATTCCGAAGGCGCCGCTGACACCAATCAGCTCTAGGATCCGGCGCTTCGTAGGCACTGTGACGAGCTGGAACCTCGCATCCCGAAGGAGTAGTGAGATACCTTCCCTTTCAGTGCCTGCATTGATTCCGCTCTTCTCGAACTTGCTCATTGTCGTCCGATGATCCTCTTGACGACACTAGGATCAAGATCGAGTTGCGGTCCCAACCAACTCGGAGGAGTCGATCGTGGCTGACTGGACAAGCGTCGGGATGCTGGACAGAGCTGATGGATCGAAAGCCATTTCGCGTCGCTGTGAACGGTGATGCCGTCCTGCTTCTCAAAGCCGATGGCCAGGTCTTCGCGATCGGGAACCAGTGCACGCATCAGGGTGCCGGGCTCGATAGAGGCGTCGTCAAGATCGCGGGCTCGGTGCGGACCGTGACCTGCCCGGCTCACGGGAGCGTGTTCAGGCTGGAGACGGCAAGGTGATGCGGCCACCGGCCACGAAGCCGGTGCCTGTTTACGACGTGAAGGTCGAGGACGGGAGGATCCTCATCCGACCTCGAGAGTAGTGGCCGTTAGCTGGCGGCCTCGAAAGCGCTCGTAGCGCTCTTCGAGCAGTCCTCTCTGGGCCAAGCGCCGCGGGCTCCGGGAAGAGAGATTTGTTGAGTGGATTCCTTGGAGCGCGTGCATCAGTGTCGGTCCATCCTCTTCATCCAGAACATCTTCCGAATCTCAATCACGTAGTCCGGGCGGATCCCAAGGACCGCACTGTCGAATGCTTGATGGTGGATGGCGCACATGGCCACACCGTTCGGCACGATGGCTCCCCGCCATCTGAGTCCTCACGATATGTGCGGCTTCCAAAGAGTTCGGCATGCCGGAGATGGCAAAGGGCGCATTGCCGCGCATACGCCTCAAGAACGCGCTGGCGAAACAACGGTTGATGAACTCGTTGACGAACCAAGCTTCGACGTAGCGCGCTGAAGGACGGCATCGTCCGGGTGAACAAAGTCCTGCTCCACTGGCGCCGCAAATCATGTCGACCGCAACAACGAACTGATGTTGTTCTGGTTCCTCAGCCAAAGCCAGACAGGATAGACCGATTGGAAAACGGCGGGACGCATGCGATGAACCAGATCAGAGGTTTTCCGAGTGTCATTGCTTGGCGCAGCGCCCTGTTGTCGTATGCGTCGGGATCGGTGCCTCTCCACTTGTAGCGGGGTAGCCGTCGAGCCCTATCATCCTCGTAGGGGCGATCCTCCGGCCGCAAGCGTATAGGTCGTCCGGATCGTAAGGCCGCATCGAGTCCAGCAACTACTCGAATGCCCCTCATGTACTGTAGAAGCGAGATCCGCTTCCCTTCGAATCGAACCGATCCAGATCCTCCTGCGACACGAAACCCCCATCGCGGGCATCAAGCTCCCGACATAAGCATCGCCGCGGCGCGGAGGCGCTCGTCGTAAAGAGTCCTCTTGCACGGAGGGAGTATGCGCCGACTCCTTGGCGGGGCTAGAGCCGCTCGATCGAGCGGGCTTCCATCCGGGGTCCGTACGCGGGCGGGGAGATGTGGCTCCGCTCCAGGAGCACCTGAACCCGCGCTCGCTGCCCTCGGTACGGCTCCAGCAGCTCCAGCATCCGCTCGTCGGTGCCGCGCGGCTCGCCGGCGAGCGCCCACGCGACGATGTCGGGCAGGTGATAGTCGCCGACCGACACCGCGTCCGGATCGCCGAACGACAGTCGCATGACCTCGGCGGTCGTCCATGGGCCGATGCCCGGCATGGCTTCCAGGCGGCGCCGAGCCTCATCGAACGGCACGTCGGCGAGCGCTTCGAGGGACGCCGCCCGCGCACACACCGCGCGTATCACCTCCGCGCGGCGTCGCTCGACCCCCCACGGGTGGAACCGGTAGTACGGAAGCTCGGCCACCACTGAAGGATCGGGCGGCAGCAGCAGGCCGACCTCGCCGGGCGCGGGTTCGCTCACCTCGGACGTCATCCGCCGCCACGCTCGGCGGGCTTCGAGCCCCACGACCTTCTGCTCCAGGACCGCGGCGATCAGCGTTCGAACCACATCCAGCGCGCGCGTGAGCCGCACGCTCCGGTGTTCCTTCCACAGCTGCGCCATCACGTCGTCCCGAGGTTCGAACGCCGAGAGGTCGTCCTCGGCGCCGATCAACCCGGGAGCGTGTTCCAGTGCCCACGACGCACCCGGGCCCCAGGCGGTCGCCGCGACGGTCCCGTTCGCGTGCTCCAGTCGGAGCGTCACCGGGCCCTCCGGCGTTCGAGCCGCGCGCCAGACCCGGCGGCCCTCGATCCGCATGGTCGGGATCACCGGTCCCTCGGCGCAGCGGGAACAGCGTGGCAGCAAGGTCGTACGGCTCCTCGACCGGGATCACACGGAGCTGTTCTTCCGACACGACGGTCATCCCGAGGGACTCGGAGTGAGGGTCGGCGTCGGCGACGCCGGCAACGACGGGCTCGGCGACACGCCGACGTCGGAGGCGAGATGCCGCGCGATCTGGAGGCTCCCCGTCTCGGGGAACTGCGTCACGAGGTCCCACGCGACGAGCTGCATCCCGCCGTCCCCGTCGGCGCGGAAGTACAGGACCTCGGCCGAGAACGGCACGTCTCCCTCCGCCGTGAATCCGGTCGGCGTGGCGCCGCCGGTGGATCCCACGCGGAGGAACAGGGTCCCGTCGATCACCTCGTCGCGGTTGTTGTGGAAGTGGCCCGAGAGGACGAGCGGCACCTTGCCCGCGATGCCCGCGGCCATCCGATCGTCGTGGACGAGCACGATGTCCGGCGGCTCGGGGAGGGCGCTCACGTCCGCCGTGACGCGCTCGGCCGCCGCGTCGACCAGGGCGACCACGTCCTCGTTGCCGACCGGCGTCCCCCGTTGCTCGTTGAAGTACGGATGGCCGAGCCCGTAGATCGTGAAGCCGTCGACCTCCGCCGTGCCGCCGTCGAGCACCACGGTCCCGGGGACGCGAGCGACCGCATCCTGGAAGTCGCGCGAGTCGTGGTTCCCTCGGACCCACACGTACGGCAGCTTGAACCGCGTGATCTCCGGGAGGATGAACTCCTCGTTGGGCGCGCCGAACGACGTCGTGTCACCGGTGTCGATCACGAAGTCGACGTCGAAGCTTCTCGCGAGCTCCTGCGCGAACCCGAAGCCGAGGGTCGACAGGTGGATGTCGGAGATGTGGAGGATCCGGATCTCATCTCCCCGGCCCAAGGGGTTCGACTCGACGGCCGCATACGCGCGCGCGGCGCCCGCGACGACCCGTCGGAGCTCGTCCCGGAAGTACCCGACACGCTCGATCGCGCCCTGCACCGGACCGAAGAGCTGCGGCACCAATCGGAGCGAGCCCGTGTAGCTGGGCGCCTGGAAGGCCGAGGCATCGAACCCGATCGCCGTGAACCCGACGGACAGGACCACCGCGAGGAGGCCGGCGACGGTGGCTCGCAGGACCGCCAGCCACTGGTTCCGGAAGGCGATCAGTCCGAGGGCCGCCGCTCCCGGCGACACCGACGAGGATCACCCACCCGGCGAACCGGCCCGTCGCGTCGAAGGTGTTCCGTTCGACCTCGGCGGCGACGGAGTCGATCCCGCGACGGAGTCCCTCCTGGAGGGCCTCGACGTCGACCTCCTTGAGCGACGCACGGAGGTGCAGGGGAGCGTCGTGGGTATCGGCTCGGAGCGTCCCGAGCGGGGGAAGGGAGATGTCGGTCACGCTCCGGCCGAAGTCGGCCTCGATCTGGACCTCGAAGGGACCGCGCGTCCACCGTCGTCTTCGCGAACGCCTGCAGCGCGATCGCGGCGCCCGCGACGCCGATCAGGATGGGGCCGACGACGTGCGCCCACCGGGGCATCCGTGCCATGCCGGCCACCGTAGCAGTGGCCCCGATCGCGGAGTCAGGAGCGGCTGTTCAGACTCGGATGGCCTGCGGCTCGGCGACCGCGAACTCCCGAGCGACATCGACGAACGCCTCCACCAGCGGCGTGGTCAACGTGCCGGACCAGGCCACCCCGTAGCCGATGAACGGAGTGGGTTCCTCGAAATGGCGGACGGCAACTCCCGGTGCGTCGGGCTCCATGCCGGGTGGAAGCACCGCGATCCCGATGCCCTCGCCGTTCGCGACGTGCTCGAGGCGACGAGCCTCCTCGAGGATGGGAAGGGCGATGCGCTGCGGATGCTCGGCGTCGCCGAACAGCATGCGGTGGATGTGGTCGATCATCTCGGGATTGATGCTGCGGGGCCAATCGAGGAACGGCTCCTTCAACAGCTCGGATCGAGGCACGCGCTCGAGCGCGGCCAAACGATGTCCGTCGGGAACGAGCGCCAAGAGCTCGAAGGTGCTCAGCTGCTGGTAGCGAGGCGGGGGGTCCACCGACTTGAAGGGGGACAGGACGATCGCGACGTCGAGGGAATGGGTGCTGACCGCTTCGACGAGCTCGGGATCGAGGCCGGGGTGGATCTCGATCTCGACCTCCGGGAAGCGGATCCCGAACTCCTGGAAGAGTTCCTCCGCCACCAGGGGGATCCCGAGGATCGGCGTGCCCGCGCGGAGGATGCCCGTCTTCCCTTGTTCGGCGAGGTGCGGGCTCGCCATCGCTCGGTCGGCGAGCTCGACCGCCTGACGGGCGTGGTCGAGGAACACACGCCCGGCGTCGGTGAGCTTGACACCCCGGCGATCGCGGACGAGGAGGGGCACGCCGACGGAGCGTTCGAGCTTGAGGATCTGCTGTGAGAGGCCCGACTGGGCGATGTGGAGGCGATCGGCGGCCCTCCCGAAGTGGAGCTCCTCCGCGACGGCGATGAAGTAGCGGAACTGGCGGAAATCAACGCTTGCCACCGATCGACCCCCTCTAGGCATTGCGTGTGCGTGTTTCCTCCGGATATCCTCCGGCTCCGCGATGGTTCTCGTCAACTGACTCTGTCATCTGACACGGTCAGGGATGGTCGCCGCATGGCAGTGCCCGGGGATACGGTGGTCAAGCATGATCTCTTCTCATATCGGAACTTCCTTGAAGGCGGCTCGAGAGCGAGCGGGCTGGAGTCGCGAGACGCTCGCGCATCACTCGGGCGTGAGCTGGTCCGCCATCGCGCAGATCGAGTCGGGACGGCGGAAGGATGTTCGGTCGAGCACGCTCTCGGCCCTCGCGGAGGCGCTGGGCGTGAGCGTCGACTACCTCATCGGATCCGCGACGGCGACGGCCCCGAGGCTCCTGGAGCATCGTCTCCTCACGTATGGGTCCGACGAGGAGTACCTCGCGGTTGCGATCCCGTTCCTCGCCGACGGGGTGGAACGGTCGGATCCTCTCCTCGTGGTGACGACGGAGGACCAGACCCGAGCTCCTTCGTGACGCCCTCTCCGACCGCGCCGACGGCGTCGAGTTCGCGGATGCGGCGGACTGGTATCGCTCGCCCGCCACAGCGATGCAGGGCTATCTCACGTTCGTGAACGAGCAGCTCGACGCGGGAGCGGCGTGGATCCGCGTGGTCGCCGAGATCGCTCCGGAGAGCCGATCCGATGCCGAGATCCCCGCGTGGACGCGCTACGAATCGTTCGTCAACGTCGCGTTCGCCTCAGCTCCGGCGACGGTCGTCTGTACCTACGACGACAGGTCGTGGCCGGCAGACGTCATCGCCGACGCGCGGCGGACGCATCCCGAGGTCTTCGACGGGACCGACGTCGCCGTGAACCGCGACTATCGAGGCCCCGAGGACTTCCTGATCGCTCACTGATCATTCAGTCGCGCGGCCCGCAACGCGAGATACCGCTGTTCCGGGACGCTCGCGGTCATCCTCGCGGCCCGGAGGTAGGACTCTCGTGCCGCCGTCGCGTTCCCGGCAAGCTCGAGCAGATGCGCTCGCACCGCCTCCAGCCGGTGGTTGCGAGCCATCCGATCGTCGCCGTCGAGGGTTCCGAGCAGGGCGAGGCCGGCCCGCGGCCCGTCGACCATGGCGACCGCGACCGCGCGATTGAGCGTGACGACCGGCCCCGGGGACACGCGTTCGAGCACCTCGTAGAGCGCCAGGATCTGCGGCCAATCCGTCGTCTCGGCGCTCGAGGCCTCGTCGTGCACCGCGGCGATCGCCGCCTGGATCTGATACGGACCGGTGGTTCCCTTGCCGAGGGTGCTCGTGAGGAGCGTCACGCCTTCCTCGATCTGGGCTCTGTTCCAGAGCGCACGGCGCTGTTCGGCGAGCGGAACCAGGGATCCATCCGACGTGGTGCGGGCGGCTCGTCTGGCGTCGGTCAGCAGCATCAGCGCGAGCAGGCCGGCGACCTCGCCCTCCGCCGGCATCAGCTGGTGCAACAGCCGCGCGAGACGGATCGCCTCGGCCGTGAGGTCGGCCCGGTGCAGCGCGACGCCCGAGCTCGCGGTGTAGCCCTCGTTGAAGATCAGATAGAGCACGTGCATCACGACGCGGAGACGATCCGCCCGCTCGGGCTCCGGCGGCAGATCGAACGGGATGCCGGAGCTCTTGATGCTCTGCTTCGCACGGCTGATCCGCTGCGCCATCGTCGCCTCCGGAACCAGGAAGGCGTTGCCGATCTCGGCGGTGGTCAGGCCGCCGACGGCTCGAAGCGTGAGGGCCAGCTGCGAGGGCTGGGACAGCGAGGGATGGCAGCACAGGAACAGCAGCGGGAGCGTGTCGTCCTGCCCGGTGGGTTGTCCCGGGTCGGGGAGCTCCGAGGCGGCGACGGTCTCGTCCCGTCGCCGCCGGGCGCTCTCGCTCCGCCACTCGTCGACGAGTCGTCGAGTGGCGACCGTCAGGAGCCAGGCCCGTGGGTTGTCCGGCACACCGGCCTCGGGCCACTGCTGCGCGGCGGCGAGCAGTGCTTCCTGCACGGCGTCCTCGCTCGCGTCGAACTGTCCGTGACGGCGGACGAGCGTGCCGAGGACCTGCGGCGCGAGCTCGCGCAGCAGGTCCTCGACGCGCGGCACCTCGACCGGCGACACGGCGACGGTCGGTTGACTCCTACGCGGCCTCGTCGGCGGCGCGCTGCAGCTCCGCGATGTCGATCCTCTGCATCTGGAGCATCGCCTTCATCGCGCGCTGCGAGCGACCGGCGTCGGGGTCGCCGATCAGCTCCATCAGCCGGTCGGGGATGATCTGCCAGGAGAGGCCGAACCGATCCTTCAGCCAGCCGCACTGGCTCTCCTCGCCGCCGTCGGCGGTCAGCGCGTTCCAGAAGTGGTCGACCTCCTCCTGGGAATCGCAGTGCACGAACAGCGAGATCGCCTCCGTGAACGAGTACTGGGGTCCGCCGTTCAGAGCGATGAACTCCTGGCCCTCGAGCTCGAAGTTCACCGTCATCGCGGTCCCCGGCTCGCCGGGTCCGGCCTCGCCGTACCGGGCGACGTTCGTGACCTTCGACTCCGCGGCCTGTCCACCCGGACGCCGCTTGAACAGGTCCACGTAGAGGTTCGCGGCCTCCTCCGCCTGGTCGTTGAACCAGAGGAACGTGTTGATCTTCTGCGTCATCGTTCGACTCCTTCTTCTCGGTGCTTCTCGTGATCGTACTCCTCGGGCGGCGCGTCGGCGATCTGACGCACCTCGATCGGCTCGTGGATGTGCTCGACGATCTTCGAAGCGATCTCGAGCGCGCGGGCCTCGTCCTCGACATCGACGAGCCAGTAACCGGCGAGCGACTCCTTCGCCTCGGCGAACGGGCCGTCCGTCGGCACGGGAGCGCCCTCGCACGAATCGGACCGTCTTGGCCATCGTGGGGTCCACGAGCCCGATGCTGTCGACCTTCTCGCCGGACTCGGCGAGCTCCGTGTCCAGGTCCTCCATGAACCGGATCATGTCCTTGATCCACTCCGTGGACTTGGTCTCGACCATCGTGGCCTGGTCCCCGAACATCGCGATCAGGTATTTCATCCCCTCTCCTCTCCGGCGCTCGGGTGGCGCGCTCACCCAGAGGTCGGAGCGAGCGCGCGATTCTCGACATCGTTCCGAGGAAAAGATCGTGGCGAGGAGCCACCCTAGCGCGCGGAGACGCGGACCCGCGAACGCACGAGCCCGGCCGTGCCGGCCGGGCTCGTGGTGGGAAGCGGGGTGAACTAGACGTCGAAGTACAGATGGAATTCGTGCGGGTGCGGCCGGAGCCGGATCGCGTCCACCTCGTGGGCCCGCTTGTACTCGATCCAGGTGTCGATCACGTCCTGCGTGAAGACCCCACCTTCGAGCAGCCATTGGTGGTCGGCCTCGAGCGTGTCGAGCACCTCCTCGAGCGAGCCGGGCACCTGCTTCACCGAGGCCTTCTCCTCGGGCGGCAGGTCGTAGAGGTCCTTGTCCATCGGCTCGGGCGGCTCGATCTTGTTCTTGATCCCGTCGATCCCCGCCATCAGCATCGCGCTGAACGCGAGGTAGGGATTGCACGCCGCGTCCGGCGTGCGGAACTCGAGGCGCTTGGTGGCGGGGAGCCGTGAGAAGACCGGGATCCGCACGCAGGCCGAGCGGTTCCGCTGCGAGTACACGAGGTTGATCGGCGCCTCGTAGCCCGGGACGAGCCGGCGGTAGGAGTTCGTCGTCGGGTTGGTGAACGCGAGCAGCGACGGCGCGTGCTGGAGCAGTCCGCCGATGTACCAGCGAGCCATGTCGGAGATGCCCGCGTAGCCGACCTCGTCCCAGAACAGGTTCTCGTCGTCCTTCCACAGGCTCTGGTGCGTGTGCATCCCCGAGCCGTTGTCCTGGAAGATCGGCTTCGGCATGAACGTGACCGTCTTGCCGGCGGCCCACGCCGTGTTCTTGACGACGTACTTGTATTTCATGACGTTGTCGGCGGTGCGCAGCAGCGAGTCGTAGCGCATGTCGATCTCGGCCTGGCCGGCGGTGCCGACCTCGTGGTGGTGGACCTCGATCTTCACGCCCACCTCCTCGAGGTTCAGCACCATCTGCGACCGAAGGTCCTGGTAGTGGTCCATCGGCGGGACGGGGAAGTACCCCTCCTTGTATCGGGGCTTGTAGCCGAGGTTGGGGGAGTCGTCGGCGTTGCGCTCGCTGCCGGAGTTCCACACACCTTCCGCCGCATCGATGTGGTAGTAGCCCTCGTGCTGGTTCTGGTCGAAGCGGATCGAGTCGAAGATGTAGAACTCGGCCTCCGGTCCCCAGTTGGAGACGTCGGCGATGCCGGTCTGCTTCAGGTAGAGCTCGGCCTTCCGCGCGATGTAGCGGGGGTCGCGCGAGTACCACTCACCGGTGACCGGGTCCTTCACGTAGCAATGGATGTTCAGCGTGGTGTGCTGGGTGAAGGGGTCGAGGTAGGCCGTGTCCGGGTCGGGGACCAGGAGCATGTCGGACTCCTGGATCTCCTGGAAGCCGCGGATCGAGGATCCGTCGAACCCGAGTCCGTCCTCGAAGACACCTTCGGTGAGCTCGGCGACGGGGACCGAGAAGTGCTGGGTGAGACCCGGCAGGTCACAGAACCGCAGGTCGACGATCTGGACGTCGCGCTCCTTCGCGAGCGCGACGACCTCTTTCGGCGTGGTCACGTGCGATGCACCCCCTGTGCTCGTCGGCTGTCGGTCGCGCCTGGGGCCGGCGCGCGTGTTGCTGTCGGCGCCAAGCGTAGGTGACCGTCAGAGGGCGCGCTGTTTCTCGAGCGTTAACTCTGCGTGAACTACCCGGAGATGGCCGGGGCCGGCGGCCGCGGCGGGGGGTCCCACCGCGGCCGCCGGCCCGGGCTTCGAGCGGGGCGCGGAGCCGTGACCGAGGGGATGAGGCGTCCCGAGGGGAAGGGACTGAGCCGGCTCCGCGCCCGCTCTTGTTGTATCCGCATCATCGGCGGGAGGAGCTGTTGCGGCGCAGGGCCCGGGCGAGTCATTTCCCGAGGCGTCCTGTGGCTAGGTCTTCCGCGCGCCGAGAGCCGGAAGTCCTCCCCCGGCCTTGGCCCCGGAGGCTCGGGCGTCGGCGGACTGTCGACTGCCCTCAGGCATAGTCTTTGCGAGCAACGTCGAGGAAGGAGGTCCGGCTCATGAGCACTCGAAGCGAGAACGCCGCGAGCCCCGCTCCGGAGATGATCTCGGCTCCGGCGCGAGGCGGAGGGCAACGGCCGCTCGGCACCGTGGTGGCGTCGGCCGTGGATGGGCTCCGCACGCTCGCCCGCGAACACCTGGAGCTCGCCAAGATCGAGGCGTCCGAGGCCGCGTCCGTCCGCGGCCGGGGTGCGGGGATATTCGCCGCCGCCGGCGTCGTGGGGATGTACGCGATCGGTTTCGCCGCCGCGGCGGCCGCGGCTGGGCTCGCGGTGGTGCTGCCGGTGTGGGCCGCCATCCTGATCGTGACCGTGCTGCTCTTGCTCGTCGCCGGCGTCCTCGTGCTGATCGGGCGCCGCACCCTGCGGACGGCTCCGACACCCGGCGAGAAGATCCGCGAGACCGTGAAGGAGGATGCGCGATGGGCGCGGCAGCAGATCAGAAGGTGACCGAGATCGAGGGGACCCGACGACAGCTCGAGGATGACCTGCGAGAGCTGGGGGCCCGGCTCCCCGCACCACTCCGGTCGGCGAAGAGCGCGGTCGGGCTCATCCTGGGGAGCACGGTCCTGACCGCGTTCATCCTGCGGAAGCTGGCGTCGAAGCGCTCCGACGGCCGCCCCACCGCGGAGGTGGTGGTCCGCATCGTGCGCGAGGACGTCTAGCCGTACGGCGTGTCCCGGCTCTCGGCGTCTTGTTCCGCCGCCCGGTAGCCGACGCTCCGAACCGTCTCGATCAGGTGCTCGTGCTCCGGGCCGAGCTTGGATCGCAGGCGGCGGACGTGGACGTCGACGGTGCGCGTGCCGCCGTAGAAGTCGTAGCCCCAGACCTCACGGAGCAACGACGGGCGTGTGAAGACACGGCCGGGGCGCTGGGCGAGGAACCGGAGCAGCTCGAACTCCTTGAAGGTGAGATCGAGGGGGCGTCCCGAGACGGTGACGTGGTAGGTCTCGGTGTCGATCGAGAGGGACCCCAGGCGGATCACGCTGCCGTCGCCCGCCCCGGCGCGCCGGCGGAGCATCGCCAGTCGCACCCGGAGCTCGGCCGCCGGCGCGCCGGGATAGACGAGCTCGTCGGCGACCTCGTGCCAGGGATAGCGCTCGAGCTGCTCGCGCTCGAGCACGACGGCCGCGGGGATCCGCGCGTCTCTCGCTCGGAGGGCCGTCAGCACCGACCAGGCCTGCGGCGCGTTGTCTGCGGCGTCCACCAGGATCGCCTCGGGCTCCAGCTCGAGAGCGTGCTCGAGCGAGGCGAGGGAGAGCGGCTCGAGCTTCAGGTCCGGGGCGACCTCGAGCAGGGCCGGGAGGGCCACGTCGGGCGATCGGTCGCTGAGCAACGCAAGGAAGGGCATCGTCGGATCCTCCTCCGCACGATAACGGTTCGGCATCGGCCTCGGTACCCTTGACCTGCGCCGATGAGCGGCGCGCCGGGGGTCGATACGCCGAAGGAAGAGGAGTGAGCGCCAGGGATGATCAAGGTCCGGCTCTTCGCCGCCCTCCGCGAGCTCGCGGGCGCCTCCGAGGTGGAGGCCGAGGGCAAGACGGCCGGCGACCTCGCCGATGCGCTCTCCGAGCGCTTCGGCGAGCGCTTCGCCCAGATCGCCGCGGTGGGCTCGTTGGTGGTCAACGGGGAGCGGGCGACCCGTTCGACCGCGGTCGCCGCCGGGGACCAGGTCGCGCTGCTCCCTCCGGTCTCCGGCGGAGACCGCGAGCGCAACCGGCCCAACTGAGGCATACTTCTACCTCATGCGTTTCCACCGGGTCCTCCTCATCGTCAATCCCGTCGCCCGCACCTATTCCAAGCCTGTCCTCGCGGTGATCGAGAAGGCACTGTCCGCGGACTTCCGGCTGGAGGTCGCGGAGACCAAGGGACGCGGGCACGCACGCGAGCTGGCCGCGCAGGCCGCGTCCGAGGGCGTGCACATGGTCGCCGTGCTCTCGGGCGACGGGACGATCAACGAGACCGTCAACGCGTTGGCGGGAACCGAGACCGCGTTGGCGCCGCTCCCGGGCGGCGCGACCAACATCCTGGTGCGGGCGCTCGGGCTGCCGCTCGATCCCGTCGAGGCGACCGGCATGCTGATCTCGAAGGCGCTCGACGACGACGCCTTCAAGCTCAACCTCGGTCGGGCGGACGGACGCTACTTCGCCGTCAACTGCGGCGCCGGCGTGGACGCGGCGGCGATGAAGCGCCTCGATCGGAAGTTCCCGAAGACGAAGGAGAAGTTCGACCGGGTCGCGTTCCGCGTGGTCGCGTGGGAGCTGATGGTCGGCTACGCCGGCCGGCGGCCGGACCTCAGCCTGTCGGTCGACGGGGGAGAGCCGACGCCGTCGCTGTCGGTGATGGTGGGACGGACCGATCCCTACACGTACTACAAGGGCGTCGGCCTCCGGATGACGCCCGACGCCTCATTGGATGCGGGCCTGGACGTGCTCTCGGTGCGGAAGCTCGCGCGCCGGAGCATCCCGAGGATCGCCTGGCAGGTGTTCGGCTCGGCGCGCCACGTGCTGGGTCGCGACATCGACTACATCCACGACGCGTCGAGCGTGCTGGTGACCTCGGAGACGCCGTTCCCGGCCCAGGTCGACGGCGACGCGTACGGAGAGCACCGCCGGCTCGAGATGACGCTGGCGCCCGAGGCGCTCTGGGTCGTCGCGTAGCAGGCACGCTCGCCGGACCTTTCTCGGGGTTCCGAACGTTCGTCAACCGAACGAGCCTGCCCGGACTGGAGTCATCGGAGAACCCTGATGGAGATCGACGAGGGCTTCCGAGCCATGTACGAGCGCGAGTTCCCTTCGGTGTATCGAGCCGTCTACGTCCTGAGCCGCGATCCCTCGCTGGCCGAGGACGCCGCTCAGGAAGCGTTCGCGCGGGCCCTCGCGAGATGGCGGCGGCTACGCCGGCACCCGTTGGTGGAGGGATGGGTCACGACGACGGCGCTCAACGTCGCGCGCCGTGCCCTGCGGAGGCGCGCGCTCTATCCCGTCGCATCCGCGCCGGAGCCCGACCGGGAGGCCGAGATCGATCTCGTTTCGGGGATCCGCCGACTCCCGGCGCGGCAACAGGAGGCGGTCTTGCTCCATTACCTCCTCGACCTCTCGGTCGCCGACACGGCAGCGGCGATGGAGATCGATCCGGGAACGGTCAAGACCCATCTGAGCCGGGCGCGAGCGTCGCTCGCCGAGCGCCTCATCGTCGACGACGACCCGGGTGACCGGGAAGGGGACCGCCGTGGCTGACGATCGGCGACTCCGCGAGCAGATCCATCGGCGAGCGGACGTCCCGGCGCCCGCTCCGTCGATCGGGATCGTTCGGGCTCGGGCGCTGGTGCTCCGCCGCCGCCGGATCGCAGCTGCGACGCTCGTGGCGGCGATCGCGGGAACGGCGTTCGTGCTCTCGTTGTCCTCTCTCAGCCGTCTCGGAGAGGGCACCGGCCGGACCGATACGGGGAGTGCAAGTCCCTCGCCGTCCCCGTCCCCCTCGGCCTCGCCTGATCCGGGTGTCGACGAACCCACCCTGGAACTCCCACCCGGTTGGTTCGCCGAGGATCGCCCGCTCCCGGCGCTGGTCGACCCGGTCATCGTCGTCACCGCGGGCTCATGGCGCTTCCCGCCGAACCCATTGATCGCATGCGGCAAGCAGCCCGCGCTCGAGGCGCTCCCTCCCGACGGGGCGTTCCTGTGGATCCTCCGGTACCCGATCGGTCCCGGCGAGTTCCTGGGCACCTTCCGCAACGCGGATCCATGGCCGGACCGGTTCACGCTGGACCTTCCCTCGAGGCCGAGCGACGCTGAATGCGCGGCCGGGACCGACGGATCCGTGCGGCAGTACGCGTTCTCCGGGCCGGAAGGGCTCTACTACCAGGTCCAGGTGGCGCTCGGGACCTCGGCCGACGCCGCTAGGCGCCGGGAGGTGGAGCAGGTGCTTTCGAGTTTCCGGCCGTAGCCGCGTCCTGGCGAGCGGTCTCGCCGACGTGGATCCCGCACTCCCACTTGGCGATGCCCGCCCAGCGTCCCGCGCGCTCGGGCTCGCCGGCGAAGCGGAGCCGCGTGCACGGCGCGCAGCCGATCGAGGAGTAGCCCAGGTCGTAGAGCGGGTTGTGCGGGAGGTCGTACTCCTTGAGGTAACGCCACACCTGCGGCTTGGTCCAGTTCGCCATCGGGTTGATCTTCACGATGTCGTTCCCCGGCTCCAGCGCGTAGCGCTCCACGATCGGGGTGGTCGCGCGGGTCGGTGAGGAGTCCCGGCGCACCGAGGTGATCCAGGCGTCCAGACCTCGGAGCGCTTCGAACATCGGCCGGACCTTGTTGATCTCGCAGCACATCTCCGGGTTGCTCTCGAACAGCCGCGCCCCGAACTCGGCCTCCTGCCGGTCGTTCGAGTACTCGCCCACCAGATCCCTGACGTTCAGACCGAGCTTCTCCGTCAACTGCTCCTTGAAGGCGAGCGTCTCCGCGAACTGGAACCCGGTCTCCAGGAACAGGATCGGGACGTCCGGCCGGATCTGGGTCGCCATGTGGATCACGACGGTGCCCTCGGTCTGGAAGGCCGACGCGATCGCGATGTGCTCGAGGCCGCTCTTCTCGAGCGCCCACGCCAGGATGTCGCTCGGCTGTGCTTCCTCGAGTTCGAGGTTCAAAGAAGCGATGTCGTCATCGGAAAGAAGGGTCTGCATGGGCACCGGACGCCTCGGGTCGGAACCAGCAGTCTACCCGGTCCTTCGCTCCAGAAGCGTCCTGCAGCGCCCGGAAGGGCTGCGCGGCCAAGGACCACGCAGGTGGTCAACCCGTAAGCTGGGAACGCCCCCTCCGAGCGTGGCTCCCAGGGGCGCACGATCCCGAAGGCCGGTTACCGAAAGGAAGAACGTTCATGTCCACCATCGATCCCCACGGCGGGACCCTCGTCCAACTCCTCGCCGACGACCCCGATCCCCTCCGCGAGGAGGCCCGCAACCTCCCGAAGCTCCTCGTCTCGGAGCGCGAGCTGTCCGACCTCGAGATGCTCGCCGTCGGCGCGCTCTCCCCGCTCACCGGGTTCCCGGGCGAGGCCGACTACCACTCGGTGCTCGAGACGATGCACCTCGAGAACGGCCTGCCGTGGTCGATCCCCGTCACGCTGTCCGTCGACGAAGACGGCGCGCATCGGCTCGGCGGCGCCGACGCGGTCGCCCTCGTCGCCTCCGAAGAGAGCGACCCGCTCGCCGTCCTTCGGATCACCGAGATCTTCAAGCGCGACCGGTCGAAGGAAGCGCAGTCCGTCTTCGGGACCGAGGACCTCGAGCATCCGGGGGTGAAGGCGCTCCACGACGCGGGCGACCGCTGCGTGGCCGGCACGCTCGAGGTGATCGCGCTGCCGTCCCACGACGACTTCGTGCAGTACCGACTGACCCCCGCCGAGACGAGGGCGGAGTTCGACCGCCGCGGGTGGCGGACGGTGGTGGGCTTCCAGACGAGGAACCCGATCCACCGAGCCCACGAGTACCTCCAGAAGTGCGCGCTCGAGATCGTGGACGGCTTGCTGGTGCATCCCCTGGTCGGCGCGACGAAGGCCGACGACGTGCCGCCCGACGTGCGGATGCGCTGCTACGAGGCGCTGTTCGAGGGCTATTACCCGAAGGACCGCGCGATGGTCTCCGTCTTCCCGGCCGCGATGCGATACGCCGGCCCGAAGGAAGCGATCTGGCACGCGATCTGCCGGAAGAACTACGGCTGCACCCACTTCATCGTCGGCCGGGACCACGCCGGCGTCGGCGACTACTACGGGACCTACGACGCGCAGAAGATCTTCGAGCGGTTCGAGCCGGGCGAGCTCGGGATCACGCCGCTGATGTTCGAGCACTCCTTCTGGTGCAACCGCTGCGAGGGGATGGCGTCCCCCAAGACGTGCCCCCACGACGAGGCGGAGCGCGTCTCGCTTTCGGGGACGAAGGTGCGCGAGATGCTCCGGACCGGCGAGCGACCGCCGCAGGAGTTCTCGCGGCCGGAGGTCGCCGACATCCTGATCGAGGCGATGCGGGGCGAAGGCTAGGCTTCGCCCCGCTCGGAGATCAGGTCGTCGGGGAGCAGGCCCATCACCAGCTGGTCGACGCGACCGCCGTGGACGAAGGCCATCTCCCGGAGACGGCCTTCCTCCTTGAAGCCCGCCTTCTCGTAGGCCCGGATCGCCTGGGCGTTGTCCGCGTTCACGTAGAGCGTGATGCGATGCAGGTTCACGTGGTCGAAGCCGAACCGGCAGAGGGTGCGGACGGCGTCGGTCCCGTAGCCGCCTCGCCACCACGGCCGGGCGACCCAGATCCCGAGCTCGGCGGTGCGCGTGGGAGCCTCGATCCGCATGAGGTCGCACATGCCGATCGGCCCCGGCTCCTCGAGCCGCTCGATGATCAGGTTGATGTGGTCGGGGTTCTTGCGAGCGGACTCGATCCAGGCGTGGAAGGACTCGGTCGGCTGCGGGAAGGGCATCCCGAGGCCACTCCGGACCCCGTGGTCGTTGAAGAGCTCGTTGAGGACGTCGTCGGCCGGCTCGGGCGCCCGGAGGCGGACGAGCCGGCCGGTCAGGAACGGAGGATGAAGCTCCACGGGCGCCAGGATAGAGGCGGCCAGGGGACAGGAGGCCCGCGCCCGAGGTGAGTTGAGCGGCAAGCGGGCTCACTGGTAGCCTCGTCGCGCCGTCGATGCCGAGCAGGAGGCACCCGCAACGGCCCATCCCCGAAGTTCCATACGGCTCGCGCTCGCCCTGGTGTTGGGGGTGGGTGCGCTGACCGCGGTCCCCGCCTGGGCCGACACGGGATCCGAGCTCAGCGCCGCCCGGGACCGGCTGGACTCCGCGCGTGAGGATCTCAACCGGGTGACGGAGCTCTGGCAGGAGACCGAGAGCCGCCTCGCGCAGGCGCAGGACGCCGTCACCGTGGCGCAGATCAAGATCGACCGGCTCCATGTCGAGCTCGCCCGGATCCGCCGGAGCCTGAACGACCGGGTCGCCGCCGCCTACATGTCGGGCGCCTCGAGCTCGATCGGGGCGCTCCTCACGTCGGATTCGATCCAGGATGCGGCCGATCGCCTCCAGTACACGCAGAGCGTCGTGCAGGGGGACGCCGACCTCGCGACGTCGGTGGGGGTCAAAGCCGAGGAGCTGCGGCGCCAGGAGATGCAGCTCCGGCGAGCGGCGCAACACGAGGCGGCAGCGGTGGCCGAGCTCGAGGGGCAGAAGCAGCAGATCGGAGCCAAGGTCGAGCAGCTGAACAACGTGGTGCAGGAGCTGCAGTCGAAGCTCGACGCCGCCGAGGAGCGGTCGCTCGGCCTCGGCGGTTCCGGCCCCGTCTCGATCACCGGGAGCGGCGCGATCCAGACCTGCCCGGTGGCCGGGCCCAATTCGTTCGTCGACTCCTTCGGGTGGCCGCGTCCCGGCGGCCGCACCCACCAGGGCATCGATCTCATCGCCGCCTACGGCACGCCGATCGTGGCCGTGGCCCCCGGGAACTCGCGCAGCGCATCCAGCGTGCTCGGTGGTTTGGGTGTCGTCGTCGAGCACGACAGCGGGGGAGACTGGACCTTCTACGCGCACCTGTCCTCGTACGGGGCGATGGGGCACGTGTCCGCCGGCACCGTGATCGGGTACGTGGGGTCGACGGGCGACACGACCGTCAACCACCTCCATTTCGAGTACCACCCGAACGGCGGCGCGGCCGTTGATCCCTACTCCGCCCTCGTCGCGGTCTGCTGAGCACAGGCCGGTAGTAGCATCGCCGCCGTGAACCAGGAGCATCCCGGCAACCGTCGCATCGACCGGATCCGCGATCCCTCGTACCTGGACGGGATCGAGGATCGGCCGCTGGATGACGTGCGGGCTCGCCGCGACGAATGCATGGCCGAGCGCGAGTACCTCTCGCTGCTCCGGCGCCTCGTGCAGGGCCGGGCGGAGATCCTGAAGGCCGAGCTCGCCTCCCGCGGCACCGACGATACCCGGCCGCTGGTCGACCGCCTCTCCGAGATCCTCGCCTCCGATCAGCCGGTCACCTCTCGCGGCGAGGCGATGAAGGTCTCGCTGCCCGAGGAGGAGATGCTGCTCGCTCGTCGCCGGATCGAGCGGCTGGTCGCCGACGCCGGCATCAGCGATCCCTCCGAGCTCGACGACCGGCAGCTCACGGACGCGGTGGACGTGCTGGCCGGCGAGGAGCGCGAGGTATCGGCGCAGCGCGCCGACGTGCACCGCGTGCTGGACGCGCTCCAGGACGAGCTCAAGCGGCGGTACAAGGAAGACCCCAGCCTCGCGCTGAGCTGAACCGCCCGCGACCGGCGTCCCCCGACTGCCGTCGCGGATTCCCCCGGTCGCCCGATACCCCGCGGCCCATTCCCTGACAGCGTGACGCCCACTTCTCCAGTACCGGGGCGAACATGAGCGATCTGGAACGCGAGGGATCCGAAGCCGGCGCGAGGGACCTCGATGAGGATCCCGAGGCCGAGTCGCTTCACGACCAGCTGAAGGTGTTCGCGCGCGAGGTCGGGGTCCTGTATTCCGCCGAGCGCGTGCGCACGCGCGAGCTGGAGCACGCGCTCGAACGCGCCCGGGACATGTACGTCGCCACGATGAAGTCGCTCGCCCACGTCGTGGAGGCGAAGGACCCCACGACGAGGGGACACCTCGACCGAACGGCCCACTACGGCCTCGCCCTGGCCCGGAGGGTCGACCCCGCGCTCGCGAGCCGGCCCGAGGTGGCCTACGGCTTCTTCCTCCACGACATCGGCAAGGTCGGGATCCCCGAGTCGATCCTGCGGAAGGAAGGCCCGCTGACCGAGCTCGAATGGATCGTGATGAAGTCCCATCCGAACCAGGGGGCCCGGATCGTCGAGCCCATCCCGTTCATGGGCGAGGCCGTCGAGATCGTCCGGAGCCACCACGAGCGCTTCGACGGCGATGGGTATCCGAGGGGGCTGCGGGCGAGCAGATCCCGCTCGCCGCGAGGATCTTCGCGATCGCGGACTCCTTCGATGCGATGACGAGCGATCGCCCGTACCGCTCGGCGCTCTCGACCGAGGAGGCCGTCGCCGAGATCCGGGCGGGCTCCGGGACCCAGTTCGACCCGCGCTGCGTCGAGGCGTTCGAGGTCTTGGCGGCGGAGGACGACGGCTTCGTGCTCCACGAGAAGCGCCTCGCGCCGACGTTCGCCGCACGCTGAGCCCGGCTGATTCGCGCCGTATCGCTAGGCTTCCGGCCCGATGACGTCCCCCGCCGAGCTCGTCCATGTGATCCGCAACGGCCTCGTCGAGTCCGTCCACACCGGCGACGTGGCCGTCTGCGACGCCGAGGGGCGGGTCCGCGCGTTCGCGGGCGACCCCGAGCGCATGCTGTTCGGCCGCTCCTGCGAGAAGCCGATCCAGGGCGCGGTCTCGTTCTCCGCGATGGATGAGCCGGATCTACCCGACGACGAGGTCGCCGTGATGTGCGCCTCGCACTCGGGGGAGCCCGTCCACATCGCCGCCGTCCGGCGGCTGCTGCGCCGGGGCGCGGTCCCGGTCGCCGCGCTGAAGACGCCGCGCGACCGGGCGACCAAGGGCGCGCGGTCGCGCATCTGGGACGGCTGCTCCGGGAACCACGCCGGTCTCCTCGTCGCGTCCGCTCGCCGCGCATGGGATCTCGACAGCTACCGGGCGCCGACCCATCCGATCCACCGCCGCGTGCTCCGGGCGGTCACGGCGGCGACCGACGTCGAGCGGCCGAGGATCGGCGTGGACGGCTGCGGGATCCCCGTCCACGGCGTCCCCCTCCGCGCGATGGCCACGATGTTCGCGAGGCTCGGCGACCCGGAGCGGCTGGGGCGGCTCGCATCCGCGGCCGACCGGGTCGTCCGCGGGATGCTCGCCGCCCCGCACATGGTGGGAGGCACCCGGCGCCTGGACACCGACGTGATGATCGCGGGCGAGGGTCAGGTCATGGCGAAAGAGGGAGCGGAGGGTCTCGTGTGCGTGACCTGCTTGCCACAGAGCGTCGGGATCGCGATCAAGGTCACGGACGGGAACTGGCGCCGTCTCGCCCCCGCCGTCATCAAGGTGCTCCGTGACCTCGACGTGTTCCCCGACCCCGCCGCAGACGCGCTCCGGCCCCACGAGCGGCTCCCGGTCCTCGGGGGCGAGGAGCCCCAGGGCTCGGTCGAGGCCGTGGTTGGGCTCCGGAGCGCGCGCTGACCCCCGTCGCTCGGAGCAGGTCTGTGATGATCGAGGGATGAAACCAGACCCGATCGGAGGTTGTAGCTGTCCGTGAGCACCGGAACCGCACCTCCTCGCGTCGCCGTCCTGGCCGTCCACACCTCTCCGGTCGACCAGCCGGGAACCGGTGACTCCGGCGGGATGAACGTCTACATCCGCTCCGTGGCCGAGCGGCTCGCCGGGCAGGGGGTCGAGGTGGACCTCTTCACGAGGTGCCGGGGCGGGGACACGCACGAGGTCCGTGAGATCGCGCCGGGGATCCGCGTGGTGAGCGCGAAGGCCGGGCCCTGCCAACCGGTGCCGAAGTCCGCGGTGCAGCGCTACCTGCCGGAGTTCCTCGGCGGCGTGCTTCGCGTCGCGAGGGAGGAAGGCAACCACTACGACCTCGTCCACAGCCACTACTGGCTCTCCGGCTGGGTCGGCCGCGCGACCAAGGAGATCCTCGGCGTGCCCCTCGTGGCTTCGTTCCACACGCTCGGCAAGGTCAAGAACTACTCGCTCGCCCGGGGGGAATCGCCGGAGCCGCTCGAACGCCTCCGAGGCGAGGAGCGCGTGATCGGTGAGGCCGACATGATCTTGGCGCCGACGCCGGAGGAGGCCGGTCAGCTCGTCGGTCTCTACGGGGCCGAGCCCGAACGGATCCGGATCGTGCCCCCCGGCGTCGACCACTCGATCTTCCTTCCCGCGGACAAGGCCGAGGCCCGCGCGCGCCTGCACCTGTCGGGGCTGCGACTCGCGCTGTTCGTGGGGCGCCTGCAATCGCACAAGGGCCCGGACGTCGCCATCCGGACCCTCGCGGAGGTCGTGGCTCGGAGCCCGGAGACCGCGAGAGACCTCGTGCTGGCGATCGTCGGTGGGCCGAGCGGAGAGCGGGCCGGCGCCGAGGTCGCCCGGCTGATGGAGCTCGCCTCGGCGCTCGGCGTCGCCGACCGCGTGATGTTGTTCCCGCCGCAACCGCACGCTCGTCTCGCCGACTTCTACTCGGCCGCCGACGTCGTCTTGGTGCCGTCGCGATCCGAATCGTTCGGGCTCGTCGCGCTCGAAGCCCAGGCCTGCGGCACGCCCGTCGTCGCCGCGGCGGTCGGCGGGCTCCGGACCGTCGTCCGCGGCGGCGGGCTCCTCGTCGAGGGACACGACCCCGCCGATCACGCGGAAGCGGTGCTCGCGATCCTCGGCGATCCGGCCTTCGCGGCGAGCCTCGGCTCGGCCGGCGCGCGCGGATCCCTGGGATTCACCTGGGACGCCACGACCTCGGAGGTCACGCGCGGTGTATCGAGAGCTCCTCGAGGCCGCCGCGTGATCCACGGCGTGCAGGTGCTCCTTCGACCCGTCGAGGAGCGAGACCACTCGCTGATCCACGACTGGCAGAACGACCCCGAGGTCTGGTGGCTCATGGACTACGAGCGGCCGTTCTCGATGGAGGACATCGCGGAGAACGAACGGCGGGCCCGCGAGGAAGGGCACCCGTACGTGATCGAGGTCGACGGCCGGCCGATCGGGCGGATCGGACTGAACGGCTTCCGGCGCCGCGACCGCATCTGCTCGCTCTACGTCTTCATCGGGGAACGTTCGGCGTGGGAGCAGGGGTACGGAACCGATGCGGTCGCGGCACTCGTGGAGGAAGCGTTCGATCGCTTCGACCTCCATCGCGTGGAGCTCTGGTCGCTGGCGGAGAACCAACGCGCGATCCGCGTCTACGAGAAGGTCGGCTTCGAGCTCGACGGACGGCTGCCGGAGCGATCGTGGAAGGGCGGCGCGTGGGTCGATCGCGTCGTGATGTCGGTGACGCGCGACGGTTTCGCGGCATCGGATGCCGCGGCCGACCTGCGACGACACCGCGAACGATGAGCGTTCATCGATTTGTCACTCTTTGGTCTACGCCTTCTACCTGCGCATTCATCGTCTGACCTGCAGGAACGCGGAGTTGACTCGCCCAAGGGCCGTCGCTATCTTTCGCTTCGCTCCAAGCAGTCGAGGTGATCGACGCGAGAGGGCCGGACGAGCGGCCGGGACACCGAAAGGTGAACCGGACGCGAGGGACCAAGGAGGATCCGCGAGGATCCGAGAGGGTCCCCGACCATCGGAGAACGCCGCGAGGCCGGACCCGGTGGGCCTCGCCGGGAACACCGAAAGGTGAACCGGGCGGGGGGTCCGCGGGAGACGGGGCGCCGCGAGGCGATCCGGAGCCCGCGAATGACGGAGGAGCGCCGCGAGGCGAGCCACCGTCGGCGGTCCGGCAGCCGCGCGAAGAACGCAGAGATTGCTTGGGGCACCAGAGCCCGAGAGGCTGATGGTGGCTGGGAGCTTCGGTTCCCAGCGAGCCGGAGGTCTCTCGGGTTCTCTCTTTTCCGCTGGCGTTCACTTTTCCGCTAGCGTCCTGTGACCATGACCGAGGCGCCGGCCCGTCGCGAACGAATCCTCGAGTCCGCGATGCGGCACTTCGCGGAGCACGGCTACCGGGGGACCCGGGTCGAGGACGTCGCCAACGAGGTCGGAGTCGCGAAGGGCACCGTCTTCCTCGACTTCGGCTCGAAGGAGGGTCTGTTCCTCGAGGCCTTCAAGCGAGCGGTCTCCCTGCTCCCCGCGTGGCTGGACGCACCCGAGGAGATCGTGGACCAGGGGTTCTGGGCGGTGCTCGACTGGTGGCTCCAGCGCGCGGAGGATCTCGTGATCTCCGATCCGATCCCGAACCGGGTCGCGCTGATCGCTCGGTACGACACCGGGCTCGACATCCGCCGGCCGGTCGACCGCTACATGCGGAGCGAGGACCCCTACGGGACCCTCGACTTCGTGGAGTTCGGCGTGAAGCGCGGCGAGATCCGGGACGACGTCGATGCCGAGATGATCGCGTCGACCCTGGACTGGATGGCCGAGCGCTTCCAGGACGCGCTCGTGTCCGAGGACCTCGACCCCGGGCTGATCCACCGGCGGCCGGAGCGGCGTCCGATGCGGATCAAGGAGTTCGTCGAGGTGCTCCGAGGCGGGATCGCCCCCCAGCCGGAGTGAGAGCCCGCCTCGCTATCCTCGATCGATGTCGTTCTCCACGTCCGTCCTGCGACCCCTCGTCCTCCGCGCCGCCGAGCACCCGTGGTCGCGGAAGGTCGTCACCGGCACACGACCGGGGCGAGCGGTCGCGTTCCGGTTCGTCGCCGGCGAGTCGCTCGACGAGGCGATGCAGGTCGCCTCGTCGCTCGACCGCCGGCGGATCACGTCCATGCTCGACTTCCTCGGTGAGAACGTCACCACGCCCGAGCAGGCCGAGGCGGCACGGGCCGCGTACCTCGACGCGCTCGCGGCGATCGCGCAGGCGCAAGATCTCGACTGCGCGATCGCACTGAAGCCGACGCAGCTCGGTCTCGACGTGTCCGTCGAGACCTGCCTCGCCAACATCGAGCCGATCCTCGAGGCCGCAGAGAGCAAGGGAACGGTCGTGATGCTCGACATGGAATCCGTCGGCTACGTCGATCCGACGCTGCAGGTGTTCCGGGAGGCGCACGCCCGCTACCCGAAGGTCGGCGTCGCCCTGCAGTCGTACCTCCGCCGGACCGAGCGCGACCTGGAGAAGCTGCCGCCGGGGTGCCGGGTCCGGCTCGTGAAAGGCGCCTACCTGGAGCCGCCGGAGGCCGTCTTCACCGGGAAGCGGGAGGTGGACGCCAGCTTCGCGCGGCTGTTCTCGACGCTGTTCGCACGCGGGTACTCGATCGACGTGGCGACCCACGATCCGCGGCTCCTCGAGGGCGTGCGCCGGCGGGTGGACGCCGCCGGTGAGGGCTGGTCACGGGTGGAGTTCCAGATGCTGTACGGTGTCCGCCGCGACCTGCAGCTCGGGTTCGCCGGGCAGGGATATCCGGTCCGCGTGTACATCCCGTACGGCACGGAGTGGTACCCCTACCTGACGCGCCGGCTCGCCGAACGGCCGGCCAACGTGTGGTTCTTCCTTTCGAACCTGTTGAGGACCAGAGGATGACGGAACGCTCGATCGCATTCTTGGGCGGTGGCCGGATGGGCGAGGCGCTCGTCTCGGGGCTGCTCCGCTCCGGCGGGCGGTCCACCGAGGAGATCCTCGTGACGTGCCGTCGCGAGGAGCGCGCGCGCGAGCTGACCGAGCGTCACGGCGTCGCCGCGACGCTCGACAACGCCGAGGCCTGCCGCTTCGCGAACGTCCT
>CAVTTD010000010.1:0-123972 GCA_963737525.1 uncultured Actinomycetota bacterium
TGCTGACCTGCGCCAACTGCGGGCGGGAATCTCCGGACGACTTCGCCTTCTGCCCGGCGTGCTCGGCGCCGCTGGCTCCGCCCGGCCCCCAGGAAGTCCGCAAGACCGTGACCGTGGTCTTCTGCGACGTCACGGGCTCGACCGCGATGGGCGAGCGCCTCGATCCCGAGTCGCTCCGCCGGGTGATGTCCCGCTACTTCGCCGAGATGCGGGCGGCGCTCGAGCGCCACGGGGGGACCGTCGAGAAGTTCATCGGGGACGCGGTGATGGCGGTGTTCGGGGTCCCGGCGATCCACGAGGACGATGCCCTCCGAGCGGTTCGCGCCGCGGCGGAGATGCGAGATGCCTTCCGAGTCTTCAACAAGGAGCTCGAGCGCGACTACGGCGTCTCCCTCGCCGCCCGGATCGGTGTCAACACCGGCAAGGTGGTGGCGGGTGACCACGGCGACACGCTCATCACCGGCGACGCGGTGAACGTCGCCGCCCGCCTGGAGCAGGCCGCGGAGCCGGGCACCGTCCTCATCGGCGAGGAGACCCTCCGCCTCGTGCGGGACGCCGTGGTCGTAGAGCCGGTCCCACCGCTCGAGGTCAAGGGCAAGACGGAGCCGCTCGCCGCGTTCCGTCTGGTCCAGGTGACTGCCGGGGTCGCCGGGGTCGCGCGTCGCCTGGACTCGCCCATGGTCGGTCGCGAGCGTGAGCTCGCCCGGCTCCGGCAGTCGTTCGGGTCCGCGATCGCCGACCGCTCGTGTCAGCTGTTCACGATCCTCGGCACCGCGGGGGTCGGGAAGTCCCGGCTGGTCGAGGAGTTCCTCGGTTCGCTCGGAGAGGCCACGGTCCTTCGAGGCCGCTGCCTCCCGTACGGCGAGGGGATCACGTTCTTCCCCGTGGGCGAGGTCGTGAAGGAGGCGGCCGGCCTGGAGGACTTCGACGCGCCGGACGAGATCGAGCGGAAGATCTGCGCGGTGCTGGGCACGGACGGCCCCGCCTGCTCGACGCTCGCGCAGCTGTTCGCCGCGGCCGATCGCGACAGCTCGGTCGAGGAGACGTTCTGGGCGGTCCGATCGTTCCTGGAGGCGGTCGCCAAGACGGCACCACTCGCCGTGGTGTTCGACGACATCCACTGGGGCGAGCCCACGTTCCTGGACCTGATCGAACACATCGCGGGCTGGGCGCGAGAGGCCCCGATCCTGGTGCTCTGCGTCGCGCGGCCGGAGCTGCTGGACGAGCGGGCGGGTTGGGGCCGGGGCAACAACGCCACGACGATCTCCCTCGAGCCGCTCTCCGACGATGAGTGCGGCGACCTGATCGGGAACATGCTCGGTCGCGCGACGCTCCCGGACGAGGCGCGCGGTCCGGATCCTCGCCGCGGCCGAGGGCACGCCGTTGTTCGTCGAGGAGATGCTCTCGATGTTGATCGACGACGGTTCGCTGGCTCGCGACGGCGACCGATGGGTGGCGACCGGACCGCTGGTCGACCTGCGGGTGCCTCCGACGATCCAGGCGCTGCTGGCCGCGCGGCTCGAGCAGCTCACCGGCGACGAGCGGGCGGCGATCCAGCGGGCGGCGGTGTGCGGCAAGCAGTTCCACGTGGGCGCGGTGGCGCGCGCTGGACGGGGACGGCCGGGAGGTGCGGCCGGCCTTGATGAGCCTGGTCCGGCGCGACCTGATCCGACCGGACCGATCGATGCTCGCGGGCGAGGACGCGTTCCGGTTCCGCCACCAGCTGATCCGGGACGCCGCCTATGACGCGGCGCCCAAGGCACTTCGCGCCGAGCTGCATGAGCGGTACGCGGACTGGCTCGAGGGCGTGGGGGAGGCTCGGGTCGAGGAGTTCGAGGAGATCCTCGCCTACCACCTGGAACAGGCTCACCGGCTCCTCTCGGCCCTTGGACCGTTGCACGACGCAGGGCGCGAGCTGGGGCTCCGAGCCGCCGGTCACTACACGGCGAGCGCCCGCCGAGCGTCGGATCGGAGCGACGACCGGGCCGCCGCGACGCTGTTCCGGCACGCGGCCGATCTCCTCCCGGAGGGTCATCCGGACCGACCGCGCGCCCTGTACGACGTCGGGCGTGCGAGCCTGCGCGGCCTCGACCCGCCCGTGGCGTTCGCCGCGCTCGACGAGGCCGTTGCGGCGGCCGCCGCGAGCGGGCAGCGATCGATCGAGTGGATGGCCAGGATCGACCGCGGCTTCATGCAGCAGATGATCGACCCGCTCGGGTTCACCACCGACGACCTCCGAGCGGAGGTGGCTGCGGCGAGAGCGGAGCTCGAGGCGGGCGGCGACGACGAGGCGCTCGCGATCGTGTGGATGGGGCTGGTGCAGGTGGAATGGATGCCGTGCCGATTCGACGCGGCGAGGGAGGCGGCGATCCACGCCGTGGAGCACGCGCGCCGGTCGGGAGATCGGTCGCTCTTCGATGGACGCGATGACCTTGAAGCTGGCGAGCCGAGCTGCTCGGGTCGACGTCGCCCGCCGAGGGGAGGCCGTCGCTCGATGAGGCGGTGGCCGAGCTCGGGCGCGACGGATTCATCGGACACGTCGTCCTGGTGCACGAAGCCTGCCTCGACGCGATGACCGGTGACTTCGTTCACGCGCGCGAACGCATCCGCGAGTCCGAGGCGCTCGCCGAGCGATTCGGTTCGGAGTTCTGGATGTCGGCGTGCTGACGAGTTCGGCGGTCACATCGAGATGATGGCGGGCGACCCGCGAGGCGGCCGAGCGATCGTTCCGCGAGGAATACGAGCTCCATCGGCGCATGGGCGACGAAGGGCACGGGTCGACCTCCGCGGCGTACCTCGCCGATCGCGCTCTGCGCGTCTTGGGCCGGTTCGACGAGGCGGACGGAGCTGGCGACGATCGCACGCACCATCGGCGCCGACGACGATCTGGCGACGCAGGCGAGCGCCCGCTCCGCCCAGGCGCTGGTCCGGTCCGCGCGAGGCGAGCACGAGGAGGCGCGCCGGCTCGCACGGGAGGCCGTGGACCTCTACGCCGGGGCGCAGAGCCCCTGGTTCCATGGGGACACCCTGATGGTGCTCGTCTGAGGTCTCACGCGCGGCCGGCCTCACGCGAGGAAGCGGTGGAAGCGGCGCGCGCCGCGCTGGCGGCGTACGAGCGCAAGGGGCACGAGCCGGGGATGGCGTCGGCGCGAGCGTTGATCGAGGAGGTCTCGGGTCGTCGTTAGGAGCTTGTCCCGTGAGTCTTCACATGGCCCCGCTCACGCTCGGCGCTCCTCGTCGGCCCGACGACCGGAGAAGATCCTCGCGATCGTTTCGCTGTTCGGGAGGTGCAGCAGGCTCTGCACCCGACGAACGCCGGGGACCTCCGAAGTGAGGTCGACGACCTCGCCGAACGTTTGGCGGTCATGCAAGTCACCCGAGAGGTACACCACGCCGTTGACGACGTCGACCACGAGATCCTCGGTCCCGAGGTCGTGCCGCTCCTGCAGTTTCGTCCTGACGGTGCGAACGATCACGGCGTCGTCCACCGAGGTGCTCGAGCTCGTGACGGACTTCGGTTCCTCCCGAGACGGCGCCGGGGCCGACGGAGTGATCGTCTCTTCGCGGGTCGGCTCGACGATGGATGCGGTCGTCGGCTCGACCGGGTCGATCCGATCTCGCGTGTGCGGCCGCATCGCCGTGCGGATGTGCTCGCGCCTCGCCCTTCCTCGGTGCGGCTCGAACAGATAGACGGCGGCGGCAGCTCCCGTGCCTGCGATGACCAGCGTGCGGATGCGCATGATGCCTCCTCGGGGTTCGGCATCGATAGGGGACTAGCTGTCGCAATCCTCGGAGCTTGGTGGGACTGCAGCAACCCGCCCAAGGCGCCTACCGCAGGAGCGTGAGGGCCACCTCCTCGGTCGACGTCGCTCGCTGCTCAGGAAGAAGCGGCCGGCGCCGGCGTCGACGCGCTCGTCGCCACTTCCAGCCGCTCGAGGAGCGTGATACCGCCGATCTCGTTGAGGATGGCTCGCGCCTCCGTCGCCGCCTCGCGCGTGATCTCCTCGTCCGGGAGGACGTGCGCCATGTCGACGGCGCAGAACGCGAGATCCAGCCTGCACTCGAGCGCTCGCCAGTCCTCGAGGGCCCGCTGATACCCCGCGACCGCGTCCTCGCGCCTGCCCTCCAGCGCGGCGAGTCCCGCCCCGGCCGTGCGCCGGACGGCGTCGATCCAGCCCCCGCTGATCGCCGCCATCGCGTCGAGCACCCGGCGGATCTTCACTGGATCCCGCAACCAGACCCCGGCCCTCGCCGCCTCCCGGACGGCCAGCGGCGTGTTCATGCCAGCCGGGTCGAGGTCCACGGCCCCCATCGCTTCCTCGAACGCCTCTTCGGATTTCCCACTCAGGAGCGACACGAGCGCTCGCACCCGCCGGAGCCAGGTTCGGACGGGGATCTGCTCGACCTCCTCCAGGCCGGGCGCGATCTCGGTGAGTCGCTCGGCCGCCGACGCCGGATCCCCACGGTGCGCTTCGAGGATCACCTCGCAGAGGGTGAGCGCATGGCGCGATATCGGAGTGAGCTCCCCGCCCTCCAACCGCCTGAGCACGTCGTCCGCCTCTGCCCATCTCCCCAGCTCCGTGGCCGCTTCGGCGGCGTTCGGCAGGGCGATCATCTCGCTCGGGCGATCGCCGGCTCGTCGAGCGACGTCCGCGCACTCCAGCATCGCACGCAAGGCACCGGCCGGGTCGTCCTCGTTGCTGTAGACACCGATCGATATAAGGGTCCACGCGCGGTGGCGATTGCTCCCCACCTCGTCGGCGAGTGCGAGTGCCCCGTGAGCGAGGATCTCCGCCTCCCGGTGTCGGCCGAGGTTGAAGAATGCCTGGTGCTTCGCGTCGAGGCCCATCAGCATCACCTCGTTCAGATGCAGGCGCTCGGCGATCGCGAGGGCACGCTCGGCCCAGCCCAACGCGAGCTCGGGCGAGCCGATGAGCACGCTGTGCCTGGGCGATCTGGGCGCACAGGTACGCCGTAGCTGCTCGTCGCCGTGCGCTCCGAGCGCCTCCAGCGCCCGCTCCATCCGCTCGGCCGCCTCGGCCCGACGATCGAGCGGACCGAGCACTTCGTAGAGCCCAGCCGTGGCGCGGCCCGCCGAGGGGATGTCGCCGAGCTCGGAGTAGAGCGCGATCGCCTCATCGAACATCGGCTCGGCACGCGCGAACTGTGCGGACATCGCCGCCGCCTTCCCGCCGGTCTCGAGGAGGGAGGCCCGATCCGCCCCCTTCGGGGTCACGTCGAGGGCGAGCTCCACGTAGCCGAGGGCCTGCTCCGGGGAGCCCAGCGACAGGGCCCGCTGCGCGGCTTGCGAGAGCCAGTCCCGCGCGCGGGCGGCGAGCGCGTCGGCCTCGGGGCCCTCCGGTGAGGCCCGGAACGCCTCGACGTAGTGGGTCGCGACGACCGCGGCGAGCTCGTCGTCGCCGAGCCCTTCCAGGTGGTGAGCCGTGGACAGATGGCGGCTCCGCCGGTCTGCCTTGGAGAGCGTGGAGTACGCGACCTCCTTGATGAGGGCCTGGAGGAACGTGTACTGCCCGCGCTCGGGGGAGCGCGCGTCGAGCTCGAGCTCCAGGAACTCCTTCCGGACGAGCTCACGGAGACGCGGCTCCACCTGCTCCGGATGCTCGCCGGCCACCGCGGCCAGGCCCTCGATCGTGAAGCTCATCCCCACGACCGACGCGTCCTGGAGGAGCGCTCGCTGCTCGGGAGCGAGAGCGTCGAGGCGGGCGGCGATCAGCGCGTGGAGGGTCTCCGGGATCTCGAGCTCGCCCACCTCCCCGACCAGCTCGTACGCGTCGTCCCGAGCCTCGAGGACGCCACGATCGGCGAGCATCCGGACGGTCTCCACCGCGTACAGCGGCACCCCCTCGGCCCGGGCAACGATCCGCTCGACGCTCTCCGACGGGATGCCTCGGACGAGCCCCTCGACCAGCTCGGCGACCATCGGGTCGGGGAGCGGTTCGAGGTGCACTGCCGTGAAGCTCCGCTGGCCCGACCCCCACCCGGGACGCCGGTCCGCCAGCTCGGGCCGCGCGAGGGTGATGATGAGGATCGGGTAGTTCTTCGACCATTCGAGCATCGATTCGATGAAGTCGAGCAGCCCCGGATCGGCCCACTGGAGGTCCTCGAACACCATCACCGTGGTGCCCTGCCCCTCCGCGATCCGTTCGAAGAAGGTGCGCCACGCGGAGAAGAGCTCCTCCCGGTCGCCCGGCGGCGCGGCCTCGAGGCCGAGCAGGTGCGCGAGCCGGGGCTCGATCCACCGCCGCTCCCCCTGGTCGGTGATGAGCTCCGCGACCGAGGCGGAGAGCTTGCGACGCGTCGTCGCCGTGTCGTCGGTCTCCGCGATCCGGGCGCGCATCCGGACCATCTCACCCAGCGCCCAGAACGTGACCCCGTCTCCGTAGGACGGGCACCGGCCTTGATGCCACCACATGGTCTCGACGAGCCCGTCGATCCACTTCAGGAGCTCCCAGGCGAGCCGAGACTTGCCGATCCCCCCGATACCGCTCACCGAGATCAGCCGGGTTTTCCCCTCCGCGCCGGTCGACCGGACGAGCTCCTTGATCATCCGGAGCTCCTCGGAGCGGCCGACGAACGGAGGCTCGATCGCCTCGCCCCGACCCGCGCCTCCTCGCTCGCCGAGCACGCGGAGCGCGCGCCACGCCGGACCGGGGCCTCCTTCCCCTTCAGCGTGAGCTCGCCGAGAGGCTCGAACGCGATCGCGCGGCCGGTCGCTCGCACCGTCGTCTCGCCCACGAGGACGGAACCGGGCTCGGCCATCGACTGCAGCCGGGAGGCCGTGTTCACGAGGTCGCCGGCGACGATCCCCTGCGAGGTGGCGCCGACGGTCGCCGCCGCCTCGCCGGTCAGAACACCGGCGCGGGCGCGGAGGTCCGCTCCGACGTCCGCGCCGAGCTGCTCGACCGCCTCGAGCAGATCGAGCGCGGCGCGGACGGCGCGCTCGGCGTCGTCCTCGTGCGCGCTGGGTGTCCCCCACACCGCCATCACGGCGTCGCCGATGAACTTCTCCACGAGGCCGCCGTAGCGCTCGATCGTCTCGCGAGCGGCGTCGAAGTACCGGGACAGCAGGTCGCGGACCTCCTCGGGATCGCGGCCGTCCGCGAGGTTCGTCGAGCCGACCAGGTCCGCGAAGAGGACCGAGACCAGGCGTCGCTCCGTCGACGGCGTCGACGGAGCGACGGTGGGGACCGCCGGGGCCGCGCTCGTTCCGAGCGCGGCCCCGCACTCCCCGCAGAACTTGCTGTCGGGTGCGTTCGGCGATGCGCATGCGGGGCAGACGACCACCAGGGCCGAGCCGCATTCCTTGCAGAACTTGCGGCCGGCTTCGTTGGTGGTCCCGCAGCTCGCGCAGATCAAGGTGGTGTCCCTCCACTACGGCTGCGCCGAAGCGTACCCGGCGTTGACGGACGCCGACGTCACGCCGACCATGTGGGCATGGAACCGGAGACGTTCGTCGACCAGGGCGGCTACCCGGTCGAGCCGTACACGGAGGTGATCCCGGGACTCACCCAGGCGAGCGCCGCGCACTCGTCACGCCGAGAGTTGTCGATGTTCACGTTCTGATCCGGCTGGACGTCGGTCGGTCGGATCTTTCGAGAACGCTCAAGCGCTGCGCGGACCGGTGGCCGTGAAGTCCGCGGTCGATCCGACGACGTCGACCTCGACCGTCTCGAACGACTCCTCCAGGATCCGACGGAGCCCCTCGGCGGTGTCCCCGAGGTTGTCGAAGTCGCCCGCCAGGTTGGCCACGCGCAGGAAGGCACGAGCCTGCGGCCGGTGTCGTTCCTCGAGGCCGAGGACGGTGCCGCCGAACAGCACGCCGTCGGGGGTGAGGACGTCGGCGATGTTCCGGATCGCCACGGCCTTGTTCGACTGCGGTCCACGCAGGCAGTGGAGCACGTAGGTCAGCGCCACCGAGTCGAACGGGCCCTCGACCGGCAGGGGCTTCATCACGTCCGCCTCGACGGTGGTCGGGTGCATCGCCGCGAGCCTGCGTGACGTCTTCCTGAGCACGTTCGGGTTCGGATCGAGCAGGGTGATCTCGGTCCCGTCCGGCGGGGCGGCCTTCTCCAGGAAGTAGCCGGTGCCGGGGCCGACGTCCATGTGCCGGCGTCCCATGAGCCGGCGGTAGCGCTCGACGGCGGGCGGGACCGGAACCTTCCAGACCGCGCGGGTCATGAAGCCGATCACCCACGGGTCGTAGATCGCGAGGAGGAAGCGGTTGTAGCCTCGCTGGCCCTTGTACGAAGGATCGTTCTTGTCCATTACCCAGGACCACCCGATCCCATCTCATCGTGGCGAAGCGTGTCCGCTGGGATCGACGCGGTCAAATCGCAACGATCTCCAGTTCGCACTCGGAGGAGACCCGGCGTAGCATCGACGGGCTCGGGCGTCCGTCCGGAAGGAGGAAGGCGATGCCAACGTTGTTCGAACGTTTGGGAGGCCTCGACGCGATCACGGCCGTCGTGGACTCGTTCGTGGGTCGGTGTGCGGCCGACCCGAGGATCAACCCCAAGTTCGCACGGACGGACGTCCCTCGATTGAAGAAGATGCTGGTCGATCAGGTCTGCGAAGCGTCGGGTGGGCCCTGCACGTACACGGGCCGGAGCATGCGCGAGACGCACGACGGGATGGGCGTCACGGCGGGCGAATTCGATGCCCTGGTCGAGGATCTCGTCGCCACGCTCGACGAGTTCAACGTCCCGGAGGCCGAGAAGGGGGAGCTCCTGGGCGTGCTCGGTCCGATGCGAGGCGAGATCGTCGAAGAGGAGTCCGCCGAGACCGGGACGGCCCTTCCGGACTCGTATCAGGTCGCGCCCGCGCTGGGCTGAGCCGACGCCAGGCGATGTGGTATCGACTCGCGCTTCGCGTTCGCGCGGATGTCGAAGACGACGTGTTGCAGGAGATCCCGCTGCTCGCGAACACCTACGTGATCCTCGACGAGGTGCTGGCCTCGCGTGATCCCGAGAGCGGGGATCCTCGCTTCACGGCCCGGATCGATGCTCCCAACCCGCAAGCTGCGCTCGGTGCTCTGCTCACGGTGATCGCTCAGACCTCAGGACACCTCGGGTTGGCCGAGGAAGCGTCCGTGGACAGAGTGGTGATCGAGCGCGAAGAGCCGGCCCGCCACACCGGCGGATCGTGAGGTGGTGGGAGGCAGGCCGCTCCGCTACTCGGACTCTTCATCGGGGGAGGGGGACGTCGCGCCGCTCGAGAGCAGGCGGTGGCTCGCCAGGATCGATGACGCGACGTCGACCATCTTCGTGTTGGTGCGGCGGGCGTGCTCGCGGAGCATCTCGAAGGCCTGCTTCTCACCGATCGAATGGCGTTCCATCAGGATCCCCTTGGCCCGCTCCGTGAGTGCTCGCCGCCCGAACGCGCCCTCGAGCGCGTGATACTCGGCGAAGCGCTGGAGCGCCACGTCCATCGAGCTCTGCATCTCCTCGAGATCGCCGCCGTGCGCGATGTACGAGAAGATGCCGAGCCGAGCAGCTTGGTCGACGAACGCCCGATCCTGCACGTCGAGGATCGCGATCACCGGGCACGCCGCCTCGTGCACGATCGTGCGGATCAGACCGAGGGCCTTGTCCGACTCGCTGACGATCACGAGGGCGACGTCCGGCAGCTCGGCGGCGGTCGCCGGGCCGACGGTGTCGAGGCGGACCCCTTCGCCGACGACCTCGTGTCCGAGAGAGGTCACCGTCTTCGTGGCCTCCGCCAGACGCTCGGTCGTGCCGTCCGCGATGAGGACCCGTAGTTTCCTCGTCGTTTGAGCCATCGGGCCGCTTCCTCCCGGTAACGCAGTCTACCTCGGGGGGTGCGTCGAGGCTCAACGAGCGGTTTCTTGTCACACTTGATCACTTTTTCGGTCTTACTCCGTCCCCGAGGAAGTGATAGCGTCCGAGGTGCGACAGCCCCAGCTCCACGGTTGCCGCCTCGCGAACCCAAGCCCCCGGTCCGTGGACCGACCCCGTTTCGCTGTGCGGGAACGGAGCGGTCGGATCGAGGAGGCAGGGTGCAGAACGCGATCGACACACCGCACGTTCACTTCGCCGTGATCGGGGACCGGCGGAACGGCGTGGACCGTCTGTCGTTGGTCGGCACCCTCGATCGCTCGACCGTTGCGATCCTCGAACGCGAGGTCGACGACGTATCCCACGCCGACGGAGCGATCGTCCTCGACCTCCACAACCTCGACGAGGTCGAGGTCGACGCGGTCCGCGCGCTCCAGGCCATGGCCCAACGTGCGACCGACGGAGGTTGGTTCCTGTTCATCGTCCACAGCGCCGAGCCGGTCCGGGAGGCGTTCGAGCGGGGCGGGGCCGCCGGTCTCCTGAGCGGCGATGTCTCCGACATCCTGTCCTCCGGTGACGGGGACTGGGCGCCGATCACGCTGCCCCCGTTGCCCGGGCAGCTCATGAACACGACACGGCTTCGGCTCGTGGAGAAACAGCTATGAGCGACTGGCGCGAGGAGCAGGTCGTGAACGAGACGCGGTCCAGGGAGATCAACGAGTGGATCGACGAGTCGAACGAGAGCTCCGGGGACGTGTCGAGCCCGTTCGTCTGCGAGTGCAGCGACGGCGCGTGCGCTTCCACGATCGCGCTGACGCACCTCGAGTACGAGGAGGTCCGCGCGCACGGGACCCACTTCGCGATCGCGACCGATCACGAGAGCCCGGAGCTCGACCTGATGGTCTCCGAGCGCCTGGGGTTCGCGATCATCCGCAAGCTCCCGGGGATGCCGGCGAGGCTCGCCACCGCGTCGGATCCTCGGAGATAGAGGGAGAGAGAGGAAGGAGCGAGGACATGCTGAAGACAAGGATGTCGGCCCGGAGCAGTGGGCGAGCGGTGCCCGTCGTCGCTCTGTCGACGAGTCGACGGCAGACCACGCTGGCGCCCTACCAGACGCGGACCTGCGTCCGGTGCGGGCGTCACACGACCTTCGTGCTGGACGACCCGGCGGGGGGTTGGTACGCCTGCATCGAGTGCGGCCGATACGCCTGAGCCCTTCGCGTCGCCGCGATGCGACGCGAACCTGTCGTCGTGAGGCGTCGCTGCGTCGCTGTCGTGCGGTCTGGGCAAAGACGTACACTTGGAGTGACGCGATCCCCATCCATGTGAGGGGAGAAGCAGGAGTCACGGAGATCGCATCCGCCGATCCCGTTCTATCGCTGGTTCCAGCGCAGGCTTGATATCCCGAGCGAGTGCCGCTCTCGATCTGGCTCACGTTGGCCCGTCGGTATCGGGTCCGCAACAACGAATCGAAGGAGCGCACATATATGCAGCACGTTCGAATCGCAACGTATGAGATCAAGGACGGCTCGTTCGAAGAGCTCGCCCGCACCGCCCGTGAGGGCATGCTCCGCACGTTCCAGGAGCAGCCCGGCTTCATCCGCTACGGCCTCGCGGACATCGGCGACAGGAAGTGCGTGTCGCTGAGCCTGTGGGAGACCCACAAGGAGGCCGACGCGTCGGTCCCGGTGGCCGAGCGCTGGGTGCGCGAGCACATCGGCAACAAGGTCGAGCTCCGGTCGACGCAGATCGGGGACCTGGCCTTCTTCGAGGGAGCGCCCGCGAAGGTCTGACCCGAAGGACGCCGCCGCGTTGCGTTCCTGCAGGGCGCGGTGGTCACGGGGGGGAGGGAGCTCCACCACGGTGGGCTCCCTTCCTCTCCCTGAACCGCGAACGCGAGGAGACTCAGATGACGATCACGCTGCACGATCCGGTCCGTCCCTTGGATCAGCGTGCCCGGCCGCCGCAGCCCGAGGACGATGCGGTCGGCGATCGACGGACCCTCCCACCGTTCCGAGACGAGCTGCGCCAGCGCCCGGCGATGCGGGTTCCGGCGCGCGCACCCGCCGATGACGTCCGCGCCGCTCTGCGCCGAGGTGGGACGACCTCGTTCGAGCTGGCATCTCGTGGGGGCTACGCGCGCACCGTCACCGGGTGGGTCGCATTCCTCGACGAGGACGCACAGACCTACATGGTGCTGGGTGACGACGACGAACTGCTTCGCGTTCCCGTCCGAGAGATCACGTCGATGCAGGGGCCCTCGATCGACGGCCTGATAACGTTTCTGTTATCATCCGCTTCATGAGAGCGGGGATGTTCCTCCGGGAGGCACGGCGGCGGGCCGGGCTCACGCAGCGCGAGCTCGCCCGCGCGACCGGCGTGCCGCAGCCGGCGGTCTCGCGGATCGAGCGGGACCACGTGTCCCCGCGGCTCGACACGCTCGACGTCCTTCTCCGCGGGTGTGGCCTCGCCCTCGACCTGGTGGAGCGACCCGGCCTCGGCGTTGACCGGACGTTGATCCGGGAGCGGCTGCGTCTGTCGCCGATCGACCGCGTGCGCCTCACCGCCACGGAATGGGATCGCACTCGGGGACTGCGCCGTCCGGCGAGCACCTCGTGAGCGAACCCGCCTTCGACCCGATCGCCGGCCTGCGGACGCTCGTCGACCACGGCGTTCGGTTCGTGCTGATCGGCGGTTACGCGGCGGCCCTCCGCGGCTCGCCGATGATGACGGGCGACGTCGACATCTGCCCGGCTCGCGATCGCGGGAACCTCGAGCGGCTCGCGGAAGCCCTCCGGAGCCTCCATGCCCGCCTCCGCGGAGCCCCGGCCGACGCACCGTTCCTGCTCGACGGCCGGACGCTCGACGCCGGAGACCACTTCACGTTCGCGACCGACGCGGGTCCGATCGACTGCTTGGGCACGCCGGCCGGCACGGACGGGTTCGCCGACCTCGACGCCTCGGCCACGGACGAGGACCTCGACGGGCTCGTCGTGCGGGTCGCTTCTCTCGACGATCTGATCCGCATGAAGCGCGCCGCCGACCGCCCGCAGGATCGGATCGCGGTCGAGTGGCTCTCCGCGCTCCGCGACGAGCTCGAGACCTGACCCTTCCCGGGACCATCACCCGTCGCGCCGCGGACTGCTCCTCGACTGACCGAGCACGGTGTGGTTGTCTCGAGGCGATGGATCCGGACGTGGCTGAGTCGCTGGCGAAGAGCTTCCTGGGACGACTCCCCTCCGATGTCGTCGATCCGCTTCTCGCGGACCAGGTCCGCGTCGACTACCCGGCGGGCACGACGATCTACCGCGGGGGCGAGCCTGCCCGCGCGATGCTCATGGTCTCGGGGCTGATCCGGATCTACGTGACCTCTCGCGAGGGCCGCCAGGTGACGATCCGTTACGGGCGTCCGAGCGACGTCATCGGGACCGCGCTCATCATCGGCGGGCCCCTCAACGTCGACGCCCAGACCCTCGCACCGACGGGTGTGTTCGTGATCGACGCGCGCCGGCTCGAGGACGCCGCACGCCGTGACGTCCGTCTCGCCTACGCGATGGCGGAGGATGTGAGCCGCCGGCTCGACGAGGCTATCGAACAGATCGCCATCAACGCCTTCGGCTCGGTGAAGCAGCGGGTCGCCTCCCACCTCCTCGAACTCGGTTCTACGCAGCAACGACCGGAGGCTCCGCTCGTGGCGGATGTGTCTCAGCTCGAGCTGGCCGATGCCATCGGATCCGTCCGGGAGGTCGTGGCACGTGCCTTGCGAGATCTGCGCGCCGCCGAGATCGTGGCGACCTCGAAGGACCGCATCGAGATCCTCGATCCCGTCCGGCTCGATGAGGAGGCCCGGGGCAGCCGCCGGCGGCAACTTCGGTCACTCGACGTCCCTACCTAGGTCACTGACGCGCGCGGGGTCAGGAGGAAAGCTTCTCCACGAGCCCCGAACGGCTCAGACGTCAGCCTGCCATGGATCCGGAAGGAAGCGTTCGATGAACAACGAGCACAGACAGCCATGACCACCTATCTCGAGAACGTCATCAGGATCGAGCGGCCACGGGAGGAGGTGTTCGCGTTCCTGGCGGACCTCGAGAACCTACCGTTCTGGGATCCCGCGATCGAGGTCATATGGAAGACGTCCCCCTCGTCCGTCGGGGTCGGGACCACGTACCGGCAGATCCGATCCGCGCCGGAGAGGAGGGAGGAGGCGCTCGAGGTCACGGCGTTCGACCCCCCGCGCCGACTGATCGTCGAGGGTGAGATCGGGCTCTTCCGGGCACGGATCGGATTCGCCCTGGAGGTGGATGCGGAAGCGACGCGGCTGACCAACTGGGTGGAGCTCGAACCTCCGTCGATCATCTCGCGGGTCGTGGATCCGCTGGCCGCGTCGCAGATCGATGCCTCGATCGCTTCGAACCTCGAGCTGCTGAAGCGGATCCTCGAGGATACGTGATCGCGCGCCGCCGACCGGCCGCAGGATCGGATCGCGGTCGAGTGGCTCTCCGCGCTCCGCGACGAGCTCGAGAGCTGACCCTCAGCTCCCGGCCGGGTGGGGCGCTCCCTGGAACTCGATCATGACGATGGGCTCGTCGCCGACGACCCACCCGTCGTGCCCCGGCGCGATCCGGAAGACGTCTCCGGCCTGGATCTCGTTGGTGCTGCCGTCATCGTGCTCGACGTGCAGATGGCCCGAGACCGCGTACCCGATGTGCTCGACCTGACAGCGGTCCGCGCCCATGACCGGACCGACGCATTCGGACCACCGCCATCCAGGCTCGAACGTGGTCCGCTGGATCTTCCCGCCGGCGAGGTCGACGACCTCGATCGTCGTCTTGTCCATCGCCTTCGTGTCGTCGGGCCCGTCGAAGCTCCGTGACTCGATGCTCGCCATCTGAGACCTCCTCTTCGTCGACTGCCGTCGAATCTATCTCTGGTTGCGCGGAACGTGCCGTATCGTTGGCCGGTCCACGACAGGGAAGGGAGCCGATGATCGCCGCGGATACATTCATGATCGTCTTCAGGTCGTTCCACATCCTGGCCGGGGTGCTCTGGGTGGGTTCGGCGTTCCTGTTCGTCGGGTTCATCGGCCCTTCGGTCGCCGAGGTGGGCCCGTCCGCCGGGCCGCTGCTGACCGCGGTGGTCAAGAAGCGGAAGGTCGCGAAGGTGATCACCGTCTTGGGCGCGGTGACCGTGGTCGCCGGCTGGATCCTGTGGCTGAAGAACATGAGCTCGTACCCCTCGCTCGGTGACTGGGTGACCTCGAGCTTCGGGCTGGTGCTCACGATCGGCGGTGTGCTCGCGACGATCTCGGCCTTCGTCGGGGCGATCGGCGTCGGACGCAACGTCGAACGCGCTCGTCGACCTGGGAGGCGAGATCGCTGCCTCGGGGGGTCCGCCGACGCCGGAGCAACAGTCTCGGATGGATCAGCTCGGGAGGGCGTTGGAGCGCCACGGGAAGACCGACCTCGTCCTGCTGGTCCTCGCCGTCCTCGCGATGGCGACCGCGCGCTACTGGTAGGGGCCCGCAGGTCGGACTGAAGTTTCTGGGCTCGGAGGCCGATAGGAAGCGGATGCTGGCCGAGGAAGAGCTCGTCGAGATCGCCCTGCTCAGATACGCCCAGCAGCGGGCGACGAAGTGGGGCGCGGAGCGGTTCGCCGCGGAGTTCAAGCGGCGAGAGCTCGAGGAGCGATGGCTCGAGGCGGCTCGATCGAGCACCACGCCGTACGGACCGGCCTCGACCGCCGACGCGACGCCCTCGCCGAGCTTGTCGGGACCCGTCGATGCCTCCGCCCAGGAGGTCGTCGTCGGACCCGATCGAGACGCGTGGGTCCTGTCGAGGCCGAAGTACGCGCGACACTCCTCGGTGCCGAGGCCTCCGGCGGAGGAGCCGGCCGAGGAGCCCAAACGCTCCCGACGGAAGCGGCGGGGATCTCGAGAGGAACCCGGCCGGAGGATCTCGCCGGCGGAGGCGGCGGGGATGTCGGCAGCGGGTCGCCGCCTGTACGGCCTCGACGATCCCTCGGACGTCGCCTAGCTTCGAACGCGCTCGGCGACGGGCTCATGCAGCGGGCGCGGCGTGCCGACCACTCCTTGTATGGATGCCGATCCGAACGATCAGTGGGCTCGCGTCGAGCTGGGCGAGACGCTCGTCGGGCGCCGAGCCGGAACCTCGGCGGCCGAGAAGGCCCGAGAGCTCCGCGCGGCCCAGCCGATCCGGACCCTCCTGGCACGGGCTCTCCGTGTGCATACCGACGAGCGCGCGTGGCGGAAGGGTGCGAACGGCGAGCGGGTCACGTCCTGGTGGCTCGGACGGTTGCCCGAAGGTTGGTTCGTGTTCCACGACATCCCGATCGGACTGCGCGGCGCCAACGTCGACCATCTCGTGATCGGGCCTGCTGGCGTCTTCACGATCAACACGAAGAACCTGTCAGGCGCCATCGTGGTGAATCCGAGGACGCTCACCCACAACGGTCATCGAACGAACTTCCTGCCGAAGGCGTCGGCCGAGGCACTTCGGGCCGGCACGCTTCTTTCGGCAGCGATCGGCAAGGACGTTCCGGTCCGAGGCGTGCTCGCGATCCTCGCCGACGAATGGACGATCAAGCAGCGACCGAGCGATGTGTTCGTCGGCGGTCCGAGGGGAGTGAAGCACTGGATGCTGGGACAGCCGCCGGTCCTCCGTCCGAGCGATGTGATCGTGCTGGCCGCGGCGGCTTCGAAGCCCGGGACCTGGACCGCCACCTGATCGCGGCCCTCCTTCGCAACTCGGATCCCCGCCGCAGGGCCTGACCTATGCTCCGTCCGTGAAGCGGTGCCCGAGCTGCGGGGAGGAGAACGCCGACCGAGCTCGGTTCTGCTCGAACTGCGCCACGCCGCTCGGTGAGCCCGACGCTCCCGCCGCGGACGTTCGGAAGGTCGTCACGATCGTGTTCGCGGACGTGACGGGGTCGACCGCCCTCGGCGAGCGGCTCGATCCCGAGGCCCTCCGCCGCGTGATGGGCCGGTACTTCGACGAGATGGCCGCGGTGATCGAGCGCCACGGGGGCACCGTGGAGAAGTTCATCGGAGACGCGGTGATGGCGGTCTTCGGGATCCCGCGGCTCCACGAGGACGATGCCGTGCGGGCCGTCCGCGCCGCGGTCGGCATGCGCGAGGCCCTCGCCGTGCTGAACGCGGATCTCGAGCGAGAGCACGGCGAGGGCCTCGCGGCACGGATCGGCGTGAACACGGGCGAGGTGGTCGCCGGGGACCCCGCCGACGGGCAGCGCCTCGTCACCGGCGACGCCGTGAACGTCGCGGCCCGCTTGGAGCAGGCCGCGGCGCCAGGCGAGGTCCTGCTGGGCGAGCCCACCTACCGGTTGGTGAAGGACGCGGTCGAGGTCGAGGCGGTCGACCCGCTGACGTTGAAGGGCAAGGAGGACCGCGTCCCGGCGTTCCGGCTGATCGCCGTCTCCGCCGACGCCGCGGGGCACGAGCGTCACCTCGACTCGCCGATGGTCGGTCGCGCCAAGGAGCTCTCGCTCCTCGAACACGCGCTGGAGCGCGCCGTCGTCGACCGCACGTCGCATCTGTTCACGCTGATGGGTCCGGCCGGCGTCGGGAAGTCGCGGCTCGTGCACGAGTTCCTGACCGGCGCCGCGGTCGATGCGACCGTTCTCCGCGGCCGGTGTCTCTCCTACGGGGACGGCATCACGCTGTTCCCGCTCGCCGAGGTGATCCACCGAGCCGCCTCGATCCTCGACACGGACTTGCCCGCGATCGCGCGCTCCAAGCTCGAGTCCGTCCTCGAGGGCGCGCCCGACGCCGAGCGCGTGGCCGGGCTCGTCGCCGGCCTCTTCGACTGGGCCGAGCCCGGCGCCACCGAGGACGCGTTCTGGGCGGTCCGGAAGCTCCTCGAGCATCTCGCGCGGGAGCGACCGGTCGTCGTCGTGTTCGACGACATCCACTGGGGCGAGCCGACGTTCCTCGATCTGATCGAGCACCTGGCGGACTGGACGCGCGACGCGGCCCTGGTCGTCCTGTGCATCGCGCGTCCCGAGCTGCTCGAGGTGCGGCCCGGATGGGGCGGCGGGAAGATGAACGCCACGTCGATCCTGCTCGAGCCACTTCCCGCCGATGAGGCGTCGCAGCTCGTCGACAACCTGCTTGGACGGGCGGAGATCCCCGCCACCGCACGCGACCGGATCCTCGAGGCGGCCGAGGGCAACCCCTTGTTCGTCGAGGAGATGCTCGCGATGCTCATCGACGACGGGCTGCTGCGGTTCGAGGACGGCGCGTGGCGAAGCGTCGAGGACCTGGCCGACGTGACCGTGCCGCCGACGATCCACCTCCTGCTCGCCGCCCGCCTCGATCGGCTCGACGCGGAGGAGCGCGCCGTGATCGAGCGCGGCGCCGTCGAGGGGAAGGTGTTCCATCGGGGCGCGGTGACCACCCTCAGCTCCGAGACGGCCCGCTCGCAGGTGCCGACGCGGCTGCTGGCGCTCGCCCGGAAGGAGTTGATCCGTCCCGACCGAGCGGAGTTCGCCGGCGAAGACGCGTTCCGATTCCGGCACCTGCTGATCCGCGACGCGGCCTACCAGGCCATGCCGAAGGAACAGCGTGCGGAGCTGCATGAGCGGTTCGCCGACTGGCTCGAGGAGGCCGCGAAGGAGCGGCTGGCCGAATACGAGGAGATCCTCGCGCACCATCTCGAGCAGGCGTTCCGGTACCGCGCCGAGCTCGGCGCCGTGGACGAGCGAGCGCGAGGGATCGCCCAGCGTGCCGCCGAACATCTGTACTCCTCCGCCGTCCGCGCCGACGAGCGCGGCGACTTCGGCACGGCGAGACCACTGCTCGAGCGGATCGACGAGCTCGGGGACGACCGGGTCCGGGCCAAGGCGCTCCTGTTGCTCTCGGACGTGCTCCCCGAGGTCGGCGAGTACACCCTCGCGTACGAGACGTCGCTGCGCGCGCTCGAGGCGGCCACCGCCGCGGACGACCGCCGGATGGCGTTGCTGGCGGAGCTGAACAGGAGCCTCAACCACAACTCGGTCGACGCGACCCACCCGCTGGCGCAGGCGCGGGAGGAGGTGCAAGCCGTGCTGGACCAGGCCGAAGCGCTCGGCGATGACGAGATCCGCGACGGCGCCGTCCTCGGCCTCGCGTTGCTCGCGTTCTATCGGGGGAGGACCGCCGAGACGATCGCCCTGCTCGACCAGGTCGTCGCGCGGGCGCCGGCGATGCGGCGCCGCGATCGCTTCTGGATCGCGACGACGAGGTCGATCGCGGCGTATTTCGGACCGCTTCCGGTCGACGACGCCCTCGCCGTCGTGGAGCGGGCGGCGGCGCTTCGCGGAGAGACACCGACGGGCGAGGCGCAGTCGATGCGTGTCACCGCGGCGCTGCTCGGGATGGCCGGGCGGTTCGAGGAGGGACACGAGCTCCTCGCACGTGCGGACACGCTCTTCGCGGAGCTCGGCATCTCCCGGGCGGTCGTCGCGACGAATCAGGGGGCCGGCGAGATGCTCCGGTTGGAGGGCCGTCTCGAGGAGGCCGAGGCCCTCTTCCGCGAGATGCACGAGGCGTACGAGGCGATCGATGAGAAGGCGTTCAACTCGACGATCTGTGCGCTCCTCGCGATGACGCTCTGCGACCTGGGTCGTTTCGACGAGGCCGAGGAGTTCGTCGAACGGAGTCGTGAGATGACGGCCGAGGACGACTTCGCGTCCCAATCCGAGTGGCGGATCGCGAAGGCACGGATCCTGTCGAGCCGCGGCGTGCACGACGAGGCGCTCGCGCTGACCGATGAGGCGATCGAGATCGCGGACGCGACCGACTACCTCGTGTGGCAGGGGGAGTGTTACGAGGTGCGGGGCATGGTGCAAGCGGCGGCGGGCCGTCCTGACGAGGCGCGCGCGGCGTACGGTGATGCCCTCGAGCGCTTCGAGCGGAAGGACAACGTCGTCTCGGCGGAGCGGATCCGACAGCGGCTCGCCGGGCCGGCGCGACCCTAGCGGCCGGCTACCCGGGAACACGCGTGGCTTATCGTGGGTTCGGCCGGTAGGAGGTCAGAGGATGCCTCGGCAGTTCGCGACGCGAGAGGACGAGTGGCGGGCATACCTGACGGGGAGCCACCCGCGCGTGCGGTCGGGCCGCAGGTTCTTCCGGCTGCTTCCGTCGGGGCCGCGATGCAAGCAATGCAACGTGCCGTTCCACGGTCCCGCGGGATTCCTGCTCCGTCATATGGGCTCCGCTTTCAGGCCCTGGGAGAAGAACCCGAACCTCTGCCGCCGTTGTCTGGGCCACCTCGGCCGACAGGAGGTGAGCGGGGCGGAGGTCGACATCTCCTTCCTCTTCGCCGACGTTCGTCGTTCGAGCGACCTCGCGAGGAAGCTGGGAACGATGGACTTCACGCGGCTGATGCAACGGTTCTACGCGACCGCCACCGAGGTGTTCCTCGATCACGGCGCCCTCCTGGACAAGTTCGTGGGGGACGAGGTCGTGGGGTTCTTCCTCCCCCTCATGACCGGACCGGATCACCCGCGGCACGCGGTGGAGACCGCGCAGGACCTGTTCGGCGCCGTGGGATACGGGTCGGTCGAGGGGCCATGGCTCCCACTCGGGGCCGGCGTGCACACCGGGATGGCGTTCGTCGGCGTCGTCTCGCGCGGTTCGACGTACGAGTTCACCGCGCTCGGAGACACACCGAACGTCGCCGCGCACCTCGCAGCCCAAGCGGGACCCGGCGAGATCCTCGTCACCGAGGGTGTCGCCGCTGCGCTCGGATCCGACGATCGGGAGCGGCGACACCTCTCCCTGAAGGGTCATCCCGTGGACGCACTCGTCGTTCCTCTCTCCACGACGAGCACGCCCTAGACTCCCGCCCATGCAGCGGCGCACCGGCGGGCGTGGTCTGGGCGCCGTGCTCTTCACCGACATCGTCGGGTCCACACCGATCGCCGCCGAGATGGGGAACACCCGCTGGGGCGAGCTCGTCGCCCGGCATCACCGGATCCTGCGCGGCCTGATCCATCGCTTCGACGGGCGCGAGGTGGATACGGCGGGCGACGGGTTCTTCGCCGTGTTCGAGCGACCGGCCGACGCGATCCGGTGCGCCGTCGAGGCGACCGAGGCCGTCCGAGGCCTCGGGATCGAGATCAGGGCCGGCATCAGCTTCGGCGAGCTTGAGACCGTGAGCCGGAAGCCCGGCGGGCTCGTCGTGAACACCGCCGCGCGGGTGATGTCGGTCGCCGGTCCGGGCGAGGTCCTCGTGCCCGCGTCCGTGCGAGAGATCGTCCCCGGCGCCGGCATCACGTTCGCAGAGCACGGCGTCCATCAGCTCAAGGGGCTCGACGGCGAGTTCCGCCTCTTCGGCGTGACCGGAGTCGACGGTCACGACCTGATCCCGCCTCTCGAGGCGGAGGAGGCTGCCGAGCGCCGACGGGAGATCTTCCCGACCGCGGGGCGGCGATGGGCGTTGCTCGTGGGCGTCGGCACCGGAGCCCTCGCGCTGATCATCGTGGCCTCCATCCTTCTCTCCGGTGGGGCGGAGACTGCGAAACAGAAGGGTGGGACGCGGTATTCGGTCGCGATGATCGACGCGGAGACCGGCGCGGTGCGTTCCCGGATCCCCATCGGGAATCAGAGTGTCGAGAGTCGATTTCCCGACCACCCTATGGCGGTCGGTGAGGGCGGCGTCTGGTTGCTCCAGCCGCCACTCCTCCTCCACATCGACCCGCTCCACGAGGACATCCGCTCCGACGAGACCGACGTGGGGATCGGACCGTCCGCTTCTGTGCTCACCGCCTTCGACGCGGTTTGGGCCCTTACCGGCGACACCCTCTACCGGATCAACCCGGCCACCGACGAACCGGATGTGTTCCTCAAGCTCCCCCCGCCTCGAGGGCTCACGACGTATTCGCTCGCGATCGCCGACTCGATCTGGGTCGGTCAGAGCGACGGGACGCTCGTCCGTCTCGATCCTCGGACCGGGGCGCGAGACCAGGTGGATACGGGCCTATCCTTGGACAAGCTCGCGGCGACGAAGGACGGGGTGTGGGTCGCCGACGTCGTCTCTGGTGCGGTGGTTCGCATCGATCCGGTGACCCTCAAGCAGGTCGGGAAACCGCTCGAGGTCGGCGGGACCATCGATCAGATCTTCGCGCGGGGTGACTTCCTCTGGGTCCTGGACCGCGCAGCGGGCGTCGTCACGCGGATCGACACCAGCTCGGAGACCGCGGGTCGGCCTACGCGCGTCGGAGACGCTCCGACCGCCATGGCAGTTGGCTCGGATGCCGTCTGGGTCGGGGACGAGGGCGGATCGCTCTACCGCGTGGATCCCTCGACACTGGCGGTCACGGAGTTCCCGATCGGAGCCGGCGTGATCGGGGTGGGCGTCGAGGAGTCGAGCGGCTCGGTGTGGGTCTACCTCGACGAAAGAGAACACCCGTCGGCGGGTGAGGAGCGATCCGTGCTCCTCTCCGGTGTTTCAGGAAGCGACAACCGTTTTTGTCGGTCTTTTTCCCTACGGCGAAAGACTGACCCAGCTCAAGATATTGCTAAGGTCAGTGGTTCCCTGTGTAGAGACTCCTGACCCGAAGGATGGGCGAGATGCGGAAATCGGTACGTGTGACTGCGGCATCGGTTATCGCGATCTTCGCGATGATGGCGGGCTCGCTCGCACCCGCTTCCGCCGCCACCTTGACCGTCCCCGCCACCGCCGACACTTTCGTCCTTTCCACCAGCCCGAACTCCAACCGGGGCACGGCCCTCACGCTCAAAGTGCGTAGCGACCTCAAGATCACGTACATCCGCTTCGCTGTGCCCGCTCTCTCCGGCGGCGAGACGATCAGCGCGGCCACCCTGCGCCTCTTCGCGACGACCAACGAGCAAGTGCACCCTCGGCGTCGAAGTCCTGCGCGCCGCGAACGACACCTGGGGCGAGAAGACCATCAAGTGGAGCAACCAGCCGGGCCCGACCGGGTCGGTCCTCGCGACGGGGCATTGGACGACGAAGACGGGGTACAAGGACTTCAACGTCACCGCCGCCGTCACCGCTGGCGTTCCGGTGAGCTTCCTGATCAGACACGCCGTGGGGTGCAATGCGACGGGCGATGTCAGCTTCACCAGTCGAGAGGCGACTTCGAATCAACCTCAGCTCGCGGTCCAGACCACCTCCGTCGGTCCACCGCCGGCCTGCTCGGACGGCGTCGATAACGATTCGGATGGGTTCACCGACTTCCCCAACGATCCGGGCTGCACCAGCGCCGCGGATACAGATGAGACGGATCCGCCGCCGCCGGCCTGCTCGGACGGTGTCGATAACGATTCGGATGGGTTCACCGACTTCCCCAACGATCCGGGCTGCACCAGCGCCGCGGACACGGATGAGACCGATCCGCCGCCCCCGGCCGCCTGTGCCGACGGTGTCGACAACGACTCGGACGGGTTCACCGACTTCCCCGCCGATCCGGGCTGCACCAGCGCCGCGGACACGGATGAGACCGATCCGGGTCCCAGTCATCTGATCGCCGCAGCCGGCGATATCGTCTGCGATCCGACGTCGTCGACCTTCAACGGATCCTCGCCGTCCCAATGTCAGCAGCGCGCGACGGCTGCACTGCTGACCGGAGCGGAGGCGGTCCTCCCGCTGGGCGATCTGCAGTACGAGGACGGCACGCTGGACCAATTCACGGTCGGCTATGACCCGTCGTGGGGTCAGTTCGCCCAGGCGACCTATCCGGCGATCGGCAACCACGAGTACCACGTCGTGGGCGCCCAGGGGTACTTCGATTACTGGGCCTCGAAAGGTCGACCCTCAGGCGGAGTCGGAGCCGGGTACTACAGCTATGACATCGGTGCGTGGCATCTGATCGCGCTGAACTCGAACTGTGGTCAGGTGACCTGCATCGAGGGGACGGTACAGAACAACTTCTTGGAGCAGGACCTGGCGAACACGACGAAGCCGTGCATCCTCGCGTACTGGCACCACCCGCTGTTCAACTCGGGATCGAGCCACGGGAACGACGTACTTCCAGGCCCGAAGGCCTTCTGGGACGACCTCTACTCGGCCGGTGCGGACATCGTCTTGAACGGGCACGAACACAACTACCAGCGCTATGGGAAGCAGGATCCGGCCGCACAGGCGACCCCGAACGGGGTCCGCGAATTCATCGTCGGAACCGGCGGCCGGAACCACGGCGGCATCCTGAGCACGCCTGACCCCAACTTCGAGTTCGGGAACACGGCAACCTTCGGCGTGCTGAAGCTCCATCTCGCTGCCAACTCCTATTCGTGGGAGTACGTGGCCATCAACGGGACCGTGTTGGACTCTGGCGGTCCGGTGAGCTGCAACTGAGACCTGGACAACGCGATCGCTCACGCCGCAGGCTGAGGACGTCGATGGCGCTGCGGCTCGAGCGAGGAGCTCCGGAAGTCACGCTCCCGGCGCTCATCGCGGGACTCACGGTCGGGATCGTCTTCCTGGCGGTACTCAGCATCGTCCTGACCGCGGCGGGTCCGCACGGTCTTGGGCTCTCGGAACGGCGGACCAGCGGGTGGATCGCCCTCGTCTACGGGTTGCCGATGATCCCGAGCCTCGTCCTCACGCTCCGGTATCGGATGCCGCTGCTGCTCACCGGCAACGTCTTCGCGCTGATCTTCTTCGTCTCGCTGGGAGACCGGATCAGCTTCCCCGAGCTCGCCGGCGCCTCGATCCTCGCGGGGGCGATCGTGCTCGTGACGGCGATGCTCGGGCTCACAGGCCGGCTGGCCGCATGGATCCCCGCTCCGATCGTGCAGGGTCTGATCGCCGGCGCTGTGATCCCGTTCGTCGTCAACATCTTCACGTCGCTCTCCACGACCGGGGGCACGCGTGTCCCGATCATGGTGGGGTGCGCGGTCCTCGCGTACCTGATCAGTCAGCGTGTCCTCGGGACGCGGTTGCCGCCCGTCCTGCCCGCGTTCGTTGCCGGGTTCCTCGCGGCGGCGGTGACGGGTCAACTCGGGGCTTTCCCGTCGACCTTCGCGCTGCCCGGTCTCGAGCTCATCCGCCCCGAGTTCTCGTGGACCGCGATCGCCACCGTCACCCCGGTGCTGATCGCCCTCATGACGGTCCAGTCGAACGTCCCCTCGGTGATCTACCTGCGGAACCAGGGATTCCGCCCGCCCGATCGCGTCCTCAACGTCGTCAGTGGAGCGGGGACGGTGGTGGGGTCGCTCTTCGGGCCGCTCAGCATGTCGCTCGCCCTGCCGCCGGTCCTGGTCACCGCAGGACCGACGGCCGGCGATCGCTCCCTCCGCTATCGCTCGATCTACGTGCCCGTCGCGGCGGGCCTGCTCATCGCGATCTTCGCCGCCACGGCTGCGGATCTCGCGGTGCTCGTGCCGCCGGTCCTCCTGTTGACGATGGCGGGGCTGGCACTCGTGCCGGCGCTCGCCGTCGCGATCCGGGAGATCGGCGCCGGGCCGTTGGTCCTCGGACCGCTGTTCGCCTTCGCGATCGCCCTCTCGCATATGACGGTGTTCGGCCTCGGGTCCTTCTTCTGGTCGCTGGTCCTCGGGACGGCCATCTCGCTGCTGCTCGAACGCGACGGATGGAAGCGGCTGCGAAAAGAGGCGCTCGACGACGACGGGGGCGCATGACCGAGCGCGGGGCCCTCGACGCTTCGCTCGACCGAAGGGCACAATCCTCGATATGAACTGTCCGAACTGTGGGGCGGACGTCCCCCCGGGGGCCCGGTTCTGCCCGGCGTGCGGGACGCCGCTCTCCACCGGTACCGGCCAGCAAGAGCGGAAGCTCGTCTCGATCTTGTTCGTCGACATCGTCGGCTCGACGGCGCGCGCGGACGGCGCCGACCCGGAGGACGTGCGCGACCGGAACCAGCTGTACTTCGATGCATGTCGCACGCGGATCGAGCGGCACGGGGGCGTCGTCGAGAAGTACATCGGCGACGCCGTGATGGCCGTCTTCGGCGCGCCGCTCGCTCGGGCGGAAGACGCCGAGCGGGCGGTCCGCGCCGGTCTGTCGATCTCGAGGGGATCGAGGAACTGAACGAGCGCCATGCGGGCCTCGATCTCGCCGTGCGCGCCGCGGTCTGCACGGGCGAGGCCGTCGTCGCGATGGACTGCCGCGCCGGGCGACGCGCTGGCGACCGGCGACGTCGTGAACACGGCCGCGCGGCTCCAGGGCGCCGCCGAGCCCGGCTCGCTCGTGGTCGACGACGCCACCCACGGGCTGACGAAGCACGCGTTCCGGTTCGACGAGCTTCCGGCCGTCGAGGCGAAGGGCAAGGCCGAGCCGGTCGCGGCGTGGTCGGTCGCCGGCACGACCGCGGAGCCCGGGAGCCGGCCCGATCTCCGATGCGCCGTTCGTCGGCCGCGAACGCGAGCTCGAGCTGCTCGGCTCGGTGTGGGAGCGAGCGGTCGAGGCCGCGCGACCGCACCTGGTCACGGTCCTCGGGCCCGCCGGGATCGGGAAGACGAGGCTCGCGCGCGAGCTCGCCGAGTGGGTCGGGTCGCGCGGCGGCCGAGCGGTCTGGGGACGGAGTCTGCCCTACGAGGAGCCGACGCCGTACCGCGCCGCCGCCGAGATGGTGCGCGAGCTCGCCGACATCTACGAGAACGAGCCGGTCGATGCCGCCCGTCTGAAGGTCGCCGGGCTCGTCGAGGAGCTCTTCCCCGGCGGTGGAGGCGGCGGACGCGACGCGCTACCTGAGCGTCGTCCTCGGGCTCGGCGTCGATCAGCGTCCCGACGAGGCGATCCACCTGCGGTTCACGGTGCGGATGCTGCTCGAGCATCTCGCGGGGCGGCAGCCGCTCCTGCTCGTGTTCGAGGACGTGCACTGGGCCGACGAGACGCTGCTCGAGCTGATCGATTACCTCGTCACCCACGTGAGCGACGCGCGCGTCGTGGTGATGGCGCTCGCGCGCCCCGAGTTCCTCGAGACGCGCCGGATGTGGGGCGGCGGGCATGGTCGGGCAGACGACGCTCCCGCTCGAGCCGCTGGGCACCGAAGCGTCGGCGGCGGTCGCCGCGGCGCTGCTCCCCGGGGTGCAGCCGGAGGCGATCGAGCGCGTCGTCTCCGTCGCCGAGGGCAACCCGCTGTTCCTCGAGGAACTGACGGCGTCGGTGGCCGGCGAAGCCGTCCGGCGCCGAGCTGCCCTCGACGGTGCGCGCCGCGATCGCCGCGAGGATCGACACCCTTCCGGCGGGCGCGCGGGCGGCGCTCCTGCAGGCATCGGTGATCGGGCAGACGTTCTGGCGCGACGTCCTGCTCGGGGCCGGCGAGCTGGACGGCGTCGATGAAGGCCTCGAGGCGCTCGAGGTCCGCGGCCTGATCTCGCGACGGCGGGAGAGCAGCGTCGAGGGCGACGTGGAGTTCGCGTTCAAGCACGTGTTGATCCGCGACGTCGCGTACGCGACGCTCCCGAGGGCGTCTCGGCGCGAGCTCCACGGCTCGGTGGCGCGCTATCTGGAGGCCGCTTTGGCCGATCCCGCCGGATTCGCATGGCTGCTCGCGCACCACTGGCGCGAGGCCGGCGAGGTCGACGCCGCGCGCGGCTATCTGCTCGCGGCCGCCGAGCGATCCAAGGACGCGCTCGCGGTGGAGGAGACGTACGACCTCTTCACACGAGCGCTCGACCTCGCCACGACCGACGAGGACCGCCGCCGGATCCGGCTCCGCCGTGCGCTCGTGCTCGTGGAGCTCGAGGACAACGAGCGTGGCGACCGGGAGCTCGCGGGGCTGTTGCCCGAGCTGGACGGGGTGGATGAGATCGAAGCGCTGCTCGCGCGGGGCCGGGCGACCCTGTGGACCGAGCAGACCGACGAGACGTTCTCGCTCTCGGAGCGTGCCCTCGACCTGGTGCGGACGCGCGGCCCGGCGAAGCTGGAAGCGCTCGCGCTCACCCGGGTCGCCCAGGCGGTCGCCATGCGTGGGAACGACGGCGATCTCGACCGGGCGATCGAGCTGGGCGACCTGGCCACGGAGCGATGGCCGGGCGAGGAGCGGCTCCTCGAGCTCGCCGAGCACTACCACATGCACGCGAACGCCCTGTACTGGTCCGGGTCGTACGAACGCGCGCTCGAGTACTCGGAGCTGGCCGCCGAGACCGGGGGGCTCGAGCGTCGAAGCGCCGAGTTCCTCTTGCGGGGGGCGGGTCAGCGCGCGCTGATCCTCTCGAGCCTGGGCCGCTACGAGGAGGCGGTCGCCGCCGGGGACCGGCGCGATCGAGACCGCCGGGCGGATGGGACGCCCCGCGAACGTCGTGACGAACTACTCGACCCTCCCCCTGCGGGAGATCTTCGCGGCGCAGGAGGCGCGGCGTTCGGAGCGAGGCGGTCGCGGACCGCGCTCGGCCCGTCGTCGTTCAACATGCCGTGGATCAACGCCAGGGCCGATCTCGCGGGCGCGCAGGTGCTGATGGACGACCTCGCCGCCGTGGAACGGTCGTGGTCCTCCCTGTGGGACGACGCGCTCGCGAGCGGCGGCTGGGAGCGCTGGCTGGTCTCCGGACGGCTGGCCGCGTATCGGGCCGAGCTGGATCTCGCATCCGGTCGGCTCGATGACGCGTTACTGTGGAGCACGCGCGCGATCGAGCTGGCGGAGCAGGCGGGTCGGCGGAAGTACCTGGCGAACGCGAAGACGACCCTGGGCCGTGTGCTCACGGCGCAGGGCGAGTCGACGAGCGCGACGGCCGAGCTCCGCTCGGCCGTCGCGCTCGCCGACGAGCTCGGCTCACCGCTGCTGCGATGGCAGGCTCGGGCGGCGCTCAGCCGCGCGGAGCGAGCCGTCAAGGGTGCAGGCGACGAGGCGGATCGGCACGCGCAGGAGGCGATCGACATCATCCGCGCCGTCGTGAAGGAGCTGACGCCCGAACACGCGGAGGGCTACCTCGCGGCGGCTCCCGTGGTCGAGGCGCTCGATCTCGTGGACTGACCCGGTCCGCATGCCTACGGCATGCTGACCAGGTGCGCCTCGAGGGCCTGGGGGAGCTCCGCCAGCGTGATCTCGGCGAGGCGATCCACGCCGACCGTCTTCAGGCTGAACGAGAACGTCGTGCCCGCGCCGACCTCGGAGTCCACCCAGATGCGCCCCGACATCGCCTCGACGAGCGTTCGGGCGATGTAGAGGCCGAGGCCGGTGCCGGGCTGGCGGGCGCCGGGGCCGTCCTGCACCCGGTAGAACCGGTCGAAGATCATGTCGCGATGTTCCGCCGCGATGCCTTCACCCTGATCGCGGACCGCGATCGTCACCGTCCCCTCGCCGGTCGTCGTGCTCACCCGGATCGGGAGCGCCGCGGGCGTGTACTTGTGGGCGTTCGACAAGAGGTTCAGCACGACCTGCTCGATGCGGAAGGGATCGGCGAACACGATGACCGACGGGTCGGGCTCGCGGAGCACGACGGGACGGTCCGGGTGCTGTTCGCGGAACTCCTTCACGAGGCGGCCCAACACGTGGTCCAACGGCACCGGCTGGAGATCCACGACGAGCCCGCCGGCCTCGATCAGCGAGACGTCCAGCATGTCGTTCACCACACGCTCCAGGCGCTGGGCCTGGCGCAGCATGATCCGGTAGTACTCGTTGCGCTTCTCGGGCGAGTCGTCGACCGTGCCCTCCACGAGGCTGGAGAGGAAGCCTCGGAGCGGCGTCAGCGGTGACCGGAGCTCGTGGGAGACCATCGAGACGAAGTCACGCTTGATCTGCTCCGCCTTCATCTCCTCGCCCGCGTCGCGCACCACGATGATCCGGGCCGGCGGCGCCCCCTCGTCGTCACGGATCGTGCTCGTGCGGAGGCGAAGGTCCTTCCGAACCCCGTCCTTCGTCATGGCGGTCGTCAGGCCGAGCCCACCGTTGCCGGCGTCGTCGTCCGCGAGGACCGCGATCAGGCCGAGGCCGAGGATGTCCTCGCAGTGCCGGCCGACCGCGTCGTCCTCGGAGTAGCCCATGATCGTGTGCATCGCCGGGTTCCAGGTCGTGATCTTGCCGTCGAGGTCCACGGTGAACACGCCGTCCGACGTGTGGGACACGATCTCCGAGAGACGCGCTCGCTCGAGCGTCTTCCCGTACAGGCGGTGGTTCCGGAGCCGAGCGGCGATCTGGGTCGCGAAACCGTCGAGGAGGACGCGTTCGGTCGCGGTGAGTGCCTCGCTCCGGTACACGGCGAGCACCCCGCGGACGTCGTCCCCGTCGCCGACGAGCGCGATCTGGGGAGCGACGCCTCCACGGACCGCGACGAACGCGTCGATCGGATCCGATCCTGCGTCGTCGACCGTGAGGTGCCGGATCCCTTCGGACGTGTGCACCGCGACGGTGTTCTCGTCCACGACGACGAGCTCCACCCGGTCGGCGGGCAGCAGGTTCTCGAGCAGTCCCAGGAAGTCGCCGAAGGTGTCCGCGGTGGCGAGCGGGCCGGAGAGCGTGCAGCCCGCCTCGTACAGGTTGCGGATCTGGTCGCGCTCCTTGATGCCCTCGACCCAGCGCTGGTACGTGATGTAGGCGAGCGCCACCGGGGCGATCATCAGGATGAGGGCCACCGGCTCGGCGGCCCAGACCAACGCGCCGAGGATGCCGAGGAACACGTTGCCGAGCCAGTGCATCACGTTCAACGCGAGGGGCAGACGGAACACGTCGATGAATCGCGTGCCCTCGACCATCGACACCACCAGCATGATCGCGGTCGCGTTGACGGCGAAGGCCACGAACATCGCCATCATCACGGCGGCCCATCGCGCCGGGTCCGTCGGTCCGGAGCCCCACCCGCCGAGGACGGCGAAGGTCACTTCCGCGAGGGTGAGCCCGATCAGGAACTGCGAGACGTTGTAGGCGATCTTGAACGGCTTCCAGCGGTTCAGCGCCTCACCGGCGACCACGCCCACGAGCACCGCCACGGTGAGCACCCCCGGCGTGACGAGCAGGAGCGCGCCGGCCCACACGCCGTCGGTGAGCGCGAAGTTCACGGTTTCGGTTCCGCGGCGGAGCGGGATCGAGCAGCGCTCGGCGACGATCGTCAGCCCGGCGAGCAAGACGACGGTGAGGAGATCGCGGACGTCCCAACGTCGCGATCTCGGGCAGACGGATCGCGATGCACGCGAGGCCCAGCAGCGAGGCTCCGGTGATCAGGAGCTTGACCGAACGAGGAAGTGTCTTCATGTCGTCTCTCCTCAGCTCCAGGCCACCGAGCTCCAGCTCGTGGAGCTCCACGAGGTCGAGCTCCACGAGTTCGAGCTCCACGAGGTGGAACTCCAGTACATCCCGCTCCAAGAGGTCGAGCTCCACGAGGTGCTCGACCAACCGGGGTTCTCCGAGATCAGGGACGACCACGCCGTGGACGACCACGACGTGGATGACCACGACGTGGACGACCACGAGGTCGAATCCCACGGCGCGCCGAGGACGTCTTGCTCACCCGTCACGAGGTCGAGCTGGCCGTCATGGTCGAGGTCGGTGTGGACGTGGAAACGCCCGCGGCTGCCCTCGAGCGCGCCGGCGCCGAGCGACCGGACGAGACCGAGATTCGCCCACTCGCCGCTGTTGATGCTCTGGAACGCACCGGCGACGTCGAGGAGTCCCGACCCGCCTCCCGTCCGGTACTGCGACGACCGGATCGTGCTCCCCATCAGGATGCTCTTCACCGTGTTCGGACGGAGGGTCGGGTTCGCGTCGTACAGCAGCGCAGCCACGCCGGAGACGATCGCGCCCGCCTGCGAGGTGCCGGTCCCCTTGAAATAGTCGTTGTCGACGACGGCGTCCGGATGCAGCGTGTCCACGGTGCTCCCCGCGTCCCGGGTCGCCACGATCGTGGTGCCGGGCGCGACGAGGTCGGGCTTCATGAACCCGTCCTGGGTGAGTCCGCTGCTCGAGAACGGAGCCACCTCGTCATCCCGGCGGTCGGCCGTCTGCTTGAGGTCGGCGGCTCCCACCGTGATCACGAACGGGTCGTCGCCGGGCTTGTTGATCGTCCCCGGGCCCCGGTTGCCGGACGAGACCACGACGGTGATGCCGGCGGCCCACGCGCGCTCCACGGCGGCGTTCAGCGGATCGACCGCGTAGGGCTGGACGCTGTCGGTCCCGAACGAGAGGTTCAACACCTTGATGCCGTACTGCGCCCGATGGGTGACCACCCATTGCAGCGCGGCGATCACGACGGAGACGTCGGTCGCCCCGTCGGGTCCTGCCACCTTCAGCGAAACGAGCTTCGCGCCGGGCGCGACGCCGCGCCACTTGCCGCCCGATGCCGCGCCGTTCCCGGCGATCACGCCCGCCAGGTGCGTGCCGTGTCCGTAGGCGTCGTCGCCGTTCCCGCCGGGTGTGAAGTCGACCCGGGCGACGACGCGATCGCCGAAGTCCTGAGCGTGCGCCACCCCGGTATCGATCATGGCGACCGTCACGCCGCTCCCGTCGATCCCATAGGGGATCTGGCCGAGCCGGATCGTCTTCCTCCACGCCAGGTTCGGCTCGACGTCGTCCCACTGTTCCGTTCCGATGCTGGCCATGCGGATGGGGGCATCCACGTAGAGGCCCGAGATCGGACCATCGGGGCCGATCATCGGGAGGCGGTCTGCCGGCACGTCGGCGGCGAATCCGCCGATCAGGGGGAGCGGTCGCGTGACGCGTCCGCCGACGGCTTCGATGAGCCGTTCCGCGGATGCGGTCTCAGGAGCTCGCTCGTGAACCACGAGCGAGACGAAGTGCTCTGCCGGCGCGGTCGCCGGGCGGATGAGCGTGGCGACGATGAATGCACTCGCCAGGAGACAAGTGACGACGGTGATCTGTCCGCGCTTCGAGAGGTTCTCGATGGCCGGGTGGGGGGTGCCGAGCGGGGCCATCCACATCCTTTCTCAGTGACTGGCACTCGACGTCGGCCGAGTGAAGGGTCACTGTGACCCGCTCGAGCCCACAGCACTATCGCTCGAATGTCGCAATCTTGCCTCCTGAACGGCCGATGCTTTCATCGGGCGGACGGGTGAGGCTCCGATAGCTCCGGGGGATGGGGCGCCGAGACGTTCGGTCCACCGAGATACGTGGACGAGAGGCCCGGGCGCACGTGTCCCCCCGCGCCCAAGCCTCTCTCGCTTGCTCGATCTGTGAGGCCGTTGCGGTGGCGCGCCGACCTGTTGTCCCGGCGGATCGGGGGACCTCCGTCTCGGGTGTCGGTATCCCGACGCCTCTCGGGAGGCCGCTGCCAACCCTCCGAGTCAAGGTGTACCCGGCCAGGGTGTCGACGCGGAGGCCACCGGGCGAACGTTGAGAGCGACGGTCCTCTAATCGGGCGCGGCGGCGAACAGGTGCCACATCCCGGGAACACCCTTGAGCTCGTGTTCGCCCTTGTCCTCGAACGCGATGCCGACCCCCGAGCCCGCGAGCAGGTCCTTCACCGTGCTCGACACCAGCACCTCGTCGGGCTGCGCCGCGGCAGCGACCCTGGCGCCGATGTGAACCGCCAGGCCTCCGAGGTCCGCCCCGCGGACCTCGACCTCACCCGTGTGGACGCCGGCGCGGATCCGGACCCCCAGCGACCCGACGCCCGCGGTCGCGGAGAGTGCACACCGCACGGCCTGCGCGGGCGAATCGAAGGTCGCGAAGAAGCCGTCCCCGGTCGTCGCGACCTCTCGACCGCCGAACCGGTCGAGCTCGGCCCGCACCAGGTCATGGTGCTGATCGAGGAGATCCCGCCACCGCCGATCACCCATCTCGGCGGCCCGCGCCGTCGAGTCGACGAGGTCGGTGAAGAGCAGCGTGGTGAGGATCCGATCCGGATCCGATCCCGATCCGGACGCCGGTGAGGAACTCCTCGATCTCGTCGATGACGCGATCGATATCTTGCGAGAACACGAGGTGGTCCTCGCCCGGGAGCTCGACCAGCTTGGCGTTCGGGATGAACGAACCGACCTCCTTGCTGAGTTCCATCGCGACGATCCGATTGCCGGTGCGGTTCAGGACCAGCGTGGGAGCCGTGATCCTCGGAGGGACGTCGTGGATGTCGGACAGCATCGATTGGCGGAAGTAGTGGGCCATCGCCCCCTGCCGCACGGAGTTGCGCTGGAACCGACGAAGGTGTCGGTCGAACGGCTCATCTCCGAGACGGCTGGGAGCGAGGATGTAGACGCCGCTTTCGTCGACGGCCTCGGTCATCTGCTGGAGCGCCTCTTCGACCGCCTCGATCGGGAGACCCGCTGCCTGCTGGTGTTGCACCGTTGGCGCGAAGAGCACGAGCGATCGACATCGCTCCGGATGGGCCGCGGCCAGGAGCATCGCCACGAGTGTCCCGTCGTTGGTTCCGAAGACGGCAGCCTGTCGAGACTCGGCTGCGTCGAGGACCGCGACGACGTCCTCGACCTGCGTGTCGAAGTCCGGCAGCCGGTCGAGCGGGACAGGGTCGGAAAGCCCCGTCCCTCGACGGTCGAAGTGGATCAGCCGCCCGAAGGCACTCAGCCGGCGAAGGAAACGGGCGAAGTCGGGAAACTCCCAGATCGCCTCCACGTGGTGTACCCATGTGTCCACCAGCAGGATGTCGAGTGACCCGGTTCCGACGGTCTGGTACGCGAGGTGCACGTCTCCGTTCCGCGCGAATCGGGTCTGCGGTTGCTCCGGCATCGGCCGGAGTGTAGGCGGCCTCGGCCGTCAGCTGACGGTGAACGTCGTGTGCATCCCCTGCGCGTAGTGGCCCGGGAGGTTGCAGATGATCACGTAGTTGGCGGCGTCCAGGGTCACGGTGAGCGAGGGATTGTCGCCCGGCGCGATGTCCTCGAGCTCGTCGACGAGCTCGACGCCTTCGCCCTCCTCGTCGACGTTGCCGTCGGCGTCGACGGGTAGCTGCATCTTCCGCGAGGTCGGTCTTGAACACGACGAATTCATGCGGTTGCTCCGCCTCGTTCGTGACGTCGAACGTCACCTCGCCTGCCGGGGCGCTGCTCTCGTCCAACGTGATCGAGTAGTCGGCCATCGGTGGCGCCGATCCCTCCGTCGTCGCCTCCGCAGCTCCCGATCGCGAGCGTGAGCCCAGCGGCGGCGGGGACGACGAGCAGCCTCTGCAGACGTGAAGCCACGGTGCCCTCCTTCTCTCGACCTCGACCGGCGGGACGACGGGGGACCGGCTCGCCACGACTGTAGGTTGGGTCTCAAGCCCTTGCCCGGCATGACGCACCCGTCAGAGAACCGTCATGTCGTGGTCATGCGGCCGCTGCGCCCACATGACGGTTCCGTCATGTGGGCTTCCGCATCGGCCCGATCCCACCTAGCATCGGGTGCGTGGCGCGGGTGCTGGTGATCGACGACGAGCCGCGGATCGTGAGCTTCGTGTCACGTGCGCTGTCGGCGGAGGGGTTCCAGGTGGATGGCGCGCACGACGGCATCCGGGCACTCGAGATGGCGGGCTCCGGATCCTACGAGCTGATCGTGCTCGACCTCCTCCTCCCGCACCTCGACGGGATGTCCGTACTGCAGGGCCTGATGGAGACCCGTCCCGATCAGCGTGTCCTGGTTCTCTCGGCGCTCTCCGACGTCGAGACGAAGGTCCGATGCTTGGAGCTCGGCGCCTCCGACTACCTCTCGAAGCCGTTCTCGCTCGCCGAACTGATCGCGCGCGTCCGCGCACGGCTCCGCCAACCGAGCGTCGGGCCCCACCATCGGTTCCTGAACGGCGGACCCTTCACGCTCGATCTCTCCCGAAGGATCGTCGAGATGGACGGGCGACGGGTGACCCTCAGCGAGCGCGAGTTCCTCCTCCTCGAGCATCTGATGCGACAGGAGGGAGAGGTGTGCAGCCGGGAGCGTTTGCTCGCCGACGTCTGGGGCTACTCGTTCGATCCCGGCAGCAACGTGGTGGACGTGTGCGTGGGACGTCTTCGGTCGAAGCTCGGCGGCGACGTGATCGAAACGGTGCGGAATGTCGGATATCGGTTCAACGCTGCGTAGACGCTGGGTCGAGGCGCCTGGGGGCTCTTCGCCGCGGCCAACGTCGCGGTCATCCTCATGCTCGATCATTGGGAGACGATCCCGTTCCATTTCATCTGGGTGAGCCTCACGCTCGTCTACGGCATCCGGCTCTGGCGTCTCCGCACGACGATGTTCCTGTTGCTCTTCGTGATGGTCGTCACGGCCGTCGCCCTCGCCGTGACGATCGCTCGCGGGCACGAGAGCCCCGACGAGCTCTCCGAGGTCCCGCTCATGGCCGCGATGTTCCTCGCGATGGTGTGGCACGCGGAGAGGAGGCAAGCAGCGATCGAGGAGACCGCTCGGCTCGCCGAGTCCGAGCACCGCCTCCTGATCGGGCAGCGGGAGTTCGTTCGCGACGCATCGCACGAGCTCCGGACGCCGATCACGGTCGCGCGGGGTCATGCCGAACTGATCCGCGACGCGCACCTGAACGGACAGGTCGCGAAGGATGCCGAGGTGATCCTCGACGAGCTCGGGCACCTGTCGAGCCTCTCGGAACGGCTGCTGATCCTGACGACGGCCGGGCACCCGGGCTTCCTCTCGACGAGCGCGGTTCGGATCGAGCCGTTCATCGAAGGGTTGGTGCGCCGATGGACGCCGACCGCGACACGCGACTGGCAGGTCCGGATCGCCGCGCGCGGGACGATCCGGGCCGATCCCGGGAGGTTGGGGACGGCGCTCGACGGGGTGCTCGAGAACGCCGTGAAGGCGACGGATGAGGGCGACACGATCCACGTCTCGTGCCGGGCAGCGGGCGACGACCTGGTGATCGAGGTGGCGGACGAGGGGAGAGGCATCGCCGCCGAGGACCTCCCCCGGATCTTCGATCGGTTCGCGAGGGTCGAGGCCGATCGCGGCAGGAGCAACGGCGGAACCGGCCTGGGACTGTCGATCACGAAGGCGATCGTGGAGGCGCACGGCGGGTCCATCTCTGTGACGAGCGACGAGGGCTCGGGCGCGACGTTCCGGATCAGACTGGGAGGATTCCGAGCTGTCCCGAGCGTCCCGGTCGTGCTCCCCGATGTGGCGCTGTCCGAGTAGCCCCGAGAGATGACGTCGATCGGGAAGGCTTCGGCCGTGGTGTGGCTGGCAGTCCTGTTGATGATCGGATGCCAGACACCACCCGATGGGGCAGCTCGCGCTCCGAAGATCGTCGCCGCGGCGGGTGACATCGCCTGCGACCCGTCGGACTCCGGCTTCGACGGAAGCGACCCGGACCAGTGCCAGTCCCGAGCGACGGCAGATCTGCTCGCCCGCGCGGACGCCGTCATCCCGCTCGGCGATCTCCAGTACCCGGACGGCGCCCTCGGATCCTACGAGCAGGGCTACGACCCGACGTGGGGGAAGTTCGCCGACGAGAGCTACCCGGCGCCGGGCAACCACGACTACCACGTCGGCGGTGCCGAGGGGTACTTCGACTACTGGACGTCGAAGGACCGGCCGACCGGTCCGGGGAGGAGCGGCTACTACAGCTGGGACCTCGGCGCATGGCACCTGATCTCGCTGAACTCCAATTGCGACTTCGTTCCCTGTGATGAAGGGTCGCCTCAGAACGATTTCCTCGAGCAGGATCTGGCGAAGACAACCCAGCCATGCGTGCTCGCGTACTGGCACCACCCGTTGTTCAACTCGGGGCAGGAGCACGGCAGCTCCGCGCCTTCGGGCGCGAAGGCGTTCTGGGAAGACCTCTCATCCGCAGGCGCCGACATCGTCTTGAACGGTCACGAGCACAACTACCAGCGCTACGGGAAACAGGATGCTTCGGGGCAGGAGATGTCCAACGGGATCCGCGAGTTCGTCGTGGGGACCGGGGGGAAGAGCCACTACGGACTGCTCCAGGAGAAGGATCCGAACTACGAGACCGGGAACGCGACCGACTTCGGTGTGCTGCTGCTCCACCTGGGGGACGACGCGTACTCATGGGAGTTCGTGTCGGTGAGCGGCGCCGTGCTCGACGCAGGGGGCCCGGTCTCCTGCAACTGAGGTTCCCGGTAGTCGTAGAACCCGTCCGCGTTCCGGGCCGTTGCCTACCGCGGATGCATGTTGACGGTCTCGACGGCGGGCTCGTAGCGTCGATCACGGCCGTACCGACCGTACCCCTGACGGAAGGAGATGCCGCATGAGGAAGTCCAGGCGCTTCGCCGGACTCTCTGCTCTGCTGCTGCTCGCGACATTCGCCGGGCTGCAGGCTGTTCCCGCCTTGGCGACCCACGGAGGCGATACCGAGGTCACCGTCGGCAGCAACGACGGGATCTTCTCGCAGAACAAGCAGAACGAGCCAGCGGTCGCGATCGACCCGGGGCACCCGTGGTTGGTCGCTGCCGGCGCCAACGACAACATCGACATGGAAGCCTGCAACGCCGGGCCCGACAACGACTGTCCGTTCACGACCGACGTGGGGGGCTCCGGTATCCAGTTCTCGTTCAACTCCGGCGACAGCTGGGTGCAGCCCACGTACACGGGGCTCACGGCCCGGGATTGCCTCGGGGTCGGTGGGCAACACCGACCCACCCTGCGTGGCGCACCCCGGCCCGATCGGGACCCTGCCTCACTACGACGACCTCGGCATGGTCTCCGACGGAGACCCGGGCCTGGTGTTCGGCCCGGTACCGGACGCCAACGGGGATTTCTCGTGGGCGAACGGATCGCGCCTCTACTACGCGAACCTGGCCTCGGTATCCACCGTTCACGAGGTCGCACCGTTCAGAGGGTTCGAGGCGATCGCCGTCTCGCGGATGGATGTCCCCGTGAGCGTGGATACGGCCGCCGAGGCCGGTGCCCTGGTCGCGAACGAAGGGAGTTGGGCGGAACCGGTCGTCGTGAGCAGGCAGAACCCCACGACCTTCAGCGACAAGGAGCAGATCTGGGCCGACCAGAACGAGGACAGCCCGTTCTTCGGGAACGCCTACGTCTGCTGGGCCGGGTTCCGCAGTCTCTCCGGCGGGAACGCAGCACCGACCCCGCTGATCGTCGGGATCTCCCGGAACGGCGGCGACTCCTGGACGACGAAGCAGGTCACCGACGCCACCAACAACCCGTTCAACGTGAAGAAGGGTTTCGGCCGCTCCGGCTGCACGATCCGGACGGACAGCCAAGGAGTCATCTACTTGATGGCGAATCAGTTCGCCGTCGGGATGCCCGGCGTCGGCAAGCACATCCTGATCAAGTCGTTCAATGGTGGGAAGAACTGGACGCGTCCGCGGGTGCTCTTCGACGCCGTGGACTCCTGCTTCTCGGTGCAGTTCGACGGCACGAGCTTCCGGTGCGTGATGGACGGCATCGCGGGTGCTCGTGACGACCTTTCGGCATCGCCGAGTCTCGACATCGCTTCCGGAACCGGCAGCACCGACTATCTGTACGACACCTGGGTGGACGGCCGGACCGGAAGCGCGGGCCCGCCCGTGAACAATCAGACGCAGCTGCGATTCGCCTATTCGACCAACCACGGCGGCACGTGGATCCAGAGCGTCATCCCGATCGCGGGAGGCGATCGCCCGTACTACTCGGCGGTCTCGGTTTCACCCGACGGGACCGACCTGTACCTCGTCTACAACGCGTTCACGAACCCGTTCAGGAACAACACCACGTCGACCCGAGGGCTGGTGGGTGTGGTCCTGCACGCGAACGTGACCGCATCCGGCGCTCCGGGAGCGTGGACCGAGGTCCGGGGAACGACGGGCGATCCGAGGGGGTCGGCGCAGAACAACGTCGTTCTCGAGTTCCTGGGCGACTACGTGTACGCGGACGCGACCGACGAGTATGGCGTCGCCGTGTGGAACGACATGCGGGAGGGTTTGCCCTGCACCGCCGTGAACACGTGGCGGGCGGCCGTGCAGGTTGCTGGTCCTCCACTGGACGCGTCGACACGACCTGCGATCCAGCAAGCATGTCCGGCGACGTTCGGGAACTCCGACATCTGGGCCTGGTCGGGAGCGGACCCGACCTAGGGTGTCATCGGTCGCTCGAGTGCGAGTGGGGCGCCGTCAGGCGCCCCACTCGCATCTCGAACCCCTCCGCGCGCCCAGGCCCTCCGAGTCGATCGGGATGAGAAGCGGTTGGGGAGGGTCAGGTTTCGCGTGCCCACGCCGGCATCGATATGGGCTGGTCGTACGGGGGGATACGATGCCTGCGAGATCTCAGGATCGATACGGACCGCTCCGAAGCCCGGGTCCGATCCGCTAGATCGGAAGGGCGAGGACCTGGCGAGCCGTGAGGCGGGTCGTGGTGGGAAGGACGCGCAACCCGACCATCCCGATCCTCCCGGCCACCCACGCGGTTTCGTCGAGCGTTTCGACGGAGATGTGTCCTTCGGTCGTCTCCGAGACCCGGAAGATGACTCCCGATTGGGTCTTGTAGACGCTTCTTTCGCCTTCCACGCCTTCATCCTACGTCATCGGGGCAGGCCGCGCTGCGTCGGGGACCTCTCCAGGCGGGCGCACGCCGCGATCCGGGTGGTGGCATCCGCCGAGACCGAGAGGTCTCCACACGCGCGGATCCGCTAGGTCGGCCCCTTGGGCGCGCCTGCTCGAAGTGCGAACATGCAGCTCATGGCGATCGAAACCACCGAGGTCGCGACCGACTCCCGAGCCCGTCGTCTCGCGGTCACGTCCTCGGCACCTGCTCCTCGCTCGGGTCCTGTTCGGCGTGTTCGTCGTGGGGGTCCTCTCCTCCTTCGTGCTCGGGTTCCTCGATGCCCAGCGCACGGGTGAGTCGGTCTTCTCGGGAAGCGGAGATGTCCTCTTCGTCGCGTCGTTCGCGGCGTTCCCGATCATCGGGTACGTCCTCGCCACCCGCCGGCCGGAGAACTCGATCGGGTGGCTGATGCTCGGGATGGGCCTCGTCATGGGGGTGCCGATCGCGACGTACGGTGCGTACGCGATCCACGGGGGGCCGGGTGGCCGCGCCCTCGGCCTCGTCCTCGAAGCGATCGACCAGCCGATGTGGATCCCCGTCGTCGCCATCCCCGCGACCTTCCTGCTCCTGTTGTTCCCCGACGGGCATCTCCCATCGCCGCGATGGCGGTGGTTCGCCCGGATCCTGGGCGGGGGCTTGGTGCTTCATCTTCCTCGTCATCCTGGTCGGCCCGGGGCCGATCGAGGGCGGCGCTCTTCCCGCGGGTGCCGAATCCGCTGGGGCTGGAGTTCCTCCGCCCATTCCTGTCGATCGCCTTGGCCAGCATCCTCCTCATCCCGCTCGGGGCGCTCGGATCGTTGCTGAGCTTGGTGCTGCGGTTCCGGCGATCCGAAGGCATCGAGCGGCTGCAACTGCGGTGGCTCGTCACGGCCGCGGGCTTCGTGGCCGTGCATCTACTCGGTCGGGATCCTGCTCTCGCTCGACGCGGAATGGGGCGGGGCCACGACGCCCGCGTGGATGAACTTCCTCCAGAACGTCGTCCATCCTGTCCTTCGCTCTGATCCCGATCGCGATCGGCGTGTCGATCCTTCGGTACCGGCTGTTCGAGATCGACGTCGTGATCAACCGAGCCGTGCTCGTCGGTGCGCTCGCGGTCTTCATCGCGCTCGTGTACGTGGCGATCGTCGCAGGTGTGGGAGCCGTCGTCGGCGGGCAGGCCAGCCCGTTGCTGTCGGCCGCGGCCGCGGCGGTGGTCGCGCTCGCGTTCCAGCCGGCTCGGCGTCGGGCGCAGCGCTTCGCCGACCGGCTCGTGTACGGGAAGCGGGCGACCCCGTATGAGGTGTTGTCCGAGTTCTCCGATCGGCTCGGGAACACCTACGCGAACGAGGAGTTGTTGCCGAGGATGGCGCGTGCGCTCGGGGAGGGCACCGGCGCCGCTCGCGCCGATGTCTGGGTGCGCGTCGGAGAGGCGCTGCGTCCAGAAGCCGTGTGGCCGGTGGATGCGGAGACGATCTCGCTACGGCCCGCACCTTCTGAAGACGAGCAGGGCACGGTCACGGCCTCGTCGATGTTCGAGCCGGTCCGCCACCACGGCGAGCTGCTCGGCGCGTTGTCGATCGAGAAGCGGCCGGGAGAGTCGCTGACCACGACGGAGCAGAAGCTGGTTCGCGACCTGGCCGCGCAAGCGGGGCTGGTCCTGCGGAACGTCGGTCTCACCGAGGACCTGCGGGACACGATCGAGCAGCTGCGAGCCTCACGGCAGCGCCTGGTGTCCGCGCAGGACGAGGAGCGGCGCCGGCTCGAACGGAACCTCCACGACGGCGCGCAGCAGCAGCTCGTCGCGCTCGCGGTGAAGCTCCGGCTGCTCGAGCAACTGGTCGAGCGCGATCCGGCGCAGGCTCGGTCGGTCGCGGCTCAGCTGCAGGGCGACACCACCGAGGCGCTGGAGGAGCTCCGCGATCTCGCACGGGGGATCTACCCGCCCCTGCTCGCCGACAAGGGGCTGGTCGCGGCGCTCGAGTCCCAGGCTCGCAAGTCGGTGGTTCCGGTCTCGATCGAGGCGGACGGGGTCGGGCGGTACGCGCGCGAGGCCGAGGCGGCCGTGTACTTCTCCTGCCTCGAAGCGCTGCAGAACGTCGCGAAGTACGCCTCGGCCTCGCGCGCCACGATCACGCTTTCGGACGGCGACGGCCGGCTCCGTTTCGAGGTGAGTGACGACGGAGTGGGGTTCGACGCGGTGAGCCGGTCGAGCGGGAGCGGCCTGCAGGGCATCGCCGACCGGCTCGCCGCACTCGACGGCGAGATCGAGATCAGGTCCACACCGGGAAGCGGAACGACGGTGGCCGGGGCGCTTCCGGTGAGCGGCGAGGCCGCTTCCCCGAGCTGACAGAAGCAACGTCTCAGCCGGCGTTGCCGTGGGCGCCGCGGCTGCCCTTCCCGGTGTCCGGACGTTCCTTCGCCGTGCTCGTGCTCCCGGAGCCCGCGCTCCCGCCGGCACCTCCGCCGTTCCCCCCGCCGTTCCCATGCTCCACGGCGGTGCCGTCGACATGCGCTGACCCATCGCCCGCGCGATCGCCGCGCGGCTTCTGCTTCTTGTTCGGCTTGCTCCCGGGATCGTCGGGGCGGACCCCTTTGCTCTTCTTCCCCGCCTTGCCCTGGCCATGATCGGGGTGGCATGCCCGTGCGTGGACGGCGTCGGCATGCGCGCGACCGCTCGCGACCGACGCTCGTGCCCAGCCGTCCCTGGGCTACAGGTCGCCGGTCCTCGGGCGTCGCCGGTCCGCTCGACCGCGATCTTGTCCTCGGGGCGCGGATCGCTCGGTCGCCGGTGCACGAAGCCGATGCTGGACGGACGCCCCCCGCCATGTCCCGGGAAGAGTCCGAGCGCGTTCGGGACCGCGATCGCGATCGTCGTGAGCGCCGTGAGGATCAGCATCCACGTGGCGGCCGCGACCAGGACGGGCGTCGCTCGCCCTCGCGGGCGGGCCGGCGCGGGTCGGTCCTTCCGCGGATGCGCGAGTCCAGATCTCACGATCGTCGGGGCGACATCGGGCGCGTCGGGGATGCGGATCAGGGTCTCACGTCGCTCGATCTCTTCATCGAGCTCGGTCCGGCGGACGGCCCTTCGAACCGCGTCGCCCAGGTCCGCGATGACTTCGTAGGGGTCGACGCGTTCCTCTGCGATCACCGCCGACACGCCGTCGGGCCACACCACGACCAGGGCGGCTCCGCGGGAGCGCTTCCTCGCCTCGAGGGCGGCGGCGACGGAGATGCCGCCGTCGAGCACGACCACGGCGGGACGTGCGCCCCGAAGGACGCGAACGAGCTCCTCGTCGTCCGAGGCGAGTCCGACGATGTCGAACCCTTCGGCCTCGAGGACGAAACGCAGAAGCCCGTCCGTCCGCTCGGCCTCGCCCAGGACGACCTGCACCCTTGGCTGGTGATCCATGTCCCGTCAGTCCTCTTCGGCACCGTGACGCGAGTCCTCGAGGGGGTTTCAGGTCCTCTTTGTCCGGTCTGCGATCGTACCCCGAGCCGACCGGGATCCTTGCCAGCCGGATGGCTGTCCGACGTCGGGCCTACAGAGCTCGTCGGCGAGCGGCCCTCACGCGGGTCGGCCGAGCAAGAACTCCACGAGCGCGGGCGCGAGGACCTCGGAGGCGGGCCCGTGATCCTGCCCTTCCAGGGTCAGGTGCCTCGCGTTCGGAAGGACCTCCGCGAGCGCTCGAACCGCGTGGCGCTGCCAGTCGGGGCTGGCGCCACCGTCCATCACGAGCGCCGGGACCCCGACGGATGCCCACCGCCGGAGCGGTGCCGGGCTGCCGCCCATGGTGTCTCCCATGATCGTGCCGTCGTAGGCCAGCGTGTGCGCCGTCGCTTCGAGCGAGGACCAGAACGGCTGGCCCCGCATCCCGGCCACGACGTCGGCGGGAACGCCCACGGCCGTCGTCATGAAGAACTCGACCGCATCGCCCCGTCGTCCCTCGGATACGAGGTCGTCGAGATGGGACACGTAGTCCGCCGGCAAGAGCGGGCGGCTGTCGTCGACGATGAACGGCGGCTCGTACAGCGCGAGCTTGGTGATCAGCTCGGGGTGGGTCCGCGCCGACTCGAGGGCGAGGACGGCGCCGGAGGAATGACCGAGCACGAACGCCTGCCCGCCGACGGCGAGGATCAGGGCCTCGATGTCTTCGACCTCGCGATCGACCGCGTACGGCGGCGTGTCTCCGCTGTCGCCCCGCCCGCGACGGTCGAAGGCGATCACCGTGAGATGCGGCGCGAGCCGAGCAGCCAGCTCCGCGGCCGCCGAGCGATCGGCCAGAGCACCGCCCACGAGGACGATCGACGGTCCTTCACCCGACCGGTCGAACGCGATCGCGGTGCCGTCCTTCGACGTGACTTCCGACGTCATCCTCTTCCCACCCTACCGACGCGAGCGGGCATCCACGGGGAGAGCCTCGTATCGAGTACACTCACGACATCACGCGTCGAGCGAGCACGCTCGAACGCCCACGTGGTGAAGGCCGTCTTCCCTCCCTCTTCTCGGAGCAGTCGATCGTCCCCACACACTCCGAGAGGAATCGTTCATGTCACAACCAGCCGACAGGCGGCACGCTGCCGTCGTCCCGATCCGAGCCATCGCGGCTCGAGCACCTCGTTTCACCGACCTCGGCGTCTCGCGCCAGGTCGCCGAGACCCTCCGCATGCGGGGCATCAGCGAGCCGTTCCCGATCCAGGCGCTCGTCCTTCGGGACGCGATCGCGGGTCGGGACGTGCTCGCGCGATCGCGCACCGGCTCAGGGAAGACCCTCGCGTTCGCGGTGCCGATCGTCGAACGACTGACGCCCGGCGGCGGGAGCCCGAACGCGCTGATCCTGGCACCGACCCGTGAGCTCGCGAGCCAGGTCACCGAGGAGTTCCGGGCGATCGCCGACGTGAAGCGACTCCGGGTCGCCGCCGTGTACGGCGGTGTCGGACTCGGACCGCAAGCCAAGCGCGCCCGCCACGCGGACATCGTGATCGCGACGCCCGGCCGGCTGCTCGACCTCGTGCAGCGCAAGATGCTTCGACTCGACCGTGTGCGCATCTGCGTGCTGGATGAGGCGGACCGGATGCTCGACATGGGATTCCTGCCCGATGTCACGCGCATCCTCGAGATGCTGCGTCCCGACCGGCAGACGATGCTCTTCTCCGCCACCCTCGAGGGAGCGATCGGGCGGCTGGCGGCCCGATTCATCGAAGACCCCGTCCGTCACGAGGTCGCGGGCGAGGACGGTCCGCTCGTGACGGAGGCGCACCATCGCTTCGTCGCGGTCGACCAGGCCGGGAGACTGCGGGCGCTCGTTCGCGAGCTGGCCGCCGAACGCGGCCTGACGCTGGTCTTCGCGCGAACCAAGCGCGGTGTCGATCGGTTGGCACGGAACCTGAAGGCGGAGGGCTTCCACGCGGGGGCGCTTCACGGCGGCATGACGCAGCCGGCACGGGAGCGTGCGCTGGGTCGGTTCGCCGCGGGCGCCAACGACGTGCTGGTGGCGACCGACGTCGCCGCCCGCGGGCTCGACCTCGAACACATCACCCACGTCATCAACTTCGACCCGCCCGCCGACGAGAAGGACTACCTCCATCGCGTGGGCCGCACCGCCCGCGCCGGCCGGAGCGGCACCGGCATCACGTTCGTGACACCGGAGAAGACCCGTGAGGTCGGGAGGATCGCCAGCGTACTCAAGCTCCACACCGAGTTCGGGGACGCCGGGCTGCGGGCGGAGACGCCGAGACCCCGCAACGACGCTCGTCGGCCTCGATCGCGACCACGACCCCCGCGGCGAGGCCGCTGACCCAGCCGAGGGGATCCGAGGGATCGCTGTCCCCCAGATGGGTGGGTCGAACCTTCCTGGGACGGAAGGAATCTCCTCACAGTTAGTCCTCAAGCCCGTCGCCCGTTCGGCCGATACGGTCATTCATGTCCCTCGCTGAACGCGCCTCCCGAGCGCCGGTCTTCGCTCGCCGCAAGGAAGACCGCCTGCGCCGCCGTGAGAGCGATACCGTCGTGTCCGGTCTGATCGGCCCCCAGCCGCTCCGCCGGGAGACCGACGGATGGCTCGAGCGCTGGATGGAGACCGTCGCCGACCTGGCCCGGCTGAAGGACTCCCATCCGATGCTCGACGCCGTGATCGACGAGCAGGACGGCCGCCGGATCCGCATCGGCGATCGCTGGCTCTTCGACTTCGCGTCCTGCAACTACCTCGGCTTCGACCTCGACCCCGAGATCATCGCCTCCGTGCCGGAGTACCTGCGCCGATGGGGCACCCACCCCTCGTGGTCCCGGCTCCTCGGGAGCCCCGTGCTCTACGAGGAGATCGAGGAACGCGTGACGGAGCTGGTCGGCGGCGAGGACACGCTGCTCTTCCCGACGATCACCCACATCCACATGTCGGTCCTGCCGGTATTGGTGGGCGCCGGGACGATCTTCCTCGACGGACGTGCGCACAAGACGATCTACGACGGGGCGATGATCGCCCGCGGCCACGGTGCGACCGTCCGGCGATTCCGCCACGACGACACCGAGCATCTCGAGCAGCTGCTGCGGTCGAGCGCGATCACGCCTCGCGTGATCGCGCTCGACGGCGTCAACTCGATGCTCGGCAACGCGCCCGATCTGCGCGAGTTCGCGCGGATCGCGCGCGAATACGACGCCCTGCTCTACGTGGACGACGCCCACGGGTTCGGCGTCGTCGGCGAGCGCTCGCCGGACGAGCTCTCGCCGTGGGGCACGCGCGGCAACGGGATCGTCCGCCACCAGGGCGAGACCTTCGAGAACGTGATCTTCATCGCGGGTTTCTCGAAGGCGTATTCGTCGTTGCTCGCGTTCCTCACCCTGCCGACGCGGCTCAAGGACGTGCTGAAGGTCGCGGCACCCCCGTACCTGTACTCGGGGCCGTCGCCGGTCGCTTCGCTCGCGACGACGATCGCCGGCCTGGACGTGAACGAGCGACGCGGCGACCTCACCCGCCTCGACATGTTCCGCAAGACCCAACGGGTCCTCGATCGGGTGCACGACCTCGGGATCTACACGCCGAACCACTCGGGCTACCCGCTCATCGAGATCCCTTTGGCCGATCACGAGGACATCGACGCGGTCGGACGATTCCTCTTCGACCGCGGCATCTACCTGACCATGGCCGCCTACCCCCTCGTCCCGAAGGACGAAGTGGGGTTCCGGATCCAGATCACGGCGGCCAACGACGACGAACAGATCGAACGGCTGTGCGAGGTGCTCGGTGAGATCAACGAGCGCTTCGAGCTGCAACACGACCATCATCGCGAGCTCCTCCGGGAACGGGCCGCCCGACACGAAGGAGCTGTGAGATGACGAAGGGTCCTGTCGCGGAGGGGTTGGGCCGCGTCGAGGAGCTGTCCGAAGCCGGAGACTACGAGGCCGCGCTCCAGGAGCTCGATCGTCAGCTCGAAAGCCATCCGTTCGAGCCCGCCGTGCACACCGCGCGAGGTTGGGCCCTGGAGAACCTCGGCCCACAAGGGCTTCCGGCCGCCCGGGATGCCTACGTGCGGGCGCTGGAGCTCGACCCCCGAGCGCTGTGGGCCAAGGAGGGTCTGTCGAACGTCCACCGGAGGATGGGTGATCCCGAAGAGGCGGATCGTCTCGCCCGGGAGGTGATCGACGAGGGGATGCCTCGATGCCACGACGAGATCGACCTCCTCGAGCTGATCGGCTGGTGCCAGCTCCGCCTGGGCGACTATCAGGAGGCCGTGACGACGCTCCGCAAGGCGCTCGAGCTCGACGGGCGTTGGACCGCCGTGCGGTTCGACCTCGCGCTCGCGCTGATGTGCGTCGGGGATCGCGGCCGGGCGTTCCTCGAATACCAGCGGGGCATCCATCAGGCCGTCAACGGCGGCGTGGAACGGCTCCGCGGCGTCGTCCGCATGGGCCTGGACGATCTCGAGGAATGCCTGTCGGAACGGCCTGCCCTCGCCGGCACTCGCGAAGCGATCGCCGCCCGTGAGCTCCTGCGATCCACCCTCCGGGTCGCGACGCGAACGGCGTGATCATGGACCGGCTGCTGGATCGCGTTCGCATCCTTCGGCCGCTCCGACACCATGACTTCCGGCTCCTCTGGACGGGGATGACCGCGTCGCTGATCGGCGACGGCATCTTCCTCGGTGTCACTCGCATGGCAGGTCTACGAGCTCTCGAACACGCCCACCGCTCTTTCGATCGTGGGCATCGCGATCACCGTGCCGCAGATCATCTTCTTGCTCCTCGGAGGGGTCGTGAGCGACCGGTTCGACCGGCGCCGCGTCATGATCGCCGCGGATGCGCTCCGCATGGTGAGCGTCGGGATCCTCGGCGTCCTGTCGCTCGCCGGAGCGCTGGAGCTGTGGCACATCATCATCGCCGCCGCGGCCTTCGGCGCCGGAACCGCGTTCTTCGGTCCCGCCTTCGATGCGATCGTGCCGCAGTTGGTGCCTGGTGATGACCTGAACCAGGCCAACTCGCTCGACCAGTTCATCCGACCGGCGGCCGCGCGGATGATCGGCCCCGCGATCGGCGGGTGGCTGATCGCCGCGTGGGGCGGCCGGGTTGGATACGCCTTCCTGATCAACGCGATCACGTTCCTCATCTCGATCGTCTGCGTGTTCCTGATGAAGGCGCGTGCGGTGGAGCGTTCGCCGGAGGAGGGACGCACGAGCGCGATCCGCGATATCCGCGAGGGGTTCCGATTCGTGCGCTCCCGGGTCTGGCTGTGGGGGACGTTCCTCGCGGCGACCCTCGCGTACCTGATCTTCTGGGGCCCGTCGGAGGTCCTGTTGCCCTTCCTCGTGAAGAACCAGCTGGGCGGCACCGCACGGGACCTGGGGTTCGTCTTCGCGCTCGGCGGCGTGGGCGCCATGTTCGCGGCGATCGTGATGGGGAACCGGGAGATGCCTCGCAAACACATCACGTTCATGTACGGGGTCTGGACCCTCTCGACGCTCGCCGTGGCCGGCTACGGCCTCGCGAGGTTCCCCTGGCAGGCCATGGTCGCGAGCTTCATCTTCAACGCCCTCGAGGGCGCGGGGACGATCGTGTGGGCGACCACCAAGGGCCGCCTGGTCCCCGAGCGACTCTTGGGGCGCGTGTCGAGCTTCGACTGGTTCATCTCGATCGGGCTGGTCCCGATCTCCTTCGCCCTCACGGGTCCCGTGGCGGCCGTCTTCGGGGTCCGAGAGACCCTCGTCGGCGCCGGCGTGCTGGGCGCGATCGTGACCCTCGCGTTCCTGTTCCTCCCCGGGATGCGGGACCTGGAGCGGTCCGGCGCCCTCGCGGGGCCGACCGGAGACGACGCCGGCGCCCTCGCCTTCCCGACCACGGCGCTCGAGGGGCCGATGATCCCGGCAGCCTTCGCCGAGCCTGTGGCGGCGGCGCCCGCGGGCCCGGCGGCGCCCGGATCCGCGCTGGATGCAGGCGCCTGACCAGGCACGACACGTCCTAAGGTCCATCCCCCGAACACCCGATAGGTGATTGTGAAGAGACGAGCGTGGCTCGCGTACACCTGCGGTGGAGCGGTCCTCACGGCTGCCTACCTCTTCGTTCCGGGTCTTCGCCTCGGACCCGTGTTCAACCTGATCGCCATCTCCTCCCCGATCGTGATCCTGATCGCGGTGCGGCTGTGGAGGCCGCAGACCCGCCTCCCCTGGTACCTGTTCGCGCTCGGCATGACGTTCTTCGTGGCCGGCGACGTCATCACCTACAACTACGACCGCTTCTTCGGCACCGAGCTCCCGTTCCCGTCGATCGGCGACGTCTTCTACCTGTCCGTGTACCCGTGCCTGGTGGCCGGGATCCTGCTCCTGGTCCGCCGAGGCAACCCGGGCGGCGACCGGGACAGCGTGATCGACTCGCTGATCGTCGCGATCGGGATCGGAACGGTCTCGTGGGTCTTCCTGCTCTCGCCGCTCGCGCACGACTCGGCGTCGACGCTGCTCCAGAAGCTCACCGCGATGGGGTATCCGGTGGCCGACCTGATCCTGCTCACCGTGGTGGTCCGGCTCGCGATCGGCGGCGGGCGCCGTGCCGCCTCCTTCTACCTGCTGGCCGGCGCGGCCTTGGCGCTGTTCGTGACGGACTTCCAGTACAGCTACATCTCCGTCCAGGGCGCCGTCTACGACCAGAGCGGGATCCTGGAGGCCGGCTGGGCCACGTTCTACATCCTGTGGGGCGCAGCGGCCCTCCACGGATCGATGCGAACGCTGTCGGAGCGGGTCGTCGACGTCGTCCCGCGCCTCTCCCGTGGTCGGCTCACGATCCTCGCGCTGGCCTCGCTGCTGGCTCCGAGCGTGATGATGATCCAGCACCTCCTGCACAAGACCCAGGACCTCCCCGTCCTGATCGGGGCGGCCGGCGTCCTGTTCCTCCTGGTCGTGATGCGGATCGCCGGTCTGGTGCGCAAGCAGGAACAGTCGGCGATCCGGGAACGGGCGCTCCGCGGCGCGGGAACCGCCCTCGTGACCGCCACCAACCGGGAGGGCATCTACGAAGCGACCCTGCAGGCCGCGCATTCCATCGCGGGGGAGAGCTCGGTGATCCGTGTGTTGGTCGCCGAGGAAGCGCTCGAGGACTTCACCGTCGTGGCCGCCAAGGGCGGAACGGAGAAGGTCATCGGCAGGACGGTCTCGCTCTCGACGCTCCGCGACTGGAAGCGCGACCGGCTCCGGTCGCACCGGTCCTACGAGGTCCCGATCTCGGAGGCGGAACTCGCCGCACCGCTCGCCCTCCCCGAGGAGAGCGCGTTCCTCCTGAGCGGGCCGCTCTTCATGAAGGACGAGCTGCGAGGCCTGCTCGTCGTGGGAAGCACGTCACCCCTTCCGAAGGAGAACCGCGACACGCTCGAGGCGCTGACATCGCAGGTCGCCCTGGCCCTCGACAGCGCGGCCCTCACCGAGGACCTGCTCCGGCAGAAGACCGAAGCTCGCTTCCGTTCGCTCGTCATGAACTCGACCGACGTCGTCATGGTCGTCGACGCGGATTCGACGGTCCGCTACGTGAGCCCGTCGGTCCACGGTGTCTTCGGCTATGACCCCGGCGAGCTCGAAGGGACCCAGCTGATCCGTCTGATCCACCCCGACGACAAGGCCCAGGTGTTGCAGTTCCTGACGGCGATCGGTCGAGAGGGGGCGCCGACCACCACGCTCATCGAGTCGCGGATGCGCCACCGCGACGACTTCTGGCTCCACGTGGAGACCCTTCGGACCGACCTGCTGCAGGATCCGAACGTGAAGGGAATCGTGCTCAACTCCCGCGACGTGTCGGAGCGCAAGGCGTTCGAGGAGCAGCTCGCGCATCAAGCGTTCCACGACTCGATCACCGGTCTCGCCAACCGGGCGTTGTTCCGGGATCGCGTCGAGCATGCGCTCGAGCGTCAGACGCGCGATGAGAAGCCCGTCTCCGTCCTGTTCATGGACCTCGACGACTTCAAGACGATCAACGACTCCCTCGGCCATGCAGCGGGCGACCGCCTCCTCGGTGAGGTGGGCGAACGGCTGCGCACCTGTCTGCGAACCCCCGACACGGCGGCCCGGCTCGGCGGGGACGAGTTCGCGGTCCTCCTCGAGGACGGAGGCGAGAGCGTGGGCGCCGCCGACGTCGCCGCTCGGGTCCTCGAGGCCCTCGAGGGTCCGTTCCACCTGGAGGGGAAAGAGGTCTTCGTGCGAGCGAGCATCGGCATCGCGACGTCGCAGATCGCCCGTGCGGTCGGGCCCGAGGGGGCGGAGGAGCTGCTGCGGAACGCCGACGTCGCGATGTACATCGCGAAGGAGGCCGGCAAGAACCGCTATCAGGTGTTCGAAGCCGAGATGCACGACACCGCGCTTCGCCGATTGGAGACGAAGGCGGACCTGCAGCGGGCCGTCGACAACGAGGAGTTCGTGCTCCATTACCAGCCCGTGATCGTGCTCGAGACGGGAGAGATCGAGGGGTTCGAGGCGCTCGTCCGATGGAACCACCCCACCCGCGGGCTGGTGATGCCCATGGACTTCGTCCCGCTCGCCGAGGAGACCGGCCTCATCGGCTCCATCGGCGCGTGGGTCCTCTTGGAGGCCTGCCGCGCCGGGAGGACGCTCCAGCCGGTCGATCCGGAGGCGCGGGCGCTGAACATCGCGGTGAACCTCTCGGCACGACAGCTCCAGCGCCCCGAGATCGTCCAGGAGATCGCTCGGGTTCTCCTCGACACCGGTCTCCGCCCGGAATGCTTGGTGCTCGAGATCACCGAGAGCGTGATGATGCAGGACATGGTCCTGTCGAACCAGCGACTCACCCAGCTGAAGCACCTCGGCGTCCAGCTCGCGGTCGACGACTTCGGCACCGGCTACTCATCGTTGAACTACATCCGCCGCTTCCCGGTCGACATCCTGAAGGTCGACAAGTCCTTCGTCGACGGCGTGGCGGAAGGCGGCGAGGAGTCCGCGCTCACCGCCGCGATCATCGAGCTCGCCGGCATCCTCAACCTCCGCCCGGTCGCCGAGGGCATCGAGCGAGCGGATCAGCTCGAGAAGCTCCTCGAGCTGCACTGCGAGCTCGGGCAGGGCTACTACTTCTCCGAACCACTGACGATCGAAGGTGTTCACGAGCTGCTCAGCGCGCGTCGCGTGCTGGCCGCGCGCGACTCCGAGCTCTCGTCGTAAGCGCGGCACTATCCTCGCTTCGTGATCGACGAGCCCGTCCGAGGGTCGTTCGCCTATCTCGAACAGCCCGGGCTGTTCGGGATGTCGGGCGTCGATCAGCTCCGGCTCTTCATCGACGGGAAGCTGCCCGCGCCGCCGCTGACGCATCTGAGCGGCCTCGTGGTGGAGGACGCCGCCGACGGCACGTCCACGTGGTCGATCCCCGCCAGCGCCTGGTGGCAGACGGCCGCGGGCGTGTTCGCGGGCGGGACGCTCGGCTTCGTCGCCGACGCCGCCCTCGCCGGCGCGGTGTTCACGACGCTGCCGAGGTCGATGGCGCTGCTGTCGTCCGACCTGTCGATCAACTTCCTCGAACCCGCGGGGCCGGCGAGCGAGCGATTGGTCGCCACGGGGACCGTGATCCACGTCGGACGGCGACAAGGACTGTCGGAGGCGCGCGTGGTGGACGCCCGCGGCACCCTCCTCGCGCACGCGACCTCACGGTGCGTGCTGCAACCGCTGCCGTTCGAACCACCGGAGCCGCCTGCGGCGTTCCCCGACGTGCAGCCACCCGTGTTCGATACCCCCGATCCCTATCTCCGGCCGGTCGAGGGCGAGGTCGTGCCCCAGGCCGTCTGGGACGAGACGAGCGGGCTGGACCTCGTCCAGCTCTGGCGCAAGGGCGAGCGCCCGGTGTCGCCGAACTGCTCGCTGCTCGGGCTCCGGTTCGTCGAGGTAGCCGAGGGAACGGTGACGCTCGCGATGCCCGCGTCGCTCTGGTTCTGCACCGGCTTCGGCACCTTCTACGGGGGCGCCCTCGTCTCCTTCGCCGATACGGCGATCAACTCCGCCCTGACCACCACGCTGCCGCCCGGGACGTCGTTCGGCACCCTCGATCTGAAGGTCAACTTCCTTCGACCCGTCACACCCGACGGGCGGGAGCTCGTCGCGCGGGCGACCGTCGAGCAGCGGGGTCGCACGATCGCGGTCACCACGTGTCGCGTCGACGACGCGGACGGGAAACGCGTGGCCATGGCGACCGGGAGCGCGATGATCTCTCCCGGTCGGCCCTGGCCTGCAGCCGATACGGAGACCGGGCGCCGCTCCTGACCGTTCCGTCGGCGGTGACCTCCCGGTCTCGCATGCATCTTTCCGAGTACGGTCGGGTACGGGAACGAAAGACCCGCGAACAGAGGAGGTTGTCATGCCGTCATCCGACGAGCGCACGACGAACGACTGGTCTCAGGATCGGGCACGCTGGGACGAAGCTGAGGAACCGGCACCCGAGAGCACCGAGCAGGCGAAAGAGGTTGAGGAGAAGGGCACCCTCGACGCTCCCAGCACGCCTGAACCGTCGTGGCGGCCCGAGGCGCCCGCGTGGGATCGGCCCACGCCGCGATCCGAGACCATGCCGACCGGGATGGGCGGCCCCATGAACGAGGCGATGACGCGCCCGGCGACGGCGCGGCGATCGACCGCCGCTCGCAAGGCTGCGACCGCCGCGACTGCGAAGGCCGCGACGCGCAAGCGCAAGACGGCCTCGAGGAAGACCGCCACGGGCAAGGCCGCGACCACGCGGAAGCGAACCACGGCCCGCAAGGCGACGGCGCGGAAGTCCCCGAAGCGAGTCGCCGCGGGGAAGAAGGCGGCGACCGCGCGGAAGCGCAAGACCGCCACCGCCCGGAAGGCGTCGACGACGCGCAAGCGGACCACGGCTGCGCGGAAGACCGCAGGCCGGAAGGCCGCGGCGACTCGGAAGCGCACCACCGCGCGCAAGGCCGCGACCCGGAAGCGCACCACGGCGCGCAAGGCCGCGACGCGGAAGTCCCCGAAGCGCGTCGCCGCCGGGAAGAAGGCCGCGACCTCGCGGAAGCGAAAGACGGCCGCCGCCCGGAAGGCGTCGACCACGCGCAAGCGCACCACCGCGCGCAAGGCCGCGACGCGGAAGTCCCCGAAGCGCGTCGCCGCCGGGAAGAAGGCCGCGACCTCGCGGAAGCGAAAGACGGCCGCGGCGCGGAAGAAGGCAACGACCCGCAAGCGCACCACGCGCACGACGGCGTCTCGGAGGGCTCGCTAGTCCGTCTCGGGTAGCCTCCCGGCGTGACGGGCACGCGGCTCGCGATCGTCTTCTCCCTCGCGGCGGGCATCGCCGGCGCGGCGCAGGCATCGATCTCGGGCGCGCTCGGCCGGCGTGTCGGCACGGTCGGCGCAGCCGGATTCGGTGTGGTGCTGGCGGCGATCCTCGTCGTGGGGCTCGCCGTGGTGCTCGGACGCGGAGGCTCGATCGCCGCGGCGATCCATCAGCCGTTCTGGCTGTGGTTGGGTGGGCTCTTCGGAGCCACGATCGTGCTGGCGATCGCGTACGCGCCTCCTCGGATCGGCACGTTCGCGACCGTTGCGCTGCTGATCGCGGGCCAGCTCGCGGCCGGCGCGGTGATCGACGCGCTGGGCCTGCTCGGTTCTCCCCGGATCCCCGTGACGATCACGAGGGCCGCCGGCCTGGTGCTGGTCGCGGCCGGCGCAGCGTTGACGCTGAAGCGGTAACCGGCCGGCCCGGCCGACGCTTCGACGGCTACGGCCGGCGGATCGAGATCACCATGTTGGCGACGCGGGTGGCGAGGATCCGCTCGCCCTTCTGGAGGTCGTCGGGGACGCTCTCGGCGCCGAGGCGCGCTTGCTGGACGGAGCGATCGGGGAACCCCACGGCGAGGTCGTAGTACGTCACGCCGTGGAGATCGAACGCCTTCACCTCGAGGACGACCGCCTCTTCCTCGCCCAGCATCCGTCCAGCCTAATGCCCGGCCCGTCGCAACCGGCCGCTAGGGTGGTCCCATGGGGACAACGGGGGTGGTTCGACGCCGCGCGTCGGCGGGTCGGCACCGTGTGACGTACTGGGGGTGTCTGCGCGGCCACACTGATCACGGCGATCCTCACCGTCATCCCTGCTCCCCGGGCCGTTGCCGCAGGGACGAAGGTGCCGGGGATCGACGTGTCGATGTGGCAGGGAGACGTCGACTGGAGCGCGGTCGGCTCGACGCAGACGCGCTTCGTGATCATGCGGGCGACGCGAGGCAACACCTACGACGACCCCGGTACGCGGAGTATCTGGCCGAGGCCTCCGCGAACGGGCTGGTCGTCGGCGCGTACCACCGGGCGAAGGTCGGCGTCGGCGCGGGGGATGCCAAGGACGAGGCCGACCACTTCGTCGACGTGGCGCAGAACGCCGCCGGTGACGTGCTGCCGGCATTGGACATCGAGGAGCACAACGGCCTCACCGTCCCCCAGCTGACGGACTGGGTGCGCACGTGGCTGGCTCGTGTGTACAGCCGGACGGGCGTGCGCGCGATGATCTACTCGAGTCCCCACTTCTGGCGCACGTATCTCGGTGACACCACGTGGTTCGCCGACCACGGATACCCACTCTGGATCGCGCATTGGCGCGTCCCGTCGCCGATGGTCCCCGCCGCCGATTGGGGCGGCCACGGATGGACCTACTGGCAATGGACCTCGACCGGGCGCGTCTCCGGGATCGGTCCCAACGTCGACCGCGATCGCTTCAACGGGACCGGTCTCAGGCGGGGCAGGATCGCCTCGCTCACGGTGACGCCCGCGGCCGGCGGGACCATCGCCGGCGCCCGGATCGCGTGCGGCGGCGCCGCGACAAGTGCGGCAGGTTGGCGAACCCGGACACGGTGATCACGCTCGCCGCCACCCCCGATCCGGGCGCCTCGCTCCTTCGCTGGACAGGCGAGTGCCGCGACGCGGGCTCGTCCCCGACATGCGACGTGACCGCGCTCGGCGACACGGAGGTCTCGGCGGTGTTCGGCTACCCGCTGACCGTCGACCTCCGGGGGAGCGGCGGGGGAACCGTCACGTCCTCGCCGGCGAGGATCGATTGCGGGACGACGTGCATCGCCTCGTTCGCCGCGGGATCGACGGTCGAGCTGACCGCCGCCCGCGGATTCGGCATCGGCCTTCACCGGGTGGGGCGGCGGATGCGCGGGGCTCGGCGCCGTCTGCTCGGTGACCGTCTCGGCGCCGACCGACGTCGTCGCGAGCTTCGACTCGGTGGTGAGCGTCGAGCAGGACGGCGCCGGCACGGCGTTCGGCTGGGGTCGCGCGATCCATCCGGGCGCGATCGGCGGCTCGTACCGCTGGGAGCGGCGGGCGGGAGCCTCCGCGAGCTACGCGTTCACGGGCAGCGCCGTGACCCTCTTCACGATCTCGGGCCCGGGGATGGGGAGGGCACGTCTCTCGATCGACGGGTCGACCGTGGAGACGTTCGACGGCTACGCGCGCACGGTCGTCACGGGCGTGAGGCACCGTTCCTCGCAGCTCGGGCCGGGTCCGCACACCCTCACGATCCGGGTGCTCGGCACGAAACGGCCGGCCGCGACCGGCACGCGCGTCGCGGTCGACGCGCTCCGATGGGGCGGTCAACACACGCCGATCCCAAGCCGGAAGCCGTCGCGTGGGCCGAGGTGACCAGCCCGTCCGCGAGCGGCGGCAGCTACGCGATCAGCGACGCCGCCGGCGCGTTCACGAGGCTGCGGTTCCAGGGGACGGGGGTGTCGCTCCGCACCCTCCGCGGGCCGGCGATGGGTCGAGCGCAGATCTGGGTGGACGGAGCCCTCGTGCGCGTCGTGGATCTCTATTCACCGGCGGAGGCGTTCGCGACCACGCGACTCGCGGCAGGACTGGTCGACGGATGGCACACCGCCCGGATCGTCGTGGTCGGGACGCATCGGTCCGCGAGCTCGGGGAACCGGGTCGCGATCGACCGTTGGCTCGTGGTCTAGCCGATCAGTCGGGAGCGCCGATGATCTCGAGCGCGCGCCACACGGGCGGGGCCTGTTCGTGTGAGGCGTGGCACGTGAGCCGCATCGGCGGCGCCGAAGGTCCGCTCGAGTCGAACCCGCTGCCGTCCGTTCGGCGTCGCGAAGGTGACGTCGGCGCGATCCCCTCGTCGGTCGGAGCGCTCACGGGTCACGGCGTCGATGCGGTCGAGGCCCATGCGGTCGCGGAGCGCGATCTCGGCCGCCTGGACGTGGGGCGGATCGCTCGATCGACCGCGATAGCGGTCGAGTCGAGCGATCCGCCCCACGTCGGTAGCCGCTCGCGATCTCGGCTCCCTCATCCGGCTCGACGCGGCCGAAGTACAGGCCGTGGGGGAAGGCCACCAGGTTGCCGGCGAACCGGTCGCCGCCGACATGGGTGCTCTCCCAGCTGACCTCCGGGAAGGAACCGGCGAGTCGCTCCGCGAGCGGACGTCCCCGCTCGGCGCAGCAAGGATCTCGTCGCCCGTGGGTGCAGACGGCGAACAGGGGTTGCGGCGTCGTGGTGAACGCGGAGCGATCGCGCGGATCCAGCTCGAGCGTGCTCTCGATCGTCGTCGACGGCGACGGTGCCCAGCCAGGCGTCGTCCGTGTCGACCGCGAAGCACAGGACGGTGCCGTCGTCGTACGCGGGCACGCGGTGGGGTTTGCGGATCAGCAGGACGCGGGCATCGGTCCGACGCTCGAGCGCTCGGAGCTCGCGTCCGAGGCCCGACGGCAGGCGGGCGTCGAGGAGTCCGTCGCGCCCCCAGGGGCCGGCGTGCTCGATCAGCAGCCAACGCCGGATCGTCGACGCGGTGCCCGCGAGGGGCTCATCCGCCGCTCTGCTCCTGAGGGTGCAGCGGTCGCCGGGCGATGGTGTGGGCACGCCCGAGCTCAGCGTCCGCCGCGGACCGTGAGCAGGCCTTCGCGGATCAGCCGGCGCACCAGCACGGCACGGCTGGACCGGTCGGGGAGCGCCGGCGCGAGATCGCGGACCATGAGCTCACCGTCCTCGTCCAGCTCGGCGATCTGGCGCACCGCTCGCTCCACCCACGCCGGCATCTCCAGACGCCGGTCCCCGAGGAGCACCACCAGTCGATCCGCTCGCAGCGTCACCTCACACACCGCGCCCGGACGTCGCGCGACCACGGTGGTGTCGTCAACGGTGATCGGCGCCGCGCGCTCCGCGATCGTCCCGCGCGCGAGTTGCGCCCGGTTCGAGAGGAACCGCTCGCGGCGCTCGCCGGCCTCCGTCCCCACGTCCACTTCGCCGAGCGCCGATGCGAGCGCCGCCAGTCGCTCCCGGAGCTCGTCGGCGAATCCCTCGATGTCGTCGGTCCACCCCGCGGGCACCGGATCGTCCATCCCCGCGGTCACTCGGCCGACCACGCCGGTCAGGACCTCGCGCCAGGGCGTGACGTGGATGCCCACGGTGAGGTGACCCGACAAGACGTCCTGCGCCCGGGCGGCGTGCGGCGTCCCCGCCGGCATGTAGATCGTGTCGCCCGAGGTCACTTCGACGTCGAGGGGATCCCGCTCGGTCTCGTCGGGTGCCGCATGCACCTCCCAGCGCTTGCGGCCGAACGCCTGGAGGACGAAGACGTCGTGCGCGTCCTCGTGCAGATCCAGCCCTTGCGCGCCGGGCGGTGTGATGTACGCGTTGACCTGACACGGATGCCCGAGCTCGAGCTCGAGGTCACGACAGAAGCGCGCCACCGGATCGGACCAGCGATGCAGGCCCTGGAGCACGATCGTGGCGCCGTCTTCGAAGAGCGTGGCGACGCGAGCGGGGTTCACGATGCCCGTGACCTCCCGCGACCCCGTGCGCCCCGACCGCGTGTAGGCGGACTCGGGGATCTGGGCGCCGCCGGCCTTCACGAGTCGGAAGAACGGCGTGCGGAGCGCGGCCGTGGTGAGGTACCGGTCGACGTCGTCGAGTGAGAGCAGGTCCTCGAACCCGACGGACGCCGGGTCGGCGCCACGGTCGTCGGCGCCACGGTTGTCGACGACGGTTCGCTTCGGCGGACCGCCGCCCGCTTCCCCCAGTCGTTCGCGAGGAACGACCGGGGGTCGCCGGTGCAGCGCTCGAGCGGCCCGCGCCCGGATCGGACGCGTTCGAGCGTGTCGAGGCTCACGACGTGGTGTCGGTCCCGTCCGTGTCGCCGGCGTCGGTTCCGTCGGCGTCCTTGCCGTCGGTGCCGTCCTGGTCGGCGGCGTCGCCGTCCTTCTTGTCCGTCGTGTCACCGTCCGTCCCGTCGCCGTCCATCTGGTCGGGATCGGTCTCGGCCTTCGGCGGTGTGCTCGTCCCCGGCATCACGGTCCGGATGTCTTCGTCGGTGAGCTCTTTCGTTGCGGTCTCGTCCATGTCCAGACCTCCTCTCTCGTCCGGTATACCCGAACCGCGCCCGTGCCGCACACCGGACCTTGCTCCGCTGGCACCGCAACCGACCGCCACTAGACTCCGCCGCGAGACCACCGAAGGGGGGCACCGTGGCGGAGCTCGTCACCATCGCCGGGCAGCAGTACAAGAAGCGAGATCCGCTCGGCGTGCTCGGACTGTCGTTCATCACGCTGGGGATCTACTGGTTCTACTGGTACTACACGATCAACGACGAGATCCGCCGGTTCGAGAAGGACGACACCGTGCGTCCCGGGATCGCGTTGCTCGCGATCACGCTGGGGTGGCTGATCATCGTGCCGCCGTTCATCTCCGTGTACAACACGTCGAAGCACGTCGTCCGGATGGAAGAGGGCTTGGGCATCCAGCAGCAGCTCTCGCCGGCGCTCAACGTGATCCTCCTGTTGGTCGTGGGCATCGCGATCCCGGCTTACACGCAGGAGCATCTGAACCGCGTGTGGGACAGCGCCGGGAGGATCACCGCTCTGCCTTCGCCTTCGGGGGAACTGCCGCCGCCTCCCGCATGAGCGTCGCAGACGGAGGCACCGCCGACCACGTCCTCGCGAACCGCGTCTCCTGGGACGCGGACGCCGACAGCTGGGTCGATCGCGGCCGGGTCCTGTGGGCAGCCGACGAGATCACATGGGGGATCTGGGGCGTCCCGGAGTCCGAGCTCCGGCTCCTCCCCGAGGTCCGCGGGATGGATACGGTCGAGCTCGGCTGCGGAACCGGCTACGTCTCGTCGTGGCTCTCGCGTCGCGGCGCCCGCGCGATCGGGCTGGACAACTCGGCGAGGCAGCTCGCGACGGCGCGGAGGTTCCAGGAGGAGTTCGGGATCCGATTCCCGCTGATCCACGGCGACGCCGAGCGGGCGCCGCTGCGCGATGCGAGCGTCGACCTGGCGATCTCTGAGTACGGCGCCGCGATCTGGTGCGATCCCTACCGGTGGATCCCCGAGGCGGCGCGGCTCCTCCGACCCGGTGGCGAGCTCGTGTTCCTCGGCCACTCCTACCTCGCGATGCTGACGTTCCCCGACGAGGACCAGCCCGCGACCGAGCAGCTCCAGCGTGATCACTTCGGCATGCACCGGTTCGATTGGCCGGACGCGGAGGGCGCCGTGGAGTTCGCCCTCACCCACGGCGACATGATCCGTCTGCTCCGGGACTCGGGGTTCGAGGTAGACGGCCTGGTCGAGGTCCGGGCCCCGGAAGGCGCCGAGACGCCGACCGATCCGCTCGCCACCGCCGGATGGTCGAGGCGCTGGCCGATCGAAGAGGCGTGGAGAGCCCGCAAGACGGGGTGATCCAGCAGACTCACCCTGCCGGTTCGGCCGCCGAGAGGAGCCCCGCCGCCGTCCGTTCCCAGGTCCAGTGCGTTCCGACGAACGAGCTCACGACGTCCCGCAGCTCTCGTCGTTCTCGGTCCGGGAGCGACAGCAGGCGGTCGATCCCCTGCGCCAACCTGCCGACGGCGCCTTCACCCGGCTCGAAGGAGAAGAACCCCGGACGGCCGACCTCGGCTTCGAACGCCGCGGCGATCTCCGCGAGCCCGGAATGACGGGCGACCATCGGAAGCGCGCCCGCGGCGGCGCCCTCGGCCGCGACCATCCCGAACGCCTCCTGGAGGATCGAGGGCACGACCTGCACATCCATCGCGGCCAGGGCGCCGGGCGCGTACCGATGGTCGAGCAGCCCGGTGAAGACGACGTTCGGCTGATGCCGATCCCCTCCGAGGTTCGCCGCGGGGTCGACGGGGAGGTCGCCGACGTCCCGCAGCCACTCGAGCGCGGCCCGGTCGCCTTTCCGCAGCGCGATCGTCAGGGCCGCGAGCCAGTCACGATCGGAGCCGAAGCCCACGACGAGGGCGGCGGTCTCGTGCTGCAGCGCCGGCTGCGCCTCGAGGAAGAGCTCGACGCCCTTCTGGGGGATCAGCTTGCCGAGATAGCCGACGATGGGCACCTCTCGGCCGGCCAGCCCGCGGAGGCCGGTCGCCGCGTCGGGCTCCGGCACGTCCTCGTCGTACGTGTCGAACAGGGCCGCGATCGCCTCGGCGTCCCTCGCGTCGAGCGCGCGCTCGACCTCCGCGTCCAGGGAGGACGGCCGCCCTCGAACGGTGGTGGGGTCCTCCTCGAGCCGAGCGGCGACCTCCCGCAACGCCTCGACGCGCGGCCGGGGACGGAAGGCGGCGACGTCGACGCCCGGCGGGACCACGCGCGCCAGTTGGCTCATCTCGGGGACGAGCCCGGCGCATCTCGCGAGCACCTCGCCGCTCGGGCCGACGACCGCGTGCGCGGCCTCGAGCCCCTCGCGCGCCAACGCTCGGTAGCGTTCCTGCGGGCGGATCGCGTACTCGAGGTCGCTGCCGTGGATCTTGGCGACGAAGCGCCCGGCGCCGAGCGCCCGACGCCCGATGACGGCACCCGGGACACCATGGCCGACGAACGCGGCATCGGGGTCGTGGAACTCGAACGCCGCCCGGAGCGCCTCGACGTTCACCCGCAGGTACTCCTCGAGCTCGTCGTCGTTCAGATCCACGAAGGGGCGAACGATCTCGAAGCCCTCGTAGTGATCCACCACGAACACGGGAAGCGTCGTGCCGATCTTCGGACGGAGCAGCACACATCGGCCGGGGGCGCTCGACACGCCCGTGTTCGGCTCGAGCGAAGAGGGTCCGTCCCGATCGACCGTGCCGTGGGCGTCGATCCAGGGGTAACGCTCCGGATGGCGTTCCTGGCAGAGCAGCAGCACGTCGTGCCCCGCCGCCCGCCAGACCTCGACGACCCGGGCGGTGGCCACGTTGGACCCCGACCCCTCCAGCAGCCATCCGTGCCACACGAGGATCCGCACCGTTCGCATCGTAGGGCCGGCGAAGCGCGCATCGGGAAGGCGATGCCTGCGGGTAAGGTGCCGGTCGGCACGAAGGGAGCAGTAGCAGATGCGCGCGTTCAACCCGTCAGGCGTCGCCGGCCCGTTCGGCACGTATTCGCACGGCATCGAGGTCGAGGGCCCGATGCGCCTCGTGTTCGGTTCCGGTCAGACGGGCGTGGACACCGACGGCCGGATCGGCGAGGACATCGAGGAGCAGTCGCGGCTCACGTGGCGGAACATCGAAGGGGTCCTGGCCGGGGCCGGCATGAGGATCTCGGACATCGTGCAACTGACGATGCTGCTCGTGAACCGTGGCGACCTCTCGACGGCTCGGGCCGTTCGCGAGGAGTTCCTGGACGGTCACCGCCCGGCCTCCACGCTGGTGTTCGTGGCCGGCCTGGCACATCCCGACTGGCTGATCGAGATCGACTTCGTCGCCGCCCGCGACGCCGGCGGGGGAGCGCGGTAGTCCGGGAACGACTCACGCGGGAGCGGACGTCGCGATCGGCGAGGCGCTGACACAGGACCCGCATCAAGGCCAGCGACGTCTCCGGGCGTTCCCGGAGCATCGCCTCGAACGGTCGCCGCGCGATCGACAGCAGTCGAACCGGGCCCTTCGCGGCGAGCGAGGCCATCCTCGGGCTGCTCGTGATCACCGCCATCTCACCGATCACGTCGCCCGCGGAACGGACGGCCAGCACCTGTTGGTGGCCGTCCGGCTGGCGCAGGATCACCATGACGTAGCCGGAGACGATGATGTGCATCTCGTCGCCCGGCTCGTCCTGCTCGGCGATCGTGTCCGCGTCCCCGAAGCTGTGCTCCGACGCGATCGCGGCGATCGGCAGCAGGTCCTGTGGTGGCAGGTCCGCGAACAACGGCACCCGCCGGAGGAACAGCACGCGGTCCATCACGGGCAACGTGGCGAGCGTCTCGGTCATCTCGTCTCCTTCTCTCGTATCAGTGGCTTCCGTCGCAGTCGGCGTCGAGCGCCCACTCGGCACTCGAACGGATCCAGTCATCGGGATGGTGGAGCGCCCGTTCGCGCCAGTCGTCGAGGACGGCGTGGGATCGTTCGGGCTCCCACAGGGCGAGCAACGGACGAACGAGATCTCGCTCGCCGATCGTGTCGATCACCTCGAGGGCGTTGGCTCGCTGCACCGCGTCGGATCCTGAGAGGTTCTCGAGGGCGATGGCGATGGCGCCGTCTCGCGCAGCAGGGCGACGGCTCGGATCGCGGTCACCGCATCCGATCGGGACGCGTCGAAGAGGGAGTCGCGCAGCAGCTCGAGCCGGTCGTCGCCGTCAGGCGAGATCGAGTCGGCGAGCCGGCGGCTCTCGAGCGCCCGCGACGCGGAGGCGGCCGCGAGCCGCCGGACCGGCTCCCGAGCGCGCTCCGGGGAAGCGGACATCGCCTCCTCCGCAGCCTCGAGCACGTCGCCGCCCCGCGCGATCGCGTCCAGGAGCGCATCGATCCCGCCGACCGGGTCCACGGCGGTCATCGTCCGCGCCGCCTCGGCCCGGACCGAGGGGGCCGGGTCGGACAACGCGGTCCGGGCGAGGCTCGCCGCGGCGTCGCTCCGCGACGCCGCGAGCTCGCGGAACGCCGCGACACGAGCGTCGGCGTGCGGAGATCTCGTGAGTCGCGTGAGGGCCGCCTCCGCCTCCGGATCCTCCCCGTCCGCCAGGAGGATGCCCGCGGCCCGAGCGCGGACGAGCCCGTCGGCGTCGGTCAGCAGGGCCCGCGCGCGGGCGTGGTCCGCTCGGAGCGCGCCGAGCGCCTCCAGGGCGGCCAGCCGGACCTCCGGGACCGCGTCGTTCAGCCGGTCGGGGATCTCGTCCGAGGCCGCGAAGGCCTCGGACCGGGCGAGGGAGCGCAGCGCCGTCGCCCGGACCTCGGGGTCCTCATCACGCACCCCGTGGATCAGCGCCGGGATCGCCTCGGGCGCGTCGAGGTCGCCGAGGATCTCCGCCGCCACGCGCCGCACGCCGACGTCCGGGTCCGTCATCGCGCCGACCGCGACCGCCGCGGCGGCGCGGTCGGCGCGGGCGAGCCCGAAGGGCTCGCCCGCCCCCGGCGTTCCGCCGAACACCTGGGGCCTTCCCTCCCGGAGCGCGACGACCAGCTCGGAGGCGTACGCCCGCCGCACCCGTGCCATCGCGTACACGGCCGCGGCGGCCGCCACGAGCCCCAAGGCGTAGAGCACCTGGGGCGAGACGGCTCGTTCGCCGACCATGGCGACCAGTCCCGCCAGCACGGTGCCCACCTGCGTCGGGCCGCCGTACAGGAACGCCCGCATCCGGTCACGGCGATCGCCGGGGACCGTGTTGATCACCGCCTCCCACGCGCTCGAGGCGCCTCCCTGGAGCCATACGACCTGCGCGAAGCGGAACGCGAGGAGGATCGCGAACGTCGAGGCGACCGTGAGCACCCCGAACGCGAGGAGGTAGAGGACGGGCAGGACCATCATCACGGTGGGGACCCCGACCCTCGCGAGCAGGCGGTTCATCACGAGGAGCGATAGCAGCAACGTCACGGCCGTCGACACGGCGAAGAACAAGCCGAAGAACCCCGCGAGGTCCTCCGCGGCGGGGAAGCGGGCGACCGCCTCCCGCGAGAACGGGAGGTAGAGCGAGAAGAACAGCAGCGAGAACAGGATCGACCCCACCGACATCCACCGCAGCAGGGGTGACCGGATCGCGTACCGGAAGCCTTCGCGGATCTCGGCCGCCATCTCGGCGATCGCCGACGAGCGTCGACGCCGGGGTCGACGGTCCTCCGCGTCGCTCTTCGACATGAGGCGCCGACCCATCAGGACGACAAGCGCGAGCGTGCCCACCCATACGAGGATCAGGTTGTTCGTTCCGAGCCAGCCCGCGAGGGGTCGCGTGGCCAGCCCGCCCACGACCTGCCCCGCGACCGCCGCCCCGCCGATCAACGGGAAGAAGCGCTTGGCCTGCCGCGTGTCGGTGACGAGGCCGGCGAGGCCCCAGACGGCCAGGCCGAGGAGGAACTCCGACGCTCCCCGGAGCAGCCAGAGCGCGGGATAGATCCAGTCCGCCCCCGTGGCCAGGACCACCCGGGAAGCGCCGGCGACGAGCGCGATCGAGGCGGGGATCACGAGGAACACCCGTCCACGTCCGAGGCGCCCGAGCAGCGCCGAGACCGCGAGCGTCGCGAGGAACATCGTGACCCCGAGCAGGAGGTACAGCACGGGGAGGTCGTCCACACCGCCGCGCGCGAAGAGGAGCGCATCGATGCTGCTCGCGGCGATCGTCAGCCCGGCCGACGACAGCGCCGCCGCGGCCGCGGCGAGGCCCACCGTCCTGCGCTCATCGGGCCGGAGGCCCAGCATCCGCTCCATGGTCTGGCATATCGTTGCAGGCCTCACCACGGAGGAGAAGCAGGGTGCCGAGGACCAAGTTCGCGACCATCGAGGATGCGTGGCGCGCCTACCTGCTGGGCACGCACCCCAACCTGCTCCTGGGACGCCGGACCTTCGGGCTCCTCCCGTCCAACCCCCGCTGCAAGCTGTGCAGCGCGCCGTTCCGGGGACCCGGCGGCTTCGTCCTTCGCCGGTTCTCGGACGGCTTCCAGCCGTGGGAGAAGTTCCCCAAGGTCTGCCGGCGCTGCCTGGACGGGATGAACACGATGGACGTGAGCGGGGCGGAGGTGGAGACCTCGTTCCTGTTCGCGGATGTGCGGGCCTCGAGCGAGCTGGCGAGGCGCCTCGGCACGATGGATTTCACGCACCTGATGCAGCGGTTCTACGCGGTCGCCACGGAGGATCCTGTTCGACCACGACGCGCTCCTCGACAAGTTCGTCGGGGACGAGGTCGTCGGCTTCTTCCTCCCGGTGATGGCCGGGCCGGGTCACGCGGGTCGTGCGGTGGACGCCGCTCGGGCCCTGTTCGCGGCCGCGGGCTACGGAACGAGCGAGGGCCCCTGGATCCCCCTCGGCGCGGGCGTCCACACGGGCCCGTCGTTCGTCGGGTTCGTATCGCGGGGTCTGCAGAGCGAGTTCACGGCGCTCGGCGACACGATCAACGTCGCGGCCCACCTCGCGGCCGACGCGCGAGCCGGTGAGATCTTGATCACGGAGGCGGTGGGGGCGTCGCTCGAGACCTCCGGTCTCGAGCGACGCCACCTCTCCCTCAAGGGCCACGAGCTCGATGCGCTCGTGATCACGGTGGAGGAGCGCGGCGCGGCTCCCGCCGTCGCCGGATAGAGAGATCGATCCCGGCTACATCACCGAGAAGGTCTCGTACACCTCGATCGTCGCCCCACCCTGGAGGACCGGGCAGCCCTTCGCCTTCTCCGTGGCGTCGTCGAGCGAGTCGGCCGAGATGACCGAGTAGCCGCTCGCCGATCCCGCGCCGTCGCGGACGGCGCCGTCGGCGGAGATCGTCTTGGCCGCACCCGGAGCGAACGGGTTCCCTCCGTCCTTCAGCCCCGAGCCGAGGTCGTGCATCCATGCGTCCCAGGCCTTCATCACCGTGGACTGCTCTTCCTCGCTCTCGGGCATGCTGCCTCCGCTGTAGAGCAGCAGATAGTCAGTCGTCATCGGATCTCCCCCTTCGGGCTGCCCGGTGCAACCCACGCGGGCATCATACACAATTGTAAGTGAACGCTTACGGAATGTTGCCGGTCCGTTGCGGGTCAGGCGGAGAGGCGCTCGGCGAGGTACTTCAGGCTCAACGGGTACCGGTACTCGATCGACATGTGGGTCCCGTCGAAGAGTTCGAAGAACACATCGGTCACGCCGATCGCCTCGAGCTCCCGGCGGAACGCCTCGGCGCCGAGGTCGAGGAAGAACTCGTCCTTCTTGCCGGCGTCGATGTAGATCGCCCGCATCGAGCGGAGGGTGTCCGCATGGCTCGGCACCATCCGCACGGGATCGACCTGGAGCCACCGCTCCCACACGTCCGGGATCAGCTCGCCGGTGACCGTGTCGAACGGGAGGTGGACCGTCCCGTCCGGGTCCGCCGAGTAGCACGCCGCCATGCACCAATCGTTGAGCAGGTGCCCGTCGCTCTCCTTCGAGAACGCCGGGCGGCTCCGGAAGTCAGCCCAGAAGGCGTCGAACGAGCCGTCGTACTCGTCGCGCAGGACGCGCACCGACTCGCGGAACTCCGGCTGGTAGCACATCTCGAAGAGCGCGTCGCCGGCATGCGTGGCGAGCCCGCCCCACAACTCGGGTCGGAGCATCGGCACGACCATCGCGCCGTACCCGCCGCTGGATTTCCCGCCGATCCCGCGGTGGTCCCGGTCCGCGATCGTGCGGTAGCGACCGTCCACGAACGGCACGACCTCGTCGCAGAGGTACGTCAGGTAGTTCCCGGTGCCGGGGGAGTCAAGGAACTGGCTGCCGCCGAGCGACGTCCAGCAGTCGACCCACACGACGATGACCGGCGGCGCCTCCTTCCGCGCGAACAGGTCGTCGGCGAGCTCGGGGAAGTTGCGGCGGAACGGCGACCGGTTGCGCCACATGTCGAGCTGACCGGTGAGCCCTTGGATCGCGTAGACCGACGGGTAGCGGGCGTCGGGATCGTCGTCGTAGCCGGGCGGGAGGTAGACCCAGAGCGGACGCTCGTGCGGATCGCCGAGCGGGTTCCCCTCCAGAGCCCGGCTCGCCAGCGTGTGTTCTTCGAAACGCCCCTTCGGCTCGAACGACCATGGCTCCATGGCGGGTCCTTTCTCGGCTCTCGGCTCGACTCGCTCAACAGCAGGTGGACGGCGTGGCGCAGGCTACTCGGTACGCTTCCTCCGATGCGCGCGGACCCCGACTTCGAGCCGTTGCTCACCGAGCGGCTTCGACTTCGCCGGTCCGTCCCCGAGGACGCCGACGCGATCTCCGCGTACCGGAGCGACCCGGCGGTGTACCGCACGCAGGGGTGGGAGCGGACCGATCCGGAAGGCGTGCGGGCCGACATCGAGGAGATGGCCGGCCGCGCGCCGGGGGAGCCCGGCGGCTGGGTCCAGTTCTCCGTCGAGGAGCGCGATGGCGGCCGGCTCGTCGGCGATGTGGGCATCAGTCCGGCGGACGGGGAGCCGGGCGTGATCAAGGTGGGATACACGATCTCGCCCGACGTCCAGGGACGTGGCTACGCCACGGAAGCCGTACAGGCGCTGGTCGACTACGCACTCGACACCCTCGGCGCGGAGGTGGTCCGGGCCTACGCGGATGCGGACAACACCCCCTCGATCCGCGTGGCGGAGAAGGTCGGCATGCGCCTGATCGAACGGTTCGAGCATCACGAAGGGGACGAGGTCTGGTTCGGCGTCCGCTACGAACGTCGCCGGGAGGACGCGCCGGCGGCGTGAGCCTGTCCAACGGCGACCTCGCGGAGCTCCTGTGGCGCGCCGGCGATGAGGAGACCGATCATCGCCGACGGGCCCTCCACCGAGCCTCCCGCGCCGCTCGCTTCTGGAGCGAGGAGGCCCGCGACCTGGCGGTCGCGGGCCGCTCGCTCACCGAGCTCCGCTCGGTCGGTCCCTGGGTCGCCGCGCGGATCCACGGGTGGATCGACGCGCCACCCGAGATCCCCGAGCCCGAGGAAACGCGGCGCGGGTTCCTCACCCTCGCCGAGGCTCGTCGGGTGCTGGATGCGGAACCGGCGTGGGAACGGACGCCCCATGCAGACCTCCAGGTGCACACGACGGACAGCGACGGGGGGCTCCCCTTGCCGGAGATGGCCTGGTCGGCCCGCGAGCTGGGTCGCCCCTTCATGGCGATCACCGATCATTCGAAGAGCCTCACGATCGCGAACGGGATGGACGAGGATCGCCTCGCGGAGCAAGGCCTGCGGATCGATGAGCTGAACGCCGAGCTTCGCGCCGCGGGTGATCCGTTCCGCGTGCTCCGCTCGATCGAGATGGACGTTTTCCCGGACGGGTCGGCCGACATGGAGCCGGAGACGCTCGCGACCCTGGACATCGTGCTCGGTGCCTTCCATTCCAAGCTGCGGGTCCGGGAGGATCAGACGGATCGGTATCTCGCCGCCTTGCGGGATCCGTCCGTGCACGTGCTCGCCCATCCGCAGGCTCGGATGTACGGACGCCGCTCGGGCCTCCGAGCGGATTGGCCCAGGGTCTTCGCGGAGGCGACGGCCCGTGGCAAGGCCGTCGAGCTCGATGCCACCCCGGCCCGCCAGGATCTGAGCGTGGAGCTCGCGAGGATCGCCGTGGCGGAAGGGGTCCGGTGGTTCTCGATCGGCAGCGACGCCCACAGCGCGACCGAGCTGGAGTTCCTCCCGTTCGGCCTCGCGACGGCCGCCCTCGCGGGGATCCCGAGGGATCGGATCTTGAACTATCGGACCTCGAGGAAGTGGTCGCCTGGGGTGCGGACCTGCGGGCCGGCCCGAGTTGACAGGCGACTCGGGGCTGGCGTATGGTTCGCCGAGTGAGAGACCGCTGGAGCCCTCGGGTTCCGGCGGTTTCTCACTTTCCGGGCCCTGAGCGGCCGACCACACGCCGATCACGGATCCCGCGGAAAGATCTTCCCGGACCGCTCAACGGGAGGATCCCCTGCGGGTCTTGCCGTTTCGACCCGCGCGCTTCAAGTCTCGCGACGATCGAGCCGACAACCTCCACGGAAGCGTCGGGTGCGGAGGGTATCGTGCGCGCCACGACGGGTCGGTGCGACGTTGATCGAAGGGTGGGGGCCTCGTGGGGTGGGTGCTGCGACGCTGGAGGCATGTCGTCTTCGTTGTCACTGTCTCCACGACTGCCGTCCTGACAGCCCCGGCGGCGATGCCCGCGCTCGCCGGTCCCCGTGTTCCCGGCATCGACGTCTCCAAGTATCAAGGACGGATCCGTTGGTCCGCAGTCGCTTCGACGCCCGTGCGCTTCGTGATCATGCGCGCGACGAAGGGGAACCGCTATCGCGACGGGAAGTACGCGAGGAACCTCGCGGGCGCGACCGAGCACCGGCTGGTCGTCGGTGCCTACCACTTCGCCAAGCCCGGCCTCGCTCGCTGGGACCCTCGAGCCGAGGCCGATCACTTCCTTCGCGTGGCACGAGTCGCCGCCGGCGACGTCGTACCCGTGCTGGACATCGAGGAGACCGGCGGGCTGTCCCCCGGCCAACTCCGCGCCTGGGCCCGGGCATGGCTCGAGCGTGTGGAGGCAAGGACCGGCGTCCGGGCGATGATCTATTCGGGGAGCCACTTCTGGCAGGGCTTCATGCGGAACACCACCTGGTTCGCGCGGCGAGGTCATCCCCTCTGGGTCGCGCACTGGTACGTCGGGGCTCCTCGCGTCCCCGGCCGGCGCTGGGGAGGGAGGGGGTTCGCGGTCTGGCAGTGGTCGGCCACGGGCAGGATCGCCGGCATCAGGGGCGACGTCGATCGAGACTGGCTGAACGGACCCCTCGCGCGAGGGACGATCGCGTCTCTGACGCTGGAGCCCGCGGACGGTGGTCTGATCACCGGCGACCGGATCGCCTGCGGAGGAGCGCACGGGCGCTGCTTCCGCCTCGCGAATCCCGGGGACGTGATCACGCTCACGGCAACACCCGACCGGGATGCGACACCTGGTCGGGTGGACCGGGGCCTGTGCGCATGCGGGCGATGCCCGAACGTGCACGGTGACCGCCGTCGAGACGAAGACCGTCTCCGCCGTCTTCGGCCACGCGGTGGCGGTGGTTGCACGACCGGAGACCTCGATCCGAGTCGCACCGGGGCTCGTGCGGCGTCTGCTCGGGATCTGACCGGCGGTCGGAACGATCCGTTCCCCGCTTCGAGCGCGCGGCCCTAGACTCGGGCACCGCGTTCCGCGAGGAGGTTCGATCGCATGCCGAAGGGGATCTTGGAGCGCCTCGCCGAAGGGCCGGTCCTCGGTGACGGCGGGTACCTGCTGGAGCTGGAGAAGCGCGGGTACGTCCAGGCCGGTCCCTTCACGCCCGAGGTCGTCGTCGAGCATCCGGACGCCCTCGCGCAGCTCCATCGGGAGTTCCTCCGAGCCGGCGCGGAAGTGCTCCAGACGATGACCTTCTACGCGAGCGACGACAAGCTCGCGACGGTCGGCATGGAAGGCACCGTGGACGACATCAACCGGAACGCGGTCAGGATCGCGCGCGAGGTCGCCGCCGAGGGCGACGCCCTGGTCGCGGGCAACCTGTCCCTCACCTGGGCCTACGACCCGGCCGACGACGCCAGCCCCGACCACGTGCGAGGGCTCTTCGACCGGCAGCTCCAGGACCAGATCGACGCGGGACCGCCCGATTTCTGGATCGGCGAGACGTTCTCCTACCTCGGGGAGGCCCTGCTGTTCGTCGAGCGGGCGAAAGCCACCGGTCTCCCTGTGATGGTCACGATGTCGTTCGAGACGCTCCCGGCCAAGACCTACGAGGGCCACGTTCCGGGCGACGCGGCGAAGAAGCTCGCCGATGCCGGTGCCGACATCGTCGGCGTGAACTGCCTGAACGCGCCTGCGCAGCAGCTGCCGATCGCCGAAGAGATGGTCGCGGCACTCGCCGGCGCTGTCCCCGTCGCCGCGCAGCCCGTGGCGTATGCGACCTCGGACGAGGAACCCGATTTCACCTCCGGGGACACGTTCCCGTTCGCGCTGACGCCGATGACCCTCGCGCGAGGGGACATGGGCGTGTACGCGGGCCGAGCGAGGGACGCCGGCGTTCGCTACATCGGCTCGTGCTGCGGCTCGGTCGCCGAGCACGTACGAGCCATGGCGAAGGTCCTCGGGAAGCTGCCGGAGCGCGAGCGAGAGTGGCGGTCGTCCACCGGGAAGGCGATGTCGGCGTACGAGTACTACGAGCACACCCAGACCGAGGTGTGACGCGCCTCCCTGAGGCTGCGCTAGGGCAGCCGGCGTCATCGGGGATCGACGGTTAGCCGGACGATCCGGGGACGTCGAGGACGATCCGACGTCGGGCGGAGGGCTCCCAATCGCGCAGCGCCTCGGCGAACTTCACGAGGAGGGCGGCTCCACCGGCCACCTCGAGCGCGCGGAGGAGCGGGTACCGCTTCAGGAGGGGGAGCCGGAAGAGCAGTGGCGCGCCCACGATCGCCGCGCCGGCGAGGAGCCGGCGGAACCGACGCCCGGCGGGGGAGTCCAAGAAGTCCTCGACATCTTGGACCGCCACCTCGATCCGGTCGCCGATCCGCCGAAGCTTCGGCATGGTGATTACGATAGCTGGCGATGCGTCGAGCCGGTGCTGCCGCGCCGCACGAGGCGCACGAGCACCACGAGCGCTGCGCCGGCCAGGATCGCCGCGATCCAGGGGATGCCTTCGTTGCCGGGCGTGATCACGTCGGCCAGCAGCCAGCCGCCGAGGAACGCGCCGACGGCGCCCAGCACGATCGTCATCCAGATGGGCATCGGGTCGTCGCCCGGCACGATGAATCGCGCAAGGGGGCCGACGATGCACCCGATCAGCAAGAAGCCGAACACCTCTCCGATCGTCATGGTTGATCTCTCCCTTCCGGAAGCCTCGATCGACGTCCGGCCCTGGCCTTACCCAGAAGTATCGCTCCGCATGCGAGGGTGAGAACGTCGCCTCACGCGCGCTCGGATCATCAGGATCAGACCGAAACATGGCTCAGAAGCGTTCAAAGAGGTGGATTCCTGAGCAGGGTGGGTAAGGTTCCTTGATGGGACGCGGTGGTCGCGGCCCGTCGTGGAGGCATCATGCAGACTGGAACCCGATCTGCGGCACCGGCGACCAGGTTCCAGCACGATGCCCTCTTCTACGCCGGCACCGCTGAGTTCGTCGACCGAACCGCTTCCTTCATCGATGACTCGGTGGCTCTCCGCGAGCCGATCCTCGTCGTCGTGAGCGCCGAGAAGATCGAGCTGCTTCGCGGCAGACTCGGGGGCGAGCCCGACGGCGTCCGATTCGTCGACATGGTTGAGATCGGGCAGAACCCCGCTCGGATCATCCCCGCATGGCGTGAGTTCGTGGAGGAGCAAGCCCCCTCGGGTGGGCGGTTCCGCGGCATCGGCGAGCCGATCTGGGCGGAGCGGAGCGCCAGCGAGCTGATCGAATGCGAACGCCACGAAGCGTTGCTCAACCTGGCGTTCGCCGACGGCCCGGCATGGTGGCTGGCTTGTCCGTACGACACCGGATCGCTCGCGCCCTCGGTGCTCGAGGAGGCGAAGCGGAACCATCCGAACCTCGTCGACGGGGATCAGCGACGCGAGAGCCAGACGTATCGGGGGCTCGGGGACGTGGCCTCGCCGTTCGACGAGCCGCTCCCGGAGCCCACGGGAACCCCCGTCCGGTTCGCCTTCGGCGCCGATGCGGAGCCGTTGTCGGTGGTTCGCGGGCGCGTGGGGGACGCGGCCTCCGCGTTCGGGCTCGACCCGACGCGTGCCGGGGACCTGGTGCTGATCGTCAACGAGGTCGCGACCAACAGCATGCGCCACGGAGGGGGGTCGGGGGTCTTCCGGATCTGGGAGGAAGGCTCGTCGCTGATCTGCGAGGTGAGCGACGCGGGGCGGATCGAGGATCCCCTCGTCGGCCGTGGGAGGCCGTCGACGGACCGCGGGTCGGGTTTCGGACTGTGGCTCGCGAACCAGCTCTGCGATCTGGTCCAGATCAGGACGTTCCCCACGGGGTCGGTCGTCCGCCTGCACGTCGTCCGATAGCGCTTCCCACTCAGCTCGACACCTCGAGGCGGTCGCCGCCCGTGACCACCACCACGCCGGTGTCGAGGGGACGACCCCCGATCGTCGCGCCCCGACCCGACGGCACGATCCGAAGGATCGTGAGACCGGTCGCGATCTGAACGCGGATCAGGCCCGGCTCGGGATGGTTCTCCGGCCGAAGGCCTCCGTAGTAGTACGCCAGGATGTCCGAGGCGGACAGACCTCTTCGGGCCTTCCCGTACGCGCCCCACTGCACCATGCCCGCTCCGTGACCCCATCCGCGCCCGGTGACGACCAACGCGTTCCCATCGGAGGACAGCTGCAGCCATCGGGACGGGATCGTGAGGGGCAGCGTGCCTTTCGGGGTTGCGGGCGGGTAGCGGCCGGGGTGGAGGCACGGCGCCCACGTGTTCACGGCGGTGCGGAGATCGCCGGCCTCGATCGACCGCGTCGTGCCTCCACCCCGAACGGTCACGGAGGAGCCGATCGGACGGGCGTCGGAGATCGCCCGTCCGCGCGGCCAGAGCCCCGCGGCCCGGAGGAACTGCGCGAGGTCGTGGAGCGGGAGGCGGACCCGCCAGCGCGACGTCGGCGACGCGCCGTCGTCGTGCTCGGCGACGGAGCGCAGGTAGGGGAGCGGCGCGCTCCCGAAGACCTCCTCGTTCGAGTACGTACGACCGTTGGACGTCGAGAAGTAGACGGTCGTCGCGATGGCTCCGTCCTGCAGCAGGACCTTGCCGTCGGTTCGGCGGACGGCCCGCACCCACCGTCGGTGCGTGGGATCGGGTGGGACCGGGATCCCGCGGTACACCTGGCAGGAGGTGGTGGCGCAGATCGGCTGATCGAGGCGCTCGCCCTCGTGACCGCTCCAGCCGGTGGTCGCGAGGGCGTAGCTGCGGGCGGCGATCGCCTGGGCCTCGAGGGCCGCCCTCGGCCACGAGGGCGGAACCTCGGCGATCCCCTCGAGGTAGCGGTCGAACGGCAGGGCGACCGTGAGGGTCAGGGTTCCGTCGTCGGATCGCCTGATGAGAAGCGTGCCGGGGAACCGGCCCTTGAGCAGGGGTCGTTCGGCGTTCCGACAGCGCGTGGGCACGAACGGGTATCGGCCCCGGACGAGGAACGATCCGCCCTCAGGGGGTGCGAAGCGGAGAGAGGTGGCTGCGCCCTCGGCCGGGCTCTCGATCGGCGTGGGGCTCGGCACCGTCGAGGACGTGGACGGCGACGCTTCCCCGGGCGCCGCGCTGGGGCTCGACTCTTCGGACGACGCGGTGCACCCCACCAGCACGACCAGGACCGCCACGGCGACCCACCGGGACGGGCCGCCGGTCGTCGGTCGGCGTCGGATCATCGCCACGACGCTATCGGGCACAGGGTTGAACGGCCTCACGGAGGTCGAGACGGATGCGAAAGTGTGACAAGACCACCGTCTTCAGCTTGACCGTTCCGAGGTCCCTGTCGTACGTTGGCTGTGCCCTGATCGGAGGAGACCGGGGGCGGGGAGCAGGCAAGGGACGCTAGCCGAGACCCCGAGGTCCCGGACCGGCCGCAAGGTTGGTTCGTCCGGAACTCTCCGATCGGGGCCTTTCTTTTTTCCTTTTCTCGTTCGACCCATCTCGCGTACCAGGCCGCCCTGTCGTCCACATGCCGGGCGCCGGCCGCTAGCATCTGGCGCGATGGCCGACGATCCCCACGCCGAGCGATCGCCGGAAGGGCGCTCCTCGCCGGTCGGACCGCTCGACCCGCTCGTCGTCCCTCGATTCGCGGGCCCCGCGACGTTCGCCCGTCTGCCTCGCCGCGAGGACGTCGACGTCTGCGACGTCGCCGTCCTCGGGATCCCGTTCGACAGCGGCGTGACCTACCGCCCTGGGGCTCGCTTCGGGCCCCAGGGCGTCCGCAACGGGTCGAGGCTCCTTCGTGGCTATCACCCTGCGCTCGACGTCAGCCCGTTCGAGGTGCAACAGGTGGCCGATGCCGGCGACGTCGGCTGCAACCCGTTCGACATCGCGGAGGCGATCTCGCAGATCGAGGCCGGCGCGGACGAGGTGCTGGGCTCGGCATCGAAGCTGCTCTCGATCGGCGGCGATCACACGATCGCCCTCCCGCTCTTGCGCGCGATGCATCGTCTCCACGGCCCCATCGCCTTGCTGCACTTCGACGCGCACCTCGACACCTGGGACACGTACTTCGGCGCCGCGTACACGCACGGGACGCCGTTCCGACGCGCGTGGGAGGAGGGTCTGCTGCTCGAGGACAAGGCCACCCACGTCGGGATCCGCGGTCCGCTCTTCTCGCCGGACGACCTGGTCGACGACGCTCGGTTCGGGTTCGAGATCGTGACCGCCATGGACGTCTTGGACGAAGGCCGGAAGGCCGTCGCGGACCGGGTCCGCAGCAGGCTCGGCGACGCGCCGGTCTACGTCTCGATCGACATCGACGTGCTCGACCCGGCCTTCGCACCGGGGACCGGCACGCCGGAGGCCGGTGGGCTCACGAGCCGCGAGCTCCTCGGGATCCTCCGCGGCCTCGCCGGGATCCGGCTCGTGGGTGCGGACATCGTCGAGGTCGCGCCGCCGTTCGACCACGCGGAGGTGACCGCCGTGGCCGCGGCGCACGCCGCCTACGAGCTGCTGGCCTTGTTCGCGGGGCAGGCGCCTGTTCCCCGGCAGGCCGACCCAACTACCGGCGCCTAAGAGGCCTTGTTCTTCTCCAGGATCGCCGGATCGGCGCCCAAGAACTTCATCAGGTTCCCGAAGATCGCGAACAGCGTGAACGTGGTCGCCGCGATCACGATGAACACCACCGCGACCGCGGCGATCGTCGGCGTGAAGCCGTAGCGGAGCCCGTTCACGATCTTCACCGGCAGGGTTTCGACCGTGAACCCCGCTACGAGGAACGAGATGATGTACTCGTTCAGGCTGAGGACGAAGGCCGCCGCGTACCCGGTGATCATCGACGGGATCAGCAGCGGCAGGGTCACCGTGCGGAACGTGGTGCGCTTGTCCGCGCCGAGCGTTCGTGCGGCCTCGGGGAGGGCCTGATCCATCGTCTCCATCGCGAGCGAGATCGTCACGAGCGGAAGCGTCGAGAAGAAGATCGCATGCGCGATGATCACGTTCTCGATCCGCCCGACGTGACCGGTCGAGAGCCAGAAGATCTGCATCCCGAGCGCGCTGATGATCGGCGGCAGCATGAAGGGAAGGATCCCCAACGTGTAGATCACCGGCGCGAGCCGGATCTTGTAGGAGCGGAGCACGTACGCGAGGGGGGTGGCGATCAGGACGGCGAGCGCGGCGCTCGTGGCGGCGATCTCCAGGCTGTATCTGATGGACGTCCGCCATCCCGGGTCGGTGAAGAGCTGCGCGTACCACGAGAGGGAGAAACCCTCGGGTGGGAAGTTCAGATAGCGGTTCTGGTTCACGGATCCGACGGCGATGACCAGAAGGGGCGCGAGCAGGAACACGATGACCAGCGCGGTGACGGTCCGGCGCCACAGACGCATCTAGGTGAGCCTCCTGGTTCGTGACTCGATCAGGCCCACCACCGCCACCACGATCAGCGAGAGCACCGTGAGGAAGATCGCCATCGCGGCGGCGAACGGGACGTTCGCATTCGTCGACGCCTGGTCGGTGATGAACACAGAGAGCGTCCAGTGCTCGGGACGCCCCAGGAAGAAGGCGATGATGTAGCTCCCGAGCGTGAACACGAACACGAGCAGGAAGCCGGCGACGATGATCGGCCTGGCGATCGGAACGACCACGGTCCAGAACGTGCGCCACGGCGAGGCTCCCAGCGTCTGCGCCGCCTCCGTGATCTCCGGGTCCAGCCGGGTGAGCTGCGGGTACAGCGTGAGGACGCAATACGGGAACGCGATATAGCAGAGGCCGAGCAGCACGGCGGCGAAGCTCGGCTGGTACGCGGCAGCCTCCTTCATCACGCCGAGCCAGACCAGGATGTTCGAGATCCCCGACGCCCGTCCGAGCAGGATGTACCACGAGAACGCGACGATAACCTCGGAGAGGCTGAGCGCGGAGAGCACGACGACCAAGATCGCGACCTGTGGGCGCCGACGCATCCGGGTCAGGAAGTAGGTGAAGGGGAACGCGATGGCGATGCACACGAATCCGGCGAGCAGGCAGATCCAGATCGAGAACAGTGCCCGCTCGAGGAACACCGGCTGGAAGAGCCGCTGCCAGTTGTCGAGTTCGAACGCAGGGGTATAGAAGGCGCCCGGGACGCGGTGGTAGAAGCTCGTCGCGACCATGATCCCGAAGGGGATCACGAAGAAGATCACGAGCATCGCCACGGGGAACGTGAGGACGCCGTAGGTCCTGGCCGACGGCTTCTCCCGCTCGCTCACGGCACCACGACGACGCAGGCCTCGGCGGGGAACCGCACCGCCACCTGGGCCCCCTGTTCCACCGGCACCCAATCGCGAGGCGATCCCGCGACGATGATCGGCTCCTCCGTTCCGCAATCGACGAAGCATTCGAAGAGCTCGCCCAGATCCCGAACGAACACGACCGTGCCCGGCAGCACGTTCCGTTCCGACGGGCTTCCGACCACGAGTTGGGCGGCTTCCGGCCGGACCGAGAGCATCACCTCGCCGGAATGGTCCGCCTCTCCCGCGATGTCGAAGGGGCGGCCGGCGACGGCGACCGAGCCGTCGCCGGCCGCCTCCCCTCGGAGCAGATTCGTGCGGCCGATGAACCCGGCGACGAAGGGAGAGCCGGGCTGCCGGTACACCTCCAGCGGCGGCCCGACCTGCTCGATGCGGCCGGCGTTCATCACGACGACGAGGTCCGACATCGTCATCGCCTCGCGCTGGTCGTGCGTGACGATGATCGTCGTGATCCCCAGTTGCTGTTGGAGGAGCCGGAGCTCCACCTGGAGTTGTTCGCGCAGGTTCGCATCGAGGGCGGAGAGCGGTTCATCCAGCAGGAAGAGCCGCGGCTCCAGCGCCAGCGCGCGGGCGGTCGCCACGCGCTGGCGCTGCCCCCCGGAGAGTTGCTGGATGCGCCGGTCGCCCAACCCCTCGAGCGAGACGAGCTTCAAGAGCTCGTCCACGCGCGAGGAGATGCGCTCTTTCGGCGCCCCTCGGATCCGCAGGCCGTAGCCCACGTTGCCGGCGACGTGCAGGTGAGGGAACAGCGCCAGGCTCTGGAAGACCATGCCGATGTCGCGCGTGTACGCCGGCCGATCCGTGATGTCCTCGTCGTCGAGGAAGATGCGCCCTTCCGTCGGACGCTCGAGCCCGGCGATCATGCGCAGCAACGTGGTCTTGCCGCATCCCGAGGGCCCGAGGAACGAGATCAGCTTCCCGGGCGGTAGCTCGAGGTCGATGCCCGCCACCGCGGTGACGTCGTCGAACCGCTTGACCAGCCCTTCGAGCTTCAGGCCACCTCGGACGTCCTCGGAGCGCCGGCTCATGGGGTCACCCGCCGCTCGCGCATTACGAGAGGATCAGCTCGGTCCAGTTCTGGTCGATCCAGTCCTCCCACTTGTCGTAGATCTCGTACTTCGGGCGCAGCGCGACCTCGGGGCCCGGCCCGGCGACGGCCTCGTACTCCTCGTCGGTCATCGTCAGGGTCTCGCGCTTCGTCGACGGGATCGTCCCGAGCGTGAGGGCCAGCTCCTGCTGCACATCGGGCCGACACATGTAGTCGATGAAGGTCACGCACGCGCCGAGGTTCTCGGTCGTCTTCGAGACGGACCAGAAGCCCGAATCCAGGATCGCCCCCTCGGTCGGGAAGACGCTCCGAAGCGGGTTGCCTCCGCCGGCCTCCGACGCCGCGAACTCCGTGATGTCGTGGTAGAACTGCCCGAGCGACACCTCGCCCTCGTTGTAGGCGGGTTGTGCCTGCGCCTCGTCGCGGAACCAGAGCTTCACGTTGGGCTTGACCTCCTGGAGCTTGTGCAGCACCTCGAGCACGCCGTCCTGCGTCTCGAGGATGTCGTAGCCGTCGAAGTAGGTGGCCGCGGTGATCTCGATCAGGAACGAGTTCGCGGCGTTCCGAAGCAGGGCCAGCTCGTCCTTCCACTGCGGGTCCCAGAAGGCCGTCCACGTGTCCGGGCTCACCTTCACGCGGTCGGTGTTGGAGACCAGCGTGATGTACCAGGAGAGTCCGCCGACGCCGGTGACGTTGTCCTCGTGCGTCGGTCCGGATGTAGCCCTCCGCGAGGTTCTCCGACGTCGGGATGTCGGACGTCTTGTACTTCGCCAGGATGTCGCCGTTGATCGCCCGTTGGAGGCCGACGCCCGAGAGCATCGAGACGTCCGCGGGCGGCGCGCCACCGGCCGCGATCGCCTGCTGCAGCTGCACGACCCACACCTCGGAGGTCGGCTCCGAGACCGATTCGACCTCGACGTCGAACTCCTTCGTGAAGGCCGGATACATCTTGGCGAAGTTCTCCTCGAAGAAGCCGCCGTAGGTGCCGACCTTGATCTTCGAACCGGCGATGTTCGACGTGTCGATCGCCGTGGGCTCGGTACTGCCGGCAGGCGGCGTGGGCGCGTTGGGGGCGCAGGCGGCGAGGATCGCCGGCATGCCGATCGCGGCGCCCGCGAGGATCCCGCCTCGCTTCAGCAGGTTGCGTCTGCTGATCTGTTGGCTGCTGAGGATCCGGTCGATGTCCACGAGCCCACACTCCTCTCGGTCGAGCGGAAGGTTTCCCGGAGGCTACCCGTGGGGCGGAAGCGCGCGCAAGTCAACTGCGTCTTCGGCTCGCGGTTCGGCGCTGCGCTGCAACGACCCCCGGCTCAGCGTTGGACGCTGTCGATGAAGCCCAGGACGGCCGCCCAGGCGTCCCGGCAGATCTCGGCGTGCTCGGACATGGTCCGGTCGAAGAAGGAATGCGGCGCCTCCGGGTAGACGACGATCCGGTGCTCCACGCCGGCTTCGTCGAGCGCCCGGTCGTACGCCTCCACATCCGTCGACCGGGATCCCGCGGTCGGCCCCTCCGTACAGACCGAGCACGGGCGCTCGAACGGCGCCCTCCTGCGCCTCCTCGAGCGGCGAGACGCCCTCCCTCCTGGCGCTGCGTCGGAGGGCCGTAGAACGCGATCACGCCGTCGATGCCCTCCTGTGAGGCCTGCATCAGCGACGCCCGGCCGCCGAAGCAGAACCCCATCGAGAGAGCCCGCGTGGCTCCGTTGCTCCCGTAGGAGCTCGGCGGCGGCTCGGACGTCGGCCCTCAGGCCCGTCGTCGCGGACGGCCGCTCGATGCGGTCCGTAGTCGAAGTCGTCGTCGCGGTGCTCGGCGCCCGCGGTGCGTCCGTAGGGGTCGATCGCGATCGCATGCACGCCGGCGTCGGCGAGATGCTCGGCCAGTCGCTCGTAGTACCGGTGGAGACCCCGGACGTCGGGGATGATCACGACTCCCGCCGCCGGCTCGAGCGTCCGCGCGATCGTGGCCGCGACGTGGTTCCCATCGTCGGCGACCAGGATCGTGGTCTCCGAGCCCGCCAGCATGCCGGACCGGGCCGGATCGGGGGGCAGAGCGTCGCGGTCGAAGCACATCTCAGGCTCCGTACTTGGCGAGATGGCCGGCGTTCGCCATCAGGATCGGCAGCAGCTGCATCGAGGGTCGCACGCCGAGACCGCCGGCACGGCACCAGCGCTCGCCGAAGCGGTCGGTGTCGTCGCGCCCGCAGCGGGGCCCGTGCACGACGACCGGCACCGGATGCCACGAGTGCGCGGCCATCTGCGACGGGGTGGCGTGATCGCCGGTGACGGCGGTCACGCCCGGCTCGAGCGCTTCGACCAGGTCGGGGATCACCTGGTCGACGCGTTCGATCGCGGCGATCTTCGCCGCGCGATCGCCGTCCTCGCCCGCGGCGTCGGCGTCCTTGACGTGCACGAAGAAGTAGTCCGCGTCCTCCCGGTGCTTCTCGAGGAGGCGGACCTGATCCGTGAGGTCCGTCGGCGGTCCGAGGACCTCGAAGCCCAGCAGTCGCGCGATCCCCCGGTACATCGGGTAGATCGCGACGGCCGCCGCGCGGAGCCCGGTGCGGTCGCGGAACCGCGGGAGCTCCCGATGCGTATCGAACCCTCGCAGGAGCAGGCCGTTGGCCGCCGGCTCGTCGGCCAGAACGCGGTGCACCTCGGCCAGCTTCGTGGCGACCAGCTCCGCCGTGGGCGCCGCGGCCGGATCGAGCGGCCGCGGCGCGAGCGGCGGAACGCCCGTCCTCTGCGGATCGGTGTCGCCGATCCGCGGATCCAGCCCTTCCCCCCGGAAGACCACCAGGAGGCGGTGACCCTTCTCGTGGTGGAACTCGACGCCCTGCACGGCCGCGGCCACGCGTGCGACCACTCGCCGGGCGTCTTCGTCGGAGATCCGGCCGGCCCGCCGGTCCACGATGGTGCCGTTCGCGTCCAGCGTGCAGAGGTTCCCGCGAGCGGCGACGTCACCCGGTTGCAGCTCGACGTCGAGGCCGGCGGCGCCGAGCGCGCCCCGTCCCAGGACGAACTCGAGGGGGTCGTACCCGAAGAGCGCGAGATGCCCGGGGCCGGAGCCCGGGGTGATCCCGGGACCGACCGGCTCGAGGAGGCCGGTGACGCCCTCTTCGGCGAGACGGTCGAGGTTCGGGGTCGTCGCCTCTTCGAGCTCCGTGCCGTGCTCTCGATCCGAGAACCCCCCCAGGCCGTCGATCACGACGAGGAGGATCCGGGAACCGGTGCCGGTGGCGAGCGAGGCGAGGTCCATCGCGGCGATGCTACCCCTGCTCGGCGATCTCTCCCTGCGTGGCGATCTCTCCCTGCGTGGCGATCTCTGGCCGGGGATGGTAGTCGACGTCGCGGCCCGCCTCCGTCCGCGCTCGAAGCGTCCGAAGACGGCGATGAGCCCGAGGAGGATGAGGCCCGCGACGAGGAACCACAGCGGCTTCTCGAGCCACCACCGGGCGGTGGAGTCCTGCTCGCGTCCGAACCCCAGCGGCCACAGCACGAGGAGGGCGAGCAGGTACGCCGTCATGTGCCACAGGAACAGCGTCATGATCCTCGCGTTCACGACGATCGTGAACCGCCAGGGCCGATCGCGCTGCAGCCATCGATCGAGCCTCGGCTTGAGCAGCAGCACGGCGCCGATCGTCCAGACGCCGCCGAGCAGGAAGCAGACGGTGGGCGGATAGGCGTTCGATACCTTCTCGACGTCGGTCCCGAGCAGGCTCTTCGGGTAGTGGCCGATGCCCGGGAACCATTCGAAGCGGGCGTCGCCAAGCACCTTGAAGATCCACGGCGTCGTGAGCGCCACGAGACCGGCCAACCCGCCCACGACCATCGCCCAGAAGCGCCGGCGCGGCCATCCGGCGAAGCTCCCGTCCGCGTACGCGTGGCCGAGCTGGTGCGGGAACAGCAGGACGAAGGCCACGTTCAGCCAGCGCCAGCCCCATACCCCGGAGGAGAATGCCACGAGGTCGACGATCACCGCTCCCAGCGCCATCGCGAGCGGCACCCAGAGACCGAACCGGCGGTGGAGCCAGATCGTGACCGGCGCGATCACGACGACCACCAGGTAGACGCCGAGGAACCACAGTGGCCCGAAGGGGATCGTCGCACCCGGCGGTTTCATCCCGCGAAGCAGCGTGGTGTCGCCCCAGAGGCGTGGTCCCGTGGGCGCACCGACATCGACCAGGTGGAGCACCACCTGCACGACGGCCCACAGCCCCAAGAACACGATCGAGGGCCGGAGGAGCCGCTCGAGCCGGCCTCGGATGAACGTCCCCGTCGACTCGCCTTTGCGCCGAGCCGAGTCGAAGGCGACGAAGTTCGAGAAGCCGCCGACGAAGAAGAAGATCGGCATGACCTGGAAGGCCCAGGTGAAGAGCCAGAGGCCCGGCGTGACGCCGATCGCGCTCGTCGAGCGGATCACGCCGCTCTCCCAATGGTTGATCGAGATGAGCCAGTGGCCGCAGACGACGGCCACGATCGAGGCCGCTCGGAGGAAGTCCATCGCGCGGTCTCGGGAGGAGGGTGTGGCGCGAACGAGCGTGTCGAGATCGGAGCCAGTCACGACATCCGGAGCATGGACCTCTTCCGCGCTCGAGGGAAGCGCTACGGCGTTCCGACCGATGCACGGTTCGCGACGATGCGAACGATGCGGTCCTCGATCGCGACGGCCTCGTCCTTGGACATGCCGCGGGACATGATCGAGAACTCGCCCCAGTCGCTCTCCTTCGTCATCCATACCCACCCGGACAGCGCGGAGATGTCGATCAATGTCCCGGTCTTCGCCCGCACCTTCACGCCGACCAGGCGCCCCTCCAGGGTTCCCTGACCGCCCGTCGGGAGCCCGAGGCGCAGCTCGTCTCCCCATGGCCGGGTTTCGGCGAACCAGAGCAGCGTCACGAGGTCCTGCGGGCTGATGCGGTTCCCGTAGGAGAGCCCGGAGGCGTCGTAGGCGGTGTTGTCTACCCCGTGCCCATGTGCGAACCGCTCGATCACCAGGGCCGCTTTCGCGATCGAACCGGGTCCCCCGAGGACCAGCCGGCCGAGCCACTTCCCGAGGACCTCCGCGTAGAAGTTCCTGGAGCGTCGGTTCATGTTCCGGATCAGGAACTGGAAGGCGTCGGAACGGACCGTGCCGATGTGGCGGAGCCCGGTCGGAGGCGTCCCGGCGCCCGCCTCCATGGTCACCGCGACCCCGAGCGCGCGGAGCCGTCTCGTCAGGAAGCGAGCCGCTCGTCGCTCGGGGTCTCGGATGTGCACGCCCCGAGCGTCCTGGTTCCCTTCGAACGTGAGCGCCGTCGGGAGCGCGATGTAGTCACGCGGGAAGTAGTCGCGCCAGCCGGGCGCCCACCAGTCACGCAGGAAGAAGCCCGTCGTCGCACCCATCACGCGTCCGCGGATCTTCCGGATCCCGGCCTCGTCGACCAGCGCGCGCGAGCGCTCGCATCGTGGGCATGCCGACCGACGGGTCGCCGTGGCCCACGATCCACAGGTTCCCGCGGAGGACGCCGGCCGTGGTCGCGCCCTTCGCGAACAGCTCCGTGCGGAGCCGCGTGGTCAACGAGGTCCGGTGCAGCAGGGCCATGGAGAGCAGGAGCTTCTGGTTCGAGGCCGGGGCTCGCTGCCGCCACGCGCCGTGACGGTAGAGCCACCCGCGGTCGAGACCGACCGCGACGGACACGTCGCGGTTGCCGATGGCCGCGGCGATGTCCTGCTTCCACTGCGGGGGGGCCGCGGTGACGGGCGTCGCCCCCGCGGCGACGACCAGGGCGAGGACGGCGGCGACCGAGGCACGAGCGAGCGGGGGAAGGCGCAACACGCCGCGGAGGATACGTCAGGCCGCGAGCGCAGCGGGGGAGCCGCGGTCGAATCGTTCCGCCGCAGCGGTGCTGGGAGGAGCCCCTCGGCTCGGACCGCCGGCCGACCCGAGCGACGCGGGTAGTAGACTCCGCCTCTTCCGGACCTTGGCCAAGACCTTCGCCGGACCCGGCCGGGCCTCGGTCGGGCCCGAGGGACACGACGCGAACATCGGAGCCGCCGCCTGAACACGATCGATCGCGCACGGCTGTCCGAGTCGATGGAGCGCGAGCGGGCGTTGTTCCGGGAACGCCACCCCACGAGCCGAGCGCTCTTCGAAGCGGGCCGAGATTCCCTCCTCTACGGCGTGCCGATGAACTGGATGGTTCGCTGGCCCGGCGACCACCCGGTGTACGTCGAGGATGCCGAGGGGGCGCGGTTCACCGATGTCGACGGCAACGTGTTCGTCGACTTCTGTCTCGGCGACACCGGGGGCATGGCGGGGCACGCCCCCAAGGCCTCCGTCGATGCCATCGCGCGCCAGGCGGCGCGGGGCATCACGCTGATGCTGCCGACGGAGGATGCGGCGTGGGTGAGTCACGAGCTCACGCGGCGCTTCGGCGTCCCGTATTGGTCGTTCGCTCTCACGGCCACCGATGCGAACCGTTTCGCGATCCGATGGGCGCGCCACATCACCGGTCGCTCGAAGATCCTCGTGCACAACCACTGCTACCACGGCACCGTGGACGAGTCCTTCGCGGAGCTCGACGACTCCGGCGCGGTGATCGACCAGCCGGGGAACACGGGGCCGCCCGTCCCCGTCCGGACGACGACCCGGGTGGTGGAGATCAACGACCTCGAGGGCCTCGAGCGCGAGCTCTCCCACGGCGACGTCGCCGTCTGCATGTTCGAGCCGGCCCTGACGAACATCGGGATCGTGCTTCCCGACGCGGGCTACTGGGACGGGGTCCGCGAGCTCTGTGACCGCACCGGCACGCTCCTCCTGATCGACGAGACCCACACGATCAGCGCGGGCCCGGGGGGCGCGACCAAGGCATGGGGTCTCGCGCCCGACGTCGTCACGATCGGCAAGACGCTCGGGGCCGGGATCCCCTCGGCCGCGTACGGCATGACCGAGGAGGTCCAACGCCGGATCGTGGAAACCACCGAGCCGGACGTGATCGACGTCGGCGGGACCGGTGGCACCCTGGCCGGCAACGCGCTGTCGCTCGCGGCGATGCGCGCCACGCTCGGTGAGGTGATGACCGACGAGGCGTTCGAAGCCATGATCGATCTGGGGGAGCGATTCGAACGGGGGGTGCACGACGTCATCTCCTCGCGCGAGCTGCCGTGGCACGTCCTCCGGCTCGGATGCCGGGTGGAGTACCTCTTCCGCGCCGAGCCCGCCCGCAACGGGGCAGAGGCGTTCCAGGGCCAGGATGCCGAGCTGGACCCCTTCATCCATCTGTACCTGTTGAACCGAGGCGTCCTGATGACGCCGTTCCACAACATGGCGCTGATGTCTCCGGCGACGACCGCCGAGGACGTCGACAGGCACACGGAGGTGTTCGGGCAGGCGATCGACGAGCTCCTCGGGATCGCTCGGGAAGGAGGGCCATGATCGGCCGCGTGTCGTTCGCGACGATCGATGCCACGGACCCCGACCGACTCGCCGCGTTCTGGAGCGAGGTGCTGGGCACCCAGGTCGAGGAGACGTCGGACGAGGGCCGGTTCGTGTTCCTGGGCGAGGCGAACGGCTTCATCCTCAGCTTCCAGCGGGTCCCGGAGTCCAAGTCGGTCAAGAACCGCATGCATCTCGATATCCGGGTCGAGCAGCTCGACGAGGCAACGGATGCCGTGCTTGCGCTGGGCGGGTCGTGGGACGAGCACGAGCGGACGCTGGACGACGCGCGATGGCGAACGCTGAAGGATCCCGAAGGCAATGAGTTCGACATCTTCGTGTCCGGCGAGTAGCGTTCCGCGAACGTGCAACGGCGCCGATCGATGCATCTCTTCGGCCCTTCCCCCGCCCGTGGCGCGATCTTCACGGGGCTTGCGCTCGTGCTCGCGGCCGTCACGATCTCGCCGGCCGACGCCGTCGTCGGCCCGCAGCGGATCCTCGCCGGGCCGGAGGATCAACTCCTCGCCTCGGTCAACGACACCTACCTGATCTGGACCGAGAGCTCGGTCGCCTTCCCCAACCGCTACCACGCGTACGGGAAGGTGCGCGGGACGAGCGACCGGTTCCGGCTGAACCCCGCCGGCACCCGGGGCTACGCGGGCGGGATCGATCCCGGACAGGACGTGGCGGTCTATCAGCAGATCGAGGGGCAGTCCTCCGACCTCTACCGGATCGACCTCGGGACCCGAGAGCGTCACCGGCTCCCCGCGCTCATCAACTCGGTTCGATGGGAGTGGGGTCCTCGCGTCTCGAACGCCTTCTACTTCTTCGCGCGCGACGCCTCGCGGGCGACGACGCTGTTCCTGTACGACCGCGCGGCCAAGACGATGGAGAAGCTCGTGAGCCTCGACCTGACGAGGTTCTACGTGGCGCCCGGCTCGGTGGGGGAGCGCTACGCGACGTGGACCGTCTGCGGACCTCGTCACTGCAACGCGTTCATCCGCGACACGGACACCGACCTGACGAGGAGGATCCCCGCCCCGGACGGGAAGTCGCGCTACGCGCCGGTCGTCCACGAGGCCGAGGGCCAGGTCTATTTCGTCCGGTCGGGTCCTTCGTGCGGCTCCACGGTCCGGATCATGCGGCTGCCGGTGGCGGACCTCGGCGGGCCGCCCGTCGGTCTGCTCACCTTGCCGGCGGGGATCGACGTCGATATCCAGATGTCCCTCGAGCAGGTGGGGGCGCAGGTCCACCTCTGGTTCTCGCGTTACCGGTGCGCGCCGCAGCAGGGCGACATCTACCGGCTCCGCGACGTCGGGCTCGCCTGACGTCGGCCTCGCGCCGGCGGCGAGGCACGTCGGGCCGTCGCAGCGTGGCGGGATCGGAGCCACACATCGGGCGGCGGGCCATTTCTCGCGGTGAACGGACCCCGAAGCCGCGCCGACCGACCTACGTCGGCGGCCTCTCCCCCTCGTCTGAGACGGGGGGTAGACTTGCGCGACCATGCGGCAGGCACGCGGCACGACCCGCAGACGGAGGAGCGCCGAGCTCGGCGTCATCGACTACACCCTCGCCAAGCGGGCGCTGATCCGCGACGCGCGCCGCGGGACCCTCTCGGTCGCCGATCTCTGCGATGCGCACCCCGAATTGATGCGGGCCGCGAAGCACGTGGGCGAGGCCACGACGTCCGACTGTCCCGTCTGCGGCCGCGACAAGCTGGTCCTGCTCGCGTACGTCTACGGCTCGGCGTTGGGCCGCAACAGCGGCCGGGTCTGGCCGATCCAGACGGGACTGCGCCTGACGGCCGCGCACCCGGATCGGCGTGCTACGTCGTCGAAGTGTGTCGTTCCTGTGCCTGGAATCACCTCCGCGAGGCCTTCACCGCACGCAGGCGCGCCGTCGCCGGCTGATCTCGGGTTTCCCCGTCGATACCCCCGGGTAGGATTCCGCCCTCGTGTCCTCGACCTCCCGGCGCTCCTCCAAGGACTACACGCCACGCCACGCCCAGAACAAGGCTGGCCGGCGTGGGTCCTCGAACGCAACCGGAACGAGGCGGACGTCACGTGACGGCGGGCGATCTCGAAGGCCCGCCTCGAAGCGATCGGAGAGAGGGTTCCTCCGCCGCTACTGGTGGGCCTTCGCGCTGGCGCCGGTCGCGCTCGCCCTGCTCGCCTTCGGCGTCATCGTGTTCGCCTACCTCCGCATCGACCTGCCGAGGGCCCTTCCTCCCGTGCAGACCACGTTCGTCTACGACCGGAACGGCGAACTCCTGTCGACGTTCCACGGCTCCGTCGATCGCACGTTGATCCCCCTGCAGCAGATGCCGCAGCATCTCCGCGACGCCGTCCTCGCGGTGGAGGATGCCCGCTTCTACCAACACGGCGGCGTCGACATCAAGGGAACGATCCGAGCCGCGTGGAGTGACCTGGTCGCCCGCGAGACCGTGCAGGGCGGCTCGACGATCACGCAACAGCTGGTCAAGCGCGTCTACGCCGGTCACTACACCGCGCCCGGAGAGAACGGCATCCGCGACTACGTGATCCCTCCACGCACGGTGAAAGAGAAGGCTCGCGAGGTCCTCCTCGCGATCAAGGTCGAGCGATCGCTCTCGAAGGACAAGATCCTGGCGAAGTACCTGAACACCGTGTACTTCGGGCACGGCGCCTACGGGATCGAGGCCGCGGCGCAGACCTACTTCGGCGTGCCGGGCAAGCGCCTCACGCTCCTGCAGTCGGCGACGCTCGCCGGGATCTTGACCGCGCCGGAGGCGTACGACCCGATCGACCATCCGTTCGACGCGAAGTTCCGGAGGGACTTCGCGCTCGACCGGATGGTGCAGTACGGCTATCTGGACCGCGTGCGAGCCGACCGTCTGAAGCGGAGGGCCTGTTGCGGGATCCCGCTCCCACTGCAGCGGGGACCCAATGCGCAGATCGAAGCTCCCGGCGACGCGGAGTATTTCGTGCAGTACACGAGGGAAACCCTCGCGAAGCGCTACGGTCCTGCGGCCGTCTTCGGCGGCGGCCTCCAGGTGACGACGTCGCTCGATCTCGGGTACCAGGCCGCCGCCGAGCAGGCGATCGAGTCGCACCTCCCGAGCCCGCAGGATCCGGGCGCGTCGCTCGTCGCGATCGAGCCCAGGACCGGGCACATCCTCGCGATGGCCGGCGGGAAGGACTTCTCGGTCTCGCAGCTGAACCTCGCCACCTTCAAGGGAGGGACGGGGCGCCAGGCGGGCTCGGCCTTCAAGGCGTTCACGCTGGCAGATGCGATGGAGCAGGGATTCGATCTGAATTCGCGCTGGTACGGCCCCAACACGATCACGATCGACGATCCGATCTGCAACGGCCCGGAGGGACCCTGGCAGCCCGAGAACGCGGAGGGCGGCGGCAGCACGTACACGCTCAAGTCGGCGACCGCCCATTCGGTGAACACCGTCTTCGCGCAGGTCGTCGTGGAGCTCGGTCCCGACACCGTCGTGGACATGGCCCACCGGCTGGGGATCCGGTCCGACCTGCCGGCGGTCTGCTCGATCACGCTCGGGAGCGTCGCCGTCAACCCGCTCGAGATGACGGACGCGTACGCGACGCTCGCCGCCCGAGGCATCCGGCATCGCGCCAACCCTTTGCTGCAGGTGCGTTCGCCGGGTGGCAGGATCGACCCGGGCGTCGTCCCGAAGGGGCGCCGCGTGGTCGACCCGAACGTCGCCGACCTCGTCACGTACACGTTGCAGGACGTCCTCGCGTACGGGACCGGAGCGTCGGCCCGATTGAGCTCGTGGCCCGCCGCCGGCAAGACCGGTACCGCGCAGGACAACGTGGACGCGTGGTTCTGCGGCTACACGGTCCAGATCGCGGCCTGCGTCTGGGTGGGGTTCCCGAAGGGCCAGATCCCGCTCGTGAACATCGAGGGGGTGCCCCAGGTGTTCGGAGGGACGATCCCGGCCGCGATCTGGAACGACTTCATGGAGATCGCCATGCAGGGCAAGAAGGCGATCTCCTTCCAAGAGCCGTCCTTCGAGGGACAGACCGTGACGCCGTCGGCGGAAGCGCCGCTCCCGCCGCCGCCGTCGCCGAGCCCCTCGCCCACTCCCTCGCCCAGCGAAGAGCCGTCTCCGTCGCCGTCTCCGTCCGCCGCCGCCGTCCCCGTCCCCGTCCCCGACGGAGACGCCGACGCCTTCTCCTCCCGCGCGGCCGGTCAGCTCGCGGGCAGGTGACCGGGGAGGCTAGGGGACTCCATCCGGGGCTCGACCGGCGCATCGACCGGCAGCGTCGCCACGATGGAGGTCCCTCGTCCCGGCGAGGAGCGGATCACGAACGTGCCGTTCGCGAGCTCGACCCGCTCGCGCATCGAGGCGAGCCCCACGCGTCCCTGACGGAGGAACTCCCGGGTCATCGCGCTGTCGAATCCCCTGCCGTCGTCCTCGACCTCGACCCGGAGCGAGGTGGCTGTCGTCTCGACCGACACGACGACCCGATCCGCGCGGGCATGTTTCGCCGCATTGGTGAGCGCTTCCTGCACGACCCGGTACGCGAGCGTCTCCAGGTCCGACGACACGGGGCGGGGCAGGGTCCCCACGAGGTCGACCTCGACCCCCTGCTCCACCCCGAAGCGGGTCACGGCCTCCCGGAGCGCCGGCATCAGCCCTCGTTCTTCGAGCACCGGCGGTCGCAAGCCCGACATCAGCGCGCGGAGCGCGTCGGCCTCGTCGGCCAGCTCCTTCCGGACCTTCGACAGGACGTCGACGCCTCGATCCACGTCGCCCGCCCCGATCATCAGGAGCGAGGCTTCGAGCGAGAGCGATGCAGCCGAGACGCCCTGCACCGGCCCGTCGTGGAGGTCGCGGGCGATCCGGTTGCGCTCCGATTCGATCGCGGAGTTGGTTCGCCGCAGCAGGCTGGTCCGGTCCTCGTCCTTCTCCTGCAGGAACTTCAGGAGCGAACGGATCGTCTGGTCGGCGGCTTTCCCGGGCGTGACGTCGCGGATCAGCACGAGCCGGCGAGGAGGGTCGGTCGGGATCTCGGAGACGCGTGACTCCAGATAGAGCGGTGTGCCGTCCGCGCGCTCGAGCTGTGCCTGTCCGGCCGCCGGGAGCTCCGAGAACCCGGCGTCGGCGCCCTCGAGCGAGGCCGCCAAGGCCTGCCAGCGCTGCCCTTCGACGTTGGCACGATCGAGGTGCACCATCTGGCAGAAGGCTTCGTTCGTCCGGACGACGATGTCGTTGAGGTCGAGCTCCACGATCCCGTCGACCGCGGCGTCGAAGACGAGCCGGAGATGCTCCTCGGAGCTCTTCAGTGTCTCGTTCGCCTCGCGGACACGCTCCAGCGCCGCGTCCATCTCCGCCAGCGCGCTCTCCTTCTGGCCGAGTGCGCGCCGCACCGACTCGCTCGCCTGGGTCACGGTGATCTGGTTCGCGATGATCCGCACCGCGACCGCGATCGCGAGGACGCCGATGAACGCGCCGGTCTGCAGGCCGGTGAGTCCCCGATCGTCTCCTAGCACGCCGGTGATCAGCAGCGCGGCGCACGCGGCGATCACGGCGACGCTCGTCAGGATCGGCCGAGCGAATCGGGAGGGTCGCGGGAGCTTCTCGGCGGGTCTGATGACGAGGTAGGTGGCGACCACGGCGAGCGGCGAGAGCGCGATCGCCAGCTCGATCGCCGCGTTCGTGGCGTCGTAGGTCTGTTGGGTCCATTGCCACCCGAACATCAGGACGGCGGCGCCGAGGCCTGCGAACACCACCGCGCGAGCGAGGTGGGCTCGGGTCGGGACCCAGATCGCGAGCGCGGGATAGGTCGCGATGAGGAACGCGCTCAGGAGCGCGAAGGTCACGGCCGAGGCCGAGACGCTCGTCGTGGCGTCGAACGGTCGGATCAAGACGTAGCCCGCGGCCATCACGGCGCTGACGATCAGCGCCGTGTCGGTCGCGAGCTCACGGCGATCTCCCGTCGGGACGTGGTGCCTGATCTCGCTCCGGAACCCGGCCACGAGCGTGATCAGGGGGAGCAGGAACAGGAGGTCCGCGAATCCCGGTTCGCCCGCGGGGCCCGTCAGTCCCGATACGAAGACGAGCCCGATGACGGCGGATCCGATCAGGAGCGTCAGGCCGACGGCGCGTGAGCTCCGGGCGACCTTGCCCTCGCGCATCGAGAGCAGGACGACCCCGCCCATGAACCAGGCCACGGCGTCGATCAGGTTGACGACCAACGGGCGCCGTTCGGGATCGTCGGGAGCGACCAGATAGACGCCGATGATGACCACGGCCGTCAGGCCGAGCGCGAGCGCAGCCGTCAGGCGCCGAGGTTGAGGGGTCTCGGGCATCGGGGAGCCATCATGGCGCGTGGTCCCGTGAGACTCCATCACCCGAAGGTGCGCGGAAGCCCGCCGAACGGCCTACGACGCCTCGGAAGCGAGCTCGGTTACTCGATCAGGCGGCGGCGGAGCGCCTCGGCGACCGCGGCGGTCCGGTCGGAGGCCCCGAGCTTCTCGAAGATGTGTTCGAGGTGGGTCTTCACCGTGTCGGGCGAGATGTACAGGCGTTCGGCGATGTCCTTGTTGGTGTGGCCGAAGGCGAGCAGCTGCAGGACCTCGATCTCCCGTGCCGTGAGGGTCTCCGCCCTGCGGTCCCGCTCCTTCGCCGTCGAGAGCTCCTCCGCGAGCGCGACGACGAGCTGGGGGTCGATCACCATGTTCCCGCCGGCGACGAGCCGCACGGTCTGGATGAGGTGCTCCGCGTCCCGCGCCTTCAGCACGTAGCCTCGGGCGCCGGCACGAACCGCCTCGACGACGAACTGGCGGTCGTCGTACGCGGTGAGCATGATCACGCCGATCTTCTCGTGGTGGTCGCGGATCTCCCGAGCGGCCTCGAGCCCGTCCATCTCCGGCATCCGGATGTCGATGAGCGCGATGTCGGGCTTCTCCTTCCCGACCAGGTCGAGGAGCTCCTTGCCGTTGGAGGCCTCGCCGACCACCTCGATGCCGTCGGCCATGTCGAGGTACCTGCGGAGCCCCTGCCTCACCAGCGAATGGTCGTCCGCGATGGCAACCCTGATCGTCACGGCACCTCCGGTCGTCGTGCTCGGCACATCCTACCCCGGCCACGCTGCCGGTTCAGAAGGCAACGAGGTTCAGAACAGATATCGCCAGTTGACGAACAGGAGCGCGGAGATCGCCCACCCGGCGGCGAGGACCGAGATCACGAGCGGTTCGGGCAGCTTCCGACCGAGCCCCGCCCCGGAGAGGCCCCACAACGCGGGGAACACGACGACCGCGAAGCGAGGCACGGAGAGCAGCGGCCTGGCCGCGAACGGATCGACGAGCGGGAGCAGGAGGCTGAGCGCCCCGTAGACGGCCTCCGAGGGCCGGAGCGCGGGCAGCGCGAGCGCGAGCCCGCCGATCGCGAGCGACACGAGCACCAGGTCCAGCAACCAGTAGGACCGCAACGTCCAGGCGAACTCCACGGCGTGCCCGAGCGAGACCCAGGGGAGCTGGAGCTCTCGACCCCAGTCCGCCTGGGCGTCCAGCGGCGCCAGCCAGTTGCCGTGAGCCACGCCCCACCAGGCGAACCACAACAGGGGTCCGAGGGCGATCGCGGCCGCGCCGGCGATGCGCGCGCCGAGCGCGCGACGGCCGCCGGCGCGGCTGCCGCTGAACGCGTCCAGCAGGAGCGCCGGGATCAGCAGGATCCCGACGCTGCGGGTGAGCGCCGCGAGGGCTCCGAAGACCGCGACCCGCCCCCATCGATCGTGACGCGCCTCCCGGAACGCGAGGATCGAGAGCAGCAGGAAGAGCGATTCGGTGTACGGGGCCAGGAAGAAGAAGGCCGTGGGGAAGATCGCCGCCACGACGATCGCGCGGCGGGCGACCCGATCCCCGAAGGCCTCGGCCGTGAGCGCGAACAGGGCGAGGAGCGCGCCCAGGAACGCCAGGTTCGAGACGAGGAGCGCGGCGAGGAGGTCGTCCCCGGGAAGGACCCAGGCGACGGCGCGCACCGTGAGCGGGTACAGCGGGAAGAACGCGGCGCTCGTGTCGTTCGAGGACCATCCCTCGTCCGCGAGCCGCAGGTACCAGACCGCATCCTGCCGGTCGGTCGCATCGACCGCGTTGTGCCAGCCCGGAGTCGCCGGCGGACCGGCCCGCCCCGGCACGTTCACCGGGTCGAGCGGCTCGATCAGGTGGACGGCGAGGACCGAGAACAGCGACAACCCGATCCGCGCCGCGAGGAAGACCGCGAGGCAGGGCCGCAGGCCGTCGCGCAGCCGGCGGCGCTCGCTCACGCGTGCGCCGCCGGCTGCGCTCGCTCGCCGGCCGGCTCGCTCGCGAGCCGGCGGCTCGGCTCCCGGACCCACGCCACCACGCACCAGACGAGCACGGCCGCGCGGATCACCACCGCGGCCTCGAAGACCCATCGGGGGAGACCGCCGACGCCGGTGAGGTCACCGAAGAACGAGAATCGCGTGAGGAACACCATGAGGTCGGCCGCCTCGAACGCGAGGAAGCGCCGCGGCCCCGGCAGCACCAACACGAGCCAGGGGAGGAGCCACAGGCTGAACTGCGGCGAGTACACCTTCCCGACGAGCAGGAACAGGACGAGGATCGGGAACGCGAGTTGCCACCGCGGGAAGTCGGGCTCGCGCCGGCGCTTCGCCGTCCAGACCCACGAGACCAACGCGACGAGCAGCACGACGGAGGAGAGGTTGATCAGTTCCGTCGGGACGCACGTGGAGAGATAGCGGCACAGGAGGATCCAGCCGCTGTCCCAGTCGGCCCCGCGGGCGCCGTTGAAGCGGAAGAACTCCCACCACCCCGAGAGTCCCCTCGAGGCGAAGGGAAGGTTCACGGCGATCCAGGTCGCGGCGGCCGACCACCACAGGAGGATGGCCCGGTCCGGCTGCCGTCCGCGCAGCCGTTCGGCGGCGAAGGGCACCAGCAGCAGCCCCGGGTAGAGCTTCGCCGCCATCCCGAGACCGATCAGGACGCCCGCCCAGCCGTCGCGTCGGCGGAAGAACGCGAGGGTCGCCGCCGTCGCGAGAGCGACCGCCAGCAGGTCCCAATTCACGAACGCCTGGAGGGCCAGGGTCGGTGCCAGGGCGAACCAGACCGCGCGGCGCGGATCCAGGAGGTAGAGGCAGCCGGCCGCCGCCGCCGCACAGACCGAGAGGAGGAGCGCGTTGATCCAGAAGAAGCGTCCCGGGTCGTCCCCCGGACACCCAGCCCGCGACACGCATGAAGTACATCGTCAGGACCGGGTACTCGTCGCAGTTGCTCTGGGAAGGAGCGCATGCATCGAGGTAGGGGAGCCGACCCCCGGCGAGCTGCTCGGTCCCGAACAGCGGCACGATGTCCGTGTAGCACGCGAGCCGGTACTGGCGGCCGTCCGCCCAATCGCCGCCGGCGCACGGCGCCTTCTGGACGGCGCCGACCAGCAGGGTTCCGCCGAGGCACGCGAGCACCAGTCCCAGGGTGACGGCTCGATGATCTGGCCCTCTCGACCCCTTCTCCTGGGGGGCTACGCTCGCGCTTCGCGCTCGCTTCTTGAGCCCCCCAGACCCCCCGCCGTCGGCGCCGCGATCCACGGACCGAATCGTACCGACGCATGGCGCACGGCCTGCACAGGGATGACCGTGTGAGCGAACACTCGTAGAGTTCCCGGTCGTGAGGTATCGAGTCGAGCAGCTCGCGACGGCCTGCGAGGTCTCGGTCGACACCGTCCGCTACTACCAGGCCCGCGGGTTGCTGCCCCAACCGGACAAGGAAGGACGTGTCGCCTGGTACCGGGAGGATCACGCCGACCGGATCCGCCAGATCCGAGCGCTCCAGCGGCAGGGTCTCACGCTCGCCGCGATCCGCCGCGTGGTCGACGGCGAGCTCGGACCCGCCGACACGGGCCTGGCCGCGGCCGTGGCGGCCGAGCGCGTCGACGCGGTCGAGGGCGAGCTCATGTCCCTCGACGCGTTCGCCTCGGCGAGCGGCGTGCCGGCCTCGCTGATCCAGGCGGTCGAGCGCGAGGGGATCCGGATCGGGAACGAGGTCGACGGTCAGACGGGGTACACGTCCGCCGATATCGAGGTGGTCCGGACGGCGCTCCGGCTCCTCGAGTTCGGTCTTCCGCTCGGAGACCTGCTCTCGTTGGCTCGGGACGCGGATGAGGCGATGCGCGGTCTCGCCGACCGGGCGGTGGAGCTCTTCGACGAACACGTCCGGAAGCCGATCCGGGACACGTCTCCCGATCCCGACGGCGCGTCCGCCCGGATGGTCGAGGCGTTCCAGGAGCTGCTCCCGGCGGTGACGCTCCTCGTGTCCCATCATTTCCGCCGCGTGTTGCTCGAGGTGGCGGAGGAGCACATCGAGGCGCCTCGGAACCAGTCCTCCGCCGATCCTCCGGCGCCGTAGATGACGCCGCACCGAGAGCGGGAGCCGTCGCTTCCCCAAGGCGAAGAGAAGGCCCGTACCGTCCGGCGCCTGTTCGACACGATCAGCCCGCGCTACGACCTCGTCAACCGCGTGATGACGTTCGGGATGGATGCCGGCTGGCGGCGCCGGACGGTGCGGGAGCTCGCGCTGCCACCGGGCTCGCGCGTGTTCGACCTCGCGTGCGGGACCGGCGATCTCTGCCGCGACATCGCCGCCGCCGGGTATCGACCGGTCGGGTTCGACTTCTCGCACGGGATGTTGCTCGCCGCGCGGACGCATGCGCCCCTGGTGGAGGCGGACATCCTTCGGCTGCCCGTCCGCGATGCGAGCGCCGACGGCGCGACCTGCGGCTTCGCACTGCGCAACGTGGTCTCCCTCGGGGACCTCTTCGCCGAGCTCGCCCGCGTGGTGCGACCGGAAGGCAGGATCGGCCTGCTCGAGACGGCCGAACCCGAGGGGAGGTTCATGCGGCTCGGACACCGGGTCTACTTCCGGAAGATCGTGCCGGCGATCGGCGGGCTGCTCTCCGACCGGGAGGCCTACTCCTATCTCCCGCGATCGACCGCGTACCTCCCTCCCCCGAGCGAGGTGCTGTCGATGCTGCGGGACGCCGGGTTCACCGACGCCCGGCGGCGTTCGCTGGGCGGTGGCGTGACGCAGCTCGTCGTCGCCACACGCGGATGACGCGGGACAGGATCAGCGTCCTGCGCACGCGTGCCGACCCGCTCGGCGACTCCTTCGACCTGCTCGCCGCCTACGGGCCTCCCACCGGGGTCTTCTTCGAGCGTCGCGGTCGGGGAGTCGCCGGGGCGGCCGGTTCTCCGACATCCACCTTCGCCGCGATCGGACCATCCGATCTCGGCCACGCGGTCGACGTCCTCCGCCGGGCGATCCGACGGGATCCCGGCGTCCCCGCGCTCGCGATGGGCTCGATCGCCTTCGATCGTGGGGGTTCTCCGCAACCGGAGCTGATGATCCCGAGGCGGGCGGTGCGCCGGGACGCGTCCGACGTCACGTGGCGGATCGACGCCTCGTACGGCGATGGCGTCTCGGAAGACGCCGTGCCGTTCGACCGTGTCGTCGGGCGACCGCCGTCCGAGTCGTTCTCCGCCGGTCCAGATCCAGGAGGTGCCCACATCCGACGCCTACCGGGAAGCGGTTCAGCTCGTCCTCGACCGGATCGCTCGCGGGGAGCTGCGGAAGGTGGTCCTCGCGCGCACCGTCGAGGTCGAAGCTGATCGAGATCTCGATCCCCGGCTCCTCGCGCATCGACTTCGAGCCGTCGATCCCGACGCCTACACGTTCGCCGCGCCTACCGATCGCGGCGTGATCGTCGGCGCGTCACCTGAGCTCCTGGTCTCACGCCGGGGCCACGAGGTCCGCTCGAATCCGCTGGCGGGCTCGGCTCCTCGATCCGGTGATGCCGAGGAGGATCGCGCGAACGCGGACGCCCTGATCGCGTCGTCGAAGGAGCAGGAGGAGCATGCGATCGTCGTCGAGGCGATCGCCGAGACGCTCCGACCCTTCTGCGAGGAGCTGACGTGGGACCCCGAGCCGGTCCTCCGCGAGACGCCGAACGTGTGGCATCTGTCCACCAGGTTCCGCGGTGCCCTCCGCGAGCCGGCGCCGACCGCGCTCGATCTCGTCGCCGCGCTGCACCCGACGCCCGCCGTGGCGGGCGAGCCGCGCGAGGCCGCGCTCGCGACCATCGAAGCGCTCGAGCCGTTCGACCGGGGTCGCTACGCCGGTCCCGTCGGATGGGTGGACGCCGAGGGCGACGGCGAGTGGGCGATCGCGCTCCGCTGCGCGGAGCTCCGCGGCGACCGCGCGATCCTCTACGCCGGCGCGGGCATCGTGGCCGGATCGGAGCCGGCGCGGGAGCTCGACGAGACGGAGCGCAAGTTCCGCGCCTTCCTCGATGCCCTTCGGTGGGGCTAGGTCTCGCCGCCGGTCGAGCGCTCGAGGGGTCCGTCGGGTTCCGCCTCGAGCACGAGCGGCTCGTCGGGTCGACCGAACCCGCCTCGTCCGTAGAACGAGCGGGAGCGTTCGGTCGGCCACACGATCACGAGCGAGAAGCGCTGTTCTCGGCACCACGCATCGACGCGATCGAGCAGCCGCGCGCCGAGTCCGGCGTTCCGATGCTCGGGCGCGACGTAGACGTTGGTGAGGTAGCCGATCGGGCCGGCGAGCTTGCCCGGGACCGGCACGCGGTGCACCGTGTGCAGCCACATCGCGCCGACCAGCGCGTCGTCCGTCCGGGCGACCCAGGCGCGCCAGTCCTCCGAGGAAAGCGCCGACGTCGCGAAGCGGGCGAAGCGTTCGAGGTATGCCTCGAACGGTTCGCCCGGGTCGCCGTTCTGCTCCTCGTACAGCTCCCAACGCAGCCGGGCGAGCTCGGGAACGTCATCGATCGTCGCGAAGCCGATCGTGATCTCGCGTTCGCTCATCGCGCGAGGGCGGCGTCGACGGCATCGCGCATCTCGCGGCGGCGCCGGAGGCCGAGCTCGGCATCCACCATCACCTCCACCACGTTGAGACCGCCGGCGCCGGCCGCCCGGTCGAGCGCGGGGAACAGGTCCGACGCCCGCTGCACCCGCTCGTGGCCGGCGCCGGCGGCCCCGCACAGCCCCCGGATGTCGACGTCGTGCGGCGTGACGAACAGCTCGCGATGCTCGGGGAGCTCTCGTTGCGGGAGGAGCGAGAACACCTGACCACCGCCGTTGTTCACGACGACGATGGTGAGCTGGAAGACACGCGGCGCGTTCCAGAGCATCGCTCCCACATCGTGGAGGAACGACAGATCGCCGAGCAGCGCCACCGTCGGACCGCGGTCGGCCGCCGCGATGCCGAACGACGTCGACACGAGCCCGTCGATCCCGCTGGCCCCTCGGTTGGCCAGCACCCGGAGGCCGTCGCGTGGTGCCATCGCGAGATCGAGGTCGCGAACGGGCGTCGAGTTCCCGACGAAGAGGAACCCTCCGTCCGGTGCCCAGGCGGCCAGGTCGCGGGCCACCCGAGGCTCGAACGGCTCGTCCCAACCGTCCATCGCGTCGTCGATCGCGCGCCGAGCGAGACGGTCGGCGGTGCGCCACTCCTCCCGCCACTCGTCGGGAGCGGGGTCGATCCGCCCGAGCCACAACGCTTCGATCTCCTCCTCGGAGTGGGCTCCCGTGAGCGCGATGCCGATCCCCTGCTGCGTCAGCGGGTGACGACCGAGCATGCCGCCGAGCGCTTCGGGATCGACCGCGAGTCGCCACGACGCCACTCGCTCGGGGTCCGTGTCGAGGTGGAAACGATCGGCGACGACGACCTTGCCGGCGGACGCGACGAACGCCTGGGTCGCTCGCGTGGTCGGCGCGGCGCCGAATTGGATCACGAGTTCGGGACGATGGGTCGCAGCCCACGCGCTCCCGATCAAGGCCTGTCCGGCCGACAGGGATGCCTCCGGCCGACGGGCGCCCGAGATCGGCTCGGCGACGATCGGCCACCCCAGCATCTCCGACCAGACGTGGGCGATCCCGGAGAGCTGCACGGGCCATCCGCCGACCACGATCGCGCCGCGCGCGCCGGAGACGAGACCGGCCAGCCGATCGGCCTCGTCGGGGTCGAGCTCGGCCTCCGGACGGAGCGGCCACTCGAACCGCTCGGCGTTCGCGACGGGCAAGCCCACGTCCTTCGACGGCGTGAGCGGTTCCTCGAAGGGGCAGTTGAGATGCACGGGCCCGGGCGGGTCTGCGGCCATCACCTCGAACGCCTCGCGGGAGGCCTGGCGCCACCACGCCTCCTGCCCCTCGGTGGACGGCACCGGGAGATCGATCGAGGCCCGCACGTACTCCCCGAAGAGGCCGGGCTGCACGATGGTCTGGTTCGCCCCCGTGCCTCGCACCCTCGGAGGACGGTCCGCCGTGAGCAGGACGAGCGGCATCCGTGATTGCGATGCCTCGACGACGCCCGGCAGGAGTTCGGCGGCCGCCGTGCCGCTCGTGGTCGCCACCAGCACCGGATCGCCGGTCACCTTCGCGATCCCCAACGCGAAGAAGGCGCTCGATCGTTCATCGAGGTGGACGTGGACGCGCACGCGAGGATCACGCGTCAGGGCCAACGCGAGTGGGGTCGAACGAGACCCGGGGGATACACACGCGTGCGTCGCTCCGCCCGCGACCAGCCCGTCGACGAGGGCCGCCGCACACGCGAGCGAGATGTCCGCCTGTTCCACCGTCTCCTCGTCTCTTCGCCGTTTCTCAGGCCGTTCGCGCCAGGATCAGACCGAGCGCCAGCAGGAGGCCCGTGGTCGCATGCACCGCCGCCGTCCCGCTCAGGACGGGAACCAGCTCGCGGCCGCTCGCCACGCCGACGGCCTCCATCGGACGGATCGCCGGGATCCAGCCGGCGAGCCCGAGCAGTCCCCACTGGGTGAGGCCGATCCGCTCGTCGACGATGAAGGCGAGCACGCCGACGACGATGGTCGCGAACGCGCCCACCACGCACGCGCGGTAGAGCGTGCGCGTGCGCCGGTCGCCCAGACGCACCGCGAGCGTCCGCTTCCCCGCGGTCTCGTCGGTGGGGATGTCCCGGAGGTTGTTCGCGATCAAGATCGCCACCGCGAGGAGGCCGAGCACCGTCCCGCACCACCATGCGGCCGCCGGCACGGTCTCCGCCAGCACGAACGCGGTCCCGCACGTCGCCATCAGCCCGAAGAAGAGGAACACCATCACCTCGCCCAGACCGAGGCCGGCGTACGGCCTCGGTCCGCCGCTGTACGCGAACGCGGCGACGAGCGCCAGCGCGCCCACGAACAGGATCAGCACCGGCCGCGTGGCGAGGGCGAGGGCGAGCCCGGCGCACCCCGCGACGAAGATCGCCGCGAGGGCGGCGACGAGGACCGCTCGAGGCGACGCGGCACCCGTCGCGACGAGCCTCGTCGGGCCGATGCGGCCGGGGGTGTCGACGCCCCGGACGCCGTCGAAGTAGTCGTTCGCGTAGTTCACGCCCACCTGCAGCCCGATGGCGACGAGGAGGGCGGCGGCGAACCGCCACGCGATGAACCGGTCGGCGGCCGCCGCGCCGACGAGCACGGGGACGACCCCCGCGCCCAGCGTCCGGGGGCGCGCCCCGGCGACCCACGCGTTCACGGCCGCTTCGGGAACCTCGAGAAGTCCGGGGGCCGCTTCTCGACGTAGGCGTCGCGACCCTCCTGTGCCTCCTGGGTCATGTAATAGAGGAGTGTCGCGTCGCCCGCGAGCTGCTGGACCCCGGCGAGCCCGTCGATCCCGGCGTTCGCGCCCGACTTCAAGAGGCGGAGCGCGAGGGGGGAGTGCGCGAGCATCTCCTTCGCCCATCGGACGGTCTCCTCCTCGAGCTCCTCCAGCGGGACGACCGCGTTGACGAGCCCCCAGGAGAGTGCCGTGGCCGCGTCGTACTGCCGGCAGAGGAACCAGACCTCCTTGGCGCGCTTCTCACCGATCTGGCGGGCGAGCAGCCCGATCCCGTAGCCGGCGTCGAAGGAGCCCACCCGCGGACCGGTCTGCCCGAATCGCGCGTTGTCCGCGGCGATCGTGAGGTCGCAGCACAGGTGCAGCACGTGCCCGCCACCGATCGCGTAGCCGGCGACCATCGCGATCACGGGCTTGGGCAGTCGCCGGATCTGGATCTGGAGATCGAGGACGTTCAGGCGACCGATGCCGTGCTCGTCCACGTACCCGTCGTCGCCGCGAACGCCTTGGTCCCCGCCGGAGGAGAAGGCGAGTGATCCCTCGCCCGTGAGCACGACGACGCCGACCGTGGGGTCGTCTCGGGCGGCGTCGAACGCCCGTGATCAGCTCCCGCGTGGTGAGCGGACGGAACGCGTTCCGCACCTCCGGGCGGGCGATCGTGATCTTCGCGATCCCGTCGGCCGTCTCGAAGCGGATGTCCGTGAAGTCTTCCTCCGGCCGCGTCCCAGCCGCTTTCGTCTCAGCGGCCTGCCAGTCCAGGGCCTGTCTCACTTCACGCGGCTCATCCATGTGACCGATGACTCCTAGAGCGAACGCTCGAACGGTTGGGCTAGCCTACCGGACGGTGCCTGGGCGCAGCGGTGGCGCGGGAGCGACGGCACGGGGCGGCACGGGAAGACGGCACGGGAAGACGGCACGAGGCCTCATGGCACGGGAGCGACGGGGATGGGAACCGACGAACTGGTGGTGATCGATCTGCCGCCGGGCCCGGAGTGGATCGGGCTCGTCACGAGGCTCTGGCTCGATGAGGTCCCGTTCCTGCCCCTCGATCATCGGTTGACCGAGCCGGAGCGGCGGGCGATCGTGGATCGAGCCCGGCCCCACTTCGTCCGCGACGGCGGCGGCGAGACGCTCCTCGCGGGCGCCGCGCCGGTGGCGCCCGGCGTGGCGATCGTGATGCCCACGTCCGGGACCGCGGGCGAGCCGAAGCTGGTGGAGCTGCATCGGGTCGCCGTCGTCGTCGCGGTCAGCAGGTCGGCGAAGCGGCTCGGCGCCAGCCCGGAGGCGCCGTGGGTCTGTCCGCTCACCCCCGCGCACATCGGCGGGCTCCTGGTCCTCCTGCGGGCGGCGATCCTCGGCGCGCCCGTGACGATGCACGAGTCGTTCGATCCCGAACGACTCGTGCGCGACGGCGAGGGCGCTGCATCCGTCTCGGTCGTCCCCGCGATGGTCCGTCGATTGGTGGCCGCGGACCTCTCGCTCGAGGGCCTCACCTTGCTCGTCGGCGGCGACGCGATCGACGCGGAAACGGCGGGCGCCGCGCGATCACGCGGCGCCCGCCTCGTCACCACCTACGGGCTCACGGAGACGTGCGGGGGATTCACCTACGACGGCGTTCCGCTCGACGGGATGCAGGTCAGGCTCGACGCGGACGGTGCGATCGAGGTCTCCGGGTCCACGGTGATGGAGGACTACCGGCTCGACCCCGGGGCCACGGGGGCGGCGTTCACGACGGACGGCTGGCTGCGCACCGGCGACCTGGGCGCGATCGACGACGAGGGACACCTCTCGGTCCACGGACGGGCGGACCACGTGATCAGGACCGGTGCCGAGAAGGTCTGGCCCGAGGAGGTCGAACGGGTGCTCGCCGGCCATCCCAAGGTCGCCGACGTCGCGGTCGCCGGGCGCCCGGATCCGGAATGGGGAGCCCGCGTGATGGCCTTCGTCGTCCCGGCGGTCATCGATGACCCACCCTCCCTCGAGGAGCTCCGCGCATACGGGACCGAGCGCCTCGCGCGGTTCAAGCTCCCTCGCCAGCTCTCCCTCGTCGCCGAGATCCCTCGCACGGGCACCGGCAAGATCCGGCGCCACGCCCTCCGTTGAGCGCCGTCGGCAGCGGCATCGTCGAGATGACGGGCGCCAAGAACGGATGAGGGCCAAGAAAAGGACATGAAAAGGCCCGAGTCCGGGAGGGGTGGACCCGGGCCTTCACTCGGGGAGGTCCCCGAGGCCATCGAGGCGGTGACCGCCTCTCACGCCGGCAGGCGCGGGGTCACTCACCACTAGCCCTTCGTCCCGCCGAGAACGACACTTGAGCCCTGCCGGGCAGGAGTTTCGAGGGGGCGAGCCCTCCTAGACCGTGATCGCTCCGTGCTTGACGGCGAAGGCGACGGCCTCGAGCTTCGAGTGCACCCGCAGCTTCCCGAGGATGTTCCGCACGTGGGTCTGGACGGTCTGGGGACTGATGAACAGCTGCGTGGCGATGCCTTCGTTCCGCATCCCCTCGGCGAGCAGCTGGAGGATCTCGCGCTCGCGATCGGTGAGGTCGTCCAGGAGCGTCGACGCCGCACGATGGAGCTCACGCTCTCGCGCGACCTGCGCGAGGAGCCGCGTGAGGGTCACGGGATCGATCAGGACCTCGCCCTCGGCCGCGGCCTTGGCCGCCGCGAGGACCTCCTCGACCGCCTCGCCCTTCCCGAGGAACCCGGAGGCGCCCGCCTCGACCGCTTCCACGAGCAGACGATCCTCGTCGTGCGCCGTCATGATGACGACCTTCGTGGCCGGCGAGATCTCCTTGATCCGTCGGGTGGCCTCGATCCCCGACATCCCGCCCTTGAAGACGATATCCATCAGCACGACGTCGGGGAGGTGCTCCGCGGAGAGCTCGATCGCCGTCTCGGGATCGTGCACGGGTGGGGCGACGAGCTGGAGATCGTCGTCGAGTCCCACGACGGTCGCGAGCGCGTCGGTCAAGACCTTGTGGTCGTCACAGATCAGCAATGTGGTCACGGAACGCCCGCCATTCAGCCCTCCACGGGAAGCCGGACGATGAGCATCGTACCCCCCGCCGGACCATCGACGATCGAAGCCTCGCCTCCATGCTCCCGCGCCACCGCGCGGGAGATGAAGAGTCCCAGCCCCGCTCCCGGGCGATCCTCGTAGTCCGGAGGCCGCCAGTCGGCGAAGCGCTCGAAGACGGCCTCGCGCTTGTCCGGCGGGACGCCCGGGCCGCGGTCCGCGACCTCGATCACGGCGTCGTCGCCGTCGCGTCGCAATCGGACCGAGATGGGGGCGTCCGGCGGCGAGAACGTGGCCGCGTTGTCGATCAGCTGGTGGATGACCGAGGCGATGAGGGCGCCGTCGACCGGCGTCTCGAGCGACTCCGCCGCGTCGACGTCGACGGGGTGATCGCCGGTGTTCGCGCTCTCCACCGCTTCCCGCACGATCACGCCGAGGTCCTGGCGCTTCAGGTCGAACCGAACCGATCCCGCGTCCAACTTCAGGGCGAGCGTGACCTGCTCCACGCTGCGCTCGAGCCGATCCGCTTCGTGCTTGATCAGGTGGAGGAACTCGCGACGCTCCTCGTCACTCAGTCGGTCGTAGTGCGCGAGTGTCGTGCCGACGAGCCCGCGCAGGGTCGACACGGGGCCACGGACCTCGTGCGAGAGCTTCGAGACGAGATCGGCTCTGCTCTGGGGCGTCCCTGCGACGTCGGTCACGCGCGAAGTCTAGGCGCGCGTCAACGCTCGCCGTAGGAGTGGTCTTCGTCGGGGAAGGTCCCGGCTTCCACCTCGCGGATGAAGTCCTGGACGGCGTTCGTCATGACGCTTCGGAGGTCCGCGAACTTCTTCGCCAGCTTGGGCGTCCTCTCGTTGATCCCCAGGAGGTCGTTGATCACGAGGACCTGGGCGTCGCACGCCGGGCCCGCGCCGATCCCGATCGTCGGGATCTGCAGCGCCCCGGTGATCTCGGTGGCGAGCTCGGCCGGCATAGCCTCGAGGACGATCGAGAACGCTCCGGCCTTCTCGAGCTGCTCGGCCTGCTCGGCGACCCGGTGCGCCGCTTCGCCGCGACCCTGGACCCGGTAGCCACCCATCGCGTGCACGGACTGGGGAGTGAGCCCGACATGCGCCATCACCGGGATCCCGATCTCGACGAGACGGTGGACGAGGTCGAGGTGCGGACCCTCGAGCTTCACGGCCTGGGCGCCGCCCTCCTTCACGAGGCGACCTGCGTTCCGCACACCCTCCTCGAGGGACACCTGATACGAGAGGAAAGGCATGTCGCTCACGACCATGGCGTGCTCCGCGCCGCGGGCCACGGCCCGGGTGTGGTGAAGCATCTCCTCCATCGTGACCGGCAGGGTGTCCTCGTACCCGAGGACGTTGTTCCCGACGGAGTCGCCCACGAGCAGCACGGGCACGCCGGCTCGATCGAGGATCTGGGCGGTGGGGAAGTCGTAGGCGGTGAGCATCGTGAACCGGTGCCCCTCCGCCTTCCACGTCTTGAGATCGTGGATGGTCGTCATCGCTCGCGCCTCCTTCAAGTGCACGGCTGTCTGACGAAGAGTGTATCCGGGACCGGTCAGTCTCCCCCCACCGTCAGCCAGAGCGTCTCGGTGTCTTCGTCGACGGCGATCGCGGTCAGGTGTCCACCGACGTGCAGCACGTCGGTGACCTGGCGCGTGAGCGGGTCGATCCGGTAGACGTCGCCGCCGGTGTCGGAGACCCACACCGCGTCGAGGCCGACCGCGACGCCGCTCGGGTCCGGCCCCACGGGGATCGGGTCGCCGACGTGGCCGCTCGGGGAGATCGGGATCACGTCGTGGCCGACGGATTCGAGCAACCAGACGTGGTCGTCGTCCGCCGCCATGTCCAGGATGCTGCCGGAGAATGAGGCGGGCTGCCCCGGGTGCAACGTCCGCTCGTTCACCGGGGTGAGCGTTCCCCCGGTCAGATCCAGGGCCCACAGCGCGTGCGCGCCGAGGACGGCGTCGTCGATGATCCCGTGGACCTGCGTCTCATCGAGCTCGTGCGTCGACGCGGCGTCCAGCTCGACCACTCGGCCGTCCACGAACGTCACCCAGACCTTCCCGCCGCCGACCTCGATGTCGTTCGCGATCTGCGAGGACCGGACCGTGACATCGGCGAGCTGTTCGTCCGTCGCCGGGTCCCAGCGGAGGATCGACGCGGCGGCCCCGCGCCGCCCGCCGCCGATCCACACCGTCGCGGTCGCCGACCTCGACGCCCCGGTCGGCGCCAGGGATCCCGTTGGTCTCGATCGTCAGCTGGTCCCCGACGATGTCACCGGTCACGGGATCGAGGTGCGTGAGGTAGGCGCCGCGGACCCAAACCCCGCCCTCACCGACGATCAGCTTCGGGTTCCCGCCGCCGTGTCCTTCGAGCGCGTTCCGCGTGAGATGCAGCATGCGTCCGTCGGTCGGATCGACGTTCACCACCGAGTTCAGCGGGGGCGGCTGGGCCCGGGCGGCATGCCCCTTGTCGGGGCGGGCGGCCGCCAGCACGAGAGCCAGGATCGCGATCGCGACCAGGAGGCCCACTCCGATCAGGGCCGGCGTCCGGTTCCGGCGGAGCAGGGTCGGGGCGGCGATCGCCGCGCGCCGCTCGGCCGCGGTCGGAGCGTCCGGCGCCGGCTCGAGCCGGTGACCGTCGACGGCCTCGAGCCCGAAGAGCTGCCACGTGCCGGGGACGCCTTTCAGCGTGTGCTGTCCTCGATCGGTGAACTCGAGCCCCGAGCCGGAGACCAGCTCTCGGAGGGTGGCGGTCACGAGGACGTCCCCCGGATCCGCCGCCGCCAGGACCCTGGCGCCGGTGTGGACCGCAACCCCGCCGACATTCTTGCCGGCGACCTCGACCTCGCCGAGGTGGAGTCCCGCTCGCACCTCGATCCCGAGTTGTCGCACGGCCTGCACCACGGCGGCGGCGCACCGGATCGCCTGCGCGGGCCTGTCGAACGTGGCGAAGAACCCGTCCCCGGCGGTGTCGATCTCACGCCCGCCGAACCGCTTGAGCTCTCCTCTGACGAGCGCGTGATGACGGGCGACGAGCTCACGCCACCGGGCGTCGCCCATCTCCACGGCGAGGTCGGTCGATCCGACGATGTCCGTGAAGAGCACGGTGAGGAGCCGGCGCTCCGATGCCGTGATCAACCGTCGCTCCGAGGCGGGCATGGGCGAAAGTGTCCATCGAGCGCACCACGGGCGCAACGGCTCTGACCTCGGTGTCGTACCCGCGTGCTAGCTTCAGCGCAGGTTCCGTACACTACTGGGCGACCCTCAGGACTTCCTGCTCCCCTTCGAGGGGGGCCGTCCAGACCAGAGGAGGTGGGGTTTGAGGGAGTACGAGTGCATGCTCATCTTGCCTGCCGAGGCCGACGAAGCCGCGGTGGGAACCGCGACGGACCGGATCTCCACGGTCGTCGCGAAGCACTCCGGGGAAGTGCACAACATCGGGCGCTGGGGCCGGCGCCGTCTCGCCTACGAGATCGATGACCAGAACGAGGGCTACTACGTGGTGGTCACGTTCTCGGCCGAGCCGGCTGCCCAGGCCGAGCTGGGGCGCGCGTTGAACCTCGCGGACGAGGTGCTGCGCCACAAGGTGATCGTCCTGCCCTCCAAGCGTGAGAAGCAGCTGGCTACTTCCCCCGCCTCCACCACCGGCGGAGACGCGACACCACAAGGGGAGTGAACGAACCATGGCAACGGACAACCAGGTGACGCTCGTCGGCAACCTGACCGATGACCCGGAGCTTCGCTACACGCCCAACGGTGCGGCGGTCTGCAAGTTCCGGATGGCGGTGAACCGCCGGTTCCAGGACCAGAGCGGGCAGTGGAAGGACGGGGAGACCTCGTACTTCTCGATCAACGCGTGGCGCACGCTCGCGGAGAACGCAGCGGAGTCGCTCACAAGGGGCACCCGCGTGATCGTCGCCGGCCGGCTCAACTACCGGACCTGGGAGAACCAGGACGGGGACAAGCGCTCGGCGATCGAGGTCGAGGCCGACGAGATCGCTCCCAGCCTGAAGTGGGCCACGGCGGCCGTGACGCGCCAGGCGCGCTCCGGTGGCGCCTCGAGCTCGGGGGACTGGGGCGAGAAGGTGGCCGCGCCAGTCGGCGCGGGCGGGACGGAACAGGAGGAATCACCGATCGATGGCGGGTAGAGGAGGGCCGAGAGCGGGCCGCCAGGAAGCCTCGGCGCGACAAGGACGACAAGGCCTGGCAGAAGCGTGGCAAGCGCAAGTACTGCCAGTTCTGCAAGGACAAGGTCGATCGCGTCGACTTCAAGGACGTGATCATGCTGCGCAAGTTCGTCTCCGACCGCGGCAAGATCCGTGCTCGGCGCGTGACCGGCAACTGCGTGCAGCACCAGCGCGACGTGGCGTCCGCCGTGAAGAACGCCCGCGAGATGGCGCTGCTGCCGTACTCGAGCCGATGAGGGTCTGGGGGCTCAAGAAGCGAGGGCCGAGTCTTGCCCGAGCGTAGCCCCCAGCGGAGGGGTCTGGGGGCTCAAGAAGCGAGGGCCGATCTTGCCCGAGCGTAGCCCCCAGGAGGAACGCGGATGAAGATCATCCTGCAGAAGCCGGTCGACCGGCTCGGCGACCCCGGAGATGTCGCCGAGGTGGCTGACGGATACGCGCGCAATTACCTGATCCCCCGGGGTCTCGCCGTGAAGGCGGAGAAGGGCGCCGTGCGCCACGCGGAGAGTCTCAAGCGGGCGCATGCGGTCCGGACGAGCGCCCAGAAGGGCGACTTCGAGGCGCTGGCCGCTCGCATCATCCAGACGCCGGTGGTGGTGACCGCCCGGGCCGGCGAGGAGGGGAAGCTCTTCGGTTCGGTGACGGCGGCCGACATCGCCGAGGCGTTTCCTCGCAGGCGGGCGTGCCGATCGATCGGCGAGACGTCCACCTCGACGAGCCGATCCGCTCGATCGGAACGCACGAGGTCACGGTGCATCTCCATCCGGAGGTGGACCCGGTCATCACGGTCGATGTGCAGCCGGTCGACGGGCAGCCAGCAGACGTGCCGCCGCCGGACGTGCCCACCGCGGACCCGCAGCCGAAGCGATAGTCGCTCGGTCATGTGGCCCGCATCGCGGGCCACATGAGCCGTTCCGAACGGGCGTTCGAGCACTCTCGAGGTGCTCTCTCTCGCAGGGCTTTTGACGTGCCCTGAATCGTGTCACTGGTGTTACTCACAGTTGTCCCCATGTTGTCCCCAAGGTGTTCCCGCAGCTCAGCGGCGGAGTGACAGGAAACATTCCGATGCGACCTGCACGGGAACAATCCCCCAATGTTCTCCACTATGCGCCCACCCCCACCGGGCGTAACGTCCGCAACTCGGAGACCGGGACGGGGGACAGGGGGTGAGCGGTATCGTCCGCACGGCTGACGACGTCGTCCGCCTTCCTCGGAACGGGGATCCCCGCGTTCCGCCCCACAACGTGGAGGCGGAAGCGGCGGCCCTTGGCTCGATGATGCTGTCGGCCGAGGCCATCGCCGACGTCGTCGAGCTCCTGCAGACCGAGGACTTCTACCGATCCGCGAACGGTCGGATCTTCGAGGTGCTCCGCGAGCTGTACGCGCGCGGTGACCCCGTCGATCAGCTGTCCGCGGTCGAGGCCCTCCGACGCAAGGGAACGCTCGACGATGTCGGCGGCCCTCTGTACATCCGGGACCTCGCCGACCAGGTCCCGACCCCGGCCTCCGCCGCGCACTACGCGCGGATCGTCGCGCAGGCCGCCCTGCTCAGGAGACTGATCGGGGCGGCCGCCGACGTCATGGACATGGCCTACTCCGCTCCGGAGGAGCCCGAAGGCGGTCGCGGACGCCGCGGAGCAACGGATCTACGACGTCGCGCGCCGGGACGATCGGGACGAGGTCGCGACGCTGCGCGAGCTGATCGACGGCGCGATGCTCGAGCTCGAGCAGATCCAGCATCGCGAGGCGGCCTACACGGGCCTGCCCACCGGGTTCCGAGACCTCGACGAGCTCACCTCCGGTCTCCAGCCCGGCAACCTCGTGATCATCGCCGCCCGGCCCGGGATCGGGAAGTCTTCCCTCGCCATCAACATCGCGCACAACGTCGCCGTCGGTGGCGGATCGGTCGCGGTGTTCTCCCTCGAGATGTCCCGGCACGAGGTGGGCATGCGGATGCTGTGCTCGGCCGCGCGGGTGCCCTGGGACCGGATCCGCAGCAAGCGCGTCGGGCCGGACGACTGGGTCCGGGTGGTCCAGGCGGCAGAGCGACTGCACGACGCCCCGCTCTCCATCGTGGACTCCGGCAACGTCAACATCGTCGACGTCCGCGCCAAGGCCCGCCGGATGCGGAGCAGCAAGCTGGGTCTCGTCGCTCATCATCGTGGACTACCTGCAGCTGATGACCTCGGCCGCGGTCCGGCGTCCCGACAATCGCCAACAGGAGGTGGCGGAGATCAGCCGGTCGCTGAAGCTGCTCGCCAAGGAGCTGCACATCCCGGTGCTCGCCCTCTCCCAGCTGAACCGCAATCCGGAGACACGCGCCGACAAGCGTCCCCAGCTGTCCGACCTTCGCGAGAGCGGCTCGCTCGAGCAGGACTCCGACGTCGTCGCGTTCATCCATCGGGACGACTCCGATCCCGAGAAGAAGAAGGAGGCGGAGCTGATCCTCGCGAAGCACCGCAACGGTCCGACGGGCTCGATCAAGCTGAGCTTCGAGCCCTCCCTCACGCAGTTCCGCAACGCCGCCCGCGGCGACGTCCCGGCGTGACCGAGCCGGCCTCGCCGGGCGCGCTCCGGCGCCGGGCGAGGACCGTCCTCAACCGACTCCGCAAGCGCTACGGCGAGCTGCTGCCCCCTCGCCGATCCGACCCGCTCGAGGAGCTGATCCTCACCGTGTTGTCCCAGCACACGAGCGACGTCAACGCGGAGCGGGCCTTCGAGAGCCTCCGCGCCGCGTTCCCGACCTGGGAAGACGTGGTCCGTGCGCCCACTCGAGCGGTCGCGGACGCGATCCGCTCGGGCGGGCTCGCGGACACGAAGGCGCCGCGCCTCCAGGCGATCCTGCGTGAGGTCGCGGAGCGGCGCGGCACGTTCGATCTCTCGTTCCTCGCCGATCTCGACGACGACGAAGCTCGGGCGGAGCTGATGTCGCTGCCCGGGGTCGGCCCGAAGACGGCGGCCGTCGTGCTGTCCTTCTCGCTCGGACGAGACGCGATGCCCGTTGACACGCACGTGCACCGGGTCACGAAGCGTCTCGGCCTGGTGCCCGCGAACGCCTCCGCCGAGCGAGCGGACCGGATCCTGCACGAGCTGGTGCCGGACGGGCTGCGGACCCCGCTCCACGTGGCCTTGATCCGACTCGGCCGCGAGATCTGCAAGGCGCCGGTCCCTCGGTGCCGGATCTGCCCGCTGAACGACATCTGCCCGACGGCACCCCGCTACCTCGACGCATAAGGACCTCGAGCGAACGTTCCCCGAGAGCCCGTCCTCCCTCGGATTGACATATGCCGATATAGGAATATATAGTCCGAGCTCATGGCACGAGTGGCGACGACGGCGGACGCGTTCAACGCGGTGGCGGAACCTCGGCGGCGGCAGATCCTGGACGTCCTCGCCGGCGGGGAGCGCCCCGTCAACGACCTCGTCGAGCAGCTCGGCCTGGCGCAACCCCTCGTGTCCAAGCACCTGCGGGTGCTTCGCGAGGTGGGGCTGGTGGACGTACGAGACGAAGGGAGGCAGCGGATCTATCGACTGAACGGTCGTTCACTCAAGCCGATCCACGACTGGGTCAAGACCTACGAGCAGGCGTGGGCGGAACGGTTCGATCGGCTGGACGTCGTCCTGGAGGACCTCAAGGACCGAGAACGCAAGAAACGCAACAGGCCGAAGCGGAACGGAAAGGAGCAAGGAGATGGTGGCGATGACGAGTAGCGGTACCGCGGTCGTGACGCTCCCGACGGACACGCAGATCGTGATCACGCGGGAGTTCGACGCCCCGAAGCACCTGGTCTACCGGGCCTACACGGAGCCGGATCTGATCGCGCGGTGGTGGAGCGGCGAGCGAGGAGAGGTCACGAGCGTCGACGTCGACCTGCGCGTGGGTGGCGCGTGGCGCTACGTGATGAAGGCCAACGAGGGCTTCGAGGTGGCGTTCCACGGCGAGTTCCGGGAGATCGTCCCGAACGAGCGACTCGTCACGACCGAGGTCTACGAGATGCCCGACGACGATCCGATGGCGGGCACGCCGGAGGCGGAGGAGGGCGCGCTGAACATCATCACGTTCACGGAGGCGGACGGGCGCACGACGCTCACGACCGTCGTGGAGTGCCACACCAAGGAGGTGCGCGACGCGATCATCGACTCCGGCATGGAGGGCGGGATGCAGGAGGCGATGGATCGGCTCGAGCAGGTCGCGGTCTCGCTCGCCTAGTCGGATCGCGCTGCTCGTCCAGCGGGCCACCGGGGCGGACGTCCCCGGTGGCCCGCGCATCCTAAGCTGTCGACCATGACCTACCGCTTCAGCTTCGAGGTCGTCGATGCGCTCGACTACGACGAGCTCCGGCCCGAGTACGCGCCGGAGGCGGTCGCGTGGGTCGTCGAGCGCTTCGGCATCGTCCCCGGTTCGAGCGTGGTCGACCTCGCGGCGGGCACGGGCCGTCTCTCGGGTCGATTCGTTCAGCTCGGCGTCGACGTGATCGCCGTGGAGCCTGCAGCGAACATGCGAGCGGTCCTGGAGGAGCCGGTTTCCCGACGGTCCGAGCGATCGTGGCGAGGGCGGAGTCGATGCCGTTCGATGACGGGGACGTCGACCTGGTCGTCGTGGGCAACGCGTTCCATCACTTCGAGCGCGAGGCGGCGATGTCGGAGATCCATCGCGTCCTGCGTCCGAAAGGGGGCCTCGCCGTGTTCTGGGCCTGGCCGGCCGAGGAGGAGCAGCTGAAGATCCCCGGCATGCGAGCGATCTACGAGGCCGTCGAGGAGACCCGGGGTGAGTCCGCGATCGTGACCGCCCACCGATCGTGGGCCGAGCTACCGGCGACGGTGGCGGGGTTCGATCCGTTCGAGCGCGGGGAGTTCGCCGCGACCCACGTGGTTCCGGCGGCGCGACTCGCGGATCTGTACGCAACCTCCAGCGACATCGTGTCCCTTCCCCCGGAGACTCGCGACGCACTCCTGGAGAGGATCCGTGAGCTCAGTCGCGGCCTGCCCGAGACCCTGCACCTACCGGGGAGGACCGTCGTCGACATCTGTGCGCGAAGCGACGACGAGGCCGGCGCCGAGGAGAGCGGGTGAGGGGAATCGAACCCCCGTTTCGAGCTTGGGAAGCTCGCGTTCTGCCATTGAACCACACCCGCGTGGGCCCGCCGCCGAGCGGCGGGCCCACAGTCTAGACCAGCCCCTCCGAGCTCATCCAAGCGCAGCCCACCTGTTAGCGTGCGGCCCTCATGGGCGAGTCCGACCCCGACCTTTGGCCGCGCACGCTGCAGCGACTCGTGTCGCACGAGTCGCTGTCGGCCCAGGAAGCGGCGGATGCGATGCGGGCGATCATGTCGGGAGACGTGACGCCCGGACAGGTCGGCGGATTCCTGATGGCTCTGCGGACCAAGGGCGAGACCGTCGACGAGCTCGACGGTCTGGCCCGCACCGTGCTCGAGTTCGCGAACCCCGTCGCGGCGCCCGCGCCCGTGCTCGACACGTGCGGCACGGGCGGCGATCGCAGCGGCACGTTCAACATCTCGACGCTCTCGGCGATCGTCGTGGCGGGTGCCGGCGTGCCCGTGGCCAAGCACGGCAACCGTGCCGCGTCCAGCCACTGCGGCTCGGCGGATCTCCTCGAGGCGCTCGGGGTCGCGATCGATCTCGACGCCGCCGGTGTCGAGCGGTGCCTGGTGGACGCCGGCATCGGATTCATGTTCGCGCCCGTGTTCCACCCGGCGTTCCGGCACGCGGGTCCCGTGCGCGGAGAGCTCGGGGTGCCGACCTCGTTCAACTTCCTGGGACCCTTGACGAACCCGGCGCGGCCCGTTACGCAGATCGTGGGCGTCTCCGATGAACGCATGCTTCCTCTCATGGCCGAGGTGCTCGCTCGTCGCGGGATCCGCGCCAAGCTCTTCCGCGGGGAGGACGGACTCGACGAGCTCACCACGACGGGGGCATCGGTCGTGTTGGACGTGCGAGACGGGGAGGTCGTGCAGAGCCGGCTCGATCCGACGGACCACGGGATCCCGCGAGCGTCGCGGGACGACCTTCGGGCCGGCGATCCCGCCGAGTCGGCCCGCGTCGCCCGCGCGGTGCTCAAGGGAGAGGTGGGATCGAAGCGCGACGTCGTGCTCCTCAACGCGGGCGCCGCGCTGGAGGTCGCCGGAGCCGCCCCCGACCTCGAGCAGGGGATCGCGCTGGCGGCGTCTTCGATCGACGAGGGGAAGGCGGCGTCCACGCTCGATCGATGGATCGCGGTTTCCAACGCCTAGTAGCATCCGCCGCGATGATCCTGTCCGATCGCACGATCAAGGAAGAGATCGACGCCGGTCGCATCGTGATCGATCCGTTCGACCCCGCGTGCGTCCAGCCATCATCGGTCGACCTGCACGTCGACTCGGAGTTCCGGGTCTTCGCGAACTCCCGGTACCCCTACATCGACGTGAAGCAGGAGCAACCCGATCTCACGGAGCTGGTCGAGACGAAGCCGGACGAGCCCTTCATCCTGCATCCGGGTGAGTTCGTGTTGGGCTCGACGCTGGAACGCGTGGCCTTGCCCGACGATCTCGTGGCCCGACTCGAGGGCAAGTCCTCGCTCGGTCGCCTCGGTCTCTTGATCCACTCGACCGCCGGCTACGTCGACCCCGGCTGGAACGGCTACCTCACGCTCGAGCTGTCCAACGTCGCGAATCTGCCGATCACGCTGTACCCGGGCATGAAGATCGGCCAGATCTCGTTCTTCCGACTCACGACGCCCGCCGACGTCCCCTACGGGGGTTCGGGCAGCAAGTACCAGGGCCAGCGCGGCCCCACGGCGAGTCGCTTCTTCGAAGACTTCAAGGACTGACGAGCGCGCCTCGGATCCCTACTCGGGGACCAGGGCGCCGGGAACCGGGCCCACGCCCATCTGGACGGCCATCATCGCGGCCTGCGTCCGGTTGGTGACGCCGAGCTTCCGGAAGATCGCCGCGAGGTGCGCCTTGACGGTCTTCTCCGACAGGTAGAGATGTTGCGCGATCTCGCGGTTCGCCCGGCCCTCGGAGAGCAACGCCAAGATGTCGTGCTCGCGCTGGGTCAGGTTGTACTCGCCCCGTCGTCCGTTGGCGTGATCGCGACCGGAAGCCTCGTGCTCCTCGAACAGGTTCTGGATCACCCTCGGCGACAGCACGTTGCCGCTGCCGGAGAGCGCCACGTTGATGGCCTGTGACAGGTCCTCCGGCGTCGCGTCCTTCAGGAGGTAGCCGGATGCTCCGTCGGCCAGTGCCCGCTTCACGTACGGCGCGTTGTCGTAGGTCGAGAGCATGATCACGGGCAGGTCGGGCTTGTCGGTCTTGATGGCGCGGAGCAACTCGAGACCGTCCAGGTCCGGCATGCGCACGTCGACCAGAGCGAGGTCGATGGCCACGCCGTTGTGGATGTGCTCGAGTGCTGCCGCGGCGCTTTCGGCTTCGGTCACCTCAGCGTCCGGGAACCCTTCCTTCACCACGTAATTCAGGCCACGACGCACCAGCGCGTGGTCGTCCACGATCAGGATGTTCATCCTTCATCACCTCGCCCTCCGACGGGGAGCACGGCGACCACGCGGGTGCCGCTTCCGGGTTTGGAATCGATCTCGATGGTGCCGCCGATCCGTTCTACCTGGCCGCGCATCAGCCGAAGCCCGAAATGCGGGTCTCCGTCATCCGCGGCGGCGACGAGGCCGTTGCCTCGGTCCTCGACCTCGATCCGAAGCTCGTCGAGTCCCGCTCTGATGCGTACCGAGACCTCGGGCGCGCCCGAATGCTTGGCCGCGTTGGCAAGGGCTTCGGCCACGATCGCGTTCGCCGTCTCCAGCGTCCGATCCGAGATCCGATCCACTTCGCCTTCGATCGAGACACGCGCAGGCAGGTGCCAGCGCTCCACCAGTTCGCTGACGAAGCTGGCGAGAGGCTCGCGACGAGGCGTGCCCCCATCGAGCTCGAAGAGGATCGCGCGGATCTCGGTGAGGTCGTTCCGGATCGCGACCTCGACCTCCTTCAGCGTGGCGAGGACGGTCTCGGGCTCTGTCCGGATCCGGTGCTGGAGTCCCTGGAGCTCGAGGATGGCGCTCGTGACGGACTGGGTGAGGCCGTCGTGGATGTGGATCGCCCACCTCGTTCGCTCCTGCAGCAGCAGCGAATCGACCGTGTGCGCCACGGCGGGATGCGCGCTCTTCCGGTTGCGCAGCGTCAAGCTCGAGGTTGCCACTCTCGTCCTTTCGGTGGAGTCCCTTGACCGATCCGGTCCTTTGGTTCTAGGTCCATCCATCGGAAGAAATGGCTTCTGGCTTGAACGTCTCCGTGAAGGGCTCGCAAGGGACTACGGAGCCTTCCGGATGGGCCCGGGGATGGGCCTCGGGGACACCCATCAGTGAGTGCAGAGGAAAGTTGCCAATACTGCACTCAACCCCGTACCCTGAGCTCATCGGATACAGGGGATTTCCGGGCGGAAGTCGCCGGGAACTGAATGGATATCCACTCGACGGGTACGGGCGCTTTGGGGGCTCGGCGGTCGGTGACGAGAGTGAGAGGTGATCTCGATGGCACGAGCGGTAGGTGTGGACCTCGGTACGACGAACTCGGTGGTCGCCGCCCTTGAGGCGGGGGAACCGGTCGTCATCCCGAACGCGGAGGGCTCGCGAACGACCCCGTCGGTCGTGGCGGTCTCCAAGACGGGCGAGATCTTGGTCGGTGAGGTCGCCAAGCGGCAGGCCATCACCAATCCCGACAGGACGATCAGGTCGGTCAAGCGCCACATGGGCGACAAGGACTGGTCGGTCGACATCGACGGGAAGGGCTGGACGGCCCAGGAGATCTCCGCGCAGATCCTGAACAAGCTGAAGCGCGACGCGGAGGCCTTCCTCGGGGACAGCGTCACGCAGGCAGTGATCACGGTGCCGGCGTACTTCGACGACGCGCAGCGCCAGGCCACCAAGGAAGCCGGGCAGATCGCCGGCCTCGAGGTGCTCCGGATCATCAACGAGCCGACGGCCGCCGCGCTCGCGTACGGGCTGGACAAGCAGGGGACCGAGCAGACGATCCTCGTGTTCGACCTGGGCGGTGGCACGTTCGACGTGTCGCTGCTCGAGATCGGCGAGGGCGTCGTGGAAGTGAAGGCCACCCACGGCGACACGCAGCTCGGCGGCGACGACTGGGACCAGCGGATCATCGATTGGCTCGTCGAGCGGTTCAAGGGCAACTACTCGATCGACCTGTCGAAGGACCGCATGGCGATGCAGCGGCTGAAGGAAGCCGCCGAGAAGGCGAAGATCGAGCTGTCGCAGGTGGCCGAGACCACGATCAACCTGCCGTTCATCAGTGCGGGCCCCGACGGGCCGCTGCACCTGGAGGAGAAGCTCAGCCGGACCGAGTTCGAGCGGATGACGGCCGACCTGGCCGATCGCTGCCGCGGCCCGTTCGAGCAGGCGATCAAGGACTGGGGCAAGGACGCGAGTGCGATCGACCACGTGATCCTGGTCGGCGGGTCCACTCGGATGCCGATGATCCAGGACCTCGTGAAGGAGCTGACCGGCGGCAAGGAGCCGCACAAGGGCGTCAACCCCGACGAGGTCGTCGCGGTGGGCGCCGCCATCCAGGCGGGTGTCCTCAAGGGCGACGTGAAGGACATCCTCCTGCTGGACGTGACCCCGCTGTCGCTGGGTGTCGAGACCAAGGGCGGCCTCTTCACGAAGCTGATCGAGCGGAACACGACGATCCCGACCCGGAAGTCGGAGATCTTCACGACCGCGGACGACAGCCAGACGACGGTCGAGATCCACGTCCTCCAGGGAGAGGCGGAGACGGTGATGTCGCCGGGCGTGAAGTCGCTCGGGCGGTTCCACCTGACCGGGATCCCGCCGGCTCCCCGCGGCGTGCCGCAGATCGAGGTCGCGTTCGACATCGATGCCAACGGCATCGTGAACGTGAGCGCCAAGGACCTCGCGACCGGCAAGGAGCAGGCGATGACGATCACGGGAGGCACCGCGCTCTCCAAGGACGAGATCGATCGCATGATGAAGGAGGCGGAGGCCTTCGCGGCGGAGGACCACAAGCGGCGGGAGGCGGCCGAGGCCCGGAACCAGGCGGATCAGCTGACCTACCAGGTCGAGACGTTCCTCAAGGACAACGGGGAGAAGCTCCCGGACGCCGACAAGGCCGAGCTGACCTCGAAGAACGACGAGCTCAAGCAGGCCCTGAAGGATGAGTCGACGGAGACGGAGACGCTCCGCTCGGCCACCGAGTCGCTGATGCAGGTCTGGCAGAAGGTGAGCCAGTCGCTGCACGAGCAGGCTGCGCAAGCGCAGGCTGCCGGCGGCGACGGCGAGGAGGCCTCGACGCCGACCGGGGACGGTGAGCAGGAAAGCGACGACGACGTCGTCGAAGGCGAGATCGTCGACGAAGGCGGCTCGTCGTGACCGAAGGAAGCGACCGCGACGAACACGACGAGGCGGAACACCCCTCGTCTCGGGCCGACGACGAGCGCGCGGCGGAGGAGACCGCGCGCGACGTCGCCGACGCGTTCGACAGCCGACCGGCGGACGAGGCGGCCGGTACCTCCGACGACCCCGCCGCCGAGGCCGAGCAGTACCGCGACCATCTGCAGCGGCTGCAGGCGGAGTTCGACAACTACCGGAAGCGGGTGCTGCGCGAGCAGACGACGGCGGTCGAGCAGGCGGCCCGGCCGGTCTTCCGTCGGCTCCTCGAGGTCCTGGACGATTTCGACCTCGCGCTGATGCACGCGCAGGACCGGCCCGACTTCGATCGCTTCCTCCACGGCGTGGAGCTCGTCTACGCGAAGCTCCTCGACACGCTGCGCGCGGAGGGGCTGGAGCAGATGGACGCGCAGGGCAAGCCGTTCGATCCGGAGAACCACGAGGCGCTGATGCAGACGGGGGACGGCGAGGGCGATCCCGTGGTCGCCGACGTGCTGCGCCCCGGCTACACGCTGAAGGGCCGGGTCCTCCGGCCGGCCGGGGTTCGGGTGGAGAGGAAGTGACGCGTGGCCGAAGAGCCCCGCAGGGAGTGGTTCGAGAAGGACTATTACGCGGTCCTCGGCGTGCCCAAGAACGCGACGGACGCGGAGATCAAGAAGGCGTATCGCAAGCTCGCGCAGCAGCATCACCCCGACACCAAGCAGGGTGACCCGAGCGCGGAGGAGCGCTTCAAGGAGATCTCCGCGGCGTACGACGTCCTCGGTGATCCGGAGAAGCGCAAGGCCTACGACCAGGTCCGCGACATGAGCGCGTCCGGGTTCGGTCCCGGGTTCGGCCGCGCCGGCGCCGGCGCGGGCTGGCCGGGGGCGACGGCAGGCGCCGGAGGCTGGCCCGGCGGCGTCCGCTACGAACAGGTGAACGTCGACGACATGTCCGACCTGTTCGGGGGCCTCTTCGGGGGGGCCGGCCGCCGCGGTGGCCGGCCGACCGCCGGCCGCCGCGGCGCCGACCTGGAGACCGAGGTCACGATCTCGTTCGAAGAAGCGATGACGGGCACGACCGTCCCGATCAGGATCGACGGGCCGGCCGTGTGTTCGCGCTGCCACGGCTCCGGCGCGGAGCCGGGGACCCAACCGATCACGTGCCCGCAGTGCGGGGGGAGCGGCGAGATCGCGGAGAACCAAGGGTTCTTCTCGATGTCCCGGCCCTGCCCTCGCTGCGGAGGCGCCGGGCGGATCGTGGAAACGCCGTGCACCAAGTGCGGCGGGTCCGGCGCGGAGCGCCGGACCCGCACGCTGCAGGTGAAGATCCCGGCAGGGCGTTCGCAACGGCGCCAGGATCCGTCTCGCAGGCAAGGGGGAACCGGGCCTCGCCGGCGGTCGCGCCGGCGATCTCTACGTGAAGGTCGCCGTGAAGCCGCACCCCGTCTTCGGGCGCCGGGGCGACGACCTCACCCTGGACCTGCCGATCACCTATCCGGAGGCCACCCTCGGCGCCCACGTCGAGGTCCCGACCATGAACGGGCCCGTCACCCTCAAGGTGCCCGCCGGCACGCCGAGCGGCAAGACGTTCCGGGTGAAGGGCCGCGGGGCGCCGAAGAAGGGCGGGCGCGGCGACCTGCTCGCCAAGGTGAAGGTCGACGTGCCGGAGAAGCTCTCCAAGGAAGAGAAGGAACTGCTGGGCAAGCTGCGCGACGCGTCGAAGGACTCGCCGCGGAAACGCCTGGGCGTGAACTGAGGAGGAGATGGTGGTGGATCCTGACGACTGGGATGCGATGAACGCGGCGGATCGGCGGGCCGTCTACATCATCAGCGTGGCGGCGGAGCTTGCGGGTGTGCATCCGCAGACGCTCCGCATCTACGAACGGAAGGGACTCGTCCGGCCGCATCGCACCAACGGCAACACCCGGAGGTACTCCCAGGCGGATATCGATCTGCTTCGACGGATCCAGGGGCTCACGCAGGAAGGCGTGAACCTCGCCGGAGCGAAACGGATCATGGCCCTCGAGGAGGACCTGCAGCGCCTGCGCAGCCGGATCGCGCAGCTCGAGGAGCGACTCGAGGACCACGCGATCCCGATGCCCGGCGAGCACGCCGGCATGGCGATCATGCCGATCTCGAACGTCCTCTCGCCGCCCTGGCAACGGAGGCGCGCTTGACCAAGGAGGTGTCACTCCGGCCCCTGAAGCCGGGGGACCTCGAGGCGCTCATGGGCGCGCGGATGCGCTCCGACGAGCCCTGGGCCGACGCGAGCGACGAGGGTCGCCGCAAGCTCCGAGACCGGATCGCGAACAGCGGCCGGGTGAACCACGGCGAGCTCCTGCTCGGGATCGTGTCGAACGGACGGCTCGCCGGCGAGATCCAGGCCCGGCAGCCGGAGATGGGACTGCCGCCTGGCGTGTTCGAGATCGGCATCGAGGTCTTCGACCCGGAAGCGCGCGGCACCGGCATCGGCCGCCGGGCGCTCGCGCTGTTCGTGGAGCACCTGTTCGAAGAGGAGCACGCGCACCGGATCCAGCTCACGACCGATGTCGACAACGCGGCGATGCGCCGGGTCGCCGAGCATCTCGGGTTCGGCTTCGAAGGCACGCTCCGTGGGTTCATGCCGACCAACAGCGAGGCGCGCGACTACCTGATGTACGGCATGACGAGAGACGACTTCGAGAAGGCGAGGGTCGGATGGAACTCGACAGGCTGACGATCAAGTCGCAGACGGCGCTTCAGGAGGCTCACCAGCAGGCTTCGGCTCGGCACCATCAACAGATCGAGCCGGAGCACGTGCTCTACGCCCTGCTCACCGATCCCGAGGGTGTGGTGTTCCCGCTCCTACACCAGCTGGGGGTGGTCCCGAAGCAGCTTCGCGACAAGGTCGACGAGGCCCTGGACGCCAAGCCCAAGGTCTACGCCGAAGGGGTGCAGGTCAGCCTGTCGTCGGCGACGGCGCGCCTGCTGGAGGCCGCCGGCCGCGAGGCCGAGCAGCTGACGGACGAGTACATCTCCACCGAGCATCTCCTGCTCGCGATGCTCCAGGGCGACGGTTCGGTCCAGCGCCTGCTCACCGACGCCGGCCTCACGCGCGACGGCGTGCTGGCCGCGCTCGCCGACGTTCGCGGCAGTCATCGCGTCACGTCGCCGAACCCGGAGGAGACCTTCCAGGCGCTCGAGCGATTCGGGCGGGACCTCACCGAGCAGGCGAAGAAGGGCAAGCTCGATCCGGTGATCGGCCGTGACGAGGAGATCCGCCGCGTGATCCAGGTCCTGTCTCGCCGAACGAAGAACAACCCCGTCCTGATCGGCGAGCCCGGGGTCGGGAAGACCGCGATCGTCGAAGGCCTCGCGCAGCGGATCGTGGACGGCGACGTCCCGGAGTCGCTCAAGAACAAGCGGCTGATCGCGCTGGACATCGGCGCGATGATCGC
>CAVTTD010000011.1:0-20939 GCA_963737525.1 uncultured Actinomycetota bacterium
TCGTGGTGACGCACCTGCCGCAGATCGCCTGCTTCGCGGACCGGCACCTCCGGGTCACGAAGGACGGGCGGGACGGCGTCGGTGGATCTCCTCGACGGCCTGGGCCGGGCCGAGGAGCTGTCACGCATGCTCGCCGGCCTGGCCGGGAGCGAGAGCGCCGTGTCCCACGCCGAGGAGCTGCTGGAAGAGGCCGATCGGCTCCGGGCCGAGTCCGCCTCGCTCGGGAGGGCGGGCGCCGTCACCTGAGCCTCGCTCTCGGCTACCCTCGACCCACGCGAGGGACGGCCGGGGACGGTCCCGGGCCGGGGAAGGGACGCACTGGCTTCCAAGCTGCTTCGGCGCCGAACGCCACGCCCGCGGGGCCAGGCGGGCGGCAGGGCCCGGATCGACCGCCGCACCAAGGAGCTCGTGTCGCGGATCGAGCCCGGCGACGTCGCCGTGATCAACCACGAGGACCTCGACCGCGTGGCGGCCGAGGCCCTCGTCCGCGCGGGGGTGGCCGCCGTCGTGAACGCCGCCCCTTCGATCAGCGGTCGCTACCCGAACCTCGGACCGAAGATCCTCGAGGAAGCGGGCATCCCACTCGTCGACGGCGTGGGCCCCCTGGTGCTCCAGAAGGTGCGGGAGGGTGAGCCCGTACGCCTCGAGGACGACCGGCTCTTCGCGGGCGACCGGTTGCTCGCGGTGGGCATCAGGCAGGACCGGGCCTCGATCCTCCGGGACATGGAAGTCGGCCCGTGAGGCCGTGGACGAGCGGTTCGAGGGCTTCGCCCGCAACACGCTCGAGTACATGCGCGAGGAGCGTGACCTGCTCTTCGGCGGCGCCGGACTCCCCGAGCTCCGCCATCCGCTCGCGGGCCGGCACGCGCTCGTCGTGGTGCGAGGGTACGGGTACCGGGAGGACCTGGCGGCGTTGCGTTCCTACATCCGCGACGTGAAGCCGGTGCTCGTGGGCGTGGACGGGGGAGCGGACGCGCTGCTTGACGCCGGGTACACGCCGGACGTCGTGATCGGCGACATGGACAGCATCTCGGACCGGGCACTCGAGCTCCTCAACCGGCCCCGGCGGGTGCCGACGGACATCGTGCTCCACGCCTATCCCGACGGCCGTGCGCCGGGACGCGCACGCCTCGAGCGTCTCGGGATCCCGCACGTCGAGGTCCGCTCGGCGGGAACGAGCGAAGACGTCGCGTTCCTCCTCGCCCACGAGCGGCGCGCCGAGCTGATCGTGGCCGTCGGCACCCACGGGAACCTCCGCGAGTTCCTCGACAAGGGGAGACCCGGGGATGTCCTCCACGTTCCTCGTCCGGCTGCGCGTCGGCGAGATCTTGATGGACGCGAAGGGGGTGGCCCGGCTGTATCCGAGCCGGGCGCGTGGACGCGACGTCGTGCTGCTGGTCGGGGCCGTGCTCGTCGCGTCTCGGTCTGATGCTCGCGGCCTCACCGGCCCTCCGCTTGTATCTGGACCAGACGCTCGACGGGTTCGTCGAGTGGGTGAGATCGATCGTGTGATCTCCTGGCGCTACCACGTCGTCTCGATCGTCGCCGTGGTGCTCGCCTTCGGACTCGGGATCCTGGCGGGCACCTCGGTCGTCGGCGGATCGGTTTCGTCGACAACGCTCGCAGAAGAACTACGACGAGGCGACAGCGCGAACGGGACGAGGCCGCTGGCGACGTGGAGCTTCTACGAACGGTTCGCCGTGGGCCTGCAGCCCTCGCTCCGGGACGGCGACCTCATCGGGCAAGAAGCCGTCGTCGTGACCCTGGAGGGCGTGGACCGACCGGCGCAGCGGACCGTCGAAGAGCTCACCGCGGCAGGGGTCGACGTGCTCGCGACCCTCGAGCTCACGCGTTTGCTCGCCGAGCCTGAGATCGAGGACAACGCCGCTGTCCTCGGCTGGCATCCTCGGTCTGTCCGGGTCCGGATCCCGAGACGCTCCGCGCCGGCGTCGCGGACGCGCTCGCGGAGCGTCTCGCGGTGGGGAGCCTCGCCGCAGAGGGCGACGTGCTTGGCGACCTGCTCGCGGGCGGGTTCGTGACCGCGGATCGTGACCTGGAGGCCGACGCCCTCCTCGGCATCGGTGGCGGCGGTCAGCTCGTGGTGATCGCGGCCGGCGGTCCGCAGCCCGTCCGATCACTTGCACCCGAGGCGTTCCTGGTTCCTTTCACCGAGCAGCTCGTTCGGCTGGAGGCCCCGACGGTGGCGGTCGGCCCGACGGAGGACGCCTACGGCTTCGTCTCGCGCGGTCCGCGACGCCAACGGCATCCCCGGCTGCTCGATGGTGACCGTCGACGACATCGATCTCACAGGGATCGGCGGCATCACGCTGGCGATGTCGATCGACCGGTTGCGTGACGACGCCGACCCCACCTTCCGGCCCGGCGGGGACTACGGGACCCGGGGAGACTCGATCGTGCCGGGTGCCGCCGACCCACCCGACTCCTGCCGCCGCTGATGGATCGCAAGGTCGTGGCGCTGGTCGCCGCCCACGAAGAGTCAGCACGGATCGCCGCGACCGTCAAGGCGCTGCACGGCCTGGTGGACGAGGTGGTGGTCGTCGACGACGGATCGAGCGACGGGACGAGCTCGGCGGCCCTGGTCGCGGGCGCGACCGTGCTGCGGGCATCCCGCCGGCGCGGGAAAGGGCGGGCGATCGAGGAATCGCTGGAACGTCTGCCTCCGGCCGACGTGTGGCTGCTGGCGGACGCCGACCTCGGACCGACGGCGTCCGGGCTGGGTCCGTTGGTCGACGCGGTGGATGAGGGGAGTGCGGATGTCGCGATCGCCGCGTTCCCGAAGCTCGGGGGGGGAGGGTTCGGCATGGTCAAACGGACGGCGGCCCGGTTGATCCGGGCCGCCTGCGGGTTCGACGCTCGGGAGCCGCTGTCGGGGCAGCGGGCGCTCACCGCCGCGGCCCTCGCGGTGGTGCGTCCGCTTGCCCCCGGGTTCGGGCTCGAGGTGGGGATGACGATCGACGCCGTCCGCGCGGGCCTCAAGGTGATCGAGATCCCGATCGAAGGCCTATCGCATCGTCCGACCGGCCGTGGTCCGCGAGGATTCGCGCACCGCGCCCGCCAGGGCGCGGACATCCTCGCGGCGGTGGCCGCGAGGGCGATCCCGCGCCCCCGCGGTCGCACCCGAAGATGACGGTGCTCGGTTACATCGCCGCGTTCGGCGCAGGGTTCGTGATCGCGGCCATCGCCTGGCATCTGGTGGGTCGGGTGGGGCCGCGTTGGCGGAAGGAGAACCGGCGGGGACGGCTGCTCCCCGCGACGCTGGGATGGGCGCTCGCCGCTGGGCTGCTCGCGCTCCTCGTCGTGGTGTGGGACCAGGTGGATGAGATCGGTCTCCGGGGATCACAGGCGGGAGAGCTCATCGGCGCCGCGATCGTGTTCGGTGCCGGGGTGGTGGACGACGGCTTCGGCGGCCCCGTCCGTGGGCTCCGGGGCCACCTTCGAGCGCTCCTGAGCGGGCACCTGACGACCGGGGGCGCTGAAGCTCGCGGCGGCGGTCTTCGCGGCAACGATCACCGTCGCGTGGACCCCGCGCGACCATCTCTGGGCGAACCTCCTCGCGCTGGTCGCCATCGCGGGATGCACCAACATCTGGAACGGCCTGGACGTGGCGCCGGGGCGAGCGCTGAAGGCGTTCCTCGTCGTCGCGCTCGTATTGCTCGTGGTCGACCTCAAGGCGTTCCTCCTCGTGTGCACGGGGGCCGCGGCCGCCGTCCTGGTCCCCGATCTCCGCGAGCGAGGCATGCTCGGCGACTCGGGCGCGAACCTCCTCGGCTTCCTCGCCGGGGCGGAGATCGTCCGACGACTCCCGGAGGTGTGGTTGATCCCCGCCGTGCTCATCGTCATCGGTCTCAACGTCCTCGCCGAGACCGTCACCTTCTCCCGAACGATCGTGGCGATCCCTCCGCTCCGTTGGTTCGACCGCCTCGGGCGCCTCCCGGAGTGAAGATCGACCGCCCAGCTGGCGGTCTCGTCGGCAGCGTCTGTTAGAGTCGGTTTCCGTGGTGAATGAGACGAGGTTCATCTTCGTCACGGGCGGAGTCGCTTCGGGACTCGGCAAGGGCATCACCACCGCCTCCCTCGGCCGCCTGTTCAAAGCTCGCGGATCGAAGGTCGTCGTCCAGAAGCTCGACCCCTACATCAACGTCGACCCCGGCACGATGAATCCGTTCGAGCACGGGGAGGTCTTCGTCCTGGACGACGGGGCGGAGACGGATCTCGACCTCGGTCACTACGAGCGGTTCCTCGACCAGGACCTGCACCGAGGCTCGAATTTCACGACCGGGGCCGTCTACTCGAGCGTCCTGGCGAAGGAGCGCCGCGGCGACTACCTGGGCAAGACCGTCCAGGTCATCCCGCACATCACCGACGAGATCAAGGAGCGGATCCGGGCGCTCGCCGAGACGGAGCAGGCCGACATCCAGATCGTCGAGATCGGCGGCACCGTCGGCGACATCGAATCGCTCCCGTTCCTGGAAGCGGTCCGTCAGCTCCGGAACGAGATCGGTCGGGACCGATGCGCGTTCGTGCACGTCTCGCTCATGCCCTACATCGGACCCTCGGGCGAGATCAAGACCAAGCCGACGCAGCACTCGGTGAAGGAGTTGCGATCATTGGGTCTGCAGCCCGACGCCATCGTGTGCCGGAGCGATCGCCGATCGGCCGCAACCTGAAGGAGAAGATCTCGCTCCTGTGCGACGTCCCGATCAGCGGCGTGATCAGCGCACCCGACGCGAAGTCGATCTACGAGGTTCCGCTCACGCTTCACCACGAGGGCTTGGATGCGGAGCTCGCGCGGCATCTCGGGATCGACGGCGAGCCCGACCTCTCCGAATGGGAGGGCTTGGTGGACAAGGTCCGGGCCGCGACCGACCCCGTGCGGGTCGCGGTCGTGGGGAAGTACGTCAATCTCCGCGACGCGTACCTGTCGGTGATGGAGGCCCTGAACCACGGCGGGATCCATCACGGCGCCGAGGTGCTGATCGACTGGATCGCGTCGGACGACCTCGGCGGCGTCGCCACCGAGGAGGCGCTCGGCGATGCGGACGGCATCCTGATCCCGGGCGGGTTCGGGATCCGAGGGGTGGAAGGAAAGGTCGACGCGGTTCGGTTCGCTCGAGAACGTGGGATCCCGTTCCTGGGGATCTGCCTCGGGCTGCAGTGCGCGGTGATCGAGTTCGCCCGCCATGTCTGCGGGCTCGAGGACGCCAACTCCTCGGAGTTCGCGCCGGGAACGACCGATCCCGTGATCGACCTCCTCCCCGAACAGAAGAACGTCTCGGATCTGGGAGCCACGATGCGCCTGGGCGCCCAGGCCTGCTACCTCGAGCCCGGCACGCTGGCCTCCCGTTGCTACGGACAGGAGGTCGTGGAGGAACGGCATCGGCACCGGTGGGAGGTCAATCCGGCCTACCTCGACGTGCTCCGCGAGCACGGGATGGTGATCAGCGGAAGCTCCCAGAAGGGACGGTTGGCCGAGATCGTCGAGCTGCCGGACCACCCGTTCTTCATCGCCGGCCAGTTCCATCCCGAGCTCCGGTCGAGGCCCACCCGGCCGCACCCGTTGTTCCGCGAGTTCGTGGGCGCCGCGAAGACGCGTGCCCATGAGCGCGCAGGCGAGCGCCGCGTCGCCGTCAGCTGAGGCGCATGCCCGAGCCGGTGGGATCGCGGACGCTCTTCGAAGGTCGTTGGGTCCGTGTGGACGAAGAGGACTGGCCCGGCGTCGGTGCCTGGGAGGTGGTGCGGACCCCCGACGCGGCGGGCGTCCTTCCGATCACTCCCGAGGGTGACGTGTTGCTCGTGCGACAGTTCCGTCCTCCGGTGCGTCACGTCGTCACCGAGATCCCGGCGGGTCTCCTGGACGTGGTCGGGGAGGACGCGCAGAGCTGCGCCGCCCGGGAGCTCTACGAGGAAACCGGGTTCCGCCATACATCGCTGGAGTTCCTGGCCGGATACCACCCGTCCGCAGGCCACTCGGCGGAGTTCGTGCATCTGTTCCTGGCCCGGACGCGTTCGGAGCCCGAAGGTGAGCCGGAGGAAGGGATCGAATCGATCCGGGTTCCCTTCGCCGAGATCGTCGAGGAAGCTCGTGGCGGGCGTCTCGAGGATGCGAAGACCGCGCTCGCCGTGCTCCTGACCGACGCCAGGATGACCCCCGGGTAGGCTTCTCGGGACGGCCAGAGAACGGAGATGGCCAGAGAACGGAGATGGGCGGACGTGATCGTCGGCATCCCGAAAGAGGTCAAGGACAACGAATACCGCGTTGCCGCGACGCCTGAGGGCGTCCGAGAGCTGGTGGACGCAGGGCACACGGTCCTGATCGAAGAGGGGGCGGGACTCGGCTCGGGCCTCCGGGAGGATCGGTACAAGCGTGCCGGAGCGCAGTTCGTCTCGTCGGCGGAGGACGTGTGGCGCGGGGCGAACATGATCCTCAAGGTGAAGGAGCCGCAGCCCTCCGAGTACGGGCTGATGCAGCCGGGACAGATCCTCTTCACCTATCTGCATCTCGCGGCGAACCGTGAGCTGACCGAGGAGCTGATCACGCGGCGGGTCGAGGCCGTTGCCTACGAGACCGTCCAGCTCGACGACGGCCGACTCCCGCTGCTCGCTCCGATGAGCGAGATCGCCGGCCGGATGGCGCCACATGTCGTGGCGCATCTCCTCGAGAAGGAGTACGGAGGACGCGGCGTGTTGATGGGAGGGGTCTCGGGCGTGCGGCCGGCCCGGATCCTCGTGCTCGGCGCGGGGATGGCCGGCGCGAACGCGGCCTGGATCGCGGCCGGGATGGAGGCCGAGGTGCTCGTCCTCGACAAGAACCTGGACAAGCTCAGGTTCATCGACCAGATCCAGAAGGGTCGGATCGTGACGCTGATGTCAGACCGGCTCACGGTCGAGCAGCGTGTCCGCGAAGCGGACGCGGTGATCGGCAGCGTCCTGCGTCCCCGGGGCGAAAGCCCCGGTGATCGTCTCCGAGGAGATGGTCGCTTCCATGCGTCCCGGCTCCGTGATCGTCGACATCGCGATCGATCAAGGCGGGTGCATCGCCACCTCGCACATGACCACCCACTCGGACCCCACGTACGTGGTGCACGACGTCGTCCACTACGCCGTCGGGAACATGCCCGGCGCGGTGCCCAACACCTCGACCTACGCGCTCACGAACGTCACCCTCCCGTACGCACTCGACATCGCCGGGCGCGGGTTGGAGGACGCCGTCCGGGCGGACAACGTGCTGGCCGGCGGCGTGAACGTCTACAAAGGAGCCGTCACGAACGAAGGGGTCGCGGCCGCCCACGGGATGGAGTTCGCGGCGCTGGACGAGCTGATCGCCGGGGTCGGCTGAGGGGTCGGACGTGGCGGACCGGCTGGCGGTGGAGGCGGAGCGGTACCTCGACCACCTGGCCGTCGAGCGGGGGCTCTCCGAACACACGCTGGCGGCGTACCGACGCGACCTCCGGCGGTACGCCGCGTTCCTCGCGCGCCAGGACATCCATGAGCCCGGGGCGGTCGAGGAGGCGACGATCCGTTCATTCGTGGCGTCGCTCTCGGCGTCCACGCACGGTCCGGACGACGCCCCCTACCGGGCGACCTCCGTCGCACGCACGCTCTCGGCCGTCCGGTCGTTCCATCGGTTCCTGCTCCGGGAAGGCGTCACGGATCGCGACCCTGCGGTCGGGGTGCCGCAGCCGCGGCTGCCCCGATCGCTTCCCCGCCCGCTCCCCGTCGAGGACGTCCGGCGTCTCCTCGAGGCGCCGGACGAAGGTCGCCCACCGGTCTCCGGGACCGCGCGATCCTCGAACTGCTCTACGGGTCGGGGCTCCGGATCTCGGAGCTCACGGGACTCGACGTGGACGACCTCGACCTCGAGGAGGGGAGCGTCCGCGTGCTCGGCAAGGGCGGGAAGGAGCGCGAGGTCCCGCTCGGGTCGTTCGGCCGGGACTCGATCGGCGCGTACCTGACGCGCGGCCGCCCCGCGCTCGCCTCCGCGGTCACCCGAGGCGCCGTGTTCCTGAACGCGCGGGGCGGCCGCCTGTCGCGGCAGAGCTGCGCCCGCCTGCTCGGCCACTACGTGCGGCGGGCGGGGATCGAGCGACGCGTGACCCTGCACACCCTTCGCCACTCCTTCGCGACGCACCTCCTCGAGGGAGGGGCCGACGTCCGGGTGGTGCAGGAGCTCCTCGGTCACGCGAGCGTCGCGACCACGCAGATCTACACGCTGGTCACCGCCCGGCATCTCCGCGAGGTCTACGAGGAGTCGCATCCGCGCGCTCGCCGACGTGTGCCGACGTGATGAGCGGTGTCGGGCTCGACGAGACGGCGCTCGCCCGGCTCCGGGACGAGCTCGACTCGCCATCGTGATTTCCTCCGGGCCGAGATCGCGGCACAGGGCTGCGGATCCGGATTCCGACGACGTGAACCTCGTGGACGACGGGGGCTTCGCCGATCGCGGCCACAGCACGGAGGAGCGATCGCAGGTGATCGCCGTCGTTCGCGCCCTGCGCGCGAACCTTCGGGATGTCGAGCGGGCCCTCTCGAAGATGCAGACCGGGACCTACGGGTTCTGCGAGCGATGCGGACAGCCCATCTCGCTCGAGCGACTCGAGGCGCTGCCGTGGGCGGAGCTGGGCATCGATCGCAAGCAGCGAGCGGGGAGCCGGTGACGGCGGCGTTGGTGCCTCGTGTGCTGGTCGTCGTCTGCGACTCGTGGGGCGTCGGCGACGCGCCCGACGTTGCCTCCTACGGCGATGAAGGCTCCGACACCCTCGCGAACGTCGCCGAGGCCGTCGGCGGCATCCGTGCGCCCAACCTCGAGGCACTGGGTCTGGGGATGCTGACCGACGATCCGCGGGGTCGACGCCACCGCGGCGCCGCGGTTCGGCGCACGGGCGTGCGACCGAGCGCTCGGCCGGGAAGGACACCACGACGGGTCACTGGGAGATGATGGGGATCCGTCTCGACGAGCCGTTCCCGCTGTACCCGGACGGGTTCCCTCCCGAGGTCGTCGAGCCCTTCGAGGAGGAGATCGGACGGAAGGTCTTGGGGAACCGTCCCGCCTCCGGGACGGAGATCATCGCCGAGCTCGGTGAGGAGCACCTCCGAACGGGTCGGCCGATCGTCTACACGTCCGGAGACTCGGTCTTCCAGATCGCGACCCACAAGTCCGTCGTGCCGTTGCCCACCCTCTACGAGTGGTCTCGCGTCGCGCGGCGACTCCTGACCGGGCCGCACACCGTCGGACGTGTGATCGCCCGACCGTTCGAGGGAGAGCCGGGGGCGTTCGTCCGGAGCCCCGAGCGCCGCGACTTCTCGGTCCCGCCGCCGGGTGCCACGGTCCTGGACCGGCTCCAGGACGCCGGCGTCGCGGTCCTCGGCGTCGGGAAGATCCAGGACATCTTCTCCGGTCAAGGGATCTCGGAGGCGCGCTATTCGGACTCGAACGATCATGGGGTGGACCTGACGCTCGAGTACCTGCGGAGATCGGCGCCGTCCTTCGTCTTCACGAACCTCGTGGACTTCGACTCGAAGTACGGGCACCGCAACGACCCGCCCGGGTACGCGGCCTGCATCGAGGCGTTCGACCGGCGCGTGCCGGAGCTGATCGGCAACCTCGACGGGGGAGTGATGCTCGATCACGGGCGATCACGGGTGCGACCCGACGACGCCGCCCACCGACCATTCCCGGGAGCGGACGCCCTTGCTGGTGGCCGGGCTCGAGGGAGGTCCGCACGACGTCGGGACCCGGGAGTCGTTCGCGGACCTCGGACAGACCGTGGCGGAGCTCCTCGGCGCGGACGGGGCCGGGCTCGAGGGTGAGAGCTTCGCAGACCTGCTCGGGACCGCGGGGTCGAGGTGACGTCGATGTCGAGGGTCGAGGTGCTCGAGGGTGGCCCCTCACAGCGGGGCAAGCTGCGGCGTCAGGTGGAGGGTCATCTGCCTCTCCCCGTCACCGTGGACCGGATCGAGCCTCGAGCGTGAAGGATCCGCGGACGATCGTCGCCGCCAAGCGGGACGGCAAGACGCTCTCTGAGCTGAGATCCGGGCCTTCGTCGAGGGTTACACGCGGGGTGAGGTCTCGGATGCGCTGGCGGCCGCGTTCCTGATGGCGTGTCTGCTGCGTGGGCTCGACGCGCAGGAGACCCTCGCGCTCACCAGGTCGATGGTGGAATCGGGGGACACGGTCGACGCTTCGGCGGTCTCGGGCGACGGCCGGCCGTGGACAAGCACTCGACCGGAGGGGTCGCGGACGGCGTGACGCTGGTGTTCGCGCCCTGTCGCCGCCGCGCTCGGACTCGCGGTCGCGAAGCTCTCGGGCCGCGGGCTCGGGCACACGGGCGGGACGCTGGACAAGTTGGAGTCGATCCCCGGCCTCCGCACGGATCTCTCGCCGGAGGAGATCCGGCGGCAGGTCGGGGAGGTGGGATGCGCGGTCGCGGCGCAGTCGCCGAAGCTCGTGCCCGCGGACGGCGCGCTCTACGCCCTCCGGGACGCGACGGCGACGGTGCCGTCCGATCCCCTTGATCGCCGCCAGCGTGATGTCCAAGAAGCTTGCGGTCGGCACCGACCTGATCCTCCTCGACGTCAAGGCGGGCTCGGGGGCCTTCATGAAGACGCCCCGAGGACGCACGCGAGCTGGCGCGAGGCCTGTCTGGCGCTCGCCTCCGGCTGGGGCCGGAAGGCGAGCGCCGCCGTGACCGACATGTCCCAGCCGCTCGGGGACGCCGTCGGCAACGCGCTCGACGTCGCGGAGGCGATCGACGCTGCTCCGCGGAGAGGGCGGCGGGCCGCTTGCGCGAGCTCACCCTGCTCTTCGCCGCCCGCGCGCTCGAGCTGACGTCGGGGAGTCGACCACGAGGCGGCGCTCGCGCAGGCGGCCGAGGCGATCGACGGGGGAGCGGCCCTCGAGCGGTTCCGAGCGATGGTCGAGGCCCAGGGCGGCGACCCCGGCGTCGTCGACGACCCGGCGGGCGTGCTCCCGCGAGCTCCGGTCCGCGAGCCGCTGCTCGCGGACCGGAGCGGCGTCCTCGCCGCGGTCGAGGCGGAGGAGATCGGCCTCGCGAGCGTCGGGCTCGGAGCGGGCCGGCTCCGGAAGGGCGACCCGATCGACCCGGCCGTCGGTATCGTGGTGCATCCGAAGATCGGTGACCGGCTGGAGGCCGGGACGCCCATCGGGGAGGTGCACGCGCGAGATCGCGACGCGGCGGCCGAGGCCGCCCGTCGCGTCCTTGCCGCGATGGACGTCGCCGACGGTCCCGTTCAGCCTCCGCCGCTCGTCCACACCTGGTTGTGACGTAAGGGATGTGAAGGCGTTTGGGGAACTTCACGATGCTCGGGATCCGACTGGCCGCCTACATGGCCGCGTCGTTGTTCGTCGGTCTCGCCATCCGCGAGTACGCGCGGGCGCGGGCGGCCGCGACGCTCGGCGATCCCACGCCGAGGCTCTGGGGACGCGTGACCCTGCGGCCCGAAGGCCTGGTTCGATCCCGTTCGGGAGCGGGTTCCTCCCCGCGCTGGTCGCCCTGCTCTGGTCCGTCCAGGCGTTCATGATGCCGGGCGGCGTATGCCAAGCCCGCCCCGATCGACACGAACTACTTCAAGCGCCATCCGCGGGACGTCGTGTTCGCGTCGCTGGCCGGGCCGGCCGCCTCGCTCGTCCTCACGATCGTCGGGGGTCTCCTGGTTCGGACCGGCGTGTCCGGCGAGGCGCTTCTCGTGCTCGTCGACGTTCGCGTTCACGAACGCATCGCTGTTGGTGTTCCACCTGCTGCCGATCCCCGGTCTCGACGGCGGGCGGCTGCTCGCGTTGCTGCTTCCTCCGCATGCCCGCGAGGTGTTCCGGAACGCGGATCGCTACCTCGCGCTGATCGTCCTCGTCGTCCTGTTCCTCTTCACGTTCTTGCTCAGCATCGCGTCCTTGCTCACGGGCGCGATCTGCGAGGCGGCGACCGGACAGGATTGCCTGCTCCTGCTCCACTTCGGCGTAGATCGCGCCTCCCGGAGGCCGGGGGACTGGCGGCTATCATCGCCGACATCGTGAGCGTCCACCGCCGCCGACACGCGCATCCAGCCCGTCGAGACCCGTCGCGGTCGCGTCCTCAGCGGGTTCCGGCCCACCGGGGACCTCCATGTGGGCCACTGGGCCGGCAATGTGAGCAACGCCGTCCGGCTCCAGGACGAGGGGTACGAGTGCTACTACTTCGTCGCGGACTGGCACATGCTCACCACGCACTACGACCGCACCGCGGAGCTGCCGGGCGTTCGTCGAGGGCATCGTGTTCGATCTCCTCGCCTGCGGGATCGACCCGGCTCGATCGGTCCTCTACCTCCAGTCCGACCTGCCCGAGGTGGCGGAGATGGCCCTGCTGCTCGGGATGATCACGCCCCTCGGATGGCTCGAGCGCGTCCCGACGTACAAGGAGCGCCTCCGTGACATGGCCGAGCGCGACGTGGCGAACTTCGGCCTCCTCGGGTACCCCATCCTGCAGACCGTGGACATCTCGATCGTCCGGGGTGAGCTGGTCCCGGTCGGGGAGGACCAGGTGTCGCATCTCGAGATCTCCCGGGAGATCGTCCGGCGGTTCAACCGGCTGTTCGGTGAGGTGCTGGTCGAGCCGCAGCCGCTGCTCTCGGATTTCCCGCTCGTTCCCGGCTCGGACGGTCGCAAGATGTCGAAGTCGCTCGACAACGGGATCGGATTCGCGGACGACCCCGACACGATCCGCGCGAAGGTTCGCTCGTTCATCACCGACCCGCAGAAGGTGCGGCTCGGCGACCCCGGCCGCCCGGAGATCTGTCCGATCTTCGCGCTCCACACGCGCTTCTCGCCCGACATCGTCGACTGGACCCGCGACCACTGCCGATCCGGCGAGCTCGGGTGCGTCGACTGCAAGACGAACCTCGCCGACCGCCTGATCGAGGAGCTCCGCCCGATCCGGGAGCGACGGGACGAGCTGGCGAAGGACCCCGGGCTCGTGTCGAAGGTCCTGGACGAGGGACGAGAGCGGGTGCGGCCCGTGGTGCGCGAGACGCTCGATGCGGTCCGCGAGGCGATGGGGTTCTCCCGAGCGATGAGCGGCGAGGTGACCGGCGCGTTCGCGGTCGAGCTGCCCGCGTTCACCGGCCCGTTCCGTCTCCTGTCGGAGCTGATCCTCGAACAGAAGGTCGACGTGTGCGACGTCCAGGTGTCGTCGGTGACCGACGCCTTCCTCGCCTACGCGAAGGATGCGGAGCGCTGGGACCTGGAGGAGGTGACATGGTTCCTCGCGATGTGCGCGGTGCTGCTGGAGCTGAAGGTGGGCCGCCTGATGCCTCGACACACCGAGACCGACGAGGACGACCTCCTCGGCGCTTCCCCGACCTCGCGTACGCGCGCTCCCTGGAGCTGGCGGCGTTCCGGAAGGTGGCGGTCGAGCTCGCCCGACGGCTCGAGGACGAAGCGGGGTACTTCACGCGAGACGTCGGGCCCGGCCCGGAGTTCTCGCACCTGTATCCGGATCCGATGACCAAGGTCGATGCCGACGGTCTGGCACGGTTGGCCGCCCGCCTGCTCAGGCCGCCGCCGACGCTCGACCTCACGCACGTAACGCCGATCCGCTACACGATGGCCGAGGCGATGTCGGCGGTCGAGCGGCGGATCGAGGATCTCGGACGGGCGGCGTCCTTCCGGGATCTCGTCGCCGACTGCGACGAGCGGATCCAGGTCGTGGTCCGGTTCCTCGCGCTGCTCGAGCTGTACCGTGACGGCCGGGTCGAGCTCCACCAAGGGGAGACGTTCGGGGAGATCCGCGTCGAGTGGCAGGGATGACGATGGCGCGCACGGGGACGGAAGATGGAAACGGACGCCACGGACACGAGGGCGCTCGAGGCGTTGCTCTTCGTGTCGGACGAACCGCTCACCCCCTCGATCATCGCCCAGTCGCTCGAGGTCGACCGGAGGACCGCCGACGCGCTGTGCGACCGGCTGGCGAAGGAGCTCGAGGATCGGGGTGCCGGCGTTCTGCTCCGCAACGTCGCCGGTGGATGGCGGCTCTTCACGCATCCGGATACGGCGCCCGAGGTCGAGCGTTTCGTGCTCTCCTCGCGGCAGGCCCGGCTCACCAAGGCGGCGCTCGAAACGCTCGCGATCGTCGCCTACAAGCAGCCGGTGACCCGGCACCAGATCACCTCGATCCGGGGCGTCAACTCCGACGGCGTCATCCGCGCTCTGCAGGACAAGGGCCTCGTCGAGGAAGCGGGACGGGAGGAGACGCCGGGCCGGCCGATCCTGCTCGCGACGACGCCGGCGTTCCTGGAGCGACTGGGGCTCCCGTCCCTCGCCGCGCTGCCGTCGCTGGCTCCTCTCCTCGGCGTCGATGCGGAGGACGCGGACGATGGCCCGGCCGAGGACGCCACGGCTCCCGAGCCGGCCGAGTCCTCCGAGTAGCTCGTGCCGGTCGAGCGTCTCCAGCGTCTCCTCGCGCGCGCAGGCTACGGATCCCGTCGAAGCTGCGAGGAGTTGATCGTGCAGGGTCGCGTCACCCTCAACGGCAGCATCGCCACGCTCGGCGACCGTGCCGATCCTCTCGAGGATGAGGTTCGGGTCGACGGTCTGGAGGTCAACCTCGACCCGAACGTGAAGTACTACGCGTTCCACAAGCCGGCCGGCGTGGTCACGACGATGCGAGACCCGCAGGGTCGGCCGGACATCAGCGCCTTCGTACCGGAGGAGGGGCCGAGGATCTTCCCGGTGGGGAGGCTGGATCGTGACACCGAGGGGCTCCTGCTCCTCACGAACGACGGCGATCTCGCGAACGCCCTGACGCATCCCCGCTTCGGCGTCGAGAAGGAGTACCTGGCCGAGGTCGAGGGCGTGCCGACGCCGAAGCACGTGGGCCAGCTCCGGCGGGGCGTGGAGCTCGAGGACGGCCACGCACGCGCCAAGAGCGCGCGCGTGGCGCGGCCGCTCGGGCGACCGAGGCGCCGTGCGGCTCGTCATGACCGAGGGCCGCAAGCGGGAGGTGCGCCGTCTCCTCGCGGCGATCGGGCTGCCGGTGACGCGACTCGTCCGCGTCCGCGTGGGTGAGGTCCGGCTGGGAGGGCTCCCGCCGGGGGAACGCCGCGAGCTCACCCACGACGAGGTGATCGCGCTCAGGCAAGGCGTCGACGGGTAGCCTTGGGGACTCGGGGCGCCGCGCCCGGGGGAGGTGTCCCATGAGGCTTCGTGCGGCGCGCGGGGCCATCCGCGTGCCATCCGACGACGGTGACGCGCTGCTCGGGTCGACCGAGCGGCTCCTGTCGGCCGTCCTGCAGCGCAACGCGATCGATCCGGAGGACCTCGTGAGCATCATGTTCACCGCCACCCCGGACCTCCGCTCCGCCTTCCCGGCGGAGGCGGCGCGACGGATGGGTCTCGGACGCGTGCCGCTGATGTGCGCCCAGGAGATCCCGGTGGAGGGGTCGATGCCGTCCGTGATCCGGATCCTCCTGCACTTCCACTCCGACCGCACCCTCGACGAGGTCGTGCACGTGTACCTCGACGGTGCGGAGTCCCTCCGAGATGACGTCCGCTGAGGACGACCATGATGGCTCGCTCCTACGGACCGATCGAGCGGGTGGCCGTCCTGGGCACCGGGCTCATGGGCACCTCCGTCGCGATGGCGGCGGCGCGGGCCGGCGCCGCGGTGGCGGGATGGGACGCCGACCCGGCGACGTCGGCCCGCGCCGCCTCGCTGGGAGGCTTCACGCGAGCGGCGTCACTGGAGGAAGCGGTCGAGGGTGCTGACCTGGTCGTGGTCTGCACCCCGATCTCGACGATCGGGGCGGTCGTCGCGGCCGCCCTGGCCGCGACGACCACCACGATCGTCACCGAGGTCGGGAGCATCATGGGTTCGGTCACCCGAGCGGTAGCCGCGGAGGGTGCCGAAGAGGATCTCCCTCGGTTCGTGCCCGGCCACCCGATGGGTGGCAGCGAGCGATCCGGTCCGGAGCACGCCTCTCCGTCGGTCCTGGACGGGATCGTATGGGTGGTCTCGGCGACGGAGGTCTCCGACCCCGGCGCCGTCCAGGCACTCGAGACCTGGATCGAGGGCCTGGGCGCGAGACCCGTCCGGATGCCCGCCGATCGTCACGACCGACTCGTCGCCTTCGTGAGCCATCTCCCGCAGGTGGCGTCCACCGCGTTGATGAGCCTCGCGGCCGCGGAGGAAGCCGACGAGCCGGAGATCCTGCTGCTCGCGGCCGGCGGGTTCCGAGACCTCACTCGCCTGGCCGCCTCCGACGCGGGATTGTGGTCCTCGATCCTGCTCGCGAACCGCCAGCAGATCGCCGAAGCGATCGACCTGTACATCGATCGCCTCCGGACCTTGCGGGAGGACGTGGTCGGGAGCAACGGGGACTCGGTGCGAGCGACGTTCGCGCAAGCGAAGGAGGCTCGTCTCCGTCTCGCCGCCAAACCGCAGGTGAAGGCCGGGGTCGCCGTCCTCCAGGTCGAGGTGCCCGACCGGCCCGGCGCCCTCGCCGAGCTCACCTCGATCCTCGCGGAGGGCAGCGTGAACATCGAAGACCTGCAGATCGTGCACTCGCCCGAAGGTGGACGAGGAACCGTGCACCTCACGGTGGCCGTGCCCACCGTGGGGCACGCCACGGACGTCCTGCTGGGCGGCGGTCTCGACCCCATCCGGCTGGCGTGAGGCATCGATGCGCGCTCGTGTGACGCCCGGCGGCCCCCTCGGAGGCGAGGTCCGGATGCCGGGTGACAAGTCGATCTCCCACCGCTGGCTCCTCATGGCTGTCGTCGCGGACGGGTCGAGTCGTCTGGAGGGCCTGCCCAGATCCCTCGACACATCGGCCACCGCCGCCTGTGCCGCCATGCTCGCTCCCGCAGCTCGACCTGCACTCGAAGCTTGGACCTCGAGCCCTTCGGTCACCGGTGAGCGGAACGGTTCCACGTGGAACCGCGAAGCCTCGACCCTCGACGTCGGCACCCTCGACCTTCAAGGTGAAGGACGCGGATCGCTGCAACGGCCGCCTCGGGAGCTCGACTGTGCGAACTCCGGCACGACCATGCGGCTCCTCGCCGGGCTGGTGTCGTCCTCGCCGTTCGAAACGGTGCTCGAGGGTGACGCGAGCTTGTCGATGAGACCGATGGAGCGGGTCGCGATGCCGCTCCGCGAGATGGGTGCGGTCGTGACCACCCAGGGTGGCCGTCCGCCGCTGAGGATCCTCGGTTCGGAGCTCACAGGGATCCGGTTCGAGCCCGATGTTCCGAGCGCTCAGGTGAAGGGAGCCGTCCTGCTCGCGGCACTCGCGGCTACAGGGACGACCACCGTCGCCGAACGCGTCCCGACGAGGGATCACACCGAGCGGCTTTTCCTCGCCCTGGGGGCCCCGATCCGATCGGGGGAGTCAGGCATCGACCTCGAGGGGCCGTTCCAGCACGAGGGATTCCGCGGAGCGGTCCCCGGAGATCCATCCTCCGCCGCGTTCCTGCTCGGCGCGGCCGCGCTCACGGGCGGGGACGTCACGATCGTGGGGGTCGGCGTGAACCCCACACGACTCGGCTTCGTGCACGTGCTCGAGAGGATGGGTCTCGACGTCGAGGTCGACGTCGACGGTCACGAGTTGGGAGAGCCGGTCGGGAGGATGCACCTGGGTCCCGGCCGGGAACTTCGTCCGATCCGGGTCGACGCGAACGAGATGCCCCTCGTGATCGACGAGGTGCCCCTCCTCACGGCGCTCGCCGTCCACGCCAACGGCCCTTCGCGATTCGAAGGCGGCGCCGAGCTCCGGGTGAAGGAGAGCGACCGGCTCTCGGTCCTCGTCGAAGGGATCCGCTCGCTCGGGGGAGAAGCGACCGAAGAGGGCGACGATCTCGTGGTCGGGGGAGGCGGGCTGGCCGGCGGGGCCGCACCGGTCGGCCGGCGATCACCGGATCGCCATGGCGCTCGCCGTGGCGGCGCTGGCCTCCCGAGGTCCCTCCGACATCGACGGGATCGAGTCGGCGGCGGTCTCGTTCCCGGCGTTCTTCCGGCTCTTGCATGCGCTCGGGGCCGACGTCGAGGTGTCGGGATGACTCCCCGCGTGGTCGCGATCGACGGCGCGGCGGGGAGCGGCAAGAGCACGCTCGCACGGCTCCTGGCGGTGGCGCTCGGGCTCCCGTACGTCAACACGGGCGCGATGTATCGCGCGCTCACCCGAGCGGCACGTCGCGAGGAGGTCGACGTCGAGGATGAGGATGCACTGCTTCGCGTGATGGAGACCCTGGACTTCACGTTGAGCCCCTCAAGCTCGACCCGTGAACCTCAACCCGAGCCGAGGGAGCTCCGGATCGACGGGGCGCCGCCCTCGGACGAGCTGGATTCCGCCGACGTCGAGGCCCACGTGAGCGCCGTCGCGAAGCATCCCGCCGTCCGAGCGGCGATGCGGGCCGCGCAGCGAGCACTCGGGGAAGGGGGGGCCGTGATGGAAGGCCGGGACATCGGGACGGCGGTCTTCCCCGACGCGCCCGTGAAGGTGTTCCTGGTCGCCGAGCCGCAGGAGCGCGCCGGCCGCCGGGTGGAAGAACGGGGGTCCGAGGAGGTGGCAGGCGCGCTCCACGAGCGGGATCGACGGGACGCTCGCGTGAATCCGCTGGTGCCGGCGGCGGACGCGGTCGTGATCGATACGAGCGATCTCGATGTGGATGCGACCGTTCGGGCAGCGCTGGCCGTCGTCGAGCGGCGAGCGCCGGAGCTCTCATCGGGACGTTCAGAGTCATGACCGTCCCGAGGATCGCCGTCGTCGGACGCCAGAACGTCGGGAAGTCGACCCTCGTCAACAGGCTCTTCGGCAGACGCGAGACGATCGCGCACGACGATCCTGGGGTGACCCGGGATCGAGTGGAGGTCGAGGCGACGTGGAACGGCAGGCGGTTCGGCCTCGTCGACACCGCGGGATACCTCCATCGAGCGAGAGGTGTCGAGGCGCTCGCCGGCCGGCAGTCACTTCGCGCGATCGAGGAAGCGCACCTCGTCCTGCTGGTCGTCGACGTGGCGTCGGGGATCACCGAGGAAGACGCGCAGCTCGCTCGAAGGCTCCGTCGGGTGACGGCTCCCGTGTTGCTGGTCGTCAACAAAGCCGATTCCCGCGTCGAGGAAGCGGACGTCCCGCTGTTCCATTCCCTCGGGCTGGGGGATCCGATCGCCGTCTCGGCCCAACACGGACGAGGGGTGGGGGAGCTCCTGGACCGCGTGGTCGACCTCTTGCCCGACGAGCCGCAGGCCTCGGGTCGAAATACCGCCGGTGAAGGGCCGGATGAAGGGGAGCTGGGTGAGGGAGGGGAGGAGGAACCCCGATTCGCACTGGTCGGCAGGCCGAACGTCGGCAAGTCGAGCCTGTTCAACCGGCTCGTGGGGGAGGAGCGAGCCGTCGTCTTCGAGGAGGCGGGCACGACCCGCGACAGCGTCGATGCGCTGGTCGAGTGGCCCGGCACCGGCCGGATCCGATTCGTCGACACCGCGGGGATGCGCCGGGAGATCCGCGTGCAAGGCGTCGAGTACTACAGCTTCGTGCGCGCGGCAGACGCGATCGACCGGGCGCACGCCGTTGCCGTGATCTTCGACGCCACCGAGGGCCTCACGGCCGAGGACCAGAAGATCGCGTTCCGTGTGCTCGAGGCCGGCAAGGCTCTGCTCCTCGTCGCGAACAAGTGGGATCTCGTCGAGGACAAGGACCGCCGATTCAAACAGCTGACCGAGGAGTCGACGATGCTCGGGCGCGCGACGGTCATCCGCACCTCGGCCCTGCGCGGGCTCGGGGTCCGTCGCATCCCCGACTTGCTCCTCGACCTGCGCCGGCGGTGGTCCGGGCGCGCATCGACCTCGAGGGTGAACGAGCTGCTTCAAGAGGCGCAGGGCGCCAACCCGTCCCCCCGGTCTGCGGGGACCCTTCATTACGCGGCCCAAGTCGTCGACGCGCCCGCCGTCGTTCGTCTTCTTCGGGGGAGGGCGAGCTCCCGGCCCCGGCTACCGCCGATACCTCGAGAACCGGTTCCGCGAAGCGTTCCACCTCGACGGGGTGCCGATCCGGATGCGCTTCCGGCCACGCACGCGGGGACGATCGCGGTGAGTGACACGGTGTGGCACGGAAACCACCCACGACTACACTTCCGCGGACGGGCCGTGGCGCAGCTTGGTTAGCGCGTCTGACTGGGGGTCAGAAGGTCGCCGGTTCGAATCCGGCCGGCCCGACGGATGAGAGGGACGACGGAGACGATGCCGGCATCCTCCGCCGTCGTCACCGTTCCCAACATCCTGTCGTTCGCACGGATCGCCCTGATCCCGGTCTTCTGCGTGCTGTCGGCGAACGAGCGAACGCGTCTGTGGGGCATCGTCCTGTTCGCGGTCGTGGTCAGCACGGACTGGGTGGACGGGTATGTCGCGCGGAGGACGGGGCAGGTGAGCGAGCTGGGTCGGATCCTGGATCCGGTGGCCGACCGTCTCGCGATCGCTGCGGGTCTCCTCACCTTCGCGATCGTGGGCATCTTCCCGTTCTGGGCTGCTCTGCTCATCTTGGTGCGTGACATCACGCTCTTGCTCGGCGGAGCCGCGCTGCTCTGGGGAAGGGATCTCCGGGTCGATGTGCGGTGGATCGGCAAGATCGCCACGGCCTCGCTCATGGCCGCGATCGCGTGGATCGCGTGGGGCAATGCCGGCGGTCCGCTCGGACAGGTGCTCTTGGTGGGGGGCTGGCTCGCGTACGTCGTCGGGATCGTCGAGTACTACATCGCGGCCGGCCTCTACACGATCGATGTCCGTGACGCGCTCGCGTCTCGCGGCATGCTGGAGGGATAGGACCGCGAGGAAGCGGCTTCGGCCGACTGGGAGAAGCTCGACGAGCGAGGGGGAACGAGTGGAGTACCCGGAAGATCTGCGGTATTCGCGAGAGCATGAGTGGGCGAGGTCGGAGGACGG
>CAVTTD010000012.1:0-7781 GCA_963737525.1 uncultured Actinomycetota bacterium
TCGACGCTCGTCTTCCGGCACCCTCGCAGGGTAGCTGCGATGGATGGAAGATGGACGAATGGAGTGGGTGGCGGAGTTCTACCGGAAGCAGTACGAGTGGGCCGATTGGCGCCAGCGCTGGGCGAACTTCGATCCGGCAAGGCACGACCCTCACGTGGACGCTGTCGGTCGGCTGGCTGGCCCGGGGCCGAAACGGATCCTCGAGCTCGGCGCAGGCACCGGCACGACCGCGGCTGCACTGGCTCAGGCAGGGCACGATGTCGTCGCGGTCGAGCTCCAACCGATGCTGGCCGCGCACATCGCGCGGCTCGCCGACGACGTCGAAAGCGGTTCCCTGCGGGCGATCGCCGGTGACTTCTTCGAGGTGGACCCCGGTGGTCCCTTCGACGTGATCGGCTACTTCGACGGGTTCGGCATCGGGACGGATGACGATCAACGAAGGCTGCTCAGGCGCGTCGCCGATTGGGTCACTTCGGATGGCTGTGCGCTGATCGACATCCTCACTCCGTGGCACTGGGCGAAGGCAGCCGGAAGCGAGGAGGAGTTCCCGGAGGGAACCGGCATCTGGTACCGGGACGGGTTCGACGCCGAAGGAAGCCGGATGACCGAAGAGATGTGGCGCGAGGGCCACGAAGAGGAGGCTGTCAGCCAATCCCTCCGGTGTTACGGGCCCGCCGATCTCCGGCTGCTCCTCGAGGGGACCGGCCTGACCCTCGCGACGGTTGAACCGTACGAGGACCAGTGGTACGGGGAGCCGAGCGTGCTCGAGGCCGCGATGCTGTACCTCGCCAAATTCATCCCCGGGTAGGGTTCTGACGTGGACATCGTCGATCCTCGCATCGAGGCCTACATGGAGGAGCGACTCCGGCGATTCGACGAGCCGGTCCTCCTCGAGATGGAAGCCCACGCCGAAGAGCGCGGCTTCCCGATCGTGGGACGCAACGTCGGCGTCACGCTCGAGGTGCTCGCGCGATCGGTCGTGGCCAGACGCATCATGGAGCTCGGTTCGGGCTTCGGGTACTCGGCCTACTGGCACGCCCGCGCGGTGGGACCGGACGGGGAGGTGCACCTGACGGACGGCGATCCGGAGAACGCGACCAAGGCCGCCGATTACCTGGAGCGAGCAGGACTCGCGGACCGCGTCCGGTTCCATGTCGGGGACGCGGTCACGGAGCTCGGCAAGCTGGACGGCGAGTTCGACGTGATCTTCGACGACATCGACAAGGATGGGTATCCGGCCGCGTGGCGTGCCGCGAGCGAGCGGGTCCGCCTGGGCGGCTTGTACGTCTGCGACAACGTGCTCTGGTACGGACGGGTGGCCGTCGAGGACCCGGACGACGCTCGACCCCAGTACACGGAAGCCGTCCTCGAGCACAATCGGCTGATCGCCGAGGACGAGCGCTACGTCTCGACGATCGTCCCCACTCGCGACGGGGTGATGGTGGCCATCAGGATCGGCTGAGCGCTCCGAGCGGCTTCGAACCGACGGGCCGACGATAAGCTGATGTCGGTGAGCACCCGGACCAGCCGCAAGGGTCAGTTCGGCCCGCTCTACAAGGGCCACGAGGGCCAGTACAGCTGGCTCCTCCACCGCGTCACCGGCGTCGCGATCATCCTCTTCCTCTTCGCTCACGTCGTGGACACCGCGGTGGTCGGCTGGGGTCCCGAGGCCTACAACCGGGTGGCCTCCGTCTACCACAACCCCTTCGTCCGGCTGCTGGAGCTCGGCCTGGTGGCGGCCGTCCTGTACCACTCGCTGAACGGCGTGAAGATCATGCTGATCGATTTCTTCCCGGGTCTCACGGGGCACGTTCGCGCCCTGGGGATCGCCACCGCGCTCCTGTTCGTCGGCGCGATGATCCCGATCACGGTGATCATGGGCTCGGCGATCATCCGCTCCTCACGGAAGGCTGAGCGCCGATGGCGACGACGACCGAGGCTCGCCCCGACCGCCCCTCCCACACGCGAAGCCCGCCGGCGCGCGGCCGGAACCGCCCGGTCCGAGGTTTCGAGCTCTGGACCTGGCTCTTCATGCGCATCTCGGGCATCGTCCTGCTGTTCCTCGCGGTGGGGCACGTGCTGATCATGCACGTGCTACGACCGCGGGGTGGATCGGGTGAACTTCGCGTTCATCCAGCTGCGGTGGGCGAGCCCGTTCTGGAAGACCTGGGACTGGCTGATGCTGGTCCTCGCGCTGTTGCACGGGGTGAACGGCCTCCGGATGATCGTCCTCGACTACGTGCGGCCCGCCGGCGCCCGGCTCGCGATCAACGCGTTCTTCACGGTCCTGGGCGCCGCCCTGATGGCGCTCGGCACGATCATCGTCGTCACCTTCGATCCCGCGAAGTGGCGACGACGTGACGATCACCCACACGTACGACGCCGTGATCGTCGGCGCCGGCGGCGCGGGGCTCCGCGCCGCGATCGAGGCGTCCGGTGCGCGTGAAGACGGCCGTCATCTCGAAGCTCTATCCGACCCGCTCGCACACCGGCGCCGCCCAAGGAGGCGTCTGCGCCGCGCTCGGCAACGTCGAGGAGGACAGCCCGGAGTGGCACGCCTTCGACACGGTCAAGGGTGGCGACTACCTGGTGGACCAGCCCGCGGCCCAGCTCCTCACCGAAGAGGCGGTCGACGCGATCTACGAGCTGGAGCGGTGGGGGCTCCCGTTCAACCGAACGCCGGAGGGGCTGATCGACCAGCGGCGCTTCGGAGGACACACCGCGAACCACGGCGAGCGGCCCGGTCAAGCGCGCCTGCTACGCGGCCGACCGGACCGGGCACATGATCCTGCAGACCCTGTACCAGCAGTGCGTGAAGCGGGACGTCCGGTTCTTCAACGAGTTCTACTGCCTGGACCTGCTGCTGACCGACGAAGGCCATACCGCCGGCGTCGTGGCGTACGAGCTCGCGACCGGTGAGCTCCACGTGTTCCGAGCGAAGTCGGTCCTGTTCGCGACCGGCGGCTACGGGCGGATGTTCCGGGTCTCCTCGAACGCCCACGCCCTGACCGGCGACGGGCTCGTCGGTCGCGTTCCGACGCGGGATCCCGCTCGCAGGACATGGAGTTCTTCCAGTTCCACCCGACCGGCCTCTACCGGCTCGGCGTGCTGCTCTCCGAGGGGGCGCGCGGCGAGGGCGCGATCCTGCGGAACCGTGACGGCGAGCGGTTCATGGAGCGCTACGCCCCGACGATCAAGGACCTCGCCCCGCGGGACGTCGTCTCCCGCTCGATCTACCAGGAGATCAGGGAGGGACGAGGTCTCGGTCCGAAGGGCGACTACCTCTACCTCGACCTCACGCACCTGGATCCGAAGGTCCTCGAGGAGAAGCTGCCGGATATCACGGAGTTCGCCCGCGTGTACCTCCAGGTCGAGCCGACGCGGGAGCCGGTGCCGATCCAACCCACGGCGCATTACGCGATGGGTGGCATCCCGACGGACGTGCACGGCCGGGTCGTCACGGGCTCGGACGAGACGGCCGTGCCGGGTCTCTACGCGGCGGGCGAGTGCGCCTGCGTCTCGGTCCACGGCGCGAACCGGCTCGGGACCAACTCCCTGCTCGACATCGTCGTCTTCGGGCGACGTGGCGGCGACGATATGGCGAGGCACTGCGCCGCGACCGACCTCCCCGATCTCCCGCCCGAGGCCACCGAGCGGACGCTCGGCATGCTCGACGGGATCCTGACGCGGGAGACCGGGCGACAACGTCGCCGACATCCGTTCGGAGCTGCAGGACTCGATGTTCGACCTCGCCTTCGTGGTTCGGACCGAGGAGAGTCTCGCGAAGATGGGCGAGATCGTCGGGGCGCTCCGGGAGCGGTACGACCGGATCGCGATCGGCGACAAGGGGAGCGTCTACAACACGGACCTGATGGAGGCCGTCGAGGTCGGGTTCCTCCTGGACTGCGCCGCGGCGCTCGTCGCGGCCGCGGAGGCCCGCGACGAGAGCCGCGGCGCCCACTACCGTGAGGACCATCCGCTCCGCGACGACGCGAACTGGCTGCAAGCACTCACTCGCGTATCGTCGAGACGACGGCTCGATCCGCTTGGAGACGAAGCCGGTGAAGATGGGTCCCTACATCCCGATGGAGCGGAAATACTGATGGCGACGCCGGCCGAGATCCTGAACACCTCGGACGATCGCCGCGTCGGGGCGACCCACCTCACGACACTCACGCTCAAGATCAGGCGATACAACCCGCAGGTCTCCGAGGACGCATGGTGGGACGAGTTCACCATCCAGGTGGACCCCTTCGAACGCCTCGTCGAAGCGCTGCACCAGGTGAAGTGGCATCACGACGGGACCCTCACGTTCCGCCGGTCGTGCGCCCACGGCATCTGCGGCTCGGACGCGATGGTCATCAACGGACGCAACGCGCTCGCGTGCAAGATCCTGGTCAAAGACGTCGCGCCCAAGGTGACGATCGAACCGATCCGCGGGCTCGCGGTCCTGAAGGACCTCATCGTCGACATGGAGCCGTTCTTCGACGGCTATCGGGCGGTCCTCCCCTACCTCGTGAACGACGAGGAGACCGAACGCGAACGGATCCAGACCCCCGACGAGCGGGAGCGCTACGACGACACGACGAAGTGCATCCTGTGCGCCGCCTGCACGACCTCCTGCCCGATCTTCTGGGCCGACGAGACCTACATCGGTCCGGCGGCGATCGTGAACGCGCACCGGTTCATCTTCGATTCCCGCGACCGGGCCCCCAGCGAACGCTTGGGCATCCTTTCGGAGAAGACCGGCGTCTTCCGCTGCCGGACGACGTTCAACTGCACCGACGCGTGCCCACGCGGGATCGAGGTCACCAAGGCGATCCAGGAAGTGAAACGAGCGATCCTGTTCGATCGCGTCTGATCGAGTGGTGAAGCCCCTCCGGTAGGGTGCCGACGTGGGCGGACGGCATCGTGTCACGCTGATCCCCGGCGACGGCATCGGGCCGGAGGTCGCGGCCGCCGCCCGGCTGGTCCTGGACGCCGCCGTCTCGGGGATCGAATGGATCGAACGAGACGCAGGTGCCACCGCGCTCGCCGCTCAGGGTGATCTCCTCCCCGAGGGAACGCTGGAGGCGATCCGCGCGTCACGCGTCGCGATCAAGGGACCCATCACGACGCCGGTCGGGTCCGGGTTCCGCAGCATCAACGTCGCGCTTCGGCAGGAGCTGGACCTGTTCGCGGCGGTGCGCCCCGCGCAGATCGCTCCCGGGCGTGCCCACGCGGCACGGGACGCTCGATCTCGTCGTGATCCGGGAGAACACCGAGGATCTCTACCGTGGCGTCGAGTTCGCGGCCGGATCGCCGCAAGCCGAGGCCCTCCGCGAAGAGCTGCGGCGGCTGGCCGGCTTCGAGATCCGTACCGATGCGGGCGTGACCGTGAAGCCGATCTCCGTCGCGGGCACGCGACGGATCGTGCGGTTCGCCTTCGAGCATGCGAAGGCGAACCGCCGCCGCCTGATCACCGTCGGGCACAAGGCGAGCATCATGCCGACATCGGACGGATTGTTCCTCCGGACGGCGAGGGAGCACACGGCCGACCGGAGGGACGTCGCCTTCGAGGACATGCAGATCGACCACCTGACGGCCCGGCTGGTCCGCGAACCGGCGCGGTTCGACGTGCTCCTCCTGCCCAACCTCTACGGGGACATCCTGTCCGACCTCTGCGCCGGCCTCGTCGGCGGACTGGGGCTCATCCCGGGAGCGAACATCGGGTGGGAGTACGCCGTGTTCGAGCCGGTGCACGGGAGCGCCCCGGACATCGCCGGGAAGGGCATCGCGAACCCGATCGCGATGATCCTGTCCGGCGCGATGATGCTCCGTCACCTCGGCGAGCGAGACGGCGCCTCGGCCGTGGAGCGTGCCGTGGATGCGGTCCTGGACGGAGGAGCGGTACGGACCCCCGATCTCGGCGGCTCCTCCTCCACGATGGACGTGGCCGGGGCGATCGCGGCCGCGCTGATCCCTTAGCGGGGGCGGGCCGAGGGATCCCGACCGGGATCCGGTGGAAGTCGTCAGCAGCCGGGTTCGCCGTGGTGCCCGCAACACCCCCTGTTCCCGAGCGACTTCGCCCGGTTCCGCAGCGTGAGCGCCACCTTCCGAGTGACCGGGAGGTCCGACGCCGACCAGTTCGTGAAGAAGTTGCCCACGTGCTCGCGGAGCTGGTCGCCCAATGACGCCATGCAGCCATGCTAGTGCGGGCGCCGCCGGACGGCCGCGCCGCCCTAGAGCGTCGCGAGGTCGGCGCACTTCGCGCGGATGCCTTCGGCAGCCGCGCGCAGCTTCGACAGCTCGTCGTCGTTCAGATCCAGCTCGACGATCTCCTCCACGCCTTTGGCTCCCAGGCGGGCCGGCACGCCGACGTAGACGTCGGCGATGCCGTACTCGCCCGTCGTCCAGGCGCAGACCGGAAGGACGTCCTTCGTGTCCTGCACGATCGCGCGAACCATCGCCACGACCGAGGCGCTGGGCGCGTAGTACGCCGATCCCGACTTGAGCAACCCGACGATCTCGGCGCCGCCGTCGCGCGTCCGCTGGAAGAGCCGTTCGAGGGTGGGCTCGTCCACGAGCTCGGGCAACGGGGTCCCGTTCACGGTGGCATGCCTCGGCAGGGCCACCATCGAGTCCCCGTGGGAGCCGAGCGTGATCGCCTCGACGACGTTCGGCGAGACCCCGAGCTCCTCTGCGATGAAGGAACGCAGTCGCGCCGAGTCCAGGACACCGGCCATCCCCATCACCCGTTCCCGCGGGAACCCCGACGCCTCCGCGGCCAGGAAGGTCATCTCGTCCAACGGATTGGACACCACGATGAGGATGGACCCGGGGGAACCCGGCACCACGTTGCCGACCACGTCGCGCAGGATCGCGGCGTTCTTCGCCGAGGAGGTCCATCCGGCTCATCCCCGGCTGCCGAGGGAACCCTGCCGTGATCACGACGATGTCGGAGCCGGCGGTCTCGGCGTAGTCGTTCGTGCCCACGATCGAGGGCTCGTAGCCCTCGATCGGGGCGGCCTGCTTCAGGTCGAGCGCCAGGCCCTGCGGCTTGCCCTCGATGATGTCGATCAGGCAGACGTCCGCGAGTCGCTTCTCGAGGATCCGCATCGCGGTCGTCTGCCCGACGAATCCGCTGCCGACGACGGTGACCTTCATGGATGCATCAGCTCCTCAACGATCCGGGGTGAGATCGTCATGCTACCGAGGCCTCGCGGAGCCGTTCCGCCACGGCCTCCGCCATCCGCTTCGTTCCGACCGCGGGGCGGTCGTCGCCGGGCGCCCGGAGGTCGGGTGTCACGTCCGTTCCCTCGGCCAGGACGGCGGCGATCGCCTCTTCGAGTCGATCGCCGGCCTCCGACTCCCCCAGATGCCGGAGCATCATGGCCGCCGAGAGCATCAGCCCGACCGGGTTCGCGCGGTCCCGCCCCGCGAGACGCGGAGCGGTCCCGTGCGTCGCCTCGAACACGGCGACCTCATCCCCGAGGTGCCCACCGGCGCCATCCCGGGCCCCCCGATCAGGCCCGCACCGAGTTCCGACACGATGTCACCGTAGAGGTTGGGCAGTACCAAGACGTCGAAGCGCTCGGGCGACTGGACCAACTGCATGCAGAGCGCGTCGATGATCCGGTCGTCGAAGGCGATGTCCGGGTAGAGCGCCGCGGCCCGCCTCGCCTCGTCGAGGAAGAGCCCGTCCGAGAACTTCATGATGTTCGCCTTGTGGCGGCCGTGACCTTCCTCCGACCGCGGCGTCGGGTCTCTTCGAACGCGAACCGAGCGATCCGTTCGCTTCC
>CAVTTD010000013.1:0-65558 GCA_963737525.1 uncultured Actinomycetota bacterium
CCCGGTCGACAACTGCTGCGAGCTCCAGCCCGGGAACGTCGACGCGTGGCTCGAGGCCGTCCTGGCGACCAACCCCACCGACTACGCCGGCACGGACGTCCCGTGGTGGATCACGGTCGAAGGCGGCGAGATCACGCGGATCGAAGAGCAGTATCTGCCGTAGCCAGCTCCTGCGCTCGAGAGCCGAGGGCACGCGCCGCGCAGGGGCGATCAAACCCGCCGCGACGGCGATCGCCCCCGTGGCCACGAGGGTCGCGGGCGCGCCCGAGGTCTCGGCGATACATCCGGTGATCGGGCCGCCGATCGCGGTGCTCCCGAGGAAGATCGTCGTGTACAGCGCCATCACCCGTCCGCGCATGTCCGCACGCGTGAACTGCTGCAGCGTGGAGTTCGCCGTGATCGCGAAGAGCATCGAGGCGTAGCCGACCGGCACCATCGAGATCAACGCGAGCAGGAACGTCGGCGCGAGCCCTTCGACGGCGAGGAACACGCCGAACGCCGCCGAGAACCCGGCCAGCCGCCGGAGCGTGGGCTCGGGCTGCCGATTCGCCATCACGATCGCGCCGAAGAACGCCCCGAGCCCGATGGCCGCGTACAGGAACCCGATCGCCTGGGCCGAGCCGTCGTAGGTCCGTTCGGCGTGCAAGCGGGATCAGGATGCTGAAGTTGAAGCAGAACAGATACACCGAGGACATCACGATCAGCGGCACGCGGAGCTCTCGGGACGACCAGACATAGCGGAGCCCCGCGCGAACCAAGCCCGGCTCCCGCACGGCCTTCCGCTGTGGGTGGAGCTCACTGGTCCGCATCGCCAGGAGAGCCACGATCACGGCGACGTAGGAGACCGCGTCGAGCAGGAACGGCGACGAGAGGCCGAACTGGTGGATCATCGTCCCGGCGATCGCGCCTCCGAGCACCCGCGTGCCGGTGAACACGGCGCTGTTCAGGCTGATCGCGTTCGTGATGTGCTGGTCCCCGACCAGCTCGACGTAGAAGGACTGACGCGTCGGGGGCTCGATCGCCAGGATCAACCCCGACAGGAGCGCGATCACGTACACCATCCAGATCTCGACGACATCCGTCGCCACCAGCGCGAACTGGATCGCGGCGAGGGCCGCGTAGCCGGCGTTCGCCCACAACAGGATCCGGCGCTTGTCGAAGCGATCCGCCAGGCTCCCGCCGAGGACGCCGAACAGCAGCACCGGGAGGAAGAGCAGGGCGGCCATGAGGCCCGAGGGCGATGCCGCTATCCGTGAGTTTGAGGACGAGGACGGCGAGCGCCGTCGCGTTCACCCACGTCCCGGAGACGGAGATCAGCTGGCCGACGAAGAACAGCCGGAAGTTCCTCGAGACGTGCATCGAGGAGAAGGTCTTGCGGACCTCGTCGGCCAATCGGGACATGCATCCAGCCTACGAGGCGGCACGAGGACGGCGGCGCACGACCAGTCTAGATGAAAAGGCTCACCGCGGCGTCACGCATCTCGGCGATGGCCGTAGCCGCGCCGATCGGCTCCTCGAGCCCGTCCAGGAGGTCCTCGCGCTTCAGGCCGAGCAGGTCCATCGTCATCTGGCAGGGGATGAGGCGGACGCCGAGGTCCTTGGCCGTCTCGATCAGCTCCTCCGGCTTGGCCACCTGATGGTCGTTCGCGAGCTTCTTGAACATCGCGGGTCCGGCGCCGGCGAACTGATACCGGCTGAGCTTCGCCTTCTGGGCGGAGCCCTGGGTTCATCACCGACATCATCTTCTGCATCCAGTTGGAGCCGGTGACGCGGACGTCCGGCTTCACGATCGCGAAGAGTCCCCAGAACGTGAAGAACACGCTGGACTCCATCCCGGAGGCGGCCGCGGTGGTCGCGAGGATCGTCGTCGGCCAGATCCGGTCGAGGTCGCCTCCCCAGGCGATGATCGTCAGCTTGTTCTTCTTCTCGATGCGCTTGCCGTCCGCCTCCTCGAGCGCCTCGACGCGCTGAAGGAGGTCGGCGAGCTGGAGCTCGGTGGAGAGATCGGTCTCGGTCGTCGCCATCGGGCTCAGCTCTTCCGGACGACGTAGCGGTACACGCCGTCGGCCTCGGAGGTCTCGAGGAGCTCGTTGCCGCTGAGCTCGGCCCAGCTGGGTACGTCACTCTTGGAGCCGGGGTCGGTCGCGAGGAGCTCGAACCGATCGCCCTGCTGAGCGTCCTTCAGCGCTTTGGCGAGCGAGACGAGCGGCCCGGGGCAGGATTGCCCCTTGGCATCGACGGTGGCGGTGATGGTGGTGTCCACGGTGGAACCTCCTGGGTTCTCTTCGGGAGCGTGCGGAGTGTGTGCGGAAGCGCGGTGCCGTCCCGGTCAGGCGGGACAGCAGATGCGGTCGGGGATCATCGCCCCCACGGTGCCGGCTTCGCGTGTGCACACCATTTGCAGGTGCAACACCCTAGCCCACTCGCTCGGCTACCGACAAGGTGGAGGCTGCGCTGCAAGCCGTTTCCCGGGAGGCCGGCGGAACTCAGGCGTCGATCGGGTCCATCACGCGGAGGCAGCCCCCGGACGCGCCGAGCTCGCGGAGCCCTTCCCGGTCGCCGGGGCCCAGATCGGTGACCCCCCCGCCCGAGGGATTCATGAGCTCCCCGACCGTCTTCACGTGTCCGAGGCCCATGAGATGGCCGAGCTCGTGGAGGATCACCGGTCCCTGTTCTCCCGGGAGGTCGAAGCCCGGGCGGATTGGGGTCGTCCGCGTTGATCGCCACCCAGCCACTGACGTAGACGTCCTCGAACCGGGTGGGCGGGATGACGGGCACCGCGACGCCGGCGGCGACCCGGTCACCGCGCTGGAACGGGATGTCCGAGTTGCCCGGATCCGCCCACGCGATCAGGACGGGAGCCCACCGCTTGCCGTAGCGATCGGGCTGGAAGACGTCGCGGTAGATCGAGGCCTCCTCGTCGGTCGTCCCCTCGAACACGAACGCGATGCCCGTCGCGGCCGAGATCCGGCGCACGGCCTCGTGGACGTCGGCGATCGAGCCCGGGGGCGCGAGCGCCGCGTTCACCACATAGTGGATCGGTTGGCAGGGGTTCCAGCGTGTCGGCGCGCCCTGGTCGGTTCGGTCGAGGAAGAGGAATCCCGGCCCCTCGGTCGGCTTCGCCCCCTGGAACAGCGGCGCCAGGCCGACCGCGCCGAGGCTGAGCGCGACCAGCAGGCAGACGGCGACCACCCACACGGGGAACCTGCGGCGGACGGGAACCTCGACGGGAGCGAGGTCCGGCCGGAGCGGAACAGGCGGTGGGGGAAGCTGCTCCATCGTCCAATCCTAGGTCGGGTGGTGTGAAAGGCCATCGGCGCGCAGCCGGCCCATCTTCAGCGGGGCTCTCCTTGTGGGTAGGGTGCCCCGCATGCGGCGCGTGTCGGTGCAGCTCATCGGTCTCGGCGTCCTGATCGCCGCCACGGTCGCCGCGGCGCCTCCCGCGTTCGGCGCGCCGGTCGTCACGGTCGATGCCTTCGAGGACACCTTCGACGGGAGCTGCACGGATGGGGACTGCTCGCTCCGCGACGCGATCGCCGCGGTGGACCCGGGCGGGACGGTGCGCGTCCCCGCGGGCTTCTATCCGCTCTCCCTCGCGGGAGCAGGTGGAATCGAGTCCGGGGACCTCGATCTCGTTCGTCCTGTGACGATCGTCGGGACGGGCGAGACGGGGAGCTTCCTGGATGCCTCGGCGCTGGGTGACCGCGTGTTCGACGTCGGCGCGGACGTCGAGCTCCGCCACCTCACGTTGCTCGGCGGGAGCGAGGTCGGACGAGGGGGGGTCATCCGGGCCACCGTGGGCACGTTCGAGTTGCGTCGCTCCACGGTCTCCGGCGGCCGCGCCGACGACGGAGGCGCCGTCGCCGTGGGGTCCGGCGCCACCGCTTCGATCGACCGCTCCTGGATCTTCGAGAACCGAGCGACCGGTCGGGGCGGCGGGCTCTTCCTCCTCGGGACGACCGTCATCTCGCGATCGACGATCTCGGGGAACCACGCGGTGGGGGGAGGCGGAGCCTTCGTCGGTCCATCCGCCTCCCTCACGATCGGGAACGCCACCGTCTCGAGGAACGTGGCCGTCCGCGGTGGAGGCGTTCGGGCGTTCGGCGACATCGTGTTCTTCTTCGCGTCGGTCGTGGCGAACCACGCCGATGTGGGTGGCGGAGTGCTCCTCTCGTCGGCATCGGAGAGCTCGACGGCGAACACCGTGTTCGCGCGGAACGATGCCTCCGACCGCGGACCGCTGTGCGTTCGGCCGCTGTCCTCGGAAGGACGGAACGTCGCCGATGTTCGGGGCTGCGGACTCACCGCCCCTGATGACGTCGCGGGTGTGGCCCCGTTGGTCGGGATCCTCCGGCAGAACGGCGGGCCTACCCCGACCCACGCCCTGAAGGCCGATAGCCCGGCCGTGGGCCGCGGCAGCGGCTGCCACCCGACCGATCAACGTGGAGCGCCTCGATCCGATTGCGACAGCGGCGCCTATGAGCTGGTGCTTTGCCTCGGCCGGCCGGTCACCATCGTGGGGACCCCCGGGTCGGACGACCTCTCGGGCGGCCTCGAGCGCGATGTCTTCCTCGGCCTCGGCGGGAACGACGAGTTCCAGGGTTCGCTCGACGTCGACCGCGCCTGCGGCGGGAGGGGTGACGACCATCTGATCGGCGGCCCCGGCGACGACCTGCTCGCCGGCAACCGCGGCACGGATGTGCTCTTGGGGGAGGGTGGCGACGACATCCTGTTCGGGGGCCGGGGCGCCGACATCTGCCGCGGCGGCGACGGGCGCGACGTCACCCGGCGGTGCGAGACCGTCTCCTGACGACGTTCGATCAGCGGATCCGGCGGCGTCGCTCCCTCGGCCAGTAGACGAGGATCACTCGCGCCTTCAGGTGATCTCGCCGAACGGGCCCGAAGTGCCTGCTGTCCGACGATGCGTCCGCGCGGTCACCCTCGACCCAGTACTCGTCCTCGCCGAGCGTCCGCTCTCCGACCGTCTCGCCGGGCAGCGCCGTGACGCGTTTGACCATCTCGTAGCCGGGCCGCCCCGGATGCTCCACGACCATCACGTGACCCCTGCTCGGGTGACGGCTCGACACCGCCAGCGCCTGATCACCGGGCAGCAGGGTCGGCACCATGCTCGCCCCCTGGATCTCGATCCGGGACGGCCGCCACCGCACCAGGGCGACCGCGATGGCGACGACGGTCGCGGCCGCGCTCAACGCCGCAAGCGGTCTGCGGGGCCGGTGATAGGGTTCCTTCTCACCCCACGTCGGAGGAGGCGGATCCATGTTCGAAGCATTCCTCAAACCGCGGCGGACCGTCCACGCGCACTGTGACCTTCCGTGCGGCGTCTACGACCCGGCGCAAGCTCGCATCGAAGCCGAATCGGTCAAGGCCTGTCAGGAGAAGTACCAGGGCTCCGACGACGCGATCTTCAAGGACCGCGCGGTCGCCATCAAGGAGCAGCGCGCCAACCTGGTCAAGGAACACCTGTGGGTGCTGTGGACCGACTACTTCAAGCCCGAGCACCTCGAGAACTACCCGCAGCTCCACGAGCTCTTCTGGAACGCGACCAAGGAGGCGGGCAACGCGAAGCGGTCCGTCGATCCCGCGCAGGGCCAGAAGCTCCTGGACGCGGTCGACGAGCTCTCGAAGATCTTCTGGGAGACGAAGTCCGCGTAGCGCCGAAGACGCCTGGGAACGGGTCGAGGGGCCGGGCCGCGACAGCGGCCCGGCCCCTCGCCTTCCCACCCCACCGTAGGAGAGAGGCCGACGGGCGGGGCCGTCGGAAACACCCGCCCGCCGGCATCGCGCACCCGTGAAGGTGCACGATCAGGTCCTCCGTTCCTCCGTCCCCCTCAACGGGACGACGAAACCGGCGGTACCGGGGTGGGTCTGGCGGCACCCCGGCACCCACCGGTCTCGTTCGCAAGCATCGGCCACCGTTCTCGCTCCGGGATAGTGGCCGAAGGTCGAAAGTTGGCCGACTTCCGGCTGATACGTTGGCCGACCTATGCGGGACATCGGTCTGGTCGGCATGCCCTTCTCCGGCAAGTCCACCCTCTTCACGGCCCTCACCCGAGCCGGCTCGCACGGCGGGCAGGCCAACGTCGCGGTCGTGCCGGTCCCCGATCCCCGTCTCTCCGTCCTCACGGAGATGGAACGTTCGAAGAAGACCGTGCCCGCCCAGGTTCGCTTCGTCGACGTCCCGGGCGGCGTTTCGAGCGCCCAGGGACTGGCGAAGCTCCGCGAGGCCGACGCGCTGGCGGTCGTCCTCCGGTGCTTCGGCGCCGATCGGAACCCGGCGCAGGAGCTCGCCGAGGTTCGCGGCGAGCTCCTGCTCGCCGACCTCGCCGTCGTCGAGGGCGCGCTCGAGAAGGCCGCCAAGCGGGCGAAGGGCAAGGGCGGCCCCGAGGTCGACGCGCTGCAGTCAGCCAAAGACGTGCTCGACGGCGAACGGCCGCTCCGGGAAGCGGGCCTGTCCGAGGAGGGGTTGGGACACCTCAGGGCGATCGCTCCCCTGACGCTGAAGCCGGAGGTGGTGGTCGCGAACCTCGAAGAGGGCGAAGAGCCGCCCGCCGAGCTCGGAGACGCTGTGGGTGTGTACGCGTCGATCGAAGCCGAGACCACCGAGATGGACCCCGAGGAGGCTCGGGCCCTCCTCGAGGAGTTCGGCGTGTCGGAACCCGGGCTGGAGCGGGTGATCGCGGCCGGTTACGGAGCCCTGGACCTGATCACGTTCCTCACGACGGGAGACGATGAGACGCGCGCGTGGGAGGTACGGCGAGGTGCGACGGCGCCCGAGGCGGCGGGCGCGATCCACACCGACCTCCAGCGCGGATTCATCCGCGCGGAGGTGATCTCCTACGACGAGCTCGTCACGGCCGGCTCGATGGATGCCGCCAAGGCCGCGGGGAAGGTTCGTGTCGAAGGGAAGGACTACGTCGTCCGCGAGGGCGACATCCTGCACGTCCGTTTCGCCGTGTAGGAGTCAGACGCCGCCGATCCCCAACCCGCCACACGCGCGACCGCTCAACATCGGGAACTCGACGCTCGCGAAATCACGGCCCCATCTCGGACAACCTGCCATGGTTTGCTCATGGCCTAAGTACCGTTTTCTAGTGTTTCCTAGCGAGAAAGCTATAGACTGCGCCGACTATGGACGGGTATCGGATCGGGCAGGCGGCGGAGGCGATCGGCGTTCGGGTCGAGACCCTCCGGCGGTGGGAGCGCGACGGGAAGCTCACCACCGTCCGCACTTCGGGCGGCCAGCGGCTCGTGCCGGCTGCCGAGGTCTCCCGGCTCGTCGCGCAGCGCCGCGCCGAGCGCGCACCCGCCGCCGCCAGCCGTCGGAACGCCTTCCCCGGCGTCATCACGAAGGTCATTCGCGACAAGGTCTCCGCGCTCGTGGAGATCCAAGCAGGCCCTCATCGGGTGGTCTCCCTCATCACGCGGGAGGCGGCCGACGAACTCGGACTCGAACCCGGCAAGCAGGCTGTCGCGACCGTGAAAGCGACCAGCGTGATGGTGGAGGTGGATGAGTGAAGAAGGCGCTGCTCCTCGCGATGTCATCCGCACTGCTCTTCGCCGCGTGTGGCGACTCGGGTGACGGCGGCAGTGGGAGTCCTTCGAGCTCTCCCCCAGCGGTCGAGCTCACCGTCTCGGCGGCCTCCTCTCTCACGGCCGCGTTCACAGACATCGGGGCGGCGTTCGATGACGCGAACCCCGGTACGACCGTGGCGTTCAACTTCGGGCCGTCCGACGGTCTCGCGACACAGATCAACGACGGTGCGCCGGTCGACGTGTTCGCCTCGGCGAGCCCGAAATGGATGGATCTCGTGCAAGACGACGGTCCGGGCGTGACGGGCAGGACCGACTTCGCCCGGAACAAGCTCGCGATCATCGTTCCGTCGGACAACCCTGCCGGGATCGAGAACCTCGACGACCTGACCGAAGACGGCGTGCAGCTCGTGCTCGCCGCAGAGGGTGTCCCCGCAGGCGACTACGCACGGGAGATCTTCGCCAACGCGGGTATCTCGAAGGCGGCGCTCGCGAACGTCGTCTCCAATGAGGAGGACGTGAAAGCGGTCATCACGAAGGTGGTGTCGGGTGACGCGGATGCAGGCATCGGTTACGTCACGGATGTCACACCGGAGCTCGCCGACCAGATCTCACTCATCACGATCCCCGACACCGTGAACGTCATCGCGACGTACCCGATCGCCGTCGTCAACGGATCCGAGGAGGCCGACCTCGCGCAGCGCTTCATCGACTACGTCCTCGGCGAGGGGCAGCGAACCCTCGCCGCGTACGGGTTCCTCCCCCCCTCGTAGGGGCGGAACACCGGCAGGCTTCGCCGCCCTGGCGGCGCTGGGCATCGTGCTCGTCGCGCTGCCCTTCGTCGGACTCGTGACCCGGACACCCTGGTCTCGGGTCCTCGAGATCCTCACGACCGACACAGCGCTGACCGCACTTCGACTCTCGCTGCTGGTGGCCACGACGGCCGGGGTGATCTCACTCGTTCTCGGTTTCCCGCTCGCGTGGGTGCTCGTGCGCAGCTCGTTCCGCGGGAAGACGCTCGTGCGCGCGCTCGTCGTGCTCCCCCTGGTCATGCCGCCCGTCGTCGCTGGCGTCGGGCTCCTCGCGGCGTTCGGACGGCGAACCGGGATCGTCGGATCGTGGCTCTACGAGTGGTTCGGCATCCAGCTCACCTTCACGACCGCCGCGGCGGTGCTGGCCGCGACGTTCGTGTCTTTCCCCCTCGCGGTGCTCGCCCTTGAGGCTGGATTGCGCGGTCTCGACGAGCGTCTCGAGGACGCGGCCTCGACACTCGGCGCATCCCGCTGGTACGTCCTGCGGCGAGTCACGCTCCCGCTCATGGGGTCGCAGATCGCCGCCGCGTTCGTGCTGTCCTGGGCACGGGCGCTCGGTGAGTTCGGCGCGACGATCACGTTCGCCGGGAACCTGAAAGGCCGGACCCAAACGCTTCCACTCGCGGTGTTCGAGCAGTTGCAAACCGACCCCGAAGCGGCCTTCGCCGTCTCGATGTTGCTCATCCTGCTGGCGTTCGCGGTGATCCTCGCGCTGCGAGGGCGGTTCCTGAGGTGACGCTCAACGTCGACGTCATGGCGGCGCGTGGAGCGTTCGAGGTTCGGGCAGCGTTCGAGGCGGCACCAGGTCAGACGGTGGCACTTCTGGGCCCGAATGGCTCCGGGAAGTCAACGCTCGTCTCATCGATCGCGGGCCTCCTTCCTCCGGTGAGAGGAACGATCGCACTCGATGGCATGGTTCTCGACGATGCAGCAGATGGCTCGCACGTCCCTCCCGAGAGGCGGCCGATCGGAGTGGTGTTCCAGGACCTCTTGCTGTTTCCCCATCTGTCGGCGACCGAGAACGTCGCCTTCCCGTTGCGTGCTCGCGGCGTCCCCAGGCCCGAGGCTCGGGAGCGGGCAACCAGGCTCCTGGACCGCTTGGGCATCGGTGCTCTCGCCCACGCCCGACCCCGTGGTCTGTCCGGCGGGGAGGCCCAACGGGTCGCCCTCGCGCGCGCGCTCGTCGCGGAACCGGCGCTGCTCCTCCTCGACGAACCCCTGTCTGCGCTCGACGTGGGAGCGCGCCAGCGAGTTCGTGAACTCGTTCACGACGAGCTGGCTCGCTTTCCCGGGGTCCGAGTCATCGTGACGCATGACCCCGTGGAAGCCTCGACGCTCGCTGACCTTCTCGTCCTCCTCGAGGATGGGCGTGTCACGCAGATCGGGACACCCGATGAGATCCGGGCGGCACCGCGGTCGCGTTACGCGGCCGACCTGGTGGGAGTGAATTCGTTCCGCGGCCGACTCGAACCACTCGAGGAGGGTGCCGGGCGGCTCGTCACTTCCGAGGGCAGCGCGATCACTCCCTGGCCCGTTGGCTTCGAGGGCGGAGAGGTCATCGGACTGCTCCGCCCGGCCGATGTCACACTCTCGTTCGAGCCGCCGGTGGGATCGGCGCGAAATGTGTTCCGTGGCGAGGTGACCTCGATCGCGATCGAGGGCGAGCGGGCGCGAGTGCGGATCGCGACCGCACCGCCGCTGGTCGCAGAGATCACGCTCTCGTCCGTTCAACGCCTCGGTCTTCACCCCGGCGCGATCGTGTGGGCGTCGTTCAAGGCGGTGGAGGTCCAAGTTCTGCCAACATGAACATCTCGTCTCGGCAACAAGGAGGGACGAGTGGAGATCAGCGCTCGGAATCAGCTCGAAGGGACGGTTCGAACGGTGGAACTGGGGACCATCATGTCCGAGGTGGTGGTCGATGTCGGCGGTCAGGAGATCGTTGCGGCGATCACACGCGCGAGCGCCGAACACCTGGGGCTGAAGGCAGGCGCGGAGGTGACGGTGATCATCAAGGCAACTGAGGTGATGATCGCAACCGGCTCGTAGCCACCCTCCCCCTCAGGATCGGCGGACCGGTACGCTGGATGGGTGAGAACCGCTCAGCGCCGCGTCCAGGACACCGACCCGGAGGACACGCCGAAGAAGAAGCGCCACCCGGCGCTCTCCTTCCTCGGGGAGCTGCCGGGGCTGATCCTGATGGCGTTCGCACTGGCGTTGCTCATCAAGAGCCTCCTGCTACAGGCGTTCTGGATCCCGACCGGATCCATGGAGCCCACGCTCGTGCCCGGCGATCGGGTGATCGTCGCCAAGGTCCCCTACTACTTCCACGATCCGCAGCGCTTCGACATCATCGTCTTCGAGGAGCCGGATCCCGCGAAAGAGCCGGACCGCGGCGTGTGGGGCGGGCTCACGCACTGGTTGGGGCAAGGTCTCGGATTCACCCCGCCCGACAACCCCGACTACATCAAGCGGGTGATCGGAGAGCCGGGAGACGTGGTCTACGCGAAAGGTGGCCACGTCTTCGTGAACGGCGTCCAGCTCTCCGAGCCCTACCTCGATGCAACGGACCGCCCGGTTCCCCAAGACCAAGGTGCCGGACGGGAAGCTGTTCGTGATGGGCGACAATCGAGCCAACTCCCTCGACTCGCGCTTCGGGCTCGGGTTCGTGCCGATCGACCGCGTGATCGGGAAGGCGGTCTTGATCATCTGGCCCGTCCAGCACCTGGGCGGCTTCTGACGGACGCGGCTCGTGCGGTGCCTGATCCTTCGCGTCACGCGCGCGACGAGACGATCCCGCGTTCCTTCGCCCAGCCCTCGAGCAACTCGTACGCCTCGTCCTCGGGGATCTCGCCGCGCTCCATCCTGATCTCCATCAGGAACGCGAGCGCCTCCCCCACGAGCGGGCCGGGGTCGAGACCGAGCCGCTCCATCACCTGACGGCCGTCCAGCGTCGGGCGCATCGCCTCGAGGTTCTCCTGCTCCGCGAGTCGCGCGATCCGTTCCTCGAGCTCGTCCTGGAGGACGCGCGAATCGTTCGGCCCGCTTGCGGGTCTCGGGTGGTGCAGTCCGCGCGCGTGAGCTGGTTCAGCTTGTCGAGCAGCGGTCCCGCATCTCGCACGTAGCGGCGCACGGCGGCGTCCGTCCAGCCGTCACCGAACCCGTGGAAGCGGAGATGCAGCTCGACCAGCTTCCGTACGTCCTCCACGACGGCGTTGGGGTAGCGCAGCTCGCGGAGCCGCTCCTCCGCCATCCGAGCGCCCACCACCTCGTGGTGGTGGAACGACACACCGTCGGGGGTGATCTCGCGGGTCGAGGGCTTGCCGATGTCGTGGAGCAGCCCCGCCAGCCGGAGGACCGGATCGGGTTCCAGCCGCTCGATGACCGCGAACGTGTGTCGCAAGACGTCCTTGTGACGATGGACCGGGTCCTGCTCGAGCTGCAGCGCCGGGAGCTCGGGGAGGAACTCCTCCGCGAGTCCGGACTCGACCAGCAACGCCAGTCCGGCGCCCGGCGACTCGGCCAGCGAGCAGCTTGTCGAGCTCCTCCCGGATGCGTTCCGCCGAGACGATCCGGAGGCGTTCGCGCATCCGCGCGATCGCCTCGACCACACGCGGCGTCGGCGTGACCCCGAGCTGCGCGACGAACCGCGCCGCGCGGAGCATCCGCAACGGGTCGTCCGAGAACGCGATCTCGGGATCGAGCGGGGTGTCGAGTCGTTTGGCCGCGAGATCCTTCACCCCTTCGAAGGGGTCGACGAATTCCCCGTCCGGCAGCCGGACGGCCATCGCGTTGATCGTGAAGTCGCGTCGGGAGAGATCGGTCTGGATGTCCTTCGCGAACGAGACCGCCGGCTTGCGCTCGTCCTCCGGATACCGCTCCTCCCGGAAGGTCGTGATCTCGACCAGCCGGCCGTGGCGGCGCGCGCCCACCGTCCCGAAGCGCACACCCACCAGGTACTGGGCCTCCGCCCAGCCACGCAGCAGGCGAGACGTCTCCGCCGGCGAGGCGTCGGTCGCGAGATCGGCGTCCGTGTCGGGCGCGATGCGGCCCATCACCAGATCCCGAACGGACCCCCCGACCAGGTACAGCTCGTGCCCGGCGGCCTGGAAACGGTCGCCGAGCTCCTTCGCGAGCGGATCGATCTCGAGCGTGGTCACGGCGGTCTCACCTTACCCCCGGCACCCACGGCACTCGCCGTACGTACGTGGCCCGACGTGAGCGCGGCGCTCGGCTAGTAGGGAAGGCTGTCGCTGGCGGCCGCGGCTTCCTCGAAGGCGGCTCGCCGCTCGAGCGTTCCGTGCAGCGCGAGGTCGAAGTCGTGCGGATTCGTCGCGGTCCGGCGTGCCTCGTCCGGAGAGACGACGCCCTCCTTCACGAGCTTGACGAGCGCCTGGTCGAAGGTCTGCATCCCGTAGAAGTCGCCGCCCGCGATCACCTCGAGGATGCCGGCCGTCTCATCCGGATCGACGATCCGATCGAACACGCGGCCGGTGTTCACCATGACCTCGACCACCGGCACGCGGCCCTTCCCGTCGGCGCGGCCCACGAGGCGCTGGGAGACGATCCCGCGCAACGCACCCGCGAACGACGACCGGATCTCCCGCTGTTGCTCGGGTGGGAACAGGTCGAGTACCCGGTTGATCGTCTCCATCGCATCGATCGTGTGGAGCGTCGAGATCACGAGGTGACCCGTCTCCGCCGCCTGGATCGCGGCGAGGGCCGATTCGGAGTCCCGGATCTCGCCGATGAAGATCACGTCCGGGTCCTGGCGGATCACGTGGCGAAGCGCGGTCGCGTACGAGTCGGTGTCGATGCCGATCTCGCGCTGCTGGACGATCGAGAGCTGGTCGTCGTGAACCACCTCGATCGGATCCTCGACCGTGATGATGTGGGTCCGGCGCGTGCGGTTGATGTGGCCGATCATCGACGCGATCGTCGTGGTCTTCCCGGTCCCCGTCGGACCCGTGATCAGGATCAAGCCGCGGGAGGAGCCGGCCAGCGTGGACATCACCGGCGGGAGTCGGAGCTCCTCGAACGAGGGGACTTCGGCGCGGACGCGCCGGATCGCGAGCCCGATCACGCCGCGCTGCCGGAAGACGTTCACACGGAACCGACCCACACCGGAGAGCGTGTAGCCGAGGTCGGCCTCGTTCGTCTGCTCGAACTCCCGCTTCTTGTGCTCGGTCATCAGCGCTTGGGCGAACCGGTCCGTGTCGGCCGCGGAGAGGTAGCCGAGCTCGGCCGGCGAGAGCTCGCCGTCCACGCGCACGAAGGGCACGTTTCCCGCCTTCAGGTGGAGATCGCTCGCGCCGCGCTCGACCGTGTATCGGAGCAGTTCGTCGATGTCCATGGCCAGACCGAGGCTCCTTCACATGTTCGTTGGCACATGTCGCTGGCTCAACGCTGGGCGCGCCTCATCCGGCGCTCCGATCAAGCATCGGCCCGAGCACCCGGAGACCTGAGGGGCGAACCCTAGAATCAGCGGATGGGCGAGGCCGACGGACCGAGGGACGAGGGCCGGGCGTCCGCCGGCGGCGGCAAACGACGGCGGCGGCGGCGCAAGCGGGCGTCCCTCCAGAAGACCGACCAGGCAGCGGGGAAGAAGGCCGGCGAGACGGCAACCCCGGTCGCCAAGAAGACCGGAGCCTCCGAGCGCGGCGCGACGGCGACGCCCGCCCGCTCGAAGAGGAAGCGGACGTCGAGCAAGAGGAAGCCGACCAAGCCCCGTCGGAAGTCGCCGGCCGTCCCGACCAAGCGGGAGATCTCGGCGGGGGGCGTCGTGTACCGGCGCGGCGACGACGGGATCGAGATCGTCCTCGCGTCGCGCCGAACCCGCCGGGGGCAGCTCGCCTGGGGGCTCGCGAAGGGCGGCATCGAGGACGAGGAGTCGATGGAGGACGCGGCGGTCCGTGAGGTCCGCGAGGAGACCGGCCTCCTGGCGGAGATCGAGGCATCCCTCGGGGAGACCCGTTACTTCTACGTGTGGGAGAACGTGCGGATCCGGAAGACCGTGCACTTCTTCTTGATGCGGCACACGGGCGGCGACATCGACGATCGGGACGACGAGATGGAGGAGATCCGATGGTTCCCGCTCGAGCGCGCACTCAAGCGCGCCGCGTACCGCGGCGAGCGAGACATGCTCGTGCGGGCCGCCGAGCTGCTCCGGTGAGTCTGCTCCGATGACCTTGGGACACGTCGCGATCGGCGTCGCGATCGGTCTCGTGTCGGGCGTCCTCGCGGGGCTGTTCGGCGTCGGAGGCGGCATCCTGATGACTCCCGGCATCCAGGTGCTGCTCGGGGCCTCGCCGATCGTGGCCCTCGCGACGCCGCTGCCGGCGATCTTCCCGACCGCCCTGGCGGGCGCCCTCGCCTACCGGCGAGGGGGCGAGATCGACATGCGGGCGGCGGCCCGGCTCGCCGGCCCCGGCCTGGTGGGCGCCGCGCTCGGCGCCTGGCTCACGGACCAGGTCGACACGACGCTGCTGCTCCTCGTGACCGCCCTCCTCCTCGGCTGGCAGGCGGTCGCGATCATCCGCGATGCGCGCCGGCGCGGGCGTCGCGAGGTCCGTGAGGCGACGGCCCCGATCCTCGGAGGGATCGGGGCCCTCGCCGGGTTCGTGTCGGGGCTGCTCGGGATCGGCGGCGGGCTGGTGATGGTCCCCTTGCTGGCCGGCTGGCTCGGCATGCCGCTGAAGCGCGCGCTCGGCACGTCGCTCCTCGTGATCGTGGCCCTCGTCGTGCCCGGCACGATCGTGCACGCGGCGCTCGGCCATATCGACTGGGGGATCTGCCTGGCACTCATCGTGGGAGGCGTGCCGGGCGCCCGCCTCGGCGCCGCGCTCGCGCTCGGCGCCAAGGAGCGGACGCTCCGGATGGTCGTGGGCGGGGGTCTCCTCGCGATCTCGGTCGCATACGCTGCGGATCAGATCGCGGCGATGCTGGGTCATTGAGCCCGGCGGATACGATTGGCTCTCGGCATGCGCAGCTCCCGCGGATCACGCCTCGCCCTGAGCCTCCTCTCGATCCTTTGGATCGCGACGCCCCTGCGGGCCCAGGAGCCTCCGTCGGCCCTGATCCGCCTGGTCGGCCAGACGGCGTGGACCACGCCCGAGGAACCGTTGCTCCGCATCACGCTCAGGATCACGAACGAGGGCGGGTCGACCATCACCGACCCCGTCGTCGGATGGACGCTGGGTCCCAAGGTGACGTCGCGCGTCCAATACGAGACCGCACTCGACGAGGGTCCGGTCTTCCCGGCGTCCGCCGAAACGGTCCCCGTGCTCGCCGACCTGGCACCCGGAGCGTCGAGCGAAGTCAAGATCAGGATCGATACCTCCGAGACCGGAGGTATCGATCAGGTCGACTCGGGTGTCTATCCCCTTCAGCTCGAGTTGCGGAGCCAGGATCAACGGATCGCGGCGATCACCACCGCCGCGATCCACATCTTCCAGCGACCGCAGAAGCCCGTCCTGTTCTCTTGGTGGACGGAGGTGGCGACCCCGGTGGCCTTCGGACCCGACGGGACGTTGATCGACCCCGGGTTCGAGGAGATGCTCCGATCCCGATCCGGCGTCGTTGCACAGGTCGACGCGATCGCCCATCTGTTGCGAACCGTTCGTTCGGGGACGCCCGTCGACGTGGTCATCTCGCCCGCCGCGCTCGATCAGCTCCGACAAGCCAAGGATGGATACGAGCGGAGTGACGGCACATCCGTCGCGGCGGACGGGCCCTCGGCCAGCGTCGCGGCCCAGACGCTGGAGGATCTGGTCGAGATCGCCGACGACCAGAGAGCGCGTCTGTACGCGATGCCGTTCGCAGCTCCGCGGATCCCGGCGCTGCTCTCCGCCGGCCTCGGCCTGCATCTACAAGCCCAGTGGCAGGTGGGCGACGAGACGTTCGAGCGGATCCTCGGTGAACGACCCGATCCCACGGTCGCGCGCCCGCCGGGACTGGCGTTCGATCAAGCGTCGGTGGATCTCCTGGAGGCGCGAGGGGTGACCACGATCCTGGGCGCGACGGATTCGGTCGAACGGTCGCCGCAGCCGAACGACTTCGCCCCTCCCCCGGCCGCCACGCTGTCCACGACGTCGGGCAACAGCGTCTCGCTGCTCATGCCGGACCCGGGAACGCAAGCGCTCCTCGCCGACCCGGCCCTCGGGAAGGACCCGGTGCTCGCCGCACAGGCGGTCCTCGGTGAGCTCGCCACGATCTGGCGGGAGGTGCCGGTTCCCGATGAACAGACCGTGCGAGGCCTGTCCCTCGACTCTGTCGCCCGATCTGCCGGCCGGCATCTGGGGTCAGCTGCTGCGACGGCTCGCCGGAGCGCCGTTCCTGGAGCCCGTTCATGCGCAGGGGCTTCCGCTCGGTGTTCGACCTCGCCCGGTTCCCGCGACGCTTGGGGTCTCCGCATCCGAGGGATTCTCCTCCGACTACGTGGACGACCTCACCGCCATCGCCCGCCGGCTGACGGCGTTCGAGGCGATCCTCGTGGAACCGGAGTCCGACGCGACCCTCCTCCGTCGCTCGATGCTCTATGCGGAGGCCTCGCAGTACATCGGCAACGAGGGGTCGGGGCGAGTCTGGATCGATGCCGTGAACGGGGTGATCGACCGGACGTTCTCGCGCCTCAAGCCCGACACGACGCGCAATCTGACGTTCACGTCCCGGTCGGGGAAGATCCCGCTTAGCATGGGCGACCCGGGCCACCGGGTCCTGAACGTGAAGGTCGAGCTCGCGTCCAGTCGGGTCGACTTCCTCGACGGCAACGAGCGAAGCGTTCGGTTGGATCAGGCGAACCAGGTGATCACGTTCAAGGTCGAGGTGAAGGCGGCCGGCCCGAGCAACATCGACGTCTTCGTCGTGGCGCCCAACGGCGCGGTCCTCTCGCGCAGCGTCCTGAGGCTGAGGTCCACCGCGGTCAATCCGACGGCCCTCGATCATCACGATCGGCGCGGGCCTCGTCCTGGTCGCGCTCTGGTCGAGGAGGTTGTTCCGACGGCGGAGCCCGTGAGCTCGGAGGGGGGACCCCTGCCGCGAGACACGCGGGAATCGCTGATGCGCAGCGCCGCCGTCATGACGGTGGGAACCACGCTCTCCCGGCTCACCGGCTTCCTTCGTCTGACCGCGATGACGGCGACACTCGGCGTCACGGTCAGCGCGCTCGGCTCGATCTACACGGTCGCCAACCTCACGCCGAACATCGTCTACGAGCTGATCCTCGGCGGGATCCTCACGTCGGTCTTCGTGCCGGTCTTCGTCGACCGGATGGAGACGAAGGGATGGAACGACGCTCGGGATGTGGCGAATCGCGTGATGACGCTCGTCCTGGTGATCCTGGTCGTCGTCGCGGCGCTCGGAGCGATCTTCGCCGAGCAGATCATCCGTTTGTACCTCGTCTCCTCGGACGCCCCCGATCGGGAGGCCCAGGTGCAGCTCGGGGTCTTCTTCATCCGATGGTTCATGCCGCAGATCGTCTTCTACGGCGTCGGCGCCGTGGCGATCGGCCTCCTGCAAGCGCATCGACGCTTCGCCGCCCCGATGTTCGCCCCGATCCTGAACAACCTGGTGGTGATCGGAACGTTCATCGCGTATGCGATCGTGCGCGGCAACCGACCCCCGCGGGTGGTCGGGATCACCACGGCCGAGCAGACCGTGCTGGCAGTGGGCACGACCCTCGGCGTGATCGTCATGACGTTGGCGCTCTGGCCGTCTCTGCGCTCGATCGGATATCGCATTCAGGTGCGCTTCGACTGGCGCCATGAAGCCGTCCGCCATCTCGTTCGGCTGGCGGCGTGGGTCGCGCTCTACGTCGCCGCCAACCAGCTCGCGTATGTCGTGATCATCATCCTCAACAACCGGTTCGAGGCCGGACCACAGATCTACACGACCGCCTTCACGGTGTTCCAGCTGCCCCATGCCATCTTCGCGGTCTCGATCTTCACCGCGCTCCTACCCGGCATGAGCGAGCGGTGGTCGACCGGTCATCCCGAGGGCGTCCGAACACTCGTCTCTCGTGGGCTGCGCGACACCGCCGTCGTGACCATCCCCGCAGCCTTCGGCTTGCTGGTGCTCGCCGAGCCCATCTCGCGGCTGCTGTTCGAGCACGGCGAGGCGGTCGCGCGTGACTCGGTCGCGATCGCGCGAACGCTGCAGGGATTCGCGGTCGGCCTCCTGTTCTTCTCCACCTTCCACCTGCTGACCCGAACCTTCTATGCGATGCAGGACACCCGAACACCGGCCCTGGTGAACATCGTGGCGGCGGTGGTGAACGTGGGAGCCGCGCTCGCCTACATCGGACCGCTCAAGCTGGGCCTCCAGGGGATGGCCCTCGCACATGCCACGTCCTACGTGGTGGGCGCCGGCGTGCTCCTCCTGCTGCTCCGCCGCCGCCTCGGACCGATCGACGGTGTTCGGATCGCCCGCACGGTGGCCAAAACTTCGATCGCCGCGGTCGTTTCCGCCTTGGCGGCATTGGGTGTGATCGATCTCTGGAGCGTGCCCCCGAGCGCCGGCGTGCTCGTGCAAGCAGCACAGGTCGGGGTCGCCATCATCGTGGGGATGCTGGTGTTCCTCATCTCGGCACTTATCCTGCGGGTCGGAGAGGTCGATGACCTGATGAAGGTCGTCCTCAGGAGGTTCCGCGCATGAACGTGCGACGCGACGAAGCAGGACTGGTCGGGAAGATGATCGTGATCTGGCTCTTGGTCCTCGCCATCCTCGCGGTCGCCGCGATCGATGCCGCCTCCATCGCGTTCACGACGTACAAGCTCTCGGACGTGGGCGCCGCGGCGGCGAGCGAAGGGGCACTCGTGTACAAGAAGGGACACAACATCCGCGCGACGTGCCAACGCGTCGCGCAGGTGGTGTCCGAGGAGGAAGCGACCGCGAAGGTCGCCCGCGGAGGGTGCAGCATCGAACGCCCGACCGGCCTCGTGACGGTGAAGATCCGGAAGCACGCGAACACACTGGTGGCGCAACGCCTTCCCTGGACCAAGAAGTTCGCCGTGGTGGTCGTCACCGAGACCGCCGGACCACCATCCCTGTAGCGTTCGAAGCGGTGGATGCATCCGAGACGGACGAAGGGCTCGTCCGACGTTTCCAGGAAGGGAGCGCCGACGCCTTCGAGGTCCTCGTCCAACGTCACGGGACCCGCGTCTACAACCTGTGCATCCGGATCCTGGGGGATCCGGAGGAAGCCGCCGATGCGTCGCAGGACACGTTCCTCGCCGCGCTGCGGAAGCTGAACACGTTCCGCGGTGATTCCGCCTTCACGACCTGGCTCCATCGGGTCACGGTCAACGCCTGCTACGACTCGCTGAGACGGAAACGACGCCGGCCACTGCTCCAGCTCGTGAGGGACGAGGACGACGAACGACCCGAGCCGTCGCTCCCCGCCCCCGACCATGCCGACCAGGTGGTGTTCTCCGTCGATGTCGGGAGAGCGCTGATGGAGGTGCCGGAGGAGTTCCGGGTGGTCCTCGTGCTGGCCGACGTGCAGGACCTCCCGTACGACGAGATCGCGCGTGTCCTCGACATCCCGGTGGGAACCGTGAAATCCAGGGTCTTCCGAGGCCGTGCGGCCCTCGGACGGGCGCTCGGTACGGCGCGAGGGGAACCGTCGCGAGCGTCACGGGCGTCAGAGGAAGAGGCATGAATCATCCCTACGAGCAGCTCGCCGATCTCGTGGACGGCACCCTGGGCGAGGACGACCGCGCCGGGGTGCAGGCGCATCTGGACACCTGTGCCTCCTGTCGAGGGGATCTCGCCCATGCGACGGCGGGGCGAGAGGCCGCCCGATCGCTCCCCCAGCTCACCCCGCCGGCAGACCTCCATCGGAACGTCGTCGTCGCGGCCGGCGGGCGCGGCCACGGGGCTCCCGCGTGGTACCGGTGGGCGGGCGTGGCCGCGGCCGCCGCCGTGGTCGTCGCGATCGCGATCGCGCTTCCCAACGTCGGTGGGAACGGAAAGCGCGCCGCGGAGGACTCCGCGTTGAGCGCGCAGGCGGGGTCGGAGGCGGCCTCCCAAGAAGCCGGTGGCGGGTATCGTCCCGAAGTCGTAGATCGCGAACTACGACGCGAAGGACCTCGAGCGTCTGGCCCGCGACACCACCTCGGAGACAGCGGCGCTCGGAGCCGCCCCCCAGGCCGACTCGCTCGATGCGGGCAACGCCGCCCGGTGCGTGCGTCGGGCCTTCGACGAGCAGCCGGCCGGCCGATTGGCTCGCCTGATCCAAGCCAGGTTCGAGGGCCGCCCCGCCTACATCGCCGTCTACCTGGAGGGCCCCGGGGCGGACGAACCCCCGGACACCGCGGTCGTCTGGGCCGCCGCCAAGGACGATTGCACCATCCTGTCCTTCGCCTCGGCTCGCATCTAGCGGCCGTCCGCCAGCGGCGAGGGCCACCGAACGAAGGAAGGAACCGGCTGAGGCCCGGCGTTCAGGTCCTATGGGAGGATTGGCACGTATGGCGACTGAACGCGCGGACGACGTCCGGAACGTGATCGTGATCGGCTCGGGGCCCGCCGGGTTCACGGCCGCGCTGTATGCGGCGCGGGCCAACCTCGAACCGCTTGTCCTCAAGGGACTCGAGGCCGGCGGTCAGCTGATGCTCACGACCGACGTCGAGAACTACCCCGGCTTCGCCGACGGCATCCTCGGGCCGGAGCTCATGGATCAGATGGAGAAGCAGGCGGCTCGCTTCGGGGCGGAGATCCTGTCGGTGCACGTCACCCGGGTCGACTTCTCGTCGCGGCCCTTCGGCGTCTGGGCGGGCGATCAGGAGTGGCGGGCGCGCACGATCGTGATCGCGACGGGTGCGACCGCCAGTTGGCTCGACGTGCCCGGGGAGGAGAAGCTCCGTGGCCGAGGGGTCTCCGCCTGCGCGACCTGCGACGGCTTCTTCTTCCGCGACCGCGAGCTGGTGGTCGTCGGCGGGGGCGACTCGGCGATGGAAGAGGCGACGTTCCTCACGAAGTTCGCATCCAAGGTCACGATCGTCCACCGGCGAGACGAGTTCCGCGCATCCAAGATCATGCAGGAGCGAGCCCTGGCCAATCCCAAGATCGAGGTGATCTGGAACGCGGAGGTGGTGGAGGTCATCGGCGACGACGCCGTGACCGGCGTCCGCCTCCGTGACACCACGACCGGGGAGACGCGGGAGTTCCGCACCGACGGCCTCTTCGTCGCGATCGGCCACACGCCGAACACCGAGCTGTTCCGCGACTGGTTGGAGCTCGACGCCGACGGGTACATCGTGGTGCGAGAACCGCGCACCCACACGTCCGTCGAGGGTGTCTTCGCGGCGGGCGATGTCACCGACCGGATCTATCGTCAAGCGGTGACCGCCGCCGGACAGGGATGCAAGGGCGCGATGGATGCGGAGAAGATGCTCGAGGCCGAGGCGCACGCCGCCCACGGGCACGAGGGGAATCTCCCCAGCGAGCCAAGCGTTCCAAGCAGGGCGTAGACCGCCGGGAGGCCCGGCGGACCCGAGAGGAGAAGAGATGTCCAACATCGGAGATGTGACCGACCCGGAGTTCCAGTCGAGCGTCTTGGACTCGGAAACCCCGGTCCTCGTGGATTTCTGGGCCGAGTGGTGCGTGCCGTGCCACATGGTCTCTCCGGTCGTCGAGGAGATCGGCCAGGAGAAGGGACAGGATCTGAAGGTCGCGAAGTTGAACATCGACGACAACCCTGACGCCACCCGCACGTATGGGGTCATGTCGATCCCCTCGCTCATCCTCTTCAAGGAAGGCGTCGAAGTCGCGAGGGTGACCGGCGCGCGACCCAAGGACGCCATCTTGCGAGACCTCGACCCGCATCTGTCGTAGGACCGCCTCCCCCACACCTCGTGCGCGACGGTTGCCGTCGCGCTCCGCGCCCACGCAGACTCGGGTCGATGCGCATCTATCGCGTGGGCGACCGAGGTCCGGAGATCACGGACATCCAATCGCGGCTGACGGCGCTCGGAGCCGTCGTGGAGGACGCGGAGCGCGACGGCACGTTCGGCGGCTCGACGGAGACCGCGGTCCGATGGTTCCAGCGGGAGCGGCACCTCCAGGTCGACGGCCTCGTCGGTCCCGACACGTGGGAGCAGCTCGTGGAGGCCGGATGGCAGCTCGGCGATCGCACCCTCTATCACCGGGCCCCCATGTTCCGAGGAGACGACGTCCGCGAGCTCCAACGGATGCTGAACGCCCTCGGCTTCGACTGCGGCAAGCAAGACGGACTGTACGGCCCGTGGACCGACGCCGCGCTCCGGCTCTTCCAACGCAACGTCGGCGACGAACCGGACGGGATCGTCGGACCCCACACGCTCTCGGTCCTTCGTCGCATGCGGCCGCTCGAGGCGGTTCCGTCACGAGCCCTCGTCCGCGAACGGGAGGAGCTGAAGGCGTCTCGAGGTCCGATCGAAGGACGCGTGATCGCGATCGACGTCGGTGAGGGCCCCGACGGGGGCGGCGTCGTTCACCGCCGCTCCGCGCAAGCACTCGTCGCGGCGCTCCAGGCGGTCGGTGCCGACCCGCGGCTCCTCACGACCGCCGAGGACGCGGCCGCGCCGTCGGACCGAGCCCGCCTCGCGAACGAGGCCGGCGCGGCCGCGTCGATCACGGTGGAGCTCATGGCCCGGGACCGTGAAGGTGACGGCGGTCCGGTCTGTTCCTACTTCGGGAGCCGCACCACACACTCGCCTTCGGGATTGGTTCTGGCACAGCTCATCTTGGAGGAGCTCGAGGCCGAGTTCGGTCTGCCCGGCAAGATCCGTCCTCTCACGATCGCGCCGCTGCGGGAGACCAGGATGCCCGCCGTCCAGGTGGAGCCCATGACGGGGAAGGCGACCAGGAACACGAGATGCTGAACGACCCCGATCTGCCGTCGCGGCTCGCTCGCGCGGTGGCGGCCGGGGTGGGCCGCTTCTTCTCCGGCTAGCTCCGTCGGCGGCGGGCCAACAGCGCGAGCACGAGACCGAGTACCGCCCCCAGTAGCGACGCCTTCACGGCCCGTTGGCGCTCGCTCTCGTACGCGTGACCCTCCTCCATCCCGCTAGGCTACCGACGAGAGGGGCGATCTTCGTCCCGGAGGCGCGGACACATGCAAGCGATGTTCGGCATCTTCATGGTGTTCTTCATCGCCAACGTCGTCATGGTGATCTGGGCGTTGGTCGACGCGATCAGGGTTCCCGACGACTCGATGTTCAAGGCCGGGAACAAGTTGATCTGGGTGCTCGTGATCGTGTTCACCGGCTTGATCGGCGCGATCATCTACCTCGTGGTCGGACGTCCCGAACCGGGCAGTCAGGCGGCCGGACACAGACCTCTCGATCCCAGCTTGCCGCCGCCGCCTCCTCCCGGCGCCCTCGGCTGACGTCGGGCTGGGCTCGTGGGCATCCGGGAACCGTGTCCGAAGGATCGAACCACCATCCGTATGTGGATCAACCGATCCGTAAGTGAACCACCCATCCGTATGATGGTGTCACTCAGTCGGGTGCGAGACCCGGCCCCGAGCCGATGATCTCGGACACGATCCGATCGAGATCGTCGGCGGACCCGAAGTCGATCAGCACCTGACCACGTCGGCGACCCATCCGGATCACGACGCGGGTCGCGAGCTGCTCCGACAAGATCTCTTCGACCTCGGCGAGGTTGGGATCCGCCGGCTCCGAGGGTTCGGCCTTCTTCTTCGGAGTCGGCTCCGCCGGCGTCTCGATGAACCGGCGCACGATCTCCTCGGTCTCTCGGACCGAAAGATCTTCAGCGACGACGCGGAGCGACAAGGAAGCGATCGCCTCCTGGTCGCCCAACGCGAGGAGCGCTCGCGCGTGGCCGGCGGAAAGCTTCTCGTCGGCGAGGAGCTGCTGCACCTCCAGCGGAAGAGCGAGGAGCCGGATCGTGTTCGCGATATGGGATCTGGACACGCCGACCCTGTCCGCGAGCTCCTCCTGCTTCAGCCCGAGCTCGTCGAGGAGCTGGCGGAACGCCTCTCCCAGCTCGATCGGGTTGAGGTCCTCGCGGTGGATGTTCTCGATGAGCGCTTCTCTGAGCAGGTCTGAGTCATCCGAGTCCCGCAGGACGACCGGGACCATGGCCAGCCCGGCCAGCTTGGCGGCGCGGAGCCTCCGCTCCCCCGTGACGACTTCGTAGCCCTGGCCGGTCCTGCGCACGACGATCGGCTGCAGGATCCCCACCTCACGGATCGACGCCGCCAGCTCGTTCAGCGTTTCGTCGTCGAACCGGCTCCTCGGCTGCTTCGGATTGGGGGCGATCGCGTTCGCGGGGACCTCGAGAAGGCCGGTGCTCGCCTCGCCGGCTTCGGGCGCGCCCGGGATCAGCGCCGAGAGCCCGCGTCCCAGACCTCCTCGTTTGGACATCAGTCGCCTCCCTTGCGGAACATACGCCACCGGCGCTTGTGGCCCCTCTCGTCATCGAGCGTCGCCCCGATGTCCGCCATCCCCTCCGGCATCTCGTTCGACCCCGCCGAGGGGGGAGGCACTTCCCGTGATCCCTGGATGTCGATCTCGGAGTTCTCATCGATCACGACCACCCTGCGTTGGGGGAGTTCGCCGGGAGGAGCGGGGCTCGAGGGCGGCTTGACCCTGGGCTCAGGCTGGGCTGGAGGCTCCTCCCACAGCTCGTCATCTGAGAGCTGGGGCTGAGGCTTCGGCCGTGGTGCAGGCGGTGCCTGCACGCGCGGGGCGGCCTCGACCGACGGCGCAGCCTCAGGTTGGTCCGCCCTGACCTCCGGCACAGCCTCACGGTGCCCCGCCGAGGGGGGAGTGGAGAGTTCCTCGCCGGGCCCGTCCTGCTCCGAGCTCTCCTCGTCCGGCTCCGCAGCGCCGTCGTCATCGGGGGAAGGTCGCTTGCTCGTCCACCTTCACGACGTCGTCCATGGGAGCCATCACGGCCACCGAGATCTCGTCGTAGTGCGGCATCGGCGTGTCCGGCGGCGGACGCATGGCGACCTCACGCGCGAGCTCGCGGTAGGCCTCGGCGCCCTTGGACTTCGCATCGTAGACGGTGATCGGCTGTCCGAAGCCGGGGGCTTCGGACAACCGCACCGTCCGAGGGATGATGACGCCGTAGACGAGGTCGCCGAAGTACTTCTGCACTTCTTGGACGACCTGCTCGGACAGCTTGGTCCGCGCGTCGAACATCGTCATCACGATGCCCGAGAGCCTGAGGCCTGCGTTGATGTTCTGTTGAACGAGGGAGACGTTGCGGAGCAGCTGCCCGAGCCCCTCGAGCGCGTAGTACTCACACTGGATGGGGACGATCAGCTCCTCCGCGGCGGTGAGCGCGTTGATGGTCAGGAGGCCGAGGGAGGGAGGGCAGTCGAGAAGGATGAAGTCATACACACCCTCCGAGACGGGCTCGATCGCTTTCTTGAGCCTCGACTCACGGGAGAACTGAGACACGAGCTCGATCTCCGCCCCCGCCAGGTCGATGGTGGCCGGCACCGCGTGCAGGCGCTCGACGGGGGTCGGCACGATGGCGCGGTTGATATCGGCTTCCGAGACGACGACGTCATACACCGTCACCTCGCGGGCGTCGTGCCGGATCCCCATGCCGGTGGATGCGTTTCCCTGTGGATCGAGGTCCGCCACCAGCACTCGATAGCCGATGTCCGCGAGCGCGGCGCCGAGGCTGACCGCCGTGGTGCTCTTGCCCACCCCGCCCTTCTGGTTCGCGATCGCGATGATGCGGGCCCTCCCCGGAACCTCGGGCACCACGGGCCCCTGCTTCCTCGGGGCGCGCTTCCGCTTGGCAGGAGTGGGGGCGTGAGGGGTGGAGGTCTCCACGGGTTGGGACATGCTGGCGGAAGCCTTGCTCACTCTCGGGTCATGATAACGATGGGCCCGCCGCTTTCAAGGGTCGCTTCGGCGATCGCCTTCGAGGAGGCGCCTGCGGGCGCCTCCTCCAGGGTGAAGCTCCTCCCGGCCCAATAGAAAAGGGCACCCTGGGGATCGAGCAGGACCCGGGCAACCTCCCACGTGCGCGAGGCGCTCCCGAATCCCCGTGCCAAGCACACATCGAAGCCGGGAGTGAGCTCCTCCGCGGGCTGCGGGAACACGCTCACGTTGCCGAGCTGGAGCCGCTCGACGGCGAGTTCCAGGAAGGCGGCTCTGGTCTGCCGAGATTCGGTCAGCGTGACCTCCAGGTCTGGCCGCACGACCGCTATCGGTAGGCCCGGGAGGCCCGCTCCGGACCCGAGGTCGACGACGGTTTCTACCTCGCCTGAGATGTGCGGGACCGCCCGGAGGCTATCCAGGATGTGGCGATCGCGGAGGTGGCCGCTGTCGGAAGCAGCCACGATCCCGCGAGGCACCGCCTGACTCAGCAGCAGCTCCTCGTAGAGACCAAGGCTCGCGCGTTGGGCGGGGGGGAGCCCTTGGGGAGTCCAACCCTCATGTTTCACGTGAAACACGGCCTCTCGGAGGATGCGGTGGGCCAGGCGTGCTACGTGGGGCGAACGACCACGAACCGATCGGGGTCGACGCCCTCGGAGATGCTCTCGAGACCCTCGAACTCGGCCACGACATCATGGACCAATTTCCGTTCGTATGCGTTCATCGGGTCCAGCTGCTCCTCCGTGCCGGTCCTCTGAACGCGCTCGGCGACCTCCCGGGCACCTTCGACCAGCCGCTCCTCCTGGCGCTTCCGGTAGTCCCCGACATCGACGAGCACGCGGATGCGGTCGTCCAGGCGTCTTCCGACGGCGGTGCGAGCGAGCTCCTGGATGGCGTCAAGGGTCTGCCCGTGGCGGCCGATCAGGAGCGCCATGTCGTCTTCCGGACCATCGACGATATCGATGTAGACGTGCCCGCGGTGAGTCGTGGGTTCCGCGATCGCATCGATCCCCATCCGTTCGAGAAGCTCTTCCACGAAATCGGCGACGGCGTCCGCCTGCTCCTCGAGGTCGACGTCATCCATGTCCGGCTGGCTCCCCTGCCCGTGTCCAGACGCGCCCGGCTCTTGTTCCATCCTCTACCTCCCGGATCCTTTCGGGCGGTTCGGGCGGTTCGGGCCCGACCCCTTGGGCCGTCCCGAGCCCCCTTTCGTGCCCTTCCCCGTCCCGGTTTGCCCGGTTTGCCCCTTCCCGGGCGTTCGCGGTGGTGGCTTCCGAAGGGCCGGCGGCGGGTCGCCCTGGCGGCGCTTCCGTTCCTGATCAGCCCGCTCCATCATCCTCCCCATGATGCCGCCCCTCGGTTTGTCTGCTGGCTTGCTCGAGGCCTTCGCTTTGGCGGCTGCGATCCGGCGTTCCATCGCCTCGGGCCCGATGTGCCCGAGGCGAAGCATCATCGATTGCTGGCCGATCTGGAAGAGGTTGGAGACCGTCCAATAGAGCACCAGACCGGCCGGGAACTGGAATCCGAAGATGCCGAACATCACCGGCATGATCTTCGTGATGATCTGCGTCTGCTGGTTCTGAGCCGAGGCGGGTGTGGCCTTCTGTGTTTGTCGGCTCGAGTAGAAGGTCGTGGCGATCATGAGCGCCAACATCACGAAGTAAGGGATCCGGTCCGTGCTGGAGTCCCCGCAGTTCAGGGTGTCACCGCTCGGCTTCCGCTCGGTGTTGAGGACGGGGACCGTTTTCCCCGACTGCTGTGGAGAGCACTGGAGGTTCATGCTGAGGAAATACAGCCCGCGGCTGTTGTGACTCGTGACATCGATGAACAGCTGCGAGTCCTCGGGGAGGTGGTTGTTGTGGTACTCGACCACACCTGGAGCATCCGGGTCAGCGGGCAGGGGGACGGGTGCCCGGATGACCGAGTACATCGCGATGAGGATCGGGAACTGGAGGAGGAGTGGCAGGCAGCCGCCGAGCGGGTTGACCCCGTACTCCTGATACAGCTTCATGGTCTGCTCTTGGATCTTCTGCTTGTTCCCCTTGTACTTCTTCTGGATCTCCTTGATCTTCGGCTGAAGGGCCTGCATGGCCTGCATCGACTTGATCTGCTTGATGCCGAGCGGGAGCAGCACGATCCGGAAGACGATCGTGAGGATGATGATCGCGAACCCGAGGTTCCCCGTGAGATCGTAGAGCTGCGCCAGCAGCCACCCGATCCCATCGAGCAGCGCCTGGAAAGGCGCGATCTCAGCCAGCATCATGCCCACCTGCTCGCATGGCCGTCCGGTCGACCCCTTGTATGGTGGCATCATACTGAGTAGGGTCATCCCCACGGTGGCGGCTCTGTCCATGAGAACGCCCCGGCGGCACCGGGTCGAGCCCACCTCGGCCGAATGGGTTGCACCGGAGCACACGTCCGACCGTCAAGAACGATCCCTTGGTCGCCCCGTGAGTCCGGATCGCCTCCTCCGCGTACCGAGAGCAGGTGGGGGAGAATCGGCACTGCCCGCCCAACCAGCGGGACAGCGTCAGCCGATAGAGGGAGATCGCCCCGAGCAGGAACAGCCGCGCGGGAGCCCCGGCCCGCCAGAGGAGGTCTCGGGACGTCATGGGCCAATCTTCCCGCGGTCGAGCAGCTCGGTCATCTCTTCGATCAGATCCTGGGTTCGTGCGTCCTGGATGGTCTCACGAGCCACGACGACGAGGTCGTGCCCTTCGACGCCCCTGGGTGCGACCTCGCGGAGCGCCGCTCGGAGGACACGCCGCGCACGGTTCCGCTGCACCGAGCCGCCGATCTTCTTCCCGGCGACGAGCGCCGAATGCCCCGACCCGGGCGCGACGAACAACACGACGCGCTTCCCGTGCACCGGCCGCCCGTCACGGAACACTCTCTGGATCGCCGGGGTCCGCACGTCTCGTTAGCCGGAGACGGACAGCCGGCTGCGCCCCTTGCGCCGCCGCGCGGCGAGGATCGCCCGGCCGGCCCGCGTACGCATCCGCAGACGGAAGCCGTGGGTCTTGGCCCGTCGGCGGGTGTTCGGCTGGTAGGTGCGCTTTCCCTTGGCCATGGTCGGATCCCTTGCGAAAAGGAAGGCCGGCTGACCGCCGACCGAAGAGAGAAGTATACGGAAACATCCCAGCATGAAGGGGTTGACAAGAGAAAGAGCGTCAAGAGGGCGTCGGACGCTCGCGTGGTGGAAAAACCCAGTGCTATAGTCCGGCCCGCACTTCCCCGGGGTGATGGGGCCCCCGGCGATTTCCGACCCCCGTAACCTCCCGGATGTCGGTTATCCACCGGTGTGGAAAGGTTCTGTGGAATCTCAGATGGCCGTGGCATTGCCTGATCAGGAAGCGAGGCGGACCTGGTCGGCCGTCCTCGACCGAGCACGCTCGGAGCTCCCGGAGACCACGTTCCTGATGTGGTTCACCGACGTGCGCCCGATCGGTCTCCACGACGAGGTGCTGTCGTTGGCGGTTCCCAGTCAGTTCGTCAGAGAGCGATTGCAGCACAACCATCTTGGGCTCATCGAGCAAGCGGTGGAGGAGGCGTTCGGTCGCCCGGTGAAGATCGAGATGGCGGTCGACGAGGCGATCCGCCACGAGGAAGGGCCGCTGGTCGAGCAGACCTCGGCCCCACCCGCCGCCTACGCGGCGATCGGCGCGCCACCCGCAGCGGCGCCCGTCGTCGGGAAACCACTGGGTGCCCCGGGCCTGCCGTTCCCCAACTACACCTTCGACGCGTTCGTGCCGGGTCCCTCCAGCCGGTTCGCACACGCCGCGGCGATGGCCGTCGCCGAGGCGCCGCTGTCGACCGCGTACAACCCGCTCTTCATCTACGGCGGCACGGGCCTGGGCAAGACCCACCTGCTCGTCGCGATCGGGCATCACATCTGGCGCCTGATGCCGGACACGCGGATCAAGTACGTGACCTCGGAACAGTTCGTCACGGAGTTCATCAAAGCCGTGCGCGAGCGGCAGGGTGACGCCTTCCGGCACAAGTACCGCGAGGTCGACATCCTGCTCGTCGATGACATCCAGTTCCTCGCCAAACGCGAAGAGACGCAGACCGAGTTCTTCCACACGTTCAATCATCTGCACGGCGCCGGCCGGCAGATCGTGATCGCGTCGGATCGCCCACCGCACGAACTCTCCGGTCTCGAGGAGCGACTGGTGAGCCGCTTCCGGTGGGGCCTGTGTGTCGACGTCCAGCCCCCCGACCTCGAGACGCGGATCGCGATCCTCCAGCTCAAGGCGGAGCGGGAGAACATCCCGACGGTCCTGCCCGAGGTCATCGAGTTCGTCGCGTCCAAGTTCGACCAATCGGTGCGAGAGCTCGAAGGCGCGCTCGTCCGCGTCGTGGCCTGGTCGGAGCTGACGCGACAGCCGATCGATATCGAGCTCGCCGAGCGGGCGCTCCAAGACCTGATCCCGCAGACCGAGCACGAGATCCCGCCGCCACTGATCATGGAAGAGACGGCGACCTACTTCCAGCTCTCGACCGGCGACCTCGTCTCGAAGTCCCGATCCCGGCCGCTCACGCAGGCCCGGCACATCGCGATGTACCTGATGCGCGAATGCACCGGGCTCTCGCTCGTCAAGATCGGTGAGATCTTCGGGGGCCGTGACCACACGACGGCGCTCCACGGCATCAAGAAGGTGGAGGACGAGATGCGGTCTCGCGACGACACCTTCCGTCAGGTCCAGGACCTCACTCGGATCATCCGCAGCCGCGTTCGCGGGGTGGTGTGATGTCGGTGGATATCGTTGCGCAGGCGAGCCCGCGAGACGGCACCGGATCCCGGGGAGTGAAGAGCGACAGGGATCTTCCACCGTTCGTCCACATGTCGGCCATCCCCGCTACGCTGCGGAGACCGACCACTCATACACATTCCCACCGCCCCTACTACCGCTTCTTCTTTCAAGAGAACCTAGAAGCATCAGAAGCCGGAGAACATCAGGAGGATCGACGATGAAGTTCCGATGCGACCGCGACGATCTCTCGGAGGCGCTGCAGACGGTGCAACGCGGGGTCTCCACACGCCCCGGCATCCCCGCGCTCACCGGGGTCCTGATCGAGGCGGCGGAGGACGGCGCGCTGACCCTGACCACCACCGATCTCGAGGTCTCGGCCCGACTCTCGATCAGCGTGCAGGTGCAGGAAGCCGGCACCGCGTTGGTGCCTGCCCGGCTGCTCGCCGATACGGTGAAATCGCTCTCGGAGGCGCCGGTGGACTTCGAGACCGACAAGTCGCAGGCGCATATCCGCTGCGCTGCTTATGAAGGCGCGCTACGCCTCCTTCCGGCCGACGATTTCCCAGGGGTGCAGGAGCCGGCGGGGACGGCGATCACCGCCGAGCCGGGGGCCTTCGCGGAAGCGGTGGCGCAGGTGGCGAGGGCGGCGTCCCGCGATGAAGCTCGACCGGTGCTCACGGGGGTGTTGCTCGAGATCAGCCGCGAGGGAGTCGTCCTGGTGGCGACGGACTCGTATCGGCTCGCGGTCCGGGACCTGGTTGCCACGGCCGACGGTGAGGCGAAAGCGATCGTGCCGGAGCGGGCGCTCACCGAGGCGGGGCGCGCCGCGGTCGACCAGAAGGCGGATGTCCAGGCCTTCACGAACGGATCGCAGATCGCGTTCCGGGTCGGCCCACTGACACTCACGTCGCGATTGATCGAGGGCGAGTTCCCGAACTACCGGCAGCTCCTGCCGGAGACGTACGAGAGCCGACTCACGATCTCGCGGCAGCAGTTCTTGGAGGCCGTCCGCCGCGTCGGGCTGCTCGCGCGCGACACGACGCCGGTACGGGTGGAGTTCAACGCGCTCGGCGTGAAGCTCTCGTCGTCCAGCCCCGATCTCGGACAGGCCGTCGAGACGGTCGAAGCCCGGTACGAGGGCGAGGACCTGACCGCCGCGTTCAACCCGCAGTACCTGGTCGACGGCTTGACCGCTGCCACCGGCGAGAGCGTGCGGATCGATGTCCGCGACGGATTGAAGCCGGGCGTCATCCGCGGCGAGGGCGACGAGCTCACCTACCTGGTGATGCCGGTCCGGCTCCCCGCCGCGGTCGGCTGACGCGCGCGGCGAGCGCGGGCACGGATGCACCTGGAGTGGCTCGAGCTCCGGGACTTCCGGAACCACGAGCGGACGGCGCTGGATGACATCCCGGACGGGTTGATCGTGGTCGTCGGGCCGAACGGAGAGGGGAAAACCAATCTGCTCGAAGGGATGTTCTTCCTGTACTCCCTCCGCTCGCCGCGGACATCGACGAATGCCCCCCTCGTCCGTGAAGGAGCGGACATGGGATACGCGAGGGGCGAGTTCGACGGCGAGGAAGGCCGAGCACTCGTCGAGGTGGAGATCCCGCGGAAGGGCGCCAGCCGCGTGAAGCTGAACAAGAGCCCACTCCGGCGCAAGCGCGAGCTCCGCCGGCAGGTCCGGTCCGTGTTGTTCGGACCGTTCGACCTGCCGGTGGTGATCGGCGATCCCTCGAAGCGTCGCGACCTCATGGACGAAGCGCTCGTCGCGCTCTGGCCGCTGAAGGACGGGATCTCGTCCGCGTACGACCGGGCACTCCGCCAACGGAATCGCCTCCTCAAGGAGTGGGAGGGCGGGCGCGGGGGACCTCCGGGGATGGAGGCGTGGGACGAAGAGCTGGTCCGGACCGGGGTGCCGGTCATCGAGGCGCGCGGCGACGCCGTCGCGCGCCTCGCCACCGGCGCCTCGCTCGAGTTCGAGGAGCTCTCCGGCTACGGGCTCCTGGTGGCCTACGCGCCCAACGTCTCCGGTTCGGGATCGGTGGAGGATGCCTTCCGCGAGCAGCTGGCGGCGCGGCGGCCGGACGAGCTCGTCCGCAGGACGTCGCTCGTCGGACCGCACCGCGACGACCTCACGCTCGCGGTCCGTGACCTCGGCGCACGAGCCTTCGGATCACACGGGGAAACCTGGGCCGCGGCGCTCTGCCTCCGCCTCGGTCTGGCCGCGGCGGTCGCGGCCGAGACGGGCGAGCCACCGCTCCTCCTCGTCGATGACCCCTTCAGCGCCCTCGACCCCAGCCGGCGCGACCGCATCGCACAACGCCTCGCGGATCGAGGTGGCCAGGTCGTGATCAGCGTCGCGGATGAGGCCGACGTGCCGTCGGCCTCATCCGCGGTGTGGCAGGTCGAAGCCGGCGCGGTGACGGTGAGAGCCTGACATGCCGCATTCGAAAGGGTTCCGGCGACGTAGCGATGACCCGAGCTCGGAGCCGGTCGAGCTCGGCGACGTGATCGACAATCTGATGGCCGAGCAACTGTTCGCTCGCGGCATGCCGGTGGCGCGGCTCGCCGCCGCCTGGCCCTCGGTGGTGGGGGAGCGGCTGGCGTCCGAGACCGCGCCGGCCACCCTGGAAGGGGGTGTGCTGACCGTCACAGCGACCTCCGGTCCGTGGGGTGTCCAGGCCCGTTTCCTCCACGAAGAGATCCGCCGGCGGGCCGACGAAGCGCTGGGGGGCGACGAGATCACCGCGGTCCGGATCATCGTGCGAAACCGCAGGTAGATGGCCGATTTCCACGAGTCGAAACGCCGTTCGAGTCACCTCCGATTGGTAGGATGAAGGGGTTCGTGCGACGGCCCTGCGCACGCCCCCAGCTTCGATGCGTGGGGCGGCCTGCGCGGGGCACTGACAGGAGGACGATTGGCCACCGCCAGGGCGAAGAAAGACACCTACGACGCACATAACATCCAGGTCCTCGAGGGCGTCGAGCATGTGCGGCTCCGCCCGGGGATGTACATCGGCACCACCAGCTCCCGCGGGATGCACCACCTCGTCTACGAGGTCGTGGACAACGCCGTCGACGAGGCGATGGCCGGCCGCGCCACCAAGATCGTCGTCACGATCCACACCGACAACAGCGTGTCGGTCCTCGACGACGGAGCGGGGATCCCGGTCAAGCCGATCCCGAAGGCGAAGGATCGCCGTCCCGCGGTCGAGGTCGCGCTGACGACCCTGAACGCCGGCGGGAAGTTCGGCGGCGGCGGGTACAGCATCTCGGGTGGTCTCCACGGGGTCGGCGTATCCGTGGTGAACGCCCTTTCGGCCAAGATGACCGCCGAGGTCCAGCGGGACGGGTTCACGTGGACGCAGGCGTACGCACGCGGGCGCTCCACCTCGAAGCTCGCGAAGGGGAGGGCAACCAAGAAGACCGGGACCTCCATCCGCTTCTGGCCCGACGCCGAGATCTTCACCGAGGACATCGAGTTCAAGCGTTCGGAACTCACGGACCGGCTCCGCGAGCTCGCGTTCCTGAACGCCGGTCTCGAGATCCAGCTGATCGACGAACGCGAGAAGCCGGTGCACAAGGACGTGTTCAAGTACAACGGCGGCCTCGTCGACTTCGTGAAGCATCTCGCCACCGGGAAAGACGCGATCACGCGGGTCGTCGCGATCGGCGAGAAGGCGGAGGACGCGGAAGTCGAGCTCGCGCTGCAATGGACGGCGGGGTATTCGGAGTCGGTCTACTCGTTCGCGAACACGATCAACACGCACGAAGGCGGCATGCACGAGGAAGGCCTCAAGAAGTCGCTCACCAACGTGTTGAACCGCTACGCCCGGTCCAAGGGTCTCCTCAAGGAGAAGGAGGACAACCTGATCGGCGAGGACGTGCGCGAAGGTCTCGTCGCGATCCTGTCGGTCAAGCTCCGCGATCCGCAGTTCGAGGGCCAGACGAAGACGAAGCTCGGCAACGCCTCGATGCGATCGTTCGTGGAGACGACGGTCAACGCGCAGCTGGCCGAGTGGCTCGAGGAGCACCCGACCGAGGCGCGCCGGATCGTGCAGAAGACGCTCGCCGCGGCCAAGGCCAGGATGGCGGCCAAACAGGCGCGCGATCTGACTCGACGGAAGTCCTTCCTCGAGGGCGGGTCGCTGCCCGGCAAGCTCGCCGACTGCCAGCTGAGCGACCCGGCCGCGTGCGAGCTCTACATCGTGGAGGGTGACTCCGCCGGAGGGAGCGCGAAGCAGGCGCGGGACCCCGCGACCCAGGCGATCCTGCCGATCCGCGGGAAGATCCTGAACGTCGAGAAGGCGCGGCTGCACAAGATCCTCGAGAACATCGAGATCCAGGCGCTGATCACCGCGATCGGGACCGGCATCGGCGACGAGTTCGAGCTCGACAAGGCCCGGTACCACCGGATCGTGCTGATGGCCGACGCCGACGTCGACGGCGCGCACATCCGGACGCTTCTGCTGACCTTCTTCTTCCGGAACATGCCCCAGCTGATCGACGCCGGCTACATGTACCTCGCGCAGCCGCCGCTGTACCTGCTCAAGAACGGGAAGGCCGAGCAGTACTTCTACACCGAGCGCGAGTGGGACTCGTTCCGGAAGAAGAACGGCAACGGCGACAAGAAGCTCGACCCGCAGCGCTTCAAGGGCCTGGGGGAGATGGACGCGCACCAGCTGTGGGACACCACGATGGACCCCGAGCGGCGGACGCTGCTGCAGGTGACGCTGGAAGACGCGACCGCGGCCGATCGCCTCTTCACGATCTTGATGGGCGAAGACGTGCCCTCCCGCAAGGACTTCATCGAGACGAACGCGCGGTACGTCTCGAACCTGGACGTCTAGGAAGAAGGGGGTTCGGGGGACTCAAGAAGCGAGCCGCCAGGCGAGCGTAGTCCCCTGAGAGGAAGGAGCAGATGGCGCAGGAAGGTTTGTTCGCCGGTCGTGTCGAGCCCGTCCAGCTCGAGGACGAGATCCAGCGGTCGTTCCTGGACTACGCGATGTCCGTCATCGTCAGCCGGGCGCTGCCGGAGGTGCGTGACGGCCTGAAGCCGGTCCACCGCCGGATCCTGTGGTCGATGCTCGAACAGGGTCTGCGACCCGATCGCCCCCACCGGAAGTCGGCGAACGTCGTGGGTGGCGTGATGGCCAAGTACCACCCGCACGGTGACGCGCCGATCTACGACGCCTTGGTCCGCATGGCGCAGGACTTCTCCCTCCGCCACCCGTTGGTCGACCCCCACGGCAACTTCGGGTCGGTCGACGGCGATCCTCCTGCGGCGTCTCGTTACACGGAGGCCCGGCTCGCGTCGATCGCGATGGAGCTCCTGCGCGACATCGACGCCGAGACCGTCGACTTCGTGCCCAACTACGACGGGTACGAACAGCAGCCGCTCGTCCTGCCCTCACGCTTCCCGAACCTGTTGGTGAACGGCTCCGGCGGGATCGCGGTGGGGATGGCGACGAACATCCCTCCGCACAACCTCGGCGAGGTGATCGACGCGGTGATCCACCACCTGGATCATCCCGACTCCACGTCGAAGGACCTCATGAAGTTCGTCAAGGGACCTGACTTCCCGACGGGTGCGATCATCATGGGCCGCGACGGGATCCGGGACGCCTACGAGACCGGCCGTGGCTCGATCAAGATCCGCGCGGTGTGCTCGGTCGAGGAAGGGTCCGGGGGTCGCGGGCGCATCGTCGTGACCGAGCTGCCCTATCAGGTCAACAAGTCGCGCCTGGCGGAGAAGATCGCCGACCTGGTGAAGTCGGGCAAGGTCAAGGACATCGCCGACCTGAAGGACCACTCCTCGGGCCGCGCGGGCATGCGCCTCGTGATCGACCTGAAGCGCGCCGCCAACCCGCAGGTCGTCCTGAACCAGCTCTACAAGCACACCCAGCTGCAGGAGTCCTTCGGTGTGATCATGCTCGCGCTGGTCGACGGCGTCCCTCGCACGCTGAACCTCGCGGAGATGATCGGCTACTACGTCGATCACCAGGTCGACGTCGTCACGCGGCGCACGCGCTTCGACCTGCGGAAGGCCGAGGAGCGCGACCACATCGTCCAGGGGTTGCTGATCGCGCTCGATCACCTCGACGAGGTCATCACGATCATCCGGGCGTCTCAGGACGCCGAGCGCGCTCGCACCAAGCTGATGAGCACGTTCAAGCTGTCAGAGATCCAGGCGAACCACATCCTGGACATGCCCCTGCGCCGGCTCACGAAGCTCGCGCGCGCGGAGCTCGACCAGGAACACAAGGACCTGCTCGCGAAGATCAAGTACCTGAAGGCCCTCCTGAAGGACCCCAAGAAGATCCGCGCGGTGATCAAGGAGGAGATCCTCGAGATCAAGAAGAAGCACGCCGATCCGCGGCGCACGCAGATCAAGGCGGACGAGGGTTCGTTCGACATCGAGGACCTGATCGCGGAAGAGGACGTGGTCATCACGGTGAGCCGTGCCGGCTACGTCAAGCGCGTGCCGATCGACACCTTCCGCCGGCAGGGCCGTGGAGGGAAAGGGGTCCGGGGCGCGACCCTGAAGGAGGAGGACGTCGTCGCCGACGTCTTCACCACGACCACGCACAACTGGCTGTTGTTCTTCACGACGAAGGGCAAGGTCTACCGGGTGAAGGTGCACGAGGTGCCCGACTCGTCGCGGACGGCTCGCGGGCTGTACGCGGCCAACCTCCCCGGGGTCGCCATCGCGGGTGACGAGCGCGTCTCGGCGGTCCTCCATCTGAAGGGATACGACCCGAAGCGCTTCCTGCTCTTCGCCACCAAGAAGGGGATGGTGAAGAAGACGCCGCTCTCCGACTACGAATCGGCGCGCACCGGTCTCGCGGCGATCAACCTGAAGCCCGGGGACGAGCTGATCGACGTGAAGCTCACGGACGGCAAGGACGAGGTCTTCCTCGTCTCGCGGAAGGGCCAGGCGATCCGGTTCAAGGAGACGCTCGCGCGCCCGATGGGGCGTGCGGCCGCCGGCGTGATCGGGATGCGCCTCGCCGAGGACGACGAGGTGATCTCGCTCAGCCTGGCCTCGGACGGCGAGGAGATGATCAGCGTCTCGCAGCAGGGCTACGGCAAGCGCTCGCCCCTCAAGGACTACCCCGTGAAGGGCCGTGGCGGGAAGGGCGTGATCGGCCACCAGATCACGACGAAGACCGGGCTGCTCGCCGGCGCGTTCGTCGGCTCGAAGGAGCAGGACATGTTCGTGATCTCCTCCAGCGGCATCGTGATCCGGGTTCCGGCGGGGGAGATCCGCCGTGTCGGCCGTTCGAGCCAGGGCGTCCGTACGATGCGCGTCGAGGAAGGCGCGCACGTCGTCGCGCTCGCGCCGGTGATCATGCAGATGGAGGAATAGCTCCTCCCACTCGAACGAACCGGCTGAGGGAACTCCGAGGCATCGTGGGGTGTTACTGCGATGATGTCTGGACTTCCCATGCACATCGGACTTGGCCTCCTGGTCGAGGTCGTCGGGTTCGTGGCGGCCGCCTACGTCGTCGTCGCGCTCCGGCCTCGTCTCCCGCGACAGACGGCGGACCTCGTGCTCGGTTCCGTCGGCTGCGCGATCGGAGCGGGCGCCCTGCTGTTCCAGCAGGACGTGAGCCTCGCGGCGGGGTTGGTCGCGCCACTGTTCGCGGCGGCCCTGCTCGTGGGGCATGTCCGCGTGTGGGAGGCGGTCGGTGTGACCCTGCCGGCCTGGGTGAACATCCCCCCGCTCGGCCGCAGGCGGGCGTACGCTATCGACCCGATCCAGTCACAGACCATCGAGGAACCCATGCGCCAACCGAACCCCACCACGCAGCCGGAGCCGGCCACCGGCTTCGATCCGGAAGATCTCCCCGACGCGGAGCCCTTCCCGGGAGAAGACGAGCTGGCTCCGCCGCTCGGCCCGGTCGCGCCGGAGGAGCCGTGGCCGTCCACGATCGTCCGGGCGCCCCTCGAGACGCGACTCCCCAAACGGGGTGCGCGCCGAACGCGGGTCGAGATCAGGCGGCTGGGCCCAGTCTCGGTCCTGAAGTTCTCGCTGATCTTCTACTTCTGTGTCTTCCTCGTGGTCTATCTGGCCCTCGCGATCATCTGGGTGATCCTTTCCGCGAGCGGCGTGATCGATTCGCTGGAGCAGCTCCTCGGCACCATCTTCCCCTCGAGCGCGGGTCTCTCGCCGACCGGCCAGGTGAGCACCCGGGGCGCACCACCGATCCAGATCGACAGCGGACAGGTCTTCACCTGGTTGTTCTTCGCCGGATGCGTCGGCGTCGTGGTCTGGTCGTTCATCAACGTGTTCGTGGCCGTGATGTACAACCTGATCAGCGACATCGTCGGCGGCGTCGAGGTCACGCTCGCCGACCGTCGCGACTGACCCACCTCGGATTGACAGGGTTTCCGGCGCCTGTCTACCCTGCGGCGAGGGGCTCGGGGCCCTCGGGCCTGTAGCTCAGCTCGGTTAGAGCGCTTCCCTGATAAGGAAGAGGTCGATGGTTCAAGTCCATCCAGGCCCACGACGTCGGCCGGGCCCACCCACGCGATAGGAGGCTGGCTCCAATGGGAGACGACACCGAACGCACGGAGAAGAAGGGCGGCTTCTTCCGGAAGCTGATGAAGATCGCGTTCATCGCTGCGATCGTGGCGGCGGTGGTCCAATTCATGAAGCGACGCCGGGGCGAGGACCTGGACGACGTCGAGTGGCAGGAGCTGCCGCCACCGGCCGGCGGGTAACCGAGCATCGCGCGCGTTCCGGGAGGCCCGCCGGCCGGCGGGCCTTCCTGGTGTCCGCGGTCAAGCGGGCAGGAACGTACGAACACCCCCGTCGGGAAGACCGCCGGTAGACTCGCCCGAGTGGACGAGCCCGTACCGGCGTGGGGCCTCGCCCGCTCGGCGGCCGAGGCGGCGAACGTGGCGCTTCGGCCCCTTTCCTCGCTCGACCAGTTCGATGACGCGATCGGGGTCATGGTCGCTACCTGGGGTGCGTTCCAGCTTCCCCCGCGAGAGGTGCTCGTCGCGCTTGCCCACAGCGGGAACGCGCCGCTGGGCGCCTACGACGACGAACGCCTGGTCGGGTTCGTCCTGGGATGGGCCGGCGTGGACGAGGAGGGTCTCCACGTCCACTCGCACATGCTCGCCGCGCTCCCGGAGCGGCGCCATCGCGGCGTCGGGTACGCGCTCAAGCTCGGTCAGCGCGCGCAGGCGCTGGATCGGGGGATCCACCTGGCCCGGTGGACGTTCGACCCCCTCGTCGCACGGAACGCCTGGTTCAACTTCGGGAAGCTCGGAGCCGTCGCCGATCACTTCGAACGCGCCTTCTACGGAGACATGTCGGACGAGATCAATCGAGGCGATCGCACCGATCGCCTCGTGGTTCGATGGGATCTCGATCCGGATCCCGGTCCCAGGAGCGCGCCGGAGGGGCTCCCGACCGTGCTGGTGGCCGAAGGGGATCGGGACGCCCCCGTTCCCGTGAAGGCGTCGGTCCCTTCTTCCGAAGGGGCCGTCATCGAGGTGCCGCGCGAGCATGCGGAGCTCCGCCGACGAGACGCCGAACTGGCGTCTCGCTGGCGCGACGCCGTCGCCGAGGCCTTGGAGGAGTGCTTCGGCGCCGGCCTGATCGTCGGCGCGTTCGACCGGGAGCGATCCGCGCACGCGCTCGTGCCGAAGGGCGAGCCGTGAGCCGCGTTCGTACCGTCGAGCTGCTCCTCGTCGAGCTGCCACTCGTACGACCGTTCCGCACCAGCTTCGGGGAGGTGAGCGACAAGCGCTGCGTCCTCGTTCGCGTGGAGACCGACGACGCCGAGGGCTGGGGGGAGTGCGTCGCCGACACGCGGCCGGATTTCAGCGGCGAGTTCAACGAAGGGGCGTGGCTGGTGCTCCGTGACTTCCTCGCGCCCGCGCTGTTCCGCGCGGGCGACGTGGACGCCGTTGCCGTGGAGCTCGCCTTCGGCGAGGTCCGCGGCAACCCGATGGCCAAAGCGGCACTTGCTCGACGCGGTCCTCGATGCGCAGCTGCGAGCCAGCGGCTCGTCCCTGGCAACCTGGCTCGGCGCCGACCGGGTCCGCGTCGAGTGCGGCGTGAGCATCGGCATCGCGCCTTCGACCGACACGCTCCTCGAGCAGGTGACCGGCTACCTGGAGCAGGGCTACCGGCGCATCAAGCTCAAGATCGAACCCGGGATCGACGTCGAGCGCGTTCGGGCCGTCCGAGACGCCCACCCGAGCATCCTCCTGTCCGTCGACGCGAATGCCGCCTACTCGCCGGCCGACGTGGACGTCTTCCGCTCGCTGGAGGACGCGGATCTCCTGATGATCGAACAACCCCTCCATCACGAGGACCTCCTTCGACACGCGGAGCTTCAGGCGCTCCTGCGGACCGACCTCTGTCTCGACGAATCGATCCGATCCGTCGCCGACGCCTCCGCCGCCCTGGAGCTCGGCGCCTGCCGGATCGTGAACATCAAGCAGGGACGGGTCGGCGGGGTGCTGGAAGCGAAGCGGATCCACGACCTGTGTCTCGAGCGGCGCGTCCCCGTGTGGTGCGGTGGGATGCTCGAGACCGGCGTCGGTCGGGCCCTGAACCTCGCCCTGGCGGCCCTGCCCGGCTTCACCTTGCCCGGCGACACGAGCGCATCGGCTCGATACTTCCACGACGACCTGACCGAGCCGTTCGAGCTGGCGCCCGACGGGACGATGGCCGTCCCGGCGGGACCCGGGATCGGCGTGATCCCCCGACCGGATCGCCTGCGAGCGTGCGTGATCCGCCGAGAGCTCCTCCGCTCCTCGGACAAAGAGTGACAAAAGCCGAGAGCCGCGCTTGACGCCGGAACGGGGGGACCCCTATGGTTCGCGTTGAGAAACCGCTGGAGCCCTCGGGTTCCGGCGGTTTCTCACTTTCCGGGCCTTCAGGTCTGCTCTCGTGCGAGCTCGCGACCCGACCTCGATCCCTTCCTCCAGGCGCTCGTGCCTTGCTTGTGTAGGACCCTCCCGCGGGCGACGATAGGGCGACGCCTACAGTCCCGGTGTTCGACCATCCGATGAAGAAACGTGTCATCAGAGCCGAGGAGTTCGAGGTCCTGGATGCTGCGGGGCGGGTTCGGCTACGGATCGGTCTGTCCAACGACGAGTCCCCGTTCTTCTCGATGCTGGACGCCGAAGGACAGGTTCGCGCTCGCTTCGGTCTCTCGGCCGACGGGTCGGCAGGACTCGCGATCGGCGACGAGAACGGGAAGGTCCGGGCGACCCTCGGACTTTCCACCGACGGTTCGGCGAGCCTCGCGTTCGGTGATCGCAACGGCAAGATCCGCGCCAAGTTCGGGCTGGCCTCGGACGCGTCGCCTACGCTCGGAGCCCACGTCGAGGGGGACGAGGTGAGCCACCGGTACACCCTCGCGGACCAGGGATCGCCCACGCTCGGTCTGTACGACCGTGCCGGGCGGGTCCGGATCCGCCTGGGTCTCGCGGCCGAGGGCTTCCCGATCCTCCGGCTGCTCGACGCCGACGGAGAGCTCCGGGCGCTCGTTGGCCTCGCGGATGACGGCAGTCCGTTGATCCAGTTCATGGACGAACGCAAGCAGCCGACCTGGACGATGCGATGAGCGGCTGGTGGACGGCAGCGTTCGTCGCGCAATGGGTGCTCCTCGTGGTCCTGTGCATCGTCGTGGTCGCGCTCGCCCGACAGGTCGGAACGCTCCACCTCCGGCTCGGTCCTCGCGGCGCTCTGGAGATCGACACGGAGGGACCGACCCTGGGTGAAGCGCTCCCCCCTGTCGATGCGCGGGGCGCCGACGGCACGCAGGTCGTCCTCGGTGGTGCGGGAGGGCGCCGCCTCGTGATGTTCTCGTCGCCGACCTGCATCGTGTGTCGCGAGGTCGCTCCCGCGATCCCGGCCGCCGCTCGCTCGGCGGCGCTGGTCCCTCAGATCGTGCACGATCCCCACGCGGAGCGGACGTTCGACGTCCCCGGTACTCCCTTCCTGCTGGTGCTCGACGAGCTGGGGATCGTGCGGGCCAAGGGCACGGTGAACACCCTCGAGCAGGTGGAAGGGCTGGTCGATACCGCAGACCGTCGGATGCGGGAAGAGGGTGAGCGGTGGGCGAGCTGATGCCCATGGAGCGGGCGCAGCGGGCGCTCGCGCAACGGACGAGCCGGCGTGGGTTCCTCGGGCGGGTCGGGCGCGGCGTCGTTGCGCTCGCCGGCGGTTCCCTCGTCGCCACGGCGCTCGCGCCGGACCGCGCGGAAGCGCACCACATCTGCGGGCACACATACACGACCGGATCGTGCCCGCATCCGTATTCCCCGCTCTCGCGCACCGACCGATACGGGTTCCCGGTCCACCCGACCTACGGATACCCGGTCGATGACCGAGGCAAGTTCTTCCGCGACCCCGCGACACAGGAGCGCTCCAAGACCTGCGAGGAGAAGGTCCCCGAGGTCTACTCCTTCGTGCACGATCCCCGCTACGGCGGAGGCTGGACCCGATGCTGCTACGGACGGCTCCGTCACATCCAGGACTGTTGTTCCCGGTCGAGCATCCGGATCAACGGCGACTACGGCGTCCGTGGCTACTGTCCCTCCGGGCTCAAGGTCTTCTGCATCACGTACCGCGAGCTCGCGAAGCCGTGTTGACCGACGCCGGGGTGTGGTCCCTGGCGGTCGCCGCCGCGATCGCCGGCTGGTCCGCGCTCTGGGGCCCCTGAGGACTCTCGATGGTGGAAACCATCAGCCCCGTCGTGTACGGGACGCGGACGAGGTGGGTGGGCGCCGTGATGCTCCACACCCTGGGGGCGGCGGTGACCGCGGCCGCCTTCGGGGCCGCGGTCGCCGCCGCCGCCGCCCTCTTGGGTGCGCCGTGGGGCCGGGCCGGGGCCCTGATCGTCGGTGCCGTCGCCGTGCTGTACCTGGCTCGTGAGATCACCGGCATCCGCGTCCCCGTCCCGCAGCTACGGCGGCAGGTGCCCGATTGGTGGCGCACGTACTTCGGCCGGCCCCTCGCCGCGTTCCTGTACGGCGCCGGACTCGGGGTCGGCTTCCTCACGTTCCTGGGTCACGGCACGCTGGTCGCGGTCACGGTCGGGGCGGCGTCGACGGGCCGGCCGCTCCTAGGCGCCCTCGTGATGGTCCCCTTCGGGATCGCGAGAGGGCTCGCTCCGCTCGTCGCCGCGCGCTCCGAGGCGCCGGAGGACGGCCGATCTCTCGTCGACCGCTTGAGCTCGATGTCCGACCGCCCGAGGCGAGCTGTGAACGCGGTCGCCCTGGCCGGCGTGGCGTTCGCGGCCGCCGCCTCCGTGTCGCGTACCGAGGGCGGATGGGGAGAGGCGGCGGCCGCCGCGCTCGCGGTGACGTTCGCCTGGGCGACGATCTCGAAGCTGACCGGATGGGCCCGTTGGCGCCGAACCCTCTCGGCGCAGGCGCTCCCGGACTCGGGTGGAGCGGCTGGCCGCGTGGGCCGTCCCGGCCGTGGAATCGCTCGTGCCTGCCCTGACGTTGCTCGGTCGTCCGCGGGCGGCGGCCATCGTGGCGGTCGCCTCGGTCATCGTCTTTTCGGCCGCGCTCCTGAGACTCTCCGCCCGCGACGGCATCACCGTCGCCTGCGGTTGCTTCGGACGTGCCTCGATCGACGTTCGCGTGGCGCTCGCTCGGAACCTGGCGCTCGCCGCGACGGCCGTCGTCTCGTGGTCGCTCGCCGTTCCCGACCCGAGACTCCGCTTTCCCGGAGCGATCGACGCCTTGCCGGCCCTCCTCGTCGCCGGTGCCCTCGCCGTGGCCGCGCTCACCGCGTGGCGGAGCAGCGTGTGGCTCGGGAAGGGCAGAGCGTGAGCGGGTCTCGCCTCCTCCGCGTGACGGCGCCGTTCGCGGCGGCGCTCATCACGATCGCGGTGATGTCCGTCGTGGCCGGCGCGCACGACACGGACTTCAACGATCCGAACGACGCGCGAGGTCGTCTCGACGTGAGGCAGGTGCGTCTCGCACATGTGCCGGGTCCGCCGACATGGACGATCATCACGTTCGCCGAGTGGAGCACGGCGGGGATGTGGGACCGCGGCTACCTGATGGTCCTGCTCGATACGCAGGCCGGCGTGGGTGCGGAGTACTACCTCTTGGTCCGGTCCGTCGGGAAGGCGCTCCAGGGATCCCTGTGGCGGGTGCACGCAACCGGCCCGGACTCCTACCTCGGATCCGTCCCCACGAGCCGGCCGTCGCGTCGGAGCGCGTCGGTCCAGGTGAGCTTGAGGCGAGTGACGTTCGGGGCGAGCCGTTCCTTCTACCGCTGGTGGGTGCAGACGGTGTTCACAAGCGATCTGTGCCCTCGCACCTGCCAGGACCGGGCTCCCAATCGAGAGCCGGTGCTGCAGTGGAGGGCGGGGATGTCACCCACGCCGACGCCCGACCCCGTCTCCCTCCCCGAGCGACTCCCCGTCGCCCTAGGCGTTCCCGGCCGAGGCCGTCGACCCGACGGAGATGCGCGGGAGCTCGTCGGTCGGCGCTCATGGCACGTGGGCCTTGAGCCGGTTGCCGGAGAGTCGCCTGATCTCGACCACCATCCGATCCTCCTCAAAGCGACAGCCCTGCTCTCTGAGGCATTGCCGAAGGCCGGTGGATGGGTTCGCTTGAGGTCACCGTCGCGGCTTCTCTGCTGTCAGAGCCCGGTCGATAGAATCCCGTCAGCGGGGACGTAGCTCAGCTGGTAGAGCACCTGCTTTGCAAGCAGGGGGTCGGCGGTTCGAGTCCGCTCGTCTCCACTACCGGAAATCGAGTGCGCCCACTCCCGCCCCATCCGAACTCGGCCGCCTCAGAGCATCATGCCGCCGCCGCATGCTGCCTACGCAGCGGACATGATGCGAGATACGCAGCGAGAGAGCGACGATTGCGAGTTGGAAAGAAGACCGAGTCTGGCTCCGGCGGAAGAGGGGGATCACATGTCAGATCGGGAGGCTTCGACGAGGCGTCGGTCGCGCGTCGGCCTGATACTCATCGGGATCTTGTTGGGCAGCGTGTTGGTGCGCCCGGCGGTGGCGCAGGTCACGGATTGGGCACGCGCCTGGACGGTCCACATCCGGCCGCGCGTCGTGACCCTCGGCGACTCACGGTGGGTGAAGAAGGCCACGGTCCGGACCGGCTACTTCAGCTGCGCCGGAACCGCCTGGGAGTCGGCCTCGAAGGAACGACGTCTACGAAACGAGTGGCTCGTTGAAGTACGGAACAGGGGCACCTGGAACGCCCTCTTCCGGTGCAGTGCCGAACTCCCTCAAGGGGCGACCATCCAGGCAGCCGTTTCACCGTCAAGGATGCGGACCGGTCGACGACGTGACCTGCCGGCTCGGCGGACGACATGGCCGCGACCATCGGCACCGACGGCCTGCAGATGGCCATCGTCGCGACGTCGGGGACGCCGGGCGCCGTGCAGATCGAGCGACACACGGTCAACCGATCCGCTCGTCGACAATGCCCAGTATTCCTACTTCGCTCAGTGCGAGCGATCTGGGCACCACGATCGAGCACCGGTGTCTACGGGGCCAACATCGAATACACGGTTTCGGCACTGAAAGGGGCCGCTTCGTAGCGGGGAGCGCCACCTCGGGATCCTCGATCGGCCGAGGACTCATCTTCATCTGAACCGCGGGGCGGTTCCGAGCGACATCGTCGCTCGGAGCCGCCCCGGATTCTTTCCTGCCCGGGAACGAACCCCGGCCCGAGCGTCTCGGAGCGGCCGAGACCTTCTCTCGCAAGCACGAGATATCCCCCGTTCGGGGGTCAGGAAGCATCCCCCGGCGTGGCACTCAGGTCGGCGTTCGGCCCTGCCGAAGGAAGAGGTGTTGAGCAGGGACGACTCTCCGTCGTCCCCCGAGGAGGAATGGTGTCCAAGAGGCGATTCTCCGTCGGCCGGCCGCTCGTATGGGTCGGCGTCGCCGTGCTGTCTGCGGGCATCGCCGGGGGCGCCTGGTATCTGAAGTCGACCGGCATCGAAGATGGTGTGAAGGCGGCGAACAGGATCGCTGCCTCGACCGTCAGGAAGCAGCTCGCTCCGTCGTTGACGTCCTCCGACATCGCCGAGCCGATGTCGGAGGAAGCATCCGCCGACCTCCAGCAGGTCGTCTCGGATCGCATCCTGGACGAACACACGTCGACCGTCCGGATCTGGGCGAAGGACGGCACCCTCATCTACTCCTCGACGGGAGAACCGACGGGGACGCACGGAGGCAACGAGCGGGGCATCGATCTCGCCACGGACGGCGAGGGGAAGACCACCTCGATCGTGCCCGCGAGCGAACTGGGTGTCCTCGACATCTACACGCCGCTCCGGCTCGGCGCGAGCCGGAAGTCGGCCGCAGCCGTCGAGGTCGTCGAGTCGTACGCGCCGATCTTCGCGTCCGCCGGCCAACCGTGGAACCTCGTGCAGTCCGTCGCCGGAGGCATCGCCGCCGTCTCGCTCGTGATGGCCGTCGTCTCGTTCGCGTTCCTGCGAGCGGGGCGGTCCGGCAAGCGCGACGGGATGGGCTTCGCCCGTCCCGGCGGCTCCGGCGACGAAGAGAAGCTGCGGCGGACGATCGTATCGCGCGATGAGCAGCTCACCCAGCTCCGCGCCCAGATGCAGGAGCAGGAATCGGAGAACGTGGGGCGAATGCGCGACCTGGAGATGCAGTTGCGGGAGACCGCCGCCAGGGCTCTCGAAGCCGAGTCGCGATCCGGCGACAGTGCCGGGCTCTCCGAAGCCGCCCAGGAAGCGAACCGCCGCGCCCAGGAGATGCTCGATCGAGCGGTGCGCGCCGAAAGCGAGCTGACCGCGCTCCGCGAGAAGCTGACGGAGGCGCCCGCCGGTGACTCGAAGGAGGCGGAGCACCGCGTCCAGGTGCTCGAGGAGCAGCTGCGGACGGTCGAGGAAGAGCGCGACCGTGCGACGACAGACCTCCGCACGCTCGAGGCGACGGCCCGGGACACCGAAGCCCGCGCCGAGGAGCTCGCCCAGCGAGCGGAAGACTTGAAGACCTCGATGGACACGCAGTCCCAGGGCGATCCCGCGGCGACCGAGGAGCTTCGTCGGACCATCGAAGAGCTGAAGGTGGCCCTGGCCGAGTCGGAGCGCGCCCGCCAGGGGGCGGAGTCGGTCGCGACGGAGGCATCCACCGCCCTCGCCTCGGCCGACGCCACGATCGCGAGCTTGCAGGGGGAGCGCGAGCTGCTCCTGGGCGACGTCGAGACCGACAAGGGGGAGGCTGCCGTTCGGCTCGTCCAGGCCGAAGCTCGTGTCACCGAGCTCGAGCGGGGGCTGGTCGAGGCCCGCGATCGGGCCGCCGAGATGGTGCGGGAACGAGACGAAGCCGTGGCGCGATCCGCGGGTCTCGAGGCTCGTTTCGAGGAGGCGTCGAACAAGGCCCAGGAGGCGGACGCACGGTCTCAGTCGCTCGAAGCGCGGATCCAGGGTATGGCGAAGAACGCCGGCAGCGCGACCGAGGGGCTGAAGCTGCGCCTGAGCGAGCTGGAGACCAGGGCCGCCGACGCGGAGAGCCAGCACAACGCTCTGCTGGACCGCGTGGCGGAATCGGAGGCGTCCGCCAAGGAGCTGCAGGTGCTCGTCTCGGCCGCCGAGGCGCGCGAGGCGGAGTTGCGGGAGCGGCTCGAGGTGACGGACCGGGAAGCGGCCCGTTCGAACGCGAGCCTGGATGATGCACGTCGCGAGATCGAGGAGACCCGCGACGCGTTGGAGGCGGCGAAGCGGGAGGCCGCGCAGGCGGCGTCGGAGGTCGAGTCCCGCGAGGCTGCGATCCGCGCGGAAGCGGAGGCGCGCGCCGAATCACGCGAAGCGGTCGCGCGGGTCGAGGCAGAGGCTCAAGCGGCCGCGGCGCTCGACGAAGCGGAGGCACAGGTGACGGCGGCGCGCGCCGATGCGGAGTCGCGCGTCGCCGCGGTGACCGCAGACGCGGAATCGCGCGAGGCGGCGATGCGTGCCGATCTCGAAGCGCAGGTGAAGGCGGTTCGCGAGCAGGTCGAAGCCGGCGCCGCCGCGGCTCGCGCCGAGTTCGAAGCCCAGGCCGGCGCCGCACGCAAGGAGTTGGAGGAGACGAAGGCGGGATGGGCGACCCTCGAGGCGACGAACCGGACCCTCGAGACGGAGAAGGTCGAGCGCGAACAGACGATCGAAGCGCTCGAGTCGAAGCTGGGTGAGCACCGCGACGTGCTGGAGGAAGCGCGGTCGCGACTGACCGCAACGGAGGAGCAGGTTTCCGACCTCGAGCGCCGCCTCGACGAGGGATCGGGTCAGATCACGGGGTTGCAGGCGGAGCTCGCCGAGGCCAACGAGCGGGTTGCACGGGCGGAGGCACGGGCCACCGAGCGCGACGAGGCCGTGACGAGGGTGCAGGACGAGCTCTCCTCGGTCCGAGACGAGATGTTGCTCAAGGAGACCGCCACCACGGTCGCCTCCGAGGAGCTCCAGGCGCTGAAGACCGCGATCGAGGGCCACGAGTCCCAGACCCGTCAGAAGGAAGCGGAACTGCACGGTGTCCGTCAGGAGCTCGAAGCCACCCGGATGGAGCTGGGGGCGGTCCGGGAGGAGATCTCCGAGCGCGAGCAGCTCGTCTCCACGAGTGCCGAAGAGCTGGAAGCGCTCCGGACGGCGGAAGCCCAGCAGGCGAAGACCCTCGAACGGAAGGAAGAGGAGCTCCGCCAGGTCGTCGAGTTGCTGGACGCCGCGCGGAACGAGCTCGAGTCGCGGAGCCATGACTCGAACACGCGCTTCCAGGAGGCCGAGACTCGCATCGCCGAAGCGCAGGCCAAGGCCGGCGAGGCCCAGGCCCGGATCGCCGACGCCGAGGGGCGGATCGCCGAACGCGAGGCGACGGCCGCGCACCTCCAGCAGGAGCTGTCGGAGCTCAAGCAGGAGCTCAGCCGGCGCGAGGAAGGCGTCGCATCGAACGAGGAAGAGATGGAGTCGCTCCGGCAGCAGCTCGCGACGCTCGGCTCGGAGCGTGAGGCACGGCAGGCGGACGAGGTCTCGCGCGTCACCGCGTTGGAGACGGAGCTGTCGGAGCACAAGAGCGTGTTGCAGGAGGCGCGGGACCGCCTCGCGGCCGCCGAGTCCCGAGCGACCGATCTCGAAGCACGTCTCGAAGCCGCCACGTCGAGCCAGGGCGAGGTGCTCAAGACGACGGAGGACCAGCTCCAGGCCAAGCAGCAGGAGCTCGCCGAGAAGCTCGAAGAGATCCGTGCGAAGGACGAGCAGCTCACCGCGACGCGTGGCGAGCTGGAGTCCGCTCGCCGAGACCTCGCGGCGACCTCGACGGACAAGGTGACATTCGAATCGCAGTTGCGCGCGGAGCTCGAGACCGCCCGTGCGGACGTGTCTGCGCGGGAGGAGGAGCTGCAGTCGCTGCGCCAGCGCTTGACGGAGCATGACGACATGCTGGCGGCACGCGAGATCGCGTCTCGTGAGGTGACCGCGAAGATCGCCACGCTCGAGACCGAGTTGTCCGCCGCCGCACAGCGGAGCTCGGAGCTGGAGACGAGCCTCGCCGAGGCCCGCCAGGCGACGGCGCGAGCCGAGGAGGCCGCGCGCCAGGCGACACAGGATGCCGAGCAGGTGGCGATCCGCCTCGCCGAAGGCTCGAGCGACGGAGCCCCGAGCATCGGCGCGACGGACGGCGCGGCCGTCGCCGAGCTCCAGGCGGAGATCCTTCAGCTCCAGACCCGTCTGGAGCAAACGGAGCTGCGGGCGCGGCACGCGTACGCGGAAGCGGAGAACGCGCAGGCGGAACTGCGGTTCGCGCGCGAGCGTGGCGACGCCTCGGAGGCCTCGACCGACAACGGCCGTCTCCGGACCGAGCTCGCCACCGCTCTGGAACGAGCGCAGGCGGCCGAACAGATGGGCGCAGCTCTCCGCGCCGAGTTGGTCCTCGTGAAGAAGGGCCTGAACACGGACGCCGAGCCCCAAACCGAGAACGGCTTCGACGAGCAGGAAGAAGAAGGCGTCAGCCTCCGGACGCGGCTGAGCCGCGCGGTGGAGAGCAAGCGCGCCACCGGCGAGGACGACTCGCATCAGTGGCGCTGAGCGACCCGACGGTACGCTTGCGGACGTGCGCCGAGCCATCCTGATCTTCCTCGGAGCCACGCTCCTTGTGGCCGCGACGCCCGTCGTGCCTGCCGTGGCCGGCACGCGTGCCGACTACGTCGCCAGGGTCGAACCGCTCCCCGACGGCATCCGAAGATGGATGAACGGTGTCTCCTGGCACCCGGGCTGCCCCGTGCGACTCCGCGACCTCCGGCTGGTGAGGCTCCGCTACTGGGGTTTCGATCGACGGGCGCACATGGGGAGGCTGGTCGTGCATCGGGACGTCACCCGGACGATCGTCGACGTCTTCCGGCGGCTCTACGAGGTGTCGTTCCCGATCCGACAGATGTATCTGGTCGACTACTACGGAGCGGACGACCGGACGTCGATGGAGCACGACAACACCTCGGCGTTCAACTGCCGGTGGCGGGCCGGCCAGCCGGGCGTCTGGTCGCAACACGCGTACGGTCGCGCGATCGACGTGAATCCGGTGGAGAACCCGTACGTGTGGAGCGGTGGGGTCTCTCCCGGGAACGGGGCGCCGTTCGTCGACCGGTCGGATCGCCGGCGCGGCATGATCTTCCGCGGCGACCGGGTGTGGTGGGCGTTCCGGAACCGGGGTTGGGAGTGGGGAGGTGACTGGACCTCCGTGAAGGACTACCAGCACTTCTCCCGGAACGGCAGGTAGCCGGATCTAATCGCAGGCGAGCGTCAGCAGATAATAGGGGTCGACCGCGCCGCCGTTCCACGGGTGCCACTCGAAGTGATCGTGGGATGCGGTGGAATCCCCCGTCGCGCCGACGTAGCCGATGATCGTGCCCGTGCCGACCCACCCGAGGTCGCCGTAGGCGATCAGATGCGCGTTGAAGACGTAGCCGCGATCGCCGCGCACGCGGACCTGGTAGCCCCCGAGGGGGGAGTAGGACCCCCATGCGAATCCGTCGAAGGGAGCCCGGATCGGTGTCCACGAGGGCGCCTCGATGTCGCTGCCCATGTGGACGTGCGGCTCGACGCCCTCCACGTGCACGATCTCGCCGAAGTCGTTGTGGATGTAGTGCGGGGCGTCCACCGGACACACGCGGAAGATCCCCCAGGAATACAGCCACGCCTGGATGTCGCTCCGGCGCCTCTTGAGTGACTCTCAGGCGTCGGGTCGTCCACGCGTTGAACCGATACTCCGCGCGACGGGCGTGACGGAGGACCGACTGGGTCCGGAGGCCCGGACGGGCGTCGGAGTCGCGTTGCGCGAGCACGACGGCGCGATGGAGCTCACGTGCCATGGTTCCGCGCGTGCCTGGTGAGGACCTTGATCTCGTCGCCCGATGCGCCTCTCGGCGCGGAGATTGTCGCCGACCGCCGAGGCCGAGGCGGGCGCCGCCGCACCGACGAGCACCGTGAGCGCGATCGCCGCGGCGGCGCCCGCCGTGCAGAGACCTCGGATTCCCATCGATCGATCCACCCCCCGGTGTGTGTGCCAGCCAGGGTTCCCCTATCGGCACGGGGGGGCTCGTCGCTTGAGCACGGTCTCGACGGACGGAGGCTTGCTGACCCCTCGGCGGATGGCGCAATATGCACGTCCCATGAGATCGGCCGGTAGTCCCTCCAGCACCAAACGCGTCCTGCTCTTGCTCGTAGTCCTCGCCGGAGCATTGCTGGCCTTGGCGATCGTCCAGCGCGACAGAGCTCTGCAGAAGGAGTACGACGACGCCCAGAGGCGATCCGAGCTCTACGCTGCGACGGTCTTCCGCAACACCCTCGGTCCGGGAGATGTCGCGACGCCGCTCGAGGGGAGCCGTCGCGAGTCGCTGTTCGCCGAGGTGCAGGCGTACGTGCTCACCGACCCGACGGTCGCCCGGGTTCGACTGTGGAGTCCCGACGGGACGCTGCTCTTCTCGACCGACGGAGCGGACAACCCCGGTGAACGGAGCACGGATCCCTCGATCGCGAACGCTGCCGGCGGCTCGGTCCAGAGCCGCCTTGCGGCGGAGCCGCTTTCGCCCCCGCCGACCGTCGAGGGCGATCGCGAGGTCACCCCGCTCTTCCAGACCTTCGCGCCGCTTCGGGTTCGAGGTTCAGCGAACGTGGTCGGGGCGGTCGAGGTCGAGCAATCCGCCGCCGCGCTCGAGGAGCGCGCGGACGATCCGTGGTGGCTCGTGCAGTCGGGAGCCTCCGGCGCGACGGTCCTGCTCGCGCTGCTGGCGCTCATCTGGGTCGTCAGAGGGCTGCGACGTCCGGCCTCGCCGAAACGCGATCGGGCGACCGACGATCGGCCCTCTCGGAAGAAGCGCCGCGACGCCGGCTGGGGTGACGCTGAGGCAGAGCTGCGGGAGCGGCTTGGAGCGGGCGAACGCGAGGGCCACGGAGGCCGAGACGGCCGCTCAGTCGTTCGCGGCGAGCCTCCAGCAGGTGTCGAACCGCCTCGAAGCCGTCGAGGGCCAATCCTCGGACGATCGGGTCGCGGAGCTCAAGGAGTCCCTCCGACGCTCGGAGGCCGAGCGCGCGATGCTGCGGGCGGGGCGCCCCGAGACCCTCGTGGAAGCGGAGGTGCGGGAGCTCCGCGGGCAGCTCCGTGAATCCCAGGCGCTCGCGAGGGCGGCGGAAGCGCTCGTGGCGGGGGGAGGTGACCTGACGGCTGTTCAGGAGCAACTCTCCACCGCGGCCCGACAGGTGGATGCGGCGGTCGAACGGGCGAAGATCGCGGAGGGCCGCGCCGATGCCGCCGAGGACCGCGCTCGCGCCACCGGGGACCTGGCGACCGCCGCGGAGCAGAGGATCGATCTCCTCGAGATGAAGCTCCAGGAGATCGCCGCGGGCATCGAGACGGCCGACCCGGAGCTCGGCGAGCTTCAGGGTCAGCTCGCCGACGCCCGTCAGCGAGCCGACGAGATGGAGCGGAGAGCCGCCGAGGTGGAGAGCCGACTGGCGGTGGCCGGATCGCTCGACGGCCCGGCGGAGGAGCTCCTCCAGCGCCTCGAGGAGCGGGTGGTCGCCGCGGAGGCGCGGGCCCTGGAGGCGGAGTCGAGGATCAGCCCTCTCGAGGAGCAGGCGGTCGAAGGCGGCGGCCGCTTCCGACAGCGGCTCGGGCTCTCCGCCGCCGGTCGCAAGCTCGCGGCGCCCCCGCCCGCCGAACGCGAGTCGCTCCCCGAGATGGATCTGCGTGCCGCCATCGCGAGAAGTCTCCGTGGACCGCTCACCCGCGCAGCCGGACTCACGCTGGCGCTCCAGGGGACGATCGAGTCGGGCGAGGGCAAGGCCGCCCTCCGGCAGCTCTCGTCGTCGTTACGTCGTCTGGACCAGCTCGCGGCCGACCTCCACCACGTGCACCGTCTGATCGACGGCAGCCTCCCGCTGAACCGCCGGCGAACGGATCTCGCCGCGCTCACCGCCGAGATCCTCGACGACCCCGTCACGCTGGAGGAACGGCTCATCCGGCTCGACGCCGACACCGTCCACGCGCAGGTCGACCCGGCTCGGGCCAGGCAGATCGTCGAGGGGATGCTGGATGCCGCGCGGGAGCGGACCCGGTCGGGCGCCGCGATCGTCGTTCGGGTGCGCGACACGGAAGGCGGGGCACAGGTGTCCGTCGAGGATGACAACCGGATCCCGGCGACGATCGGCGCAGAGATGAGCCTGGCGGTTCGCCTGGCCGAGCTTCACGGGGCCGAGATCACGGTCGACGGTTCGTCGTACCGGGTCGTGTTCCCGAAGGACGAGGGTCTCTAGGGCGCTTCAGACGACGAGCGTGTCGACCGCGTACGTCTCCCGGAGCCGGAGATCGACGATGCCGGCGGGCAGGATCCTGCGGGGCCTCATGCCGTTCGCCTCCGCGACGCCGAGATGGTGCACGCACATCGGTACCAGCAGGTCCCTCGCGTACCAGGACACGACGTCTGGCTTCGATGCCGCGGCGCTCTCCTGCCAGAAGCAGAACTGACAGATGAGGCGGAGTCGCTGTGGGTAGGCGAACCGCGCTCGGTAGCCGTGCTCGTGCTCGATGACGCGTCCCCAGAGCGCGACGCGCCCGAGGACCGCGGGACAGCGCGTCCGCCGGAGGTACTCCAGCTCCCTGGTGGCGTGGAGGCCGCAGCTGCAATCCGCGTTGGGTGCTTCGTGCGACCACGACAGCCGGCAGGTGGCTTGTGCCACCTCACGCGGACGCCAGGCTCTCGATCCGGCCGTGACGGGCCGCAGCAGAAGTCCCTCACCGTCCCGCCGGCCCGTGAGCGTCCACGAACGCCAGGCGAGGATCGGCTCGACCTGGACCTCGGTGGGGAGGCCGCGGACGACCGAGCCTACGGTCTTCATCGCGAGGTGGTCTCTCGTGCGGGCTCAGGAGACGGCTCCCGAGCAGGCGCGGGCAGCGGGTCCACGGAGGGTTCCAGGATGGGCGCGGGCTCGGGGACCGGCAGCGATGCCGGCTCGATCTCGATCACCCGCTTGGGAAGGCCGATGTCCACGGCTGTCCTCTCCCGGCGGACGTCACCCGTTCCCGGCGTGTCGCCCCCCGGCTCCTCGTGAGCGTACCCCGACGGGCGTTCTTCGCGCGAGGCCTATTTTGGCTACCTCTAGGCAGGTGCCAGGCGATAGATGGCCCCGAAGTCGCTGAAGTAGATGCGTCCGTTGGGTGCGACCTCGATCGAGATCACGGCCCCGGGCCGATCCAGGACGAGCCGCGGGCCGGCGTCGAAGCCGGTGCGGGCCGCGTTCAGATCGAAACGCCGGATCCTGCCGTCGTTGACGGCCCCGACGAACAGATCGCCCGCGAAGGACGGCCCCAGGCCACAGCCGTCGCAGAAGGCGAGGCCCGTCAGCCCGACGGTCGCGGAGAAGGTGTACTTGGGAAGGATCCTCGGGGTCGGTCCGCTGTTGTTCGTGCTCGGGCAGCTCTGGCTCGGCCCCCAGCCGTGGTTCGCGCCCCTCACGATCCGATTGATCTCGTCGTTGCAGCTGGGGCCGTTCTCCGATTCCCAGAGCCGGCCGTTCTGTGGATCGAACGCGAACCCGATCGAGTTCCGGATCCCGTACGCCCAGATCAGGTTGCGGAACGGGTTGTCCGCAGGTCGCGAGCCGTCGGGGTTCATCCGGAGGATCTTGCCGCGGAGGTTGTTGGTCCGATCCTGGGAGTTCGCCGGGTCGGCGTTGTCGCCGATGACCACGTAGAGCTTCTTGTCGGGACCGAACCGGATCCGACCGCCGTTGTGGTTGCTGGCAGGGCCGGCCGCGACCGACAGGAGCCTCCGGACACCCACGCCGTGGCCGTTCTGCACCTTGATCCGCAGGACCTGGTTGCGGAGACCGTCGGGGGTGTTCCTCGTGACGTAGACGTAGACGAACGGCTGGGTCGGCCAGCCGGGATGCAACGCGACGCCGAGCGCCCCGCGCTCTCCGTCGAAGTTGACGCTCGAGATCTGGTGGACGCGACGATCGACGCCGGTCTGCAGGTTGCGGAAGCGGAGCCATCCCGTGTTCCGCTCGAGGTAGACGAGCTGTCCCGAGGGCATGAACGTGAAGCCGACCGGGCTCGCGAGGTTCGCGGCGACGCGAACCGCCCTGACGCCCGTGCCCGCGATCGCGGGCACGGGCGTCGTCCCCACGAGTCCCGCGACGAGCAGCGGCACCAACGCCGCCAGGATCCCCGTTCTCCGCATGTCGCCCGCTCCTTCCGCTGTCAGTATCGGCGCCGTGGCGACGGCGCCTCCCTCCATGTTCGGCGTGCCGGCTCTTCGGTCTGAAGACCCTCGGTTCCTCCGCGGGGAGGGTCGGTACCTCGAGAACGTCGAGATCCCGGGATCCCTGCACGCCGCCTTCGTCCGTTCCATCATGCCGCACGCGAACATCCTTGGGGTCGACGTGGACGCCGCGCTCGCCTCTCCGGGGGTCGTGGGCGCCTACGTCGCAAGCGACCTGAACCTCGCGCCGCTTCCCCCTTCCGGCACCGTCGAAGGCGACTTGGATGGGGAGCTCGAGGGGTTGTTCAGCCGCGAGCCACTCGCAGGCGACGTCGTCCGGTTCGTGGGGGAGATCATCGCGGTGGTCGTCGCGGAGACCTCTGGGCAGGCCGTCGACGCCACGGAGATGGTGGCGATCGAGTACGAGGAGCTGCCGGTCGTCGTGGACGTCGAGGAGGCAGTGGCAGAGGGTGCGCCGCTCCTGTGGCCGGAGTTCGGGACCAACGTCGCCCACGCGTTCGGCTCCGGGTCCGACGAGGATCCCCTCGAGGGCGCGGAGGTGGTGGTGCGCGGCAGGTTCGTGAATCAGCGGGTCGCGCCCGCGCCGATGGAGACGAACGGGATCGCCGTCGTCCCCGACGACGACGGCTCGTTCACCGTGTGGGTCTCGACCCAGATCCCGTTCGACGTCCGCGACGACCTCGCGGAGACGTTGGGGGTCGGGCGCGATCGCGTGCGCGCGATCGCGCCCGACGTCGGCGGCGCCTTCGGGGCCAAGATGCAGGTCTACGCCGAGTATCACGCGGTGGCGGCGATCGCGGCCCGGCTCGGCCGGCCCGTGCGATGGCAGGAGACGCGTTCGGAGTCGATGGTCTCGCTCACCCACGGCCGGGCGCAGGTCCAGCGGGTCGAGCTCGGTGCGAAGCGCGACGGAACGCTCGTGGGGCTCCGGGCCGAGATCCTCGCGGACATGGGCGCGTACCCGATCGGCGCGTTCATGCCGGGCACGACCCAGGAGATGCTCTGCGGGGTCTACCGGATCCCGCGCGTTTTGAGCAGCGGCCGGAGCGTGGTCACGAACTCGACACCGGTCGCTCCCTATCGCGGTGCGGGCAGGCCGGAAGCCACCGCGCTGATCGAGCGGGCGATGGACATGCTCGCGGCCGAGCTCGAGATGGACCCCGTCGAGCTTCGACGGAGGAACTTCATCCGGCCCGACGAGTTCCCCCACACGACCGTCACGGGCGTCACCTACGACACGGGCGACTACGACGAAGCCTCTGGAGGAAGCGCTCCGTCTGGCCGGGTACGAGGAGCTGCGAGCCGAGCAGGCGGCGACGACGAGCGCGCCGCGACGAGGTCTGTCTCGGCATCGGCGTCGCGACCTACGTGGAGATCACGGCGTTCGGCGGCCGGGAGTACGCGGCCGTCGAGATCGGCGACGACGGGCGCGCGACGGTGTCCGTCGGAACGACGCCCGCCGGGCACGGGCACGAGACCGCGTTCGCGCAGCTCGCGTCCGCATCGCTCGGGGTCCCGTTCGAAGACGTGACCGTCGTCCACTCGGACACGGGGCTGGTGGCGCGAGGTGAGGGCACGTGGGGCTCGCGCTCGCTGCAGATCGGCGGCTCGTCGGTCTTCGAGCAGGCCGAAGCGGTCGTGGAGAAGGGTCGCGAGGTCGCCGCCGCGCTGCTGGAGGTGGATGCGGCCGATGTCGAACGGGTCGAGGGTGGGTTCGCGGTCGTCGGCGCGCCGGATCGCAGCATCGGGTGGAGCGAGGTCGCCGGCGGAAGCGACGGGGGTGCGCTCCGCGCGGAGGGTCGCTTCCGCCAGCGCGGGTCGACGTTCCCGTTCGGGGCTCACGTCGCGGTCGTGGAGGTGGACACCGTGACGGGTGCGGTGGCGATGCTCCGTCACATCGCCGTCGACGACTGCGGCCGCATCCTGAACCCGGCGCTGGTGCAAGGGCAGCAGCACGGTGGGCTCGGTCAGGGGATCGCGCAGGCCCTGTTCGAAGAGGTGCTCTACGACGAGAGCGGGAACCCGGTGACGTCGACGCTCGCGACGTATCAGATGCCGAGCGCGGCCGATCTCCCGTCCTTCGAGACCTCGAACACGGAGACGCCGACGGACCTGAACCCGTTGGGCGTGAAGGGGATCGGGGAGTCGGCGACGATCGGCTCGACGCCTGCGGTGCAGAACGCCGTGGTCGATGCGTTGTCACACCTGGGCGTGCGCCACATCGACCTGCCGCTCACGCCGGAACGTGTGGCGAGCCCTTCACGGCCGGGCGACTGGTGAACCCTCCGAGGGACGGATCTTCCATGGCTCGACGCCCGTGCTGCCATCGTCGGCCGTGAATACGAGGAGGACCCCGAAGCGGGCGAACCCGACGGAGAACAGCGGAGGGCAAGAGTCTTACAGGTGAACGCGCTGGCACGGAGGAAGCGCTTGCCGGTATCGTGCTCTCGTGGCGACGGTCATCCCGATCAGCGACCGGCGAGCGCGGCTCGCGCTGGTCCTCGCGGTGCTCGGTGTCCCCTCGCTCGGGATCACGGTTCCCGCCGCGATCTGGCTCGGGGTCGGCGCCGTTCGCCAGCAACGGCTCTCGAGCGGAGGAGAGCCGGCGATGGGGTTCATCGCGCTCGTGATCGCCGGACTGGACGTCATGATGCTGAACTCGGTGCTCCTGAAGACCTTCGACATCATCGATCCGCAACTGGCGTGGACCGGCATCGGGTGGGGCTTGGCGCTCGCGACGGCGACCGGGATCTGTACGGCCGCCATCCTCCGTATCCACCCGGAACGGTGGGGCGCCCTCCTCGTCGCGCGAGCCGGGCTGATCGGCGCGATGGTCGGTGGTACCGCTCTGTTCGTGCAGCTCATCGCCGTCATCGACTGAGCCGGCCGCTGCTACCGTTGGTCGCATGACGACGCGCTGGGAACGCCGATTCCGCGCGCCCATGATCACCCACCCCGACTGGTCGCCCGCTGCTCCGAGGCGGCTCGCCTACGAGTCGACCGAGAGCGGCATCTGGCAGCTGCACGTGGTGGATCTCGATGCCGGCGTACGCCGAAGGGTCACCGATCACCCGGTCGGCGTGATCTCGGGCGCCTGGTCGCCCGACGGTGCCGACATCTGCTGGTGGCAGGACGAAACCGGCGACGAGTCCGGCCGTTGGTACGTGCAGCCATTCGAGGGAGGCGAGCACCCGGCTCCTGTTCCCGGAGCTCGACCCCGGCTGGAACGAGGGCATCGCGTGGGTGCCGGGGATGCTCGCCGTCTCGATCAGCGGTCACGACGGTTTCGCGATCTACGTGAGCGAGGACGGCGGGGCCACCGTGAAGGAGGTCGCGCGGAGCACGGAGCACATGCAGGTGGCCGGGAGACCGGGCGGCTACAACCGCGGTGGCCTGTCCGCGGACGGGACGCTGCTCTGCCTGCAGCACGCCGAGCACGGTGACGAGATGCACGAGGCGCTCCGTGTCATCGATCCCAGGACGGGGGCGACGGTCGCCGACCTGGTCGATGAAGGCAAGCAGCTCCTGTCCTCGGCGTGGTCTCCGATCGTCGGCGACCGTCGCCTGGCGGTCGTACACGAGCGGAAGGGGATCCCGCAGCCCGCCCTCTGGGATCCGATCACAGGAGAGGTGACGGACGTCTCCACGGGGCTCGAGGGGGAGGTATCCGTCGCGGACTGGTGGCCGGATGCAGGCGCGCTGCTCCTCTCGCAGCTGCACGACGGCCGGCATCGGCTCCATCGCCTCGACCTCGACACCAACGATCTGTGGCCGGTCGAGCACCCCGAGGGCCAGGTCGAGTGGGCGCAGGTGCGTCCGGACGGCTCCGTCTGGTTGCGGCACGCGAGTGGCGCGTCCCCGCAGCGGATCCTCGACGACGCCGGCAGGGAGGTGCTGCCCCTGGAGGGCGAACCGGCGCCGACCGGCCGGCCGTACCGGTCGTTCCGGTTCGACAATCGGCACGGCGACTCGGTCCAGGGGTTCATCGTGACCCCCGAGGGCGCGGGTCCGTGGCCGATCCTGATCCGCCCCCACGGCGGTCCGACCTGGCTCGACGAGGACCGCTGGAACCCCGAGGTCCAGTCCTACGTGGACGCGGGGTTCGCCGTCGCGGCCGTGAACTATCGCGGATCGACCGGTCGCGGCGCCGAGTGGCGCGACGCCCTGATCGGCGACATCGGCGGCCCCGAGCTCGAGGACCTCAACGATGCGCTCGACCACCTGATCGCGGAGGGCATCGCGGATCCCGACCGTGCCGTCGTCGGCGGATGGTCGTGGGGCGGCTACCTGACGCTGATGATGCTCGGCAAGCATCCCGAGCGGAGCTGGCGATGCGGGATCGCCGGGATCCCCGTCGGCGACTACGAGCTCTCCTACGAGGACATGTCGCCGCTCTTGCAGGCCTACGATCGCGCCCTCCTCGGCGGCCGTCCGGACGAGGTCCCCGAGCTGATGGCCGAACGCAACCCGATCAACTCGGCCGACGACGTCGAGGCTCCGGTGCTGTTCCTGATCGGCGAGCACGACTCTCGATGTCCGCTCCGCCAGGCGATGGCATACGTGGACCGGTTGGCTGCTCGAGGACACCCCCACGAGCTCTATCTCTTCTCGACGGGCCACGGCTCACACGACATCGACGAGGAGATCCGCCAGCAGCGGGTGATCCTCGACTTCCTGGCCGAGCACGTTCCGGGGGTGGCGGTCCCTCAGGACTGAGTCGCTATCGTGGGTCCATGCCCATGTGGATCGTCGTCCCCGTCGCGCTGCTCGGCGCGTTCGTGATCTGGCGGGTGGGGATCGCGACGCTTCGTTCCCTCACGATGACGAGCCCGCCGGGCTCCGCCTCCGACGAGCCGGCGCCCGCCGCGCCCGAGGACGTGGACGACCTCGGGGTCTACCTCGTCTGCGGCGAGTGCGGCACGGAGCTCAAGGTGTCGCGCCTGGGTGAGCTCCAGATCCCCCGGCACTGTGGCGAGAAGATGCAGGTCGTGCGGCGTCCGGAGCCCGCCTGAGGGCCAGGTCTTCCACCGATTCCCACAGGCTTCCCCCTTCGTTTCCACGAGGTTTTCCACAACGGCGTGAAAGAAACGTGAAGATCGCACTGCGCTGGAGGGGCTTTGTCCACGTTGTGGAAACCGGTTGTGGAAGATCACACGGCTGTGATTCCGCCTCCCGACGGCTTACTTCCAGAAGGTGAGTCCCACGAAGCCGACCCCGATGATGCCGAGGCCGGTCCAGAGCACGCCGTTGGTCGCGAAATCGCCCCGGAGGTAGTTCCACACGACCACGACGACGCCCAGGCCGATGACGCCGAGCACGAGCGGCCCGTACCAGCGAGGGCTTGCCTTCGAACGCTTCTTGCGCTGCGGCTCGATCTGGTAGCGCTGGGTGGTTCGCTTCTTCCGGGAACGGGACTCCGGCATGGCGCAGATGGTACCCGGGCCCCGGGTCAGCCGGGCACGATGGTGAGTCGCTCCGGTGGCGGCGGCCTCGACGGCGGCCCGGGTGAACGGGAGGGGACGGAGCTCCCCGGCCGTCCACATGTCGGTCTGGTCGTTCCAGTGAGGAGAGGCCGGGTTGCCCGACTGCCCGGTCGGGAGGATCCCCATGCTGTCGTCGAGGTTCGAGAGGTCGTACACCGCCCGCCACGAGGGGACGACGTAGACGTCGAAGGGACCGTCGCCTTCGAAGCCGGCGTTGTTCACGGTCTGTTCGTCGCCGCCGAGCGGCAGCTCGGCGGCGACGAACAGCGGCTCGAGCCCGGGCATGCGGCCGAGCGGATGGACGAACCGCGCCCGATGGATGTCGCCCCACCGCCAGCTCGCGGGATCCGGACCCATCGCCTCGGCGCATCGGTCCCAGGCGGCGGCGAGGGCGTCGTCGAGCTGTTCCTGCGAGAGGACGCCCTCATCGAGGAGCTGGGGCAGCGCGCGGCATCGGAACAGCTCGCGGTCGGTCAGGTACTCGGCGACGAGGGCCTCGTCGTCGCCGACGGCGACGGCGCGCGAGCTCGTCCACGAAGACTTCCCACAGCGCGGCGGCTGCCGAGTCGGCGGCCAGGTCGTGGTCCCAGTCCTGGAAGAGTCTCGTGGCCCGCGCATCGCGTGAGCGGAGATCCGAGGGAGCAGGGTCGCGCGCGGCGAGCGACACCGTGTCGGACTGGATGACCCGGCACGTGTCCACCGTGTGATCGCTACGAGCCTCGATCAGCTCCGTGATCCGTGCGGCGCGGTCGGGCGCGTGGAAATCGAGGCCGATCAGGTGCGGATAGTCGTCGGCATGGATCCGATCGTTCGCCGTCACGAGGTATCCCACGACCGGGATCCACAGCGTACGGGAGCTCCTCGAAGGGGACGAAGCCCTGCCACTCGTGCTCTCCGTTCCAGCCGGGCACGGGGACCGTCCCGTCACCGGTGGGACGGATCGGGTGGAGCCCCGTGCACTGATAGCCGATCGTGCCGTCGATATCGGCATAGACGAGGTTCTGGCCGGGGCACTCGAGCGCGCGAGCGGCCTGTCGGAACTCCTCGAAGCTCTCGACGTTGGCGACGTCGATCAACGCCGACGGGCGGATGCTGTGCTCGGCGCCGACCCACCGGAGCGCGTAGGAGGCGTCGAGGGGTCGCTTCGTGGGGCGGAGACGGCCCGTGAGATACGAATCGAGCAGCGGCCCGTGCCGGGTCGCGCGGACCTCGTGCACGACCGGCTCGTCGCTGCCCCGGACCCGGATCTCCTCGAGGTGCGTCGTGAGCGGTTCCCACGAGTCCTCGTACCGGGCGGCCGTGCGCTCGTCGTTCAGGCGTTCGAGGTAGAGGTCCTGGACGTCGCCGCCGACGTTGGTCGCGCCCCACGCATGGTGGGCCGTGGTGCCGAGCACGATGCCGGGTGCGAACGGCGCCGCGACGCCGCGGGCCTCGTAGCCGGGGGCGCGGAGGTGGAGCTCGACCCAGGCGCCCGGCTGCTGGACGAGCAGGTGCGGGTCGTTCGCGAGCAGGGGCTTGCCGGACGCCGTCCTGTCGCCGGCGATCGCCCACTCGTTCGAGCCCTGGCCACGCGGCGTGCGGGGCAGCTCTTCGAGCAGGTCGCCCGCGAGGCGGCCGGCCGCCGGCGCCGTCGGATGACCGCTGAGCGGTGGGAGGAGGCGGCCGGCCACCTCCTCACCGAGCTCCGCGGCCAGATGCACGCGGAGGAGCTCGAGGTCCCAGTTCCCGGAGAGACCCCAGGAGAACATCGCCCAGCACGCCGCCCACGAGGCGTCGTCGTCGGGGAGTTCGGGCGACGCGTCGAGCAGCACGTATTCGACGGGCGGGGCGGGCATCGCGTCGATCCATGCGTGGATCCCTTCCCGGAAGCGCGCGATCATCGCCCGTGAGGTGTCGTCCCAGCCGGCGGCGATCGCGACGCCGGCGCGGTTGATGCCGATCGTGCGGGTGAACCGATCGTCGTCGAGGGTGAGGTCGCCGAAGAGCTCGGAGAGCCGTCCGTTCGCCTGCTTCAGGGCCAAGTCGATCTGGAAGAGGCGTTCGCCCGCGGTCACGAGCCCCTGAGCGAACCAGAGGTCCTCGAGCGAGCCGGCCGAGAGGTAGGCGACCCCGTAGCGATCGCGCAGCACCTCGACGGGAGCCTGCAGGCCGGGCACGGTGAGCTCGCCGTCCACCGGGAACGCGGAAGCGGCCGCGCTGGCTCGGAGGCCGTCGAGGAAGTCGGGCATGAGGTCGGCAGCCTAGGGCGCGCTCAGCCCACCCGCACGTTGCCGAGCCAGCTCTCGTACAGACGGGCGTACGTTCCTCCGGCCGCCACGAGCTCCTCGTGCGTGCCCGTCTCCACGAGCCGGCCCGCATCGAAGACGAACACCCGATCGGCGCCCTCGGCGGTCGACAGGCGGTGCGCCACGGTGATCGTGGTGCGGCCCTCGGAGAGCCGGCGCAGCGCCTCGGAGATCCGCCGCTCCGTCGCGGGGTCCACCGCCGACGTCGCCTCGTCCAAGATCAGCAGGCCGGGGTCCGCGATCTGCGCGCGCGCGAGCGCGACGAGCTGACGCTCGCCGACGGACAGCGCCTCCCCGCGCTCGCCCACGGGTGTATCGAGCCCCTTCGGGAGCCCCGATACCCACCCGCCGAGCCCGAGCTCCTCGAACGCGGTCTCCACGTCGCGGTCGGTCGCGCCCTCGCGGCCGGCTCGAACGTTCTCCCGAACGGTGGCGTCGAACAGGAAGCCGTCCTGCGGGACCATCCGGAGCGCTCGATGCCGCGACGCGGCCGCGATCTCGCGCAGATCGATGCCGCCGACCTCGATCCGTCCGGCCTTGGGATCGGCGAGCCGGGAGACGAGCTTCACGAACGTGGTCTTCCCGCAGCCGGTCTCACCCACGATCGCGACGTGCTCCCCGGCCTCGATGTCGAGCGAGATCCCGTGCAGGACCCGCCCGCCTTCGCGGTACCGGTACTCGACGTCCTCGGCGTGGACCGAGAGCGCGCCGGCCGGCAGCTCCACGCCGGGGATCGGCTCGACGATCTCCACGGGAAGGTCGAGGACCGCCAGGACCTTCCGCCATCCGGCGATCGCGGTCTGCGTCTCGCTGTAGATCTCCGGGAGGTCGGTGAACACGTGCAGGAACGCGTCCGCGAGGAACAGGAACGCCGTCACCCGGCCGAACGTGAGGCCCCAGTCCGGCCCGAACCCCGCACCGAGCACCACGACGATCGAGACGGCCAGCGCGTAGAAGACCGTGGAGAGCGGGAAGAGCGTGGCCGACCGCCAGTGGGCGACGACCTCCGCCTGGTACCGACGGTCGATCGCGCCGCGGACCCGGCCGAACGTCTGCTCGTCCAGGCCGTAGGCACGCACGACGGCTGCCCCCATCACGGACT